>JACRAZ010000035.1 GCA_016213205.1 Burkholderiales bacterium
CCCCCACCCCGGCCACCTCGCGGAGAACGTGATGCACTTCGCCCGCGTGCTGCGCGCCGCCGGCCTGCCGGTGGGCACTGACCGCGTGCAGCTCGCATTGCAGGCCCTGCAGATCACCGGCCTGGAGCGCAAGCGCGACTTTCACGCCGTGCTGGCCACCTGCTTCGTCGACCGGGTGGAGCACCGCGAACTGTTCGACCAGGCCTTCGTGCTGTTCTGGCGCGACCCCGACCTGCTGGGCCGCATGCGCGCGCTGCTGCTGCCCAAGGTGGACCTGAAGGACGCGGCCAAGCCGCAGCAACCCGAGAACCGCCGCCTCGGCGAAGCGCTGTTCCCGCACCAGCCCAACCCGCCGCCGCCGGCCGATGCCGAGCAGCCCATCGAGATCGACGCCCAGCTGAGCTGGAACGACCGCGAAGTGCTGCGCAAGGCCGACTTCGACACCATGACGGCCGACGAATGGCGCGACGCGCGCCGCCTGCTGGCGCAGATGGAGATGGTGTTCGAGCAACTGCCCACGCGCCGCAGCCAACCTGCTGCCCACCCCGGCCGGGCCGACTGGCGCGCCAGCCTGCAGGCCATGGCGCGCCACGGCGGCGAGCTGTGGGACATGCGCTGGCGCCGGCCGCGCCACCGGCCCGCGCCACTGGTGCTGCTGGCCGACATCTCCGGTTCGATGAGCCGTTATTCGCGCATGCTGCTGCACTTTGCGCATGCGCTGGGCCATGCCGAAGCGCGCGTGGAAAGCTTTGTGTTCGGCACCCGGCTCACCCGCACCACACGGCTGCTGAAAAGCCGCGACCCGGACCTGGCCGTCTCGCAGGTGGTGCGCGCGGTGCAGGATTGGTCCGGCGGCACCCGCATCACCACCAGCCTGCATGAATTCAACCAGCGCTGGGCGCGCCGCGTGCTCAGCGGCCGCGCCACCGTGCTGCTGATCAGCGATGGCCTGGAGCATGGCGACACACGCCAACTCGGCTTCGAGATGGAGCGCCTGCACAAGAGCTGCCGCCGCCTGATCTGGCTGAACCCGTTGCTGCGCTTCGAGCGCTTCGAGCCGCGCGCCGGCGGCATCAAGGCCATGCTGCCGCACGTGGACCGCTTCCTGCCCGCGCACAACCTGCAAAGCCTGGCCGAACTGGTGGCCGTGCTCGCCCAGCCCGAGCGGCCCGGCAGGGACATTCATCCTTCACGACAATCGCGCCATGCAACTCACTGAACAACAGACCCTGCCCGTCGGCCAGCTGCAGGCCTGGGAAGCCCTGAACGACATCGCGCTGCTGCAGTCGGCCATCCCCGGCTGCGAAGGCATCACGCCCGCCGGCGACAACCAGTACGAGGTGCTGGTGCTCGCCGCCATCGGCCCGGTGAAGGCCAAGTTCAAGGGCAAGCTGAAGCTGGAGAACCTGCAGCCGCCGAACTCGTACACCCTGCGCTTCGAAGGCCAGGGCGGCGCCGCCGGCCACGGCAAGGGCCACGCCGACATCCGGCTCGAAGCCGCCGGCGCCCACAGCACCGTGCTGCACTACACCGCGCACGCCAGCGTGGGCGGCAAGATCGCGCAGGTGGGCTCGCGCCTGGTGGACATGGCCGCGCAGAAGATGGCCACCGAGTTCTTCGAGAGCTTCAACGCCAAGCTGGCGGAGAAGTACGGCGTGGCCCCTGCACCGACCGAGGTGGCCGCGGCACCGCAAGGCCTGTTCGCCCGCCTCGTGGCCTGGTTCAAGCGGCTGTTCGGCGGCTGAGCCGCCGGCACGCGCCATGAAGGCCCGGGGCGTTCATCTCCAGTACACCTTCGAGGCCGAGGGCCAGCGCGGCGCTGCGCTGCTCAACCCGCTGTTCGACCTGCTCAGCGCGGTGCACGAACACGGCTCGATCCAGCATGCGGCCAAGGCGCTGGGTGCCTCGTACCGGCACATCTGGGGTTCGCTGAAGCACTGGGAAGAGGTGATGGGCGAGCCGCTGGTCACCTGGGCCCAGGGCCAGCCCGCGCGGCTGACGCCCTTTGCCGAGCGCCTGCTGTGGGCCGAGACGCGCGCCCGCACCCGGCTCACGCCGCACATCGAGGCGCTGCGCGTGGAGCTCGAACGCGTGCTGGCCGAGGCGCTGGACGGCAGCCAGCACGTGCTCACCGTGTTCGCCAGCCACGACCTCGCACTGCCGAGGCTGCGCGACATCGCCAGCCAGCAGCACGGCCTGCACATCGACCTGCGCTTTGCCGGCAGCGTGGATGCATTGCGGGCCCTGGATGCCGGCCGCTGCCTGGTGGCGGGCTTTCACGTTCCGCCGCTGCGCAGCCTGCACGAGGGTGGCAACCTGGCCGCCGCGCGTGGCGGTGCGCCGGTGTTCGCCAAGGTGATGAAGCCGCTGCTCAAGCCGGGGCAGCACAAGCTCATCGGCTGCGTGCGCCGCACGCAGGGGCTGATGGTGCAGGCCCGCAACCCGCTGCGCATCCGCGGTCTGCCGGACCTGCCCGGCAGCGCGGCCCGCTTCGTCAACCGGCAAAGCGGCTCCGGCACGCGCCTGTTGATGGACCACCTGCTGGCCGGCCAGGGCATCGATGCCGCGTCCATCCAAGGTTATGACGCGCCGCCCGAGGACAGCCATGTCGCCGTGGCCGCCGCCATCGCCAGCGGGCTGGCCGACGTGGGCCCGGGCATCGAATCGGCGGCGGCCCAGTTCGGCCTGGACTTCATCCCGCTGATCGCCGAGGACTATTTCCTCGTCTGCCTGAAAGATGCACTCGAACACCCCGCGGTGCTGAAGCTGCGCCAGGCCCTGGCCAGCCCGGCCTGGGCCCAGGCCTTGGCCACGCTGCCCGGCTACGAGGCCTCGCACAGCGGCGAGGTGCTGGCGCTGACCAAGGCGCTGCCGTGGTGGAACTACCGCGCGCCGAAGAAGGCGGCCCCCGCCCCGCGCTAAGCTCCCGCCCCGGACGCGGCACACGGACCGCGCCAACGGGAGGAAGCATGCCGATTCGGGTGTTCGGCCGCCTGCTGCGGGTGGCTTGCCTTGCACTGGCGACGCTGGCGGCCCAGGCGGCCGATTCAGGGGTTGCGCCGCCGCCGGTGGAGCGCTTCTTCGCGCCGATGCGCCTGGGCAGGCCGGTGTTCTCGCCCGACGGGCGCCGGCTGGCCCTGCTGGCGCCCAACCCGAAGGGCCGCATGCAGCTCAGCGTGATGACGCTGGAGCCGCCGTTTGCCGTGAAGCCGCTGATCCACTACGACAACGGCGACGTCGTCAACGTCCGGTGGGTGAACAACGACCGGATGATCTACACCGTGGCCGACAGCCAGAACGCCCTGGCAGACCGCTACGTGCCCACGCTGTTCGCGATCGATGCCGATGGCAGCCACGAACTGCAACTGGTGGCCTCGGAGTTTGTGCGGGTCAGGGAACGCAGTCCCGTGTCGAACCGGCTGCTGGACATCGACCATCGATTCCTGCGCACCTTGCGCGACGGCAGCGACGACATCCTGATGCTGCGCCCGAGCTTCGGCGCCGGGGGGCGGGACTTGCTCGGCACGGTGCCGCTGCGGCTGAACACGCGCACGCGCCGTGCCGCGACCACGGAGTCCGGCTACCCGGAGCGCAGCCTGCATTGGCTGGCCGACGAGCGCGGCGTGGCGCGCCTCTTGGCCACCCTGCACCAGGGCCGCAGAAGCGTGTACCGGCGCACCGAGGGCGACAGCCCCTGGCAACTGGTGCAGCAGGGCAGCGCCTTTCAGCTCAGCGCCGTTGGCGACTATGCGCCGTTCGGCATCGGGCCGGACGGCCGTGCCTACGTCGGCGCCCTCGGCGGCGGTGCCGAGGGCAGCATGGCGCTGTATGCGGTCGATCCCGCCACCGGGGCACTGCCGGCCGAACCGCTGCTGAGCATTGCCGGGTTCGACTTCGAGGGCTCGCTGGTCTTCGATTTCCCCAAGCGCCGCCTGCTCGGTGTGCACTATGTCAGCGACGCCGCCGGCACCGCCTGGCTCGACCCGGACATGAAGGCGCTGCAGGCCAGGGTGGACAAGCTGTACCCCGGCCGCGTGAACCGGCTCGATCTGCCCGAATGCCACTGCGGCCGCTGGATGCTGCTGACCAGCTTCTCCGACCGGCAGCCCGTGGTCTACCACCTGCTCGACCGCGAATCGCTGGCGCAGATGACGCTCGGCCCGGTGGCGCCGGGCATCGAGGCGCGGCAGATGGCCGAGCAGGACTTCGTGCGCATCCCGGCCCGTGATGGCCAGTCGATTCCCGCCTACGTCACCCGGCCGCAGGGCAAGGGGCCCTGGCCCGCCGTGGTGCTGGTGCACGGTGGGCCCTGGGTACGGGGCCACCGCTGGGGCTGGGAGCCCGAGGCGCAGTTCCTCGCCTCGCGCGGCTACCTGGTCGTGGCGCCGGAGTTCCGCGGCAGCACCGGCTACGGCCAGCGCTGGTTCGAGGCCGGGTGGAAACAATGGGGCCTGAAGATGCAGGACGACATCGCCGACGCCACGCGCTGGGCCGCGGCGCAGAAGCTGGCCGATCCGCAGCGCATCTGCATCGCCGGCGGCAGCTACGGCGGCTACGCCACGCTGATGGGCCTGGTGCGCGACCCGGCGCTCTACCGCTGCGGCGTGGCGTGGGCCGCCGTGACGGACATCCAGCTGATGTTCGACCTGCGCTGGAGCGATTTCAACGAAGAATGGAAGGCCTATGGCATGCCGCTGCTGGTGGGCGACCCGGTGAAGGACGCGGCGCAGTTCGAGGCCACCTCGCCACTGCACCAGGCCGCGCGCATCACCCGCCCGCTGCTGCTGGCCCACGGCGGCATCGACCGGCGCGTGCCGGTCGAACACGGCGCCCGGCTGCGCGACGCACTGCGCAAGACCAACGACCGGGTGGAATGGATCGGCTATGCCGACGAAGGCCACGGCTGGGCCAAGCCCGAGAACCGCTACGACTTCTACACCCGCATGGAGCGCTTCCTGGCCACGCACCTGAAGGCCGAGCCCTGACGCGCAAAATCAGCGGCCATCCTCGTCGTAGTGGCGGAACAGGTCGGCCAGGGTCTGCCCCGGCTCGTCGCGGAAGCGCTCATCCAGCACCTCGAGCTGCTGGATGCGGTCGAGCCGGAAGCTGCGAAAGCCCTGGCGTGCCTCGCACCAGGCGGCCAGGGTCCACACCTGGCCCCAGAAGAAGCAGCCCAGCGGGTGCACGGTGCGCTCGCTGTCGGCCTCCTTCAGGTCGCGGTAGTGCAGGTGCAGTTTGTGGCGGCTTTCGCTGGCGCGGCGCACGACGGCCAGCCGCGCGCGGGTGGCTTCGTCGATCACGCCGGTGGGGGCGTACAGCGCCAGGCTCTCGGCCGCGGCGCGCGTGGCCGGCGGCAGCACCGAGAGGATCTTGGACAGCGCGCCCTCGGCCTGCGCGGCCAGCGCCGCATCCAGCCGCGGTTGCGCCAGCCGCACCGCGGCCACCAGGGCCCGGGCTTCGTCGGTGGTGAACATCAGCGGCGGCAGGTCGAAGCCGGCCCGCATGCGGTAGCCGACACCGGCCTCGCCCTCGATCGGCACGCCCTGGGCCGACAGGTCGGCCACGTCGCGGTACACCGTGCGCAGCGAGACCTGCAGCCGCTCGGCCAGGTAGGCGGCGGTGGACAAGCGCCGGCCACGGATCAGCTGCACCAGTTGAAAGAGCCGATCCGCCCGCCGCATGCGTTATTCGCCGTCCCAGTAGTCCACCGGTTCATTCTCGCGCGCGAGGTAGCGGAACGCGCCAGTGGGCAGCTCGGCAAACACGCCGAGCTTGCCCGAGTCCGGGTAGTGGCACACCTCCACCGGCGCCTGCGAGCTGATGGCCAGGTAGCGCAGCTCGCGCGTGCCGGTGTTGACGAGCTGGTGCGCCGTCTCCGGGCCGCCGGCGGGGCAGCCGATCACGTCGCCCGCGCGCACCGGATGCACCGCTTCGCCCAGGCGCAGCTGGCCTTCGCCTTCGAGCACGATGAACAGCTCGTCGTCGCGGCGGTGGCTGTGGAACGGGAAGGCGCGCATGCGCGGTGGCACCGCCACCAGGCTGCAGCCCAGCTGGGTGAGGCCCAGGCGCGGCGTCAGCCGGGCCAGCCGCGCATCGAAGCGTTCGGCCGCGGCGCCGGTGGGCCGGTATTCGGGGGGCCGCGGTTCGAGCGCGATGTCTGCCAGGTTCAGGATCGGTGTTGCCATGGTCGGCCTCCGGGGGTGCGGGCAGGCCGCGTCAGGCCATCGCCGTGCACAGCTCCACCAGCGTGCCGTCCGGCGCGCGCACATAGGCCACGGTCTGGCCCCAGGGCTTGGCCGCGGGCGGGCTGAGCAGCACGGCGCCGGCGTCCACCGCGCGTGTGCAGGCCGCGGCCACGTCGTCCGTCACCAGGCCGATCTCCATGCCCAGCGGGCGGGCCGATTCCTCGGCCACCACGTACTCGGTGCCCACGCTGTCGCGCGCCGTGTCGTGGTGGCAGAAGGCCAGCGTGGTCTCGCCGGTGGCCAGCGCGCCGAACTCCGCGCCTTCGGACAGGAACTGGCGTTGCAGGCCGAAGGCCTTCTCGAAGAAGGCGAGCGATGCCGCGACGTCGCGCACGTAGACGATGGTGTAGCCAAACTTCATGGGGACTCTCCGGTGGGTTCCTGGGGCGGCCACCGCACTGCGCGATGGCCAGGCTGCGCATGCTGCGCCGCTGCTGCTGACAGCGCCGTGTCAGCAAGTGCCGCGCCCCCGCGCGTCAGGTGGGGGCCGTGCCCAGCGCACGCAGCCTGGCCTGCAGGAAATCGCCCAGCAGCCGCATGCGCGCGCTCAGGTGCGTGCCACGCGCGAGCACCAGCACCAGCGGGTAGGGCGCCGATTGCACCCCCGGCAGCACCTGCTGCAGCCGACCGGCGGCCAGGTCGGCGGCCACGTCCAGGCGTGCCTTCAGCGCGATGCCATGTCCATCCAGCGCCCACTGGCGGGCCACGAGGCCGTTGTCCGCGCTGCGCCGCTGGCGCAGGCGCACCGCCACCGGCTGGCCGCGCTCGAACAGCCGCCACTGCACCCCCGGCCGGCTGGCGATGCGCAGGCCGATGCCTTCGTGCGCGGCCAGGTCCTCCACGCTGCGCGGCAGGCCCGCGCGGCGCAGGTAGGCGGGCGAGGCGACCAGGATCGCGTGGTTGTCCAGCAGGTTGCGCACGATCTGCCCGGGCTGCGTGGGCTCGCCATAGCGCACCGCGGCATCGATCGGCTCGCGCGCGAGGTCGCTCACCCGGTCGCTCACCGAGAGCTCCAGCTGCAGCTGCGGGTGCAGGCGCAGGAACTCGTCCAGCAGCGGCCGGATGATCTGCGTGCCCAGGTCCACCGACACGCCCAGGCGCAGACTGCCACGCACCTGCGTCAGCGGTGCGTGCAGTTCGCCCAGCGCCTGGTCCAGCAACGCCAGCGCCTCGCGGCTGCGCGCCAGAAAGGCCTCGCCCTCGCCGGTGGGCCGCAGGGCGCGGCTCGAGCGGGTGAACAGCTTCACCCCCAGCTGCGCCTCGAGCCGGCGGATCGCCGCGGTGGCGGTGGCCGGCAGCAGGTTGGCCTCGCGCGCCGCCGCGGCCACGCCGCCCAGATCGGCCACCCGCAAGGCCAGGCGCAGCGCCGGCAGTTCGGGCGCTTGCGGCGGGGCTGCCGCGGTGGGCGGGAGGGCAGGCTTCAAGGCCACGATCGACAAATGCCGTTTGTTGTTGACGCAGTGTCCCATGGCTCGATCGGCGGCGCCGGCACGCGCACAGTGCAGCCATCCCAACCCTCCAGGACCCCAATGATGAAAGCCATCGGCTACCACCAGAACCTGCCGCTCGCCGACGAACGCGCCTTGCTGGACCTCACGCTCCCCGAGCCCGTGCCCGGCCCGCACGACCTGCTGGTGGCGGTGCAGGCCGTGTCGGTGAACCCGGTGGACGTGAAGCTGCGCGCCGGCGTCGCGCCCGAACCCGGCCAGGCCAAGGTGCTGGGCTGGGACGCCGCCGGCACCGTGCTGGCCGCCGGCGCCCAGGTGCAGGGCTTCGCGCCCGGCGACCGGGTGTTCTATGCCGGCGCGATCCACCGCCCCGGCGCCAATGCCGAGCAGCACGTGGTGGATGCCCGCATCGCCGCGCAGATGCCCACGCGGCTGGATTTCGCCCAGGCCGCTGCGCTGCCGCTGACCGCCATCACCGCCTGGGAGCTGCTGTTCGACCGCCTGGGCGTGGCCCGCGGCGGCGGTGCCGGCCAGCGCCTGCTGGTCACCGGCGCGGCCGGCGGCGTGGGCTCCATGCTGCTGCAGCTGGCGCGGCGCTACACCGCGCTGGAGATCGTGGCCACCGCCTCGCGGCCGGAATCGATGGACTGGGTGCTGGGGCTGGGTGCCCACCATGTCGTCGACCACGGCCGCCCGCTGGCGGACGAGCTGCAGCGCATCGGCCTGGGCGGCCCGGGCGAGGGCGTGGTGGACCTGGTGGCCAGCCTCACCCACACCGAGCAGCACTATCCGGCGCTGGTGCAGGCGCTGCGGCCGCAGGGCAAGCTCGCGCTGCTGGACGAACTGAGCGGCCCGCTGGACGTGATGGCACTCAAGCGAAAGTGCCTCTCGCTGCACTGGGAGATGATGTTCACGCGTTCGCTGTACGGCACCGCCGACATGGCCGCGCAGGGCCGGCTGCTCGCCGAGGTGGCGCGCGGCATCGATGCCGGCGAGCTGCGCCACACGCTGACGCGCCGGTTCGGCCCCCTCAACGCGGCGAACCTGCGCGCCGCCCACGCCTGGGTGGAGAGCGGCCGCGCCATCGGCAAGGGCGTGCTCGAGGGCTTCTGATCGCAGGGCCCGCGATCGGCGATGATGCGCAGCGTCACCACCGCCGCAATCCGCACCCCATGCATCGCAGCCTGAATCGCCGCCAGTGCCTGGCGCTGGCGTCCGCCTTGTTCGGCGCCGGCCTCGCCGGGCCCGCCCACGGCCGGGCCGGCCCTGGCCGCCCCGCCGGGGCGGGTGCCGGGGCCGCCAGCCTGCCCCCGATGCCGCTGCGCGAGCGGCGCCTGGCCAACGGGCTGCAGGTGGTGAGCGTGGCCGATGCGGCCAGCGCCAGCGTCAGCGTGCAGGTCTGGTACCGCGTGGGCGGCAAGGACGACCCGGAGGGCCGCTCGGGCTTCGCGCACCTCTTCGAACACATGATGTTCAAGAGCACGCAGCACATGCCCAACGAGATGTTCGACCGCCTCACCGAGGACGTGGGCGGCAACAACAACGCCTTCACCGCCGAGGACATGACGGCCTACCAGAACGAGGTGCCCGCCAACCACCTGGAACGCCTGCTCTGGGCCGAAGCCGAGCGCATGGCCCACCTGAAGGTGGACCAGGCCAACTTCGACAGCGAGCGCGCGGTGGTGCAGGAAGAACTGCGCCAGCGCGTGCTGGCCGACCCGTACGGGCGGCTGTTCAACGCGCTGCCCGCCGAGAGCTTCGTGCTGCACCCCTATCGCCGGCCCGTGGTGGGCAGCATCGAGGACCTGGCCGCCGCCCAGCTCGAGGACGTGCGCCGCTTCCACGCCACCTACTACCGGCCCGACAACGCCGTGCTCATCGTGGTGGGCGATTTCGACCCGGCGCAGCTCGACACCTGGGTCGACCGCTACTTCGGCCCCTTGAAGACACCTGGCGCCGCGATCCCCCGCGTCACCGTGACCGAGCCGGTGCGCGGCGCCGACCGCCGCGTGGCCCTGCAGGGCCCCAACGTCCCACTGCCCGCGCTGGCGTTGTTGTGGCAAGGCCCGAACGCGGCGCATGCCGACGCGGCGGCACTGCAGGTGGCCTCGGCGCTGCTGGCCGCGGGCGACTCGTCGCGCCTGAACGAGGCGCTGGTCTACCGCGCCCAGGCCGCCCAGGCGGCCGGCTTTGCGGCCGAGCTGTTCGCGGATGCGGGCATGCTGGCGGCCTACGCCATTGCCGCCAGCGGGCAGCCGCTGCCCCGGCTGGAGGCTGCGCTGCTGCGCGAGATCCAGCGCCTGGCCCAGGGCCCGATCCCCGGCGCCGAGCTGGACAAGGTGCGCACCCAGCTGCTCACCGCCGCGCTGGTGTCGCGCCAGACGCCCCAGGGCAAGGCCGGCGCCATCGGCAAGGCGGTGCTGCTGCGCGGTGATGCCCGCGACGCCAACCACGAGCTGGCCCGCCTGGCCGCCGTGGGCGCGGCCGACGTGCAACGCGTGCTGCGCAAGATGCTCCAGGGCCGGCGCGTGACGATCCAGTACACCCAGGGGGCGAAGGCATGATGCACCGCACACGCAGGGCCGCCGCGCTGCTGGCCGCCGCGCTGCTGGCCGCCTCGGCGCCTGGCGCCGCCACGGCCGCGACACCGGGCGTCGATGCCCCGCCCGCCCCCCAGCCGCCGCGGCCGGTGGTGGTGCCCGCCTTCACCGAGCAGGTGCTGCCCAACGGGCTCACGGTGGTGCTGGCGCCGCGCCACCAGGCGCCGGTGGTCACGATCGCGCTGCTGGTGCGCGCCGGCACCGAGGCCGATCCGCCGGGCCGCACCGGCACCGCCGCGATGACCGCCGCGCTGCTGACCAAGGGCGCGCGCCGCGGCGGCCGCAATGTCACCGCCACCGAACTCGCGCGCCAGGCCGAGGCACTGGGCGGCACGCTGGACGCGGCCAGCGGCTGGCGCTCGTCGACGCTGACGATGACCGTCACCCGCCCGAAGCTGCCCGCCGCCGCCGCACTGCTGGCCGACGTGCTGCAGCGGCCCACGCTGGCGCCGGCCGAGCTCGAACGCGCCCGCGCTCAAACCCTGGACAGCCTGCGCGTGAGCTACAGCGATCCCGGCGCGGTGGCCGGCATGGTGGCGCGGCGCGCGTTCTGGGGCGGCAGCGCCTGGGGCAGCGTGGTCACGCCGCCCTCCATCCAGCGCATCGGCCCGGCCGACGTGCGCGCCTTCCACGCCGCGGCCTACCAGCCGGCGCGCACGGTGCTGGTGCTGGCCGGCGATGTGGAGGTGGCCGAGGGCCTCGCGCTCGCGCGGCGGCTGTACGGCGCCTGGCAGCCGCCCTCGGCGGCCCGGCAGGCCGAGCCCGCCACGGCCGCCCAGCCGCTGGCCGAGCCGCTGGTGCTGGTGGACATGCCCGGCAGTGGCCAGAGCGGCGTGGTGGTGGCCGCCCCATTCGTCGCCACCGATGCGGCCGACCGGCGCATCGGCCAGGTGGCCAACGCGGTGCTGGGCGGCGGCTATTCGGCGCGCCTGAACCAGGAGGTGCGCATCAAGCGCGGCCTGAGCTACGGCGCCTTCAGCGAGGCCGAGACCCACCCCGGCGGCGGCATGGCGCAGGCCAGCACGCAGACCAGCCACCCCAACGCCGCGCAGGTGCTGCAGCTGCTGCGCGGCGAGCTCGAACGCCTGGCCGAGGCCCCGCCCGAGGCGGACGAGCTGGCCGCGCGCCAGGCCACGCTGGTGGGCAGCTTCGCGCGCCGGCTCGACACCACCGGGGGCCTGAGCTCCCTGGTGGTGGCCCAGCTGGTGCAGGGCCGCCCGCTGGCCGATCTGGCCAAAACGGTGGACGAGATCCTCGCCGTCACGCCGCAGCAGGTGCAGGCCTTCGCGCAGCGGCACTGGCGCGGCGCCGGGCTGCGTGGCGTGATCGCGGGCGACCTGAAGGCGGCCGGCGACGCGCTGAATGCCTTGCCCGGCCCTGTGCGGCGGGTGGCGATCGATCGGCTCGACCTCGCGCAGCCGGGCCTGCAGCGCGGCACCCCCTGAACCCTGCCGGCCGCGTGCGCGCGCGGCGTGGCGGACGTGGGGCCGCACCGGCCCTTGAAAGCGGGCCGGTCCGCTCCCACCTGCGAGCCCTGACCACCTTCAGGAGCGCGCCGTGCCGATGCTTGTGGCAGCCGGCCTCGCCCTGCTGCTGGTGCTGTGGTGGCTGGGCCAGCCCTGGCTCGCCGAGCGGCGCCGTGCCGGCTGGCGTGCCCAGCCCTTTCCCGCGGCCTGGCGGCGCATCCTGCGCCAGCGCGTGCCGCTGGTGGCACGGCTGCCGGCCGCGCAGCAACTGCGGCTGAAGCAGCAGGTCCAGGCCTTCCTGGCCGAGGTGCCCATCATCGGCTGCCAGGGCCTGGTGGTCACCGACGAGATGCGCGTGACCATCGCCGCGCAGGCCTGCCTGCTGCTGCTGGGCCAGCGCAGCCGCTTCGTCAACCTGCGCCAGGTGCTGCTGTACCCGGATGCCTTCGTGGTCGACCGCGTGCAGCCCGGCGCCGGCGGCGTGCTGCAGGAGCAGCGCCGCGTGCTGGCCGGGGAGTCGTGGCAGCAGGGCCAGGTGATCCTGGCCTGGGATGCGGTGCGCGAAGGTGCCGCGGTGCCCGACGACGGCCACAACGTGGTGCTGCATGAATTCGCGCACCAGCTCGACCAGGAAACCGGCGCCGCCAACGGCGCCCCGGCCATGCCCAACCCGGTGCAGGCCGCGCACTGGACACGTGTGTTCCGCGCCGCCTGGGCCACGCTGCACGAGCGCGTGGCCCAGGGGCTGCCCAGTTGCCTGAACGCCTACGGCACGCACAGCGAGGCCGAGTTCTTCGCGGTGGCCACCGAAGTGTTCTTCGAGCAGCCCCGGGCCCTGCTGGCCGAGGACCCGGCCTTGTACGACGCGCTGGCCGGCTGGTACCGCCTGCACCCCGCCAGCTGGTAGGCCGCGCGTCTGGCGCCGGGACCGGCCATCGTGCGCGGCAGAATGCCGCCATGTTGCCCCCCAGCTCACGTCGTTCGCGGCCCCCCGCGGGGGAGTTCAGGACCTTCGGAACGGCCGGGCGGTCCTGATGCCCGAGGCTGCGAGCAACGCGCCCCCCCCAGCAGCCGCCCCTGGCCCCAAGTCCGCGCCGCAGCGGGCGATGGACAAGCTCGGCCTGAAGCGCGACATCGACCTGGCGTTGCACCTGCCGCTGCGTTACGACGACGAGACCCGCATCACCCCGATCGCACAGGCGCGCGAAGGCGAGCCGGTGCAGGTGGAAGGCGTGGTGCAGGAGGCACGCATCGAGCTGCGCCCGCGCCGGCAGCTGGTGGTGCGCCTGGCCGATGCCAGCGGCGTGCTGGTGCTGCGCTTCCTGAACTTCTACCCCTCGCACCAGAAGGCGCTGGCCGCGGGCGCGCGGGTGCGGGTGCGCGGCGAGCCCCGCGGTGGCTTCTTCGGCCGCGAGATGGTGCACCCGCAGTTCAAGGCGGTGGACGAGGGCACCCCGCTGGCCACGGCCTTGACGCCTGTGTACCCCACCAGCGCGCAGCTGCCCCAGGCCTACCTGCGCAAGGCCGTGGCCTCGGCGCTGGCCCGCGCGCCGCTGCAGGAGCTGCTGCCGGCCGAGCTGCTGCCGCCCGGCCTGCCGCCGCTGCGTGAGGCGCTGCAGTGGCTGCACCACCCGCCGCCCGATGCCGCGCTGCCGGCGCTGGAAGACCGCAGCCACCCGGCCTGGCAGCGCCTGAAGTTCGAGGAGCTGCTCGCGCAGCAGCTCTCGCAGCTGGCCGCCCAGCGTGAGCGGGCCCGGCTCGCCGCGCCGGCGCTGCAGGCGCGGCGCGGCGGCCTGCACGAACGCCTGCTGGCCACGCTGCCCTTCGGCTTGACCGAAGCGCAGCGCCGCGTGAGCGAGGAGATCGCGCAGGACCTGGGCCGCACCCAGCCGATGCACCGGCTGCTGCAGGGCGACGTGGGCGCGGGCAAGACGGTGGTGGCCGCGCTCGCCGCCGCGGTGGCCATCGACGCCGGCTGGCAATGCGCGCTGATGGCGCCCACCGAGATCCTGGCCGAGCAGCACTTCGCCAAGCTGGTGCAGTGGCTCGAGCCGCTGGTGCAGCAGGACCACGGCGGCGTGGCCTGGCTCACCGGCAGCCGCAAGGGCCGGGCCCGGCGGCAGATGGTCGAGCGCGTGGCCAGCGGCGAGGCCACCCTGGTGGTGGGCACCCACGCGGTGATCGAGCAGGACGTGCACTTCGCGAAACTGGGCCTGGCCATCATCGACGAGCAGCACCGCTTCGGTGTGGCGCAGCGCCTGGCGCTATTGCACAAACTGAGCGGCCAGCAGCTCGAGCCCCACCTGCTGATGATGACGGCCACGCCGATCCCGCGCACGCTGGCGATGACCTACTTCGCCGACCTGGCGCTCAGCACCATCGACCAGCTGCCGCCCGGGCGCACGCCGGTGCTGACCAAGGTGTTCGACGACGCCCGCCGGCCCCAGGTGATCGCCCGCATCGCCGACGAGGTGGCCCAGGGCCGCCAGGTGTACTGGGTCTGCCCGCTGATCGAGGAATCGGAGAAGCTCGACCTGCAGAACGCCACCGAGACCCACCAGCAGCTCAGCGCCGCGCTGCCCGGCGTGATGGTGGGGCTGCTGCACGGGCGCATGCCGGCGGCCGAGAAATCGGCCGTGATGGCCTTGTTCAAGGGCGGCGAGATGGCGGTGCTGGTGGCCACCACGGTGATCGAGGTGGGCGTGGACGTGCCCAACGCCAGCCTGATGGTGATCGAGCATGCCGAGCGCTTCGGCCTCAGCCAGCTGCACCAGCTGCGGGGCCGTGTCGGCCGCGGCGCCACGGCCAGCGTGTGCGTGCTGCTTTATGCGGGCCCGCTGTCGCCCACCGCCAAGGACCGGTTGCGGGCGATGGCCGACACCACCGACGGCTTCGAGATCGCGCGGCGTGATCTCGAGATCCGCGGCCCGGGTGAATTCATGGGGGCACGCCAGAGCGGCGAGGCCCTGCTGCGCTTTGCCGACCTGGCCGAGGACGCACCGCTGTTGCAGCACGCGCGGCGCATCGCCCCGCTGCTGCTGGCACAGCACCCGGGTGCCGCGCGCGCCCACGTGGCGCGCTGGCTGGACACCCGGGCGGACTTCATGAAGGCCTGAAACGAGACAGGCGGGGTGGCCGCCCGTGGCTGCCACCCCGCCTGCCCCCGCCGCATGGGCGGGACTTCAGACGCCCGCGATCAGGCCGGGCTGCCGGCCTCTGCCGTCGCGCGGCGGCGGCGCACCGCGCCCATCGCGCCCATGGCGGTGAGCAGCAGCGCCCAGCTGGCCGGCTCCGGCACGAAGGACGCGAAGATGTCGGCCGAGGTCGCCCCCGCGTAGGTCAGCGCATCGAGCTTCAGGTTCCAGCCCATGGCGTCGTAGGCGGCCAGGTCCAGACCGGTCACTTCACCCATCTGCCCGAAGCAGAAGGTCGGGTCCATGATGCCCAGCTGCGGGTTGCCGCAGCCCTGCGTGTCCTTGAAGTGGGAGGCCTGGCGGCCGTCACCGTGGTAGGTGCCCGTGGACATGGTGTTGCCGAACAGCGCGGTCTGGCCGCCGTCGATCGAGAAGTACTTCGTGCCACCGGTGCGGAAGTCCAGCGTGCCCGGCGCGCTGTAGCGGAACATGTCCAGCGCGCTGAAGATCGAGGTGTCGTTCAGGTCGTAGCCCAGCTGGCCCTTGCCCGGGCCGTTGGGGTAGCCGTAGATGTCGAAGAAGTCGACCCCCGACACGAAGCCCAGCGCATGGCCGATTTCGTGGATGGCCACGCCCAGGAAGTCCATCTTGCCGGCGGAGATGCCGTCCAGCGGGTTGTAGTCGAAGCTGAACGAGCTGTTGAAGGTGACCGTGCCATCGAGCTGGCCGGGCGACGCGACAGCACCGCCGAGGGCCTTGATCACCGAGGTGTTGGCATACAGCACGCGCGAGGCCGTCTGCGTGCCGTTCAGCGTGGCGGTCACGGTGTTGTCGTTGTTGCCCGTGCCGTTCACGCCGGCCGTCAGGCCGCTGATGCCGCCGGTCGTGAGGGTGGGCAGCACGACGGCCTGGTCGATGGCCGAGCTGCTCTTGGTCGCGTTGACGCGGTTTTCCCAGTTCGCCACCGTGAAATCGGCGCGGCGGCTGCCGGTCTGGCCGATGACGTTGGGGTTCGACAACACCGAGAAACCAATGCCCAGATTGATCGTCGCGTTGTTGGTGAACATGTTCTCCCAGTACTTCGCGGCGATCTTGAAGCTTTGCTCGGCGGCCGAGCCCGTCACGCCACCCAGATCAACGATGTTGATGACGGTGGCGTTCGAGAGGGAGCACGTCAGGGCCGCTGCGGCGGCGACGGCGGTGCGAATGGCTTGGGTACGCATGGCAAATGGCTCCGAATTTGAAGCGGCTAGGCTATCAGCCCTCAAGTTCCGTGAGCAGCCCCCATCCCCCCCTAGCCTCGGGGAGGGGAAACCAGAAAGGGCACGCAGCCCCCCCGATATCCGGGGGGTGCCGGTCACGCCGGACTTGCCTTCGGATCGAAGTAATCGTCGACAAATGGCCGCAGATGGGCTTGGTAGGGCGCGGCGACGTTCAAACCATCCCGGTTGATCGGCCGGCGCACCTGAATGGCGCTGGCCGTCATCACCACGCGGTCGGTGGTGTGCGGGCGGTGCACCGCATCCTCCTCCGGCAGCCCGCAGTGGGCCAGCAGGCGGCGGGTCCACGCCGCCGGCGCGTCCACCAGCTCGGCATAGGGCACCACCAGCAGCCGCTCGCCCAGCCGGGCTTGCCAGAAGGCCAGCATCGCGTCCTCGAGCCGGAAGTGGTGCGCGATGTCCTGCAGGTCATAGCTCCACCCGACGCCGTGGATGAAAAAGGTGCGGAAGCACGACCAGGCGCTGTCGAGCGGGTCGCGGCGCATCCAGATCAGCGGTGCATCCGGCAAGGCGGCGGCCACCAGGCCGAGGAAGCGGCTCGCGTCGATGGTCTTGTCGACGATGCGGCCTTCGCTGCCGAAACGCTCCTGCAGCAGGTGCAGGTACAGCCCGGCCAGGTCGTCGGGCGTGCCCCCCTTGGCCAGGTAGGCGGCCATTGCCTCGCCCGACACACCGCCGGCCTGCACCGCCAGGTGCTGCACCAGGTTGAGCTCGGCGCCGTCGGCCACCTGGCTGTGGCTGGCCAGGATATGCTCGACCAGCGTGGTGCCCGAGCGCGGCAGGCCGGTGACGAAGATCGGGCGGCTGGTGTCGCGCGCCCGGCGGGCATTGAGCTGTTCGATGAAGCCCTCACCCCAGCCCGACATGGCCGAAGCGGCATTGGCCGCGTTGCCCTTGCGGCTGTAGGGCGTTTCCTGGTGCAGCAGCCGGGCGCCGCGTGCATAGGCGGCGAACGCGGCATCCGGGTCCTTGCGGTCCACGTGCAGTTTGCCCACCGCATACCAGTAGCGGGCCAGATCGCCCGGGCCCTGTCGCTCGGCGGCGGCCCCATCGGCCAGCAGGCGCTCGCCCAGCGGGTCCTGGGCCAGGTTCACGCCCGACACCAGCGTCAGCCAGGCCGGCCCCCAGCCGGGCCGGTGCCGCACGGCGGCCTCCAGCAGGGTGCGCGCCTCGTCCAGGCGGCCCAGCGTCATCGCGATGTTGCCCAGCACGTAGGCATGGCCGGCCCGGTCCGGCACATCGGGCGGCAACTGCGCCACGTAGTCGTAGGCCTCCCGCATGCGCCCGCACTGGGTGAGCAGCACGGCCTTGGAGTAGCGCGCCTGCGGCGTGTGGCCGGCGGCCGCCAGGAACGCGTCCATCGCCCGCAGGGCCAGGTTCAGCTCGCCGCTGATGCGCATGAACTCGCACACCGCGCGCCATTGCCCGCCCAGCGGCGCCTGGTGGTCCAGCAGCTGCGTCACCGCGGCATTGGAAGCGGCCCGGTCGCGTGCGGCCACGGCCTTCTTCAGGTCTTCCACCAGGGGCATCCAGCTGGGCTCGGTCATCACCATCTCTCGGACAAGGGGTGCCGGCAACCCCGGGTGCGGCAGCCGGTGCGGGACAGTATCACCGAGCCCGGCGCCGTGGCTGCGCGGCCCCCGGAGCCCGGTGCACAATGATCTCGCCATGACCCTCACCGAGCTGCGCTACATCGTCGCGGTCGCGCGCGAGAAACACTTCGGCCGCGCCGCCGAGGCCTGCTTCGTCTCGCAGCCCACGCTGTCGGTGGCGATCAAGAAGCTGGAGGAGGAGCTCGACGTCAAGCTGTTCGAGCGCGGCACCAGCGAGGTCAGCGTCACGCCGCTGGGCGAGGCCATCGTGCGGCAGGCGCAGTCGGTGCTGGAGCAGGCGGCCGAGATCAAGGAGATCGCCAAGCGCGGCAAAGACCCGCTCAGCGGCGCGCTGCGCTTGGGCATCATCTACACCATCGGCCCCTACCTGCTGCCCGCACTGGTGCGCCAGGCGATCGACAAGACGCCGCAGATGCCGTTGATGCTGCAGGAGAACTTCACCGTCAAGCTGCTGGACATGCTGCGCACCGGTGAGCTCGACTGCGCGATCATGGCCGAGCCCTTCCCGGACACCGGCCTGGCGATCGCACCGCTGTACGACGAGCCCTTCATGGTGGCCGTGCCCAGCAACCACCCGCTGGCCAAGCGCGAGCGCATCAGTGCCGATGCGCTGAAGAAGGAAACCATGCTGCTGCTGGGCACGGGCCATTGCTTCCGCGACCACGTGCTCGAGGTGTGCCCGGAGTTCGCCCGCTTCTCCAGCGATGCCGAGGGCATCCGCAAGAGCTTCGAGGGTTCGTCGCTGGAGACCATCAAGTACATGGTGGCCTCGGGCATGGGCGTCACGGTGGTGCCGCAGCTCAGCGTGCCCAAGCACTCCACCGACCCCGTCACCTACATCCCCTTCGAGCCCCCCGTGCCCACGCGCCGCGTGGTGCTGGCCTGGCGCCGCAGCTTCACGCGCTACGAGGCGATCGCGGCGCTGCGCAATGCGGTGTATGCCTGCAAGCTCGAGGGCGTGACGCGGCTGTCCTGACGCACGGCGCGGCGCGCCGCGAACTTGACCTCGCTGCGGCCCGGCGGTGGCACTGCGGCGCTATGCTCGCCGGACCACACCCTTCGCACACGAGACCCCCGATGAGCGACTTTCCCGACGACATCTACACCGAGCCGTCGAACATCGACGTGCACACGCTGAACAACCTGGGCCCGCTGCGCCCGCTGGCCGGCGTGTGGCAGGGCACCCGCGGGCTGGACGTGAAGCCCAAGGCCGAGGGGCCGAAGAAGCAGGCCTATGTGGAACGCATCGAGCTGCAGCCGATCGACCCGCAGACCAACGGCCCGCAGTTGCTGTACGGCCTGCGCTACCACACCCACGTGACCAAGCCCGACCAGGTGAAGACCTACCACGACCAGGTGGGCTACTGGCTGTGGGAGCCGGCCACCGGCTGCGTGATCCACACGCTGACCATCCCGCGCGGCCAGACGGCCATGGCCGCCGGCACCGCGGCGGCCGATGCGAAGAGCTTCCGCCTCGAATCGACGCAAGGGCTGGAGACCTGGGGCATCTGCTCCGCACCCTTCCTGCTGCATGCGTTCAAGACGGTGGCCTTCAACATCACCGTCACGGTGCACGACGATGGCAGCTGGGGCTACGAGGAAGACACGGTGCTGATGATCCGCGGCCAGAGCGAGCCCTTCCACCACACCGACCGCAACCGCCTCACCAAGATCGCCGAGCCGACGCCGAACCCGCTGGCGCGCGGCTGAGGAGACCCTGATGAGCACCAAGGACCATTGGGAGCGCGTCTACACCACCAAGGCCACCGACCGGGTGAGCTGGTACCAGCCGCATGCCGACCAGTCGCTGCGCCTGATCCACGAGACCGGGCTGCCGCGCGATGCGTCGATCATCGACGTGGGCGGCGGCGCCTCGACGCTGGTGGACGACCTGCTGCACGACGGCTATTCGGCGCTGACGGTGCTGGACCTCTCCGCCGCCGCGCTGGCCACCGCGCGCGCGCGCCTCGGGCCGGACGCGGCCCGCGTGCGCTGGCTGGTCGGCAACGTGCTCGAACTGCCCTTGCCGGCGCAGGGCTTCGACCTCTGGCACGACCGCGCGGTGTTCCACTTCCTCACCGCGCCCGAGGACCGGCAGGCCTACGTGCAGACAGTGCTGCGCGCGGTGAAACCGGGCGGCCACGTGATCGTGGCCACCTTCGCCGAGGACGGCCCCACGCAGTGCAGCGGCCTGCCGGTGATGCGCTACTCGGCCACCGCGCTGCACGCCACCTTCGGTGCGCCGTTCACGCTGCTCAGGCACGAGACGGAGGCGCACCACACGCCCATGGGCACGGTGCAGCAGTTCGTCTACTGCATGTGCCGCACGGCTTCCAGTTGAGGCTGCGCCTTTTGCGCGTCATGCGCGGCGGCTGGCCCGCGGCGCAGCGGCTCGCCTGAGCCGCCCGGCACGGCCGGATGCCGGCCCTGGCACACTCGCGCCATGCCGTCCGCCACCCTCGTGCTGCAGCAGGTCGACAAGCGATTCCCCGGCGGCCTGCTGGCGCTGCAGAGTGTTTCGCTGCAGGTGGCGCGCGGCGAGTTCGTCGCGCTGCTCGGGCCCTCGGGCTGCGGCAAGAGCACGGTGCTGCGCCTGGTGGCCGGGCTGGAGGCGGCCAGCGCCGGCCTGCTGCAAGCGCCAGCACTGCAGCCCAGCGCCGAGCAGGCCACCGCCTTCGTGTTCCAGGAGCCCACGCTGATGCCCTGGGCCAGCGTGTTCGACAACGTCTGGCTGCCGCTGCGGCTGCGTGGCGTGTCGCGTGCCGCGGCCGCGCCGCAGGTGCAGCAGGCGCTGGCAGGCGTGGGCCTCGCCGCGTTTGCGCGGGCCTTCCCGCGCGAGCTGTCGGGCGGCATGAAGATGCGTGCCTCGATCGCCCGCGCGCTGGTCACGCAGCCCCAGGTGCTGCTGATGGACGAGCCCTTCGCGGCCCTGGACGACATCACGCGGCAGAAGCTCAACACCGACCTGCTGCACTGGTGGCATGGCCGGCAGATGGCGGCGCTGTTCGTCACCCACAGTGTCACCGAGGCGGTGTTCCTGAGCCAGCGGGTGCTGGTGATGGCCGCGCGACCCGGGCGCGTGGTGGCCGAGGTGGCCGTGCCCGAACCCTACCCGCGTGACCCGGCCTTCCACCACAGCCCCGCGTTTGCCGAGGCCTGCCGCACGCTGGGGCAGGCACTCGCCCAGGCGCACCAGGGCGACCTGAGCGCGCCCCCGCCGCGGCCCGCATGATGCGCACCCGCCTGCTGCCCACCCTGGTGCTGCTGGGCCTGCTCGGGCTCTGGGAGCTGGCCGTGCGCTGGGCGCAGATCCCGGCCTACACGCTGCCGGCGCCCTCGCTGGTCGCGCAGACCCTGTTCGCGAATTTCGGCTCGCTGGCCGCGAGCTGGTGGACCACCGTGAAGATCACCTTCGGCGCGCTGGCGCTGGCCTGCGCCGGCGGCGGGCTGATCGCGGCGACGTTTGCGCTCTCGCCGCTGCTCGAGCGCGCGCTGCTGCCGGTGGCGGTGATCCTGCAGGTGACCCCGCTGGTGGCGGTGGCGCCGCTGATCCTGATCTACGTGGAAAGCACCACCGCCGCGCTGCTGCTGTGCGCGTGGATCGTCGCGTTCTTCCCGATGCTGGCCAACACGCTGGCCGGGCTGCGCTCGGCCGACGCCAACCTGCGCGAGCTGTTCCGCCTGTACCGCGCCACGCCCTTGCAGCGGCTGCGCCTGCTGCTGCTGCCCTCGGCACTGCCGTACTTCCTGGCCGGGCTGCGCATCTCGGGTGGCCTGAGCCTGATCGGCGCGGTGAGCGCCGAGATGGTGGCCGGCGCCGCCGGGCGCGACACGGGCCTGGCCTCGCGCATCCTGGAGGCGAGCTTCCGCACCGAGACGCCGAAGATGTTCGCCGCGCTCACGCTGCTGGTGCTGACGGGGGTGATGATCTACGGCCTCTTCAATGCCTTGTCGCACGCACTGCTCGGACGCTGGCATGCTTCGGCCTCCGCGCACGAGCGCTGACCCACGCCCGCGCGCCCCGATCCAACCGAGGAGGCTTGCATGCACGTTCGCTTCACCCTGGCCCTGGTGGCCGGCCTGCTGGCCGCCCAGGCCGCCGCGGCGCAGGACAAGGTGGTCTTCGCCACCAACTGGAAGGCCCAGGCCGCGCATGGCGGCTTCTACCAGGCGCTGGCCGACGGCACCTACAAGAAGCACGGCCTGGACGTCACCATCCAGCCCGGTGGCCCGCAGGTGAACAACCGGCCGCTGCTGCCGGCCGGCCGCGTCGATTTCCTGATGACGGGCAACCTGCTGCACAGCTTCGACAACGTGAAGAACAAGGTGCCCACGGTGGTGGTGGCCGCCATGTTCCAGAAGGACCCGCAGGCGCTGATGGCCCACCCGGGCCAGGGCCACGAGAACTTCGAGGCGCTGAAGAACGCACCGGTGGCGCTGATCGCCAAGGACGGGCAGTTCAGCTGGTGGCAGTGGCTGAAGGTGACCCACGGCTTCAAGGACGAGGCGCTCAAGCCCTACAACTACAACCTGGCCCCCTTCCTGGCCAACAAGAAGGCCATCCAGCAGGGCTATTCGGTGGCCGAGCCGATCTACATCGAGCAGCAGGGCAAGTTCAAGCCGGTGGTGCACCTGCTGGCCGACCACGGCTTCTCGACCTACAGCACGCTGATCGAGGCGCGCACCGAAACCGTCAAGGCCAAGCCCGACATGGTGCAGCGTTTCGTCGATGCCTCGGTGATCGGCTGGGTGAACTACCTGCACGGCAACCGCACCGCCGCCAATGCGCTGATGCGCCAGCACAACCCCGAGATGAGCGAGGCCGAGCTGGAAGCGTCGGTGGCGCTGATGAAGGCGCAGGGCATCGTCGATTCGGGCGAGGCCGCCACCCAGGGCATCGGCGCGATGAACGCCGCGCGCATCCAGGACTTCTACGCGCAGATGGTCAAGGCCGGGCTGTACAAGCCCGGCGAGGTGGACCTCGCGCAGGTGGCCACGCTGCAGTTCGTCAACAAGAAGGTGGGCCAGGACATCAAGGCCAAGCTCACCGGCAAGTGACTTGACCCCTGCGGCCCTGCGGGCCGGCCCCCGGGCGCAGGCGCAGCGTCAGAAGTGGTACTCGGCCCGGATCATCGGCGTCTTCGCGAAGGCGCCCTTGCCGGCGGGGCCTGCATGGTCGTTGCCGAACTTGTTGCGCCAGTACTGGTACTCCAGGCCCAGCTTCAGCGTGTTCTTGGCCTTGCCCATCACGGCGCCCACGTCCACCATGAGCTGCATGTCGATGTTGGTCTCGGGCTTGGTGGGGCCGCCGAATTCATTCTTGCCCTTGCTGGCAATGAAGTTGGCAAAGCCCTCGAATGACAGCGGGAAGCCCACCGGGAGCGGGATGCCCCAGGCCGCCGTCAGCATGGGGTGGGCGTCGTAGCGGTAGCGCGGCGTGCCGGTGTGGGTGAAGGTGCTGTAGGGGGCGTTGCTCTCCCACAGCATCAGCAGGCTCAGGTTCAGGAAGCCGGGCACGTCCATCATCAGCGTGGGGCCGGCCACCAGCATGCGCTTCTTCGAGTTGTAGCCGGCGTCGGTCTTGGTGTTGAAGTCGAAGCCCGCGGTCAGGCCCACGCCACGCACCGGGCCGAACTTCATGGCCGCGCCGCTGAGCTTCTCGATGTCCAGCGTGTGGCGGTACACCACGTAGACCTCGTGCGCGCCGGTGGTGGCACCGGCGCTGGAGGGGTCCTGGCTGTCGGACAGCAGCAGGTCGGCATTGAAGAAGTTGCTGCCGTACTTGTAGCCGCTGGCATGCCCGAGGTGCAGGATGTTCTTCGCGATGTCCTTCGGGTTGAAGGGCTCGGCAAACTTGCTGCCATAGCGCCAGCCGATCGAGGTGTCGCTCCAGTCGGCGGCCTGGGCGCCCGGCGCGGCCAGGCTGGACAGCACGGCCGCAACGGCGGCCGCGGCACGGAGGGTGGGGGCTTGATGCATGAGGAGGTCCTTCTCGTGGTGGGTACGGCGGCGATCGGTGACCTCGGGGCCAAGCATTTGGCATGCCACCGCTGCCGGGCCCCGCACGCACCACCGCCGGGCGGCCATGCTCCACCGATAATCGCAGGTTTCACCCGCACCGGTGCAGCCGGCACCCACCCCTGCGCGCGGGCCCAACGCCTCCTATGTCCGACCTGACCTTCAACGCGCTCGACGGCGCGGTGCGCCGCCGCCGCACCTTCGCGATCATCAGCCACCCCGATGCGGGCAAGACCACGCTGACGGAGAAGCTGCTGCTGTTCTCCGGCGCGATCCAGATCGCCGGCTCGGTGAAGGCGCGCAAGGCCACCCGCCACGCCACCAGCGACTGGATGGAGATCGAGAAGCAGCGTGGCATCTCGGTGGCCAGCTCGGTCATGCAGATGGAATACCGCGACTGCGTGATCAACCTGCTGGACACCCCGGGCCACCAGGACTTCAGCGAGGACACCTACCGCGTGCTCACCGCGGTGGACGCCGCGCTGATGGTGATCGACGCGGCCAATGGCGTGGAGCCGCAGACGCGGCGCCTGCTGCAGGTGTGCCGGGCCCGCAACACGCCGATCCTCACCTTCGTGAACAAGATGGACCGCGAGGTGAAGGAGCCGCTGAACCTGATGGACGAGATCGAGCGCGAGCTCGGCATGACCGTGGTGCCCTTCACCTGGCCGGTGGGCATGGGCAAGGTCTTCCATGGCGTGATGGACCTGCGCGAGCAGCAGATGCGCGTGTTCAGCCCCGGCGAAGACCGCGCCGGCAAGGACGATGAAATCCTGGCCGGCCTGGACAACCCGGCCTATGCCCAGCGCTTCGGCATGCAGTACGAGCAGGCGCAGGGCGAGATCGAGCTGGTGCGCGAGGCCGCGCCCGCCTTCGACATGGCCGAGTTCCTGGCCGGCCGGCAGACGCCGATGTTCTTCGGCTCCGCGGTGAACAACTTCGGCGTGCGCGAGGTGCTCGATGCGCTGGTGGACCTGGCGCCCGCACCCGGCTCGCGGCCGGCGCTGCAGCGCGAGGTACAGCCCGCCGAGCCCAAGTTCACCGGCGTGGTGTTCAAGATCCAGGCCAACATGGACCCGGCGCACCGCGACCGCATTGCCTTCGTGCGCGTGGCCTCGGGCCACTTCGAGCGTGGCATGCGCCTGAAGGTGGTGCGCTCGGGCAAGGAGCTGCGGCCCAACACCGTGGTGAGCTTCCTGTCGCAGCGGCGCGAGCTGCTGGACGAGGCCTTTGCCGGCGACATCATCGGCATCCCCAACCACGGCGTGCTGCAACTGGGCGACACCCTCACCGAGGGCGAGAGCCTGCAGTTCACGGGCCTGCCCTTCTTCGCGCCCGAGATGTTCCGCATGGTCGAGGTGGCCGACCCGCTGAAGACCAAGCAGCTCAAGGCCGGCCTGCAGCAGCTGGGCGAGGAGGGCGCGATCCAGGTGTTCCGCCCGGTGGCCGGCTCGGTGCTGATGCTGGGCGCGGTGGGCCAGCTGCAGTTCGAGGTGGTGGCGCACCGGCTGGAGCACGAATACGGCTGCAAGGCGCGCATCCAGCCCTGCCGCTTTTCCATCGCACGCTGGGTCACTTGCGACGACGCCGACGGTGGCGACAAGGAGCTGCAGCGCTTCATCGACGGCAACAGCCACCGCATGGCCTACGACGCGGTGAACGCGCCCACGCTGCTGGTGGAATACGCGCCCGAGCTGCGCGCGATCGAGACCAACTGGCCGAAGATCAAGTTCCACGCGCTGCGTGAGCACGCGGGACTGGTCTTCCAGAAGCGGCTCGGCGACTGAACACCGGCGACCACGGCCGTTCACGCCTGCGCGAGCGGCCGCCCGGGCACGTTCAGGGCAGCGTGATCGTCACGTGCGCCGCCTGCGGCGCCAGCTTCACCAGGCCCGCAAAGCCCTTGAGGTCGGTCGCCGTCTGCCGCCGCAGCGCGGCGTTCAGGCCACCGAAGGCGAGCGCGGCCACCAGCGCGAACACCGAGCCCATCACCCACAGTGGCACCTCGGTGCCGAGCCGGTGCACCACGTCGTCCGGCCGCTCGCCGTGCGGTGCAAAGGCCGCCCGGCGGCCCCGCAGGTGGGCGATTTCCTCGCCCAGGCGGGCGGTGAGGTAACCCAGCTTCTCCGGCCCCTCCAGCAGGTAGCGGCCCTGGAAGCCCAGCAGCAGGCACATGTGGAACACCTCGAGCACCTGCACCCGCGGCGCACCGCCCTGGCGCAGCTTGTCCAGGTACTCGAAGAAGCGTTCACCCGCCAGCTGTTCACCGAAGAACTCCAGCTGCAGCGGCCGGCGCTCCCATTCGGCGCGGATGCGGAAATCCGACATCAGCAAGACCTCGTCCACCAGCGCGCAGAACGCGAACTTGGCGAGGTACACGCCATCGGCGTCCACGCCCAGGCGCTGGGCGCCGCGCTCGAAGCCGGCCAGGAAGCCGCGCACGCGCTCGCGGAACTCGGCCGCATCGCCCGGGGCCTGGCCGTTCTTCAGCAGGAAGATCATGTAGCAGCCCTCGTACAGCAGGTCGAGCAGGCTGCGGGCGTCGCGCGCGGGGGTCGGCACGCGTTCGGCCGGCGCGCGCTCGGCGTCGCCGAACAGGCTGGGCGGCTGCGGTCGGGGCGGGGCGGTGGGGTTCATGCGTTCAGGGCAAACAGTTCAAGGCTCAGGTCCGGCATGCCGGCCGGGGCGTAGATCGTGGCGCTCTGGGCCTGCAGCATGCGCTCGTACAGCGGGCCGCGTGGCTCAATCGCAAAGTAAGCGGCCCCCGGGCGCACCGGAATCGCCGCCGGCACCTGCGGCGCATGCGCCAGGCGCACGCCGGACATGGCCGAGAGCACCAGCTTGTCCACGTCGTCCGGCGCGCCCACCTTGAAGCGCGGCGGCACGATCTCCACCAGCTCGATCAAGGGCATCGCGGCCTGCACGCACAGGTAGAACGTGGTGGCCGCGTCGAGCTTCTGCGAATCGAGCCGGGCGCGGTGGAACGAGGGCTTCACCTCTTCCAGCGCGATCGAGAAGCAGCGCGTGGAGATCACGGTCTCGAGCAGGTCGCGCACGATCGCGTCCAGCCGGCCGAAGGCCAGCGCCGGCTGCGCATGGTCGTAGGGCGGCAGATCGGCCAGCGTGTAGCTTTTCGAGAAGGTGAGCAGGGCCCCGGCGAGCTCCAGCATGCTTTCGTAAAGGCGCTCCGGATGCAGCTGCGGGTGGTGGTGCACGTGCGACAGGCGCGCAAACGCCGAGCTCGCGGTGTGCAGCAGCCAGAACGAGGCGATGTCGCCCGAGCGGAACTCGATCACGTGGCGCGAGGGCTCGCGGTGGAAGCCGTACAGCGCATCCACCTTGGCCTGCAGGATGTCGAGCAGGCGCCGCAGCATCGCCAGCAGCGTGGGCGATGCGCCCACCGACGTGCAGGGCGCCACGTAGCGCAGGTCGAGCTCGAAGGCGCCCGTGGCGCTGCGCCGCAGGCGGCACAGCGGCAGGCTCACCAGGTGGTCGCGCGGCTCGGTGTCGGGCAGCACGCGCAGGCAGCGGCGCAGGGTGCTGATCTCGGCCTCGGCGGCGGCGGTGAACCAGTCCGGCGCGGGCTGGTTGCGCTGCGCATACCGCAGCGCCGTGTCGGCCCCGCTGCCGGAGAAGTTGCCGCCGTGGCTGCGCATCGGCGCCAGCGCGGCATGGAACACCACCTCGTTGGCGGTGGCCGGCAGGCCCGCCAGCGACAGCGGCTCGGGCAGTTCATCGTCGCCCGGCGCGTTGAACAGCTCGCCGTCCGGCAGGGCAAGCTGCAGTTCGTCGAAGCGCAGCACGCCGCTGGCCAGCGCATCGGTGTCGACCCGCAGGCGCCGCACGCCCCAGGCGTACGGATGCAGCATGCGCGCCACCTCGGCCAACCGCCACTCGTGGTACGCGTCCTGACGCTGAAAGTGTTGGGGGCGCAGGAACAGGCCTTCGCCCCACAGAACCTTGGAAGACTGGATCACGACGAGCCTTTGCTGGGAAATCGCTTGAACATCGGGCAGCCGCGCCGCGGCCTCACTGGCAGCGCACGCCGGCCACGCGCGCGAGCTCGGGCGCGGTGTCGATCGGCTGGCCTTCGGCCACGCTGATCGCACAGGCATGCAGGCCCAGCGTGATGCCGGCGCCGGCGCTCGCCTTGGTGTCGAACACGAAGCGCCAGCGCTGCGGTGCCGGCGCGCGGAACAGGGCCACCACGGCCAGCTGCGCGGCCTCGCGCGGCACGGTCTCGACGAGCTCCTGCGCCTGGCCCGGCGCCAGCGTGAGCTCGCGCACCTCGATCACGTCCTGTGCCCATGCGGCGCTGCGATCGACCGGGCCGGCCACGAAGCTTTCATAGGGTGCCTGGCGGAACGCATCACTCGAGCGCAGCTTGTAAACACGCGCAACAACGGCAAGCGAGCGTCCGTGACCATCGGTGTTCAGGCGTTCGGCGGCATGCAGGCGCACCGCCACCTTGCGCGGCTGCAGCGGCAGCTCCTGTGGCAGGGCTTCGGGCAGCGCGGGCTTCTTCAGACCCACCAGTTCCAGGGCCTTGTCCACGGGCCCGCTGGCAGAGGAGGCGCAGCCGCCCAGGCCCGCCGCCGCCAGGGCCAACAGGAGCAGGCCGGCCGGCGCGGGCAGGTGCTGCGCGCAGCGAAGGAGCGGACGAGGATGCATCGCGTCATTGTCGGCGCAGCCCACGGCGCGTGCGATTGAAGTTAGGGGTCTGCACGATCCCAAGATCGTGGGGGCGGGGTGCGCCTATGCGGCACGGAATGCCGCTACATTCGCGGCTCTCGTGAACGTGGCATGGCCGCGTTTGTTGCGTGATAGCTTTCAGAACGGAGGGTTGGCGCATGGCGGGTGAGCCGGAATTGAAGCACCTCCTGCGCACGGCCACGGCCGCGTTGGTGGTGGCCGCTGCGATGGGTCTGGGCGCCTGCGCCAACGCGCCCGCGGTGATGGCCAGTGCACCCACGCCAGCACCTGCCCAGCCCTCGCTGCAGGAGTGGATGCAGCAAGCCCAGGCCGCTGCACGCGAAGGCCAGCGCGAGCGCGCACGCCAGGCCTGGCGCTCCGCTGCCAAGGCCTACCCGGCCCAGAAGACGCCCTGGCAGAAGCTGGCCGAAGACTACTTCGATGCCGCCGACTACGGCAATGCCATCCTGGCCGCCCAGGAGGTGCTGCAGCGCGACGAGCACGACACCCTCGCGCACAGCGTGGTGGCCGTCAGCGGCTTGCGCTTGTCCACCGTCTCGCTGTCCGCGCTGCGTGAACGCACCAGCTACCCGGTGGGCAGCCGCGAAGAAGCCGTTGGCCTGACGCGCGCCATGCGCGAGGCATTGGGCGAATCCGTCCTGCTGCCCCAGCGCCCCGCCGAGGCGGCCGCGCCCGCCCCGCGCACCCCCACGGCCACGGCCACTGCCCGCAGCGGGGCCGCGGCACGCCCGGTGGCACCGGCCGCGCCACCTGCCCCGAATGCAGCGGTGGCCGCGGCCGGCACCGCGGCGGCGGCTGCCGCACTGCCACGCCAGGCCGCGCTGCCCGCCTCGGGCGCCACCAGCGCCCGCGTGGTGCCGGTGTCCACCGCGGCGCGGCCGGGCACCGCAGCCCCGCAGGCCCCGGCGCGCCCGGCGACCGACCCGTTCCGCTTGTTGAACTGATACGCCCGCACATCGCGAAGAAAGGACCCCCACCATGGCGAAGAAGGACAGTGTTCAGAAACGGCTGCAGAAGGTGCGCCCGCCGCGGGTTCAGCTGACCTATGACGTCGAGATCGGCGACGCGATCGAGAAGAAGGAACTGCCCTTCGTCGTCGGTGTGCTGGGCGATTTCACCGGCGTGCCCGACCCGGCCAAGCCGGTGTCCAAGCTCAAGGACCGCAAGTTCGTCAATGTCGACCTCGACACCATCGACGACGTGATGAAGGGCATGGCCCCCAAGGCCAGCTACCGCGTGAAGAACCGCCTGGGCGAAGAGGGCGGCGAGTTCGCGGTGAACCTCGAGTTCAACAAGATCGACGACTTCCGCCCCGAGTCGGTGGTGCAGCAGGTCGAGCCGCTGCGCCGCCTGCTCGAGGCCCGCACCAAGCTTTCCGATCTGCGCAACAAGCTAGCCGGCAACGACAGGCTCGAGGACATCCTCGGCGACGTGCTGGCCAGCACCGAGAAACTGGCCCGGCTGAGCCAGGAAACCGCCCACAAGCCGGACTGATCTGCCGCGGGCCGCGCCCCTGGCGTGCGGCCCGCTGGCCCGCCCGGCGGCGCGCCGCAGCGCCCGCGCCGGATTGCACCCGCCTGATGTCGCCTGCGCGCTGCCCGCATCCCCAGCGCCGAACCCACGAGGACCCTGCACCATGAACGCCGCCATCGCCGAACAACTGGCCCCCGCCGCCACCGCCACCGCCGAGCCCAGCCTGCTCGACCAGATCGTCACGCAGAGCAAGGTGGCGCGCTCGCAGGCCGAGCACGCCCGCGCGCGGGACATCATCGGCGAGCTGGTGCGCGAGGTGATGGAGGGCACGGTTGTCGTCTCCGACAACCTCAGCGTCACGCTCGACGCCCGCGTGGCCGAGATCGACCGCCTGATCAGCGCCCAGCTCAGCGAGGTGATGCACCACCCCGAGTTCCAGAAGCTCGAATCCAGCTGGACCGGCCTGCACTACCTGTGCAGGCAAACCTCCACCGGCGCGGGCATGAAGATCCAGGTCTTCAACGCCACCAAGAAGGAGCTGGTGCGCGACTTCAAGACCGCGGTCGATTTCGACCAGAGCGCGCTGTTCAAGAAGGTCTACGAAGAGGAGTTCGGCACCTTCGGCGGCGCGCCCTTCGGCGCCCTGCTGGGCGACTTCGAGGTCTCGCGCAATGCCGAGGACATGTACTTCGTCGAGCAGATGGCGCACGTGGCGGCCGCCTCGCACGCGCCCTTCATCTCGGCCGCGTCGCCCGAGCTGTTCGGCCTGGATTCCTATGCCGAGCTGGGCCGCCCGCGTGACCTGTCCAAGGTGTTCGACACGGTCGAGTACGCCAAGTGGCAGTCGTTCCGCGAGTGCGAGGACTCCCGCTACGTGGGCCTGACGGTGCCCCGCTTCCTGGGCCGCCTGCCCTTCGATCCGAAGGATGGCAACACCGTCGAGGGCTTCAACTTCGTCGAAGAGGTCGACGGCACCGACCACGCCAAGTACCTGTGGGTCAACGCCGCCTACGCCATGGGTGCGCGCCTGACCGCCGCGTTCGAGAACTTCGGCTGGTGTGCCGCGATCCGCGGTGTCGAAGGCGGTGGCCTGGTCGAGGACCTGCCCACCCACACCTTCAAGACCGACGAGGGCGAGGTGGCACTGAAGTGCCCGACCGAGGTGGCCATCACCGACCGGCGCGAGAAGGAGCTCTCCGACCTGGGCTTCATGCCGCTGGTGCACTGCAAGGGCAAGGACTACGCCGCCTTCTTCGGCGCGCAGTCGGCCCAGAAGGCGCGCAAGTACGACTCCGATGCCGCCAATGCCAATGCGGTGCTGTCGGCCCAGCTGCAGTACATCTTCAGCGTCTGCCGCATCGCGCACTACCTGAAGGCCATGATGCGCGACAAGATCGGCAGCTTCGCCTCGGCCAGCAATGTCGAGGAGTTCCTGAACCGCTGGATCCGCCAGTACGTGGTCGAGGACGACAACGCCACGCAGGAAACCAAGGCCACCTACCCGCTGCGCGAGGCCCAGATCGAGGTGTCCGAGGTGCCGGGCCGCCCCGGCGTCTATCGCGCGGTGTCGTTCATCCGGCCGCATTTCCAGCTCGACGAGCTTTCCGTCTCCCTTCGTCTCGTCGCCGAGCTGCCGCAGTCCCAGAAGGGTTGATGACACAACAGGAGGTTTGTTAGATGAAGGATATTTACGTCAAGTTCGAAGGTGCCAGCGAGTTGCAGGGCGACTCCACCGACACCAAGCACGCCAACGAGATCGAGGTCTCCACCTTCTCGCACACGGTGTTCCAGCCGAAGTCGTCCAGCGCCTCCAGCGCCGGCGGCCACACGGCCGAGCGCACCGAACATGGCGAGATGCTGTTCACGAAGGACATCGACAAGGCCACCTCGAAGCTGTTCCGCGCCGCCTCGGCCGGCACGGTGTACCCGAAGGTGGCGATCACGTTCTACCGCGCCTACGGCGGCAAGAGCGCGACGTCCACCTCGCAGACCCGCGTCGACTACTACAAGATCATCCTCGAGGACGTGGTCGTCTCGTCGGTCACCACCAACATCGGCGCCGGCGAGCTGCCCTCCGAAACCTTCGGCCTGAAGTACGGCAAGATCGTCTGGGAATACAAGCAGCACAAGATGGACGGCTCGTCCACCTCCACCGGCACCGCCGGCTGGGACCTGCGCAAGAACGTCGCGGTCTGATCCTTCCGGATCCAGCAACTACGCTTGTTGCGTGTTAGGCGGCGGTCTGCGGGCCGCCGCCTGTTTGCCGTCACCGAGGTACAACGCCACCGCCACTGCCAACCATGAGTTATCGCCTCCGAATCGCCGAGAAGGATGTCTTCGGCAAAGACAAGTTCGCCAACGACAAGGGCAACACCGAGTGTGTCGAGTTCGTCCGCCAGGCCACCGGCGCGCCGCCCTCGGCCACCTGGCGAAAGGGCACCTTGGTCTCGAGCGCCCGGTCGGGCGCCATCACGCGCGGCACGGCCATCGCCACCTTCGATGCCAATGGCCGGTACCCCACCGATGCGCTGGGCCGGCATGCCGCGATCTACCTCGAGCACACGGCCGAGCGCATCGTGGTGCTGGACCAATGGAACGCCCAGGGCGAGGTGAAGCAGCGCTCGATCTGGTTCAACCGCCCCAAAGGCACCCGGCGCAGCAATGATGGCGACACCTTCAGCGTCATCGAGTAGCGCCATGCACACCGCCTTGCACCCCGCCTGTCACACCGCCTTGCGTTTGCTGCTGGCCGGCACCCTGGCCGCCGGCTCGTGCCCGCTGCTGGCGGCCCCCGTGGCCTGCCCGGCCGTGCTGAGCGAAGTGCCCAGCGTGAGCCCGGTCGCGCCTGGCTGGACCGTGCTCGCCCAGCCGGGCGACCGCCCGCTGGAGCAAGCCGGCGTCTACCTGGGCGCCCCCGAGCAGCGCGGCGCGCTGACGCCCGACACCGTGCAGCGGGACAAGCAGCACGAACAGCTCCGCTGGCAGCTCCACCGGAAAGCGGGCGACGAGTTCTGGATTGGCTGCAGCTACCAGGGCACCACCGCCATGGTGTTCCGCAAGCTGGAGAGCACCACCACCCGCTGCCAGGCGCGCTACGCGCTGCTGCCCACCGGCAGACGCCTTCGGCTCGACAGCCTGGACTGCGATTGAAGCGCCCGTGAGCAACACCTTTGCCCCTTCCCTGCTCGACAAGCTGCTTGGCGAAGGCACCGGCCTGCGCGGCGGCGGCACCGCGCCGCGCTTCACGGTGGAGCAGGTCAAGGACTCGGTGGCACGCGACATCGAACTGCTGCTGAACACCCATGCCGCCTTCCAGCCCGACGAACTGGCCGGCCTGCCGCTGCTGGACCGCTCGCTGCTGACCCTGGGCCTGACCGACATCTCGGCCATGAGCCTGGCCAGCGACCGCGACCGCCTGCGCATCACCGAGGCGCTGCGCAAGGCGCTGGCCGACCACGACAAGCGCCTCACCCAGGTGGAGGTGCGGGTGCGCGAGGCCAAGCCGGGCACGCCGGGGCTGATGTTCTCGATCCGCGCGAAGCTGCTGCTCAACCCCAGCATCGAGCCAGTGAGCTTCGATGCGGTGCTGCAACCGGGCTCGAACCGCTACGCGGTGTCCAAGGCCGCGCGGCCCGGCCTCGCCGAGTAGACCTCCCGATGCGCGACCTGCTGCCCTACTTCCAGCGCGAGCTGCAGTTCCTGCAGACGCACAAGAACGAATTCGCCGCCGCCTACCCCGAGATCGGCGGCCGCCTGGCCACGGCCAGCGACCTGATCGACGACCCGCATGTCGAGCGCCTGATCCAGTCCTTCGCGCTGCTGTCCTCACGCATCCACAAGCGACTGGACGACGACTTTCCGCTCTTCACCGAATCGCTGCTGGAAGTGCTGTACCCGCACTACCTGCGGCCGTTTCCGGCCTGCTCGGTGGCCTGCTTCGACCTGGGCGGCAGTGCCGCACAGCTCAGCCAGGCACAGCAGGTGCCGCGCGGCGCGGTGCTCGACAGCCGCGCCGTGCGCGGCGTGAAGTGCCGCTTCCGCACCGCGTACGACGTGACGCTGCTGCCGGTGCGCGTGGCGGCCGCGGGCTTTCACGCCGCGCTGCAGGCCCCCACCGGCAGCGTGCTGCCGCGTGGCGCGACCTCGGTGTTCTCGGTCAGCTTCGAGCTGCAGTCGCCCCAGGCCGACTGGGCCACGCTGGACGTGCACGCGCTGCGGGTGCACCTGCATGGCGAAACCTCGATGGTCAACGCGTTGCGCGAGGCGCTGGCCGGCCAGGTGCTGGGCACGCTGGCGCAGGGCGATGGGCCCGGCCCCTGGACTCCGGTCGCGGCGGACCAGGGCGCGGCGCTGCCCCGCATCGTCGGCTTCAGCGACGACGAAGCGCTGATCCCCTTCGACGCCCGCTCGCACCCGGCCTACCGGCTGCTGACCGAGTATTTCGGCTTCCCGGCCAAGTTCAACTTCTTCGATCTGCCTCTGCCGCCGCCGGCGCAGCGCCCACGCGGGCGCCGGCTGACGCTGCACTTCCCGATGGCCGGCATCCGCGGCGAATCGGAAACCGCGCGCCAGCTCGAACTGGCCGACGCCAGCAGCCTGCTGCTGGGCTGCACGCCGGTGGTGAACCTGTTCGCGCAGCGCGCCGACCCGATCCGCATCACCCACACCGGCAGCACCTACCCGGTGCTGCCGGACGGCGGACGGCGTGCGTTCGGCTACGAGGTGTACTCGATCGACCGCGTGTTCCGGGTGCAGCAAACCCCGCAGGGCGAAAGCATCCACGCCTTCCAACCCTTTTACTCGCTGCGCCACGCCCAACTGCTGCGCGAGGGCGAACAGGCCGGCCGCTACTGGTACAGCCAGCGCAGCGAATCGATGGCCGAGCGCAGCCCGGGTTATGAAACCGAGATCGCGATCGTCGACATCGCGTTCGACCCCGCCGCGCCGCAGACCGACACGCTCTCGATCGATGTGCACGCCACCAACCGCGACCTGCCCAGCCAGCTCAGCGTGGGCCATGCCGGCGGCGACCTGTTCGCCGAAGGCGGCGGCTTCGCACGCGAGATCCGGCTGCTGCGGGTGCCCAGCCACAGCCACCGCTTCGAGCGCGGCGAGGGCGCGCTGTGGCGGCTGATCTCGCACCTGTCGCTGAACCACCTGTCGCTGGGCGGCGCGGGCATCGAGGCCCTGCAGGAACTGCTGCGCCTGTACGACCTGCCCCGCAGCGCCACCAACCGGCGGCTGGCCGACGGCCTGGTGGCCATCCACTGCGCGCCGGCCAGCGCCTGCCTGCCGGGCAATCCGTTTCCCACCTTCGTGCGGGGCACCCAGGTGCGGCTCACGGTGGACGACAGCGCCTACCTCGGCCACGGCCTGCGGCTGTTTGCGCAGGTGCTCGATCACTTCTTCGGGCTGTACGTGCACACCAACAGCTTCACCCAGCTCGAACTGGTCTCGGCGCAGACGCAGGAGGTGCTGGTCAGCTTTGCGCACCGCGCCGGCGGCGCGGCCTTGCTGTGAGCACCGGCACCATGCACGCCGCCGCCCATAGCGCCATCGGCCACCTGCTCGCGCAGCCGCAGCGCTATGGCTTCATGCAGGCGGTGCGCCTGCTCGAACGCTGGCATGTGCAGCAGCTGGGCCTGGGCGCACAGGAGGTGATGAACACCCGGCTGCGCTTTCGCAATTCGCTGTCGCTGGCCTTTCCGCCGAGCGAGATTGCCGACTTCCGCCCGGTGCCGGTGGCGCGCGGGCAGGGCGCGGCCCCCCACGGGCCGGCCGCCGACGCACCGGCGCAGGCACCCATGGACGGTGATGTCGTGCGTTACGACATCACGCCCGCCTTCATGGGCCTGCTGGGCGCCGGTGGCACGCTGCCCACCTTCTACACCGAGCTGTTCGCCAAGCGAGAGCAGCTGCACAAGGACACCAGCTCGCGCGGCTTCCTGGACATCTTCGTGCACCGCGCGGTGGCGCTGTTCTACCAGGCCTGGCGCAAGCACCGGCTGCCGCTGCGCTTCGAGGCCGACCGTCGCAACGAATACCTGCCCCGGGTGCTGGCGCTGGCCGGCCTGGGTCAGCGGGCGCTGCGCGATCGCCTGCACGCGCCGCGTGGCGGCGTGGCCGACGATTCACTCGCCCACTACAGCGGCCTGCTGCAGCAGCGGCCGGTGTCGGCGGCCGCCATCCGCCAGATCCTGTCGCACTACTTCGATGTGCCGGTGCGGCTGGAGCAGTTCGTCGGCCGCTGGTTCACGCTGCCGCGCGCGCAGCAAAGCCGGCTCGGCCTGGGCCAGGTGACGCTGGGGTCGCAGGCCGTGGTGGGCGAGCGTGTCTGGCAACGCGACCTGCGGTTGCGGGTGACCCTGGGCCCGCTGTGCCGCGACCAGTTCCAGCGCTTCCTGCCGGCTGGTGCCGGGCAGCTGGCGCTGCGCGAACTGCTGGCCCTGCTCACCGGCCTGGCGCTCGAGTACGAGATCCGCCTGTGCCTGCGCGCGGCCGATCTGCGCCCCGCCATGCTGGATGCGCACACCGCGCCCCGCCTGGGCTGGGACAGCTTCCTGATCACCCAGCCCGCCGCCAACGACCGCAGCGACGCCGGCTACGACCTGCTGGCCTCGGCCTGATCGGGGCCAGCCCCTGCCGGCACCCCGCCTTCCACCGCCCGACGACACCATGAGCACCACGCTGAAGACCCTGATCTCCAAGCTCGACACCACCTGCCGCACCGCGGCCGAGCGGGCCGCCAGCCTCACGATGGCGCGCGGCCACTTCGAGGTGGACATCGAGCACCTGTTCCTCGCGCTGCTGGAGCAACCGCACAGCGACTTCGCGCTGCTGTGCCGGCGCTACGAGGTCTCGCCCAGCGCGCTGCAGCAAGACCTGGAGCGCGAGATCGCCCGCCTGCGCAACGGCAACACCCGCACGCCGGTGTTCAGCGCCCACATGCCCACGCTGCTGGAGCACGCGTGGCTGATCGCCTCGCTCGACGCCCATCACAGCCGCATCCGCAGCGCCCACCTGCTGCTGGCCCTGCTCACCGAGCCCGGCCTCGCGCAACTGGCCTCCCGCGGCAGCGCGCTGTTCGCCAAGTTCAAGCTCGACGACCTGAAGCACCGCCTCGGCGAGGTGACGCTGGGTTCGCAGGAAGCGGCCGAGGGCATCCACCACGAGGCAACCCCCACCGTGCCGGCGGCCGACATCACCACCGAGCGTGGCGAGCCTGGCGACGGCAAGACCCCGGCGCTGGACCAGTACACCACCAACCTGACCCAGCGCGCGCGCGAGGGCCACCTCGACCCGGTGATCGGCCGCGACGCCGAGATCCGCCAGGCCATCGACATCCTGATGCGCCGCCGCCAGAACAACCCCATCCTCACCGGCGAGGCCGGCGTCGGCAAGACCGCGGTGGTCGAGGGCCTGGCGCTGGCCATCGCCGCCGGCGAGGTGCCGCCCCCGCTGCAGGGCGTGGCGCTGCACGTGCTGGACATGGGCCTGCTGCAGGCCGGGGCCAGCGTGAAGGGCGAGTTCGAGAACCGCCTGAAGAACGTGATCGACGAGGTCAAGCGCAGCCCGCACCCGATCATCCTGTTCATCGACGAGGCCCACACCATGATCGGTGCCGGCGGCGCCGCCGGCCAGAACGACGCGGCCAACCTGCTGAAGCCCGCGCTCGCCCGCGGCGAGCTGCGCACCGTGGCCGCCACCACCTGGAGCGAGTACAAGAAATACTTCGAGAAAGACGCGGCCCTGGCACGCCGCTTCCAGGTGGTGAAGATCGAGGAGCCCAGCGAGCCCATCGCCGCCGCCATGCTGCGCGGCATGCGCCCGCTGATGGAGCGCCACTTCCAGGTGCGGGTGCTGGACGCGGCCATCACCGAGGCGGTGCGCCTGTCGGCCCGCTATATCAGCGGCCGCCAGCTGCCGGACAAGGCCATCGGCGTGCTCGACACCGCCTGCGCCAAGGTGGCGCTGGGCCACAACGCGGTGCCGGCGCTGATCGAGCAGCGCCGCAAGCAGCAGGAGCGCCTGCAGGCCGAAACCGCCGCGCTGCGGCGCGAAGCCGCGCTCGGCGCCGCCCACGCCGAGCGCCTGGCCGAGCTGGCCGCGCAGGGCACCACGCTGCACGAGGAACTGCAGACCCTGGAACACCGCTGGGCCGCCGAACGCGCGTTGGTCGACGAGATCACGCGCCTGCGCCAGGCGCTGGAGGCCGACCCGGCCATGTCCGACCCCGGTGCGCCGCGATCCGGCGCACCGGGCGCCGACGCCGCCGCGGCCAGCCCCACCACACCCAACACCCCCGCCGAGCCCACCCGGCGCAGCAGCCGCAAGGCCGGCAAGTCCACGCCCGCCGGCGCGGGTGCCGTCGCCGCGGCACTGACCCCGGCCCAGGCAGCGCTGCAGGCCAAGCAGGCCGAGCTGGCCGCGCTGCAAGGCGAATCGCCGCTGATCCCGATGCAGGTGGACGGCAGCGTGGTGGCCGAGATCGTGGCCGCCTGGACCGGCATCCCGCTGGGCAAGATGGTCAAGGACGAGCTGCGCGCGGTGCTCGAGCTCGACAGCCGCCTGCAGCAGCGCGTGATCGGCCAGGCGCAGGCGCTGGGCGCGGTGGCGCAGCGGGTGCGCACCGCACGGGCGCTGCTCGAAGACCCGAACAAGCCCAAGGGCGTGTTCCTGTTCGTCGGCCCCTCGGGCGTGGGCAAGACCGAGACCGCGCTCGCGCTGGCCGAGGCGCTGTACGGCGGCGAGCGCAAGCTCATCACCATCAACATGAGCGAGTACCAGGAGGCGCACAGCGTCTCCGGCCTCAAGGGCTCGCCCCCCGGCTACGTGGGATATGGCGAAGGTGGCGTGCTCACCGAGGCGGTGCGGCGCAGCCCCTACAGCGTGGTGCTGCTCGACGAAGTGGAAAAGGCCCACCCGGACGTGATGGAACTGTTTTTCCAGGTCTTCGACAAGGGCGTGATGGACGACGCCGAAGGCCGCGAGATCGACTTCCGCAACTGCGTGATCATCCTCACCAGCAACGTCGGCAGCGCACAGATCATGCAGGCCTGCCTGAACAAGCCCGAGGCCGAGCTGCCCGAAGCCGACGCGCTGGCCGATGCGCTGCGCCCGGTGCTCTGCAAGCACTTCAAGCCCGCCTTCCTGGGGCGGTTGAAGGTGGTGCCCTTCTATCCCATCGCTGACGAGGTGCTGGCGCAGATCATCCGCCTGAAGCTCGACCGCATTGCCAGCCGCGTGGCCGCCAACCACAAGGCCGGCTTCGACTACGACAGCAAGCTGGTCGAGGCCGTGCTGGCGCGCTGCACCGAGGTGGATTCCGGCGCCCGCAACGTCGACCACATCCTCAACGGCACGCTGCTGCCCGAGATCGCCGAGGCCGTGCTCACCCGCATGGCCGATGGGCGCGCGCTGGCGCGCATCCAGGTGTCGGCCAGCAAGAGCGGAGATTTCAAGTACAGCGTGGCCTGACCACCGCCGGCCCCAAGCGCCATGAACCTGCTCGACCTGCTGAACTCGCTGCTGGGGCCCAGCACCCAGGCCACGCGCCTGCTGCGCCTGCACACGCCGCTGGGCGCCAATGCGCTGCTGGCCGAGCAGGTGCGCATCGCCGAACACATCGGCCCACGCGCCGGTGCCGCACCCGCAGGCCTGCGGCTGGAAGTGTTTGCACTGTCGGCCGACACCCACCTCGCAATGAAATCCCTGCTCGGCCAGCCGGTGCTGCTGGAACTGCTGCCGCAGCAAAGCCGCACCACGCTGCGGCCCTGGCACGGCCATGTCACCGAGGCCGCGCTGCTGGGCAGCGACGGCGGGCTGGCGCGCTACCGCCTGGTGGTCGAGCCCTGGCTGGCCTTTTTGGGCCACCGGCAAGACAGCTGGGTGTTCCAGGGCCGCACGGTGATGGAAATCATCGAGGAGGTGTTCACCGATCACGAGGCGCAAGGCCGGCTCGCCCCCGCCTGGCGCTGGGACCTGGCAGACCCCGCGGTGTACCCGCAGCGCTCGCTGTGCATCCAGTACCAGGAAACCGACCTCGCGTTCGTGCAGCGCCTGCTGCGCGAGGAGGGCCTGTTCGCCTGGTGGGAACACGAAGGCGACACCCGCGCCCCGGCGCTGGGCCGCCACACGCTGGTGATCGCCGACCACAACGGCGCCATCCCGGACAACCCCCACGCACAGGTGCGCTACACGCAAACCGGCATGGCGCTGCCCGAAGACAGCCTCACCCGCTGGCAACGCAGCCGCCGCGTGCGCACCGCCACCCTCAGCCTGGCCAGCCGCGACTACCGCACGCTCTCGCTGCGCGAATCGGCCCAGCACGGCAGCGAACTGCCGCCCGCCGCCGCGCTGGACATGCTGGGCCTGCACGACGTGCCGGGCCTGTACGCCTACGAGGATGCCGCCCAAGGTGAGCGGCTGTCGCGCGTGCAGATCGAGGCGCTGGATGCGCAGCGCGAGCAGGCCACCGCCCGCGGCAGCTGGCGCACCGCCGCGCCCGGCACCCGCTTCACGCTGCGCGACCACCCGGTGCACGATGGCAGCGATGCCGCGCGCGACGGCTTCATCACGCTGGCCGTGGAACACCTCGCCCGCAACAACCTCAGCGCCGACGAGCAGGCCCAGGTCGATAACCTGCTGGGCGCGCTCGAGCGCGCCCAGGCCGGCGCGCCACACAACGCGGGCGACGAGCCGCTGTACGAGTGCATCGTGCACGCTCAGCCGGCGCGCCTGCCGGTGCGCGCGCCGCTGCTGGAGCCGGCATCCGACGCATCCGAGGCCGAGGCACCGGGCCTGCCCGATGTGCGGCTGCACCCGCGCCCCACCATCACCGGCGTGCAGACCGCGCTGGTGGTGGGCCTGGGCGAGCCGGTGCACACCGACCGCGACCACCGCATCAAGGTCCAGTTCCACTGGCAGCGCGGCGCCAACGCCAGCCACCGGCTGCAGCACCCGGGCGGCGACAACGCCCCGGCCACCGATGCCTCGGGCACCTGGGTGCGTGTGGCCGAAAGCGTGGCCGGCGCCAACTGGGGTTCGAACTTCGTGCCGCGGCTGGGGCAGGAGGTGCTGGTGGCCTTCGTGGGCGGCGACATCGACCGCCCGGTGGTGGTGGGCAGCCTCTACAACGGCCAGGGCCAGCCCGATGCGCAAGGCAACCAGTTGCTCGCCGGCGCCGCCGGCGCGGTGGGTGCGGCCGATGCGTGGTTCCCGGGCAGCAAGACCCAGGGCCGGTGGCAAGGGCACCAGCACCCCCAGGTCTTCAGCGGCTACAAGAGCCAGGAGCTGGCGACCAGCCAGGGCGGCTTCGGTGGTTTCAACCAGCTGGTGTTCGACGACACGCCGGGCGAAGGCCGCATCGAGCTGTTCAGCAGCACGGCCCAGACCCGGCTGCAGCTGGGCCACCTGCGCCACCAGATCGACAACCGCCGGCTCGAGCCGCGCGGCCATGGCGCCGACCTGGCCACCGCCGCCTGGGGCGCCGTGCGCGCCGGCGCCGGCCTGCTGCTCAGCGCCCATGGCCGCCCGGGCAGCCAGCAGGCCAGCCGGCAGGTGGATGCCCGCGAGCCGCTGGCCCAGCTCGAAGCCGGCCAGCAGCTGCTGCACACGCTGGCCGAAAGCGCGCAGCAGCACAACGCCAAATCGGCCACCGAGCCCAACACCGTGGGCGCCCGGCGCGAGCACAGCGCGCGCCAACTGAGCGCCGAACGCGGCCTGGTCGCCAGCCTGGACAGCCTGCAAACCACCGACACCCGCGGCGGCCCCGAAGGCGATGCCGAGTCCATCGGCGGCGGCGCGGGCACCGTGCCCGCCTGGGGCCGGCCCGACCTCGTCACCGCCGCGCCCGCGGGCATCGCCGCGTTCACGCCCGCGGCCACGCTGCTCACCGCCGGCGCCACCCTCACCTTCACCGCCGGCCAGGACATCCAGTCCGTCGCGCAAGGCCACCACGCCACCGCGGTGAACGACGCGCTCATCCTCTACACCCACGGCAAGGCGCAGAACGCGGCCAAGCCGAACCCCGAAACCGGCATCGCGCTGCACGCGGCCACCGGCAACGTGCAGACCCAAAGCCAGACCGGCCCCACCCACCTGGCCGCCGACCGCCGCGTGCACCTGGTCTCCACCACCGGCAAGGTCACCCTCGCCGCGCCCAGGCACATCCTGCTGGCCGCCAACGGCGCGGCCATCCGCATGGAAGGCGGCGAAATCTCCTGCACCGGGCCGGGGTCGGTGTTCTACAAGGCGAGCCTGAAGGTGTTCAACTCGCCGGGGGGCAATGTGCCGTTCGGGTTCATGCACCTGCCACGGCCCGATCCGCTCAAGCCCAACGAGTTGGAGTTCCGGCGTGTCTACCCCGACGGCACACCGATCCCTGGGTTGCCCTACACCGTCACCTTCAGCGACGGCTCCCAGCGCAAGGGCCGTACCGACACCGCCGGCCTGGCGCGGCAGGCCGGCGTGCCGCCGGGCGCTGCCAGCGTCATCTACGGGCTCGATCCCAACACGCCCGCCGCCAGCGTCCAACTGGCGGTCGATGACGACTTCCAGCGGCTGTTCGGTCTTGGCAGCACGGGGGCTTCGCAATGAACGAAGTGCTCAATGCCGCGTGGGAGCGGGCCGTCGGCGGGCTGGACTGGCTCAAGCAGGTGATCCTGGGCGAGTTCGCCGATCACCGCGACCTGTCCGCGATCATCGCCGACATGCTGGCGAGCTTCGTGCCCGGTGTCGTCATCGTCACCAGTGCGCGCGACCTCACCGCGGTGATCCTGCGCCTGGCCAAGCACCCCGAGAAACGCGACCAGGTCGAAGAATGGATGCTGCTGGTGGCCTGCGCCGTGCCGCTGGTGTTGCCCATCCTGGCGGCCGCGGCCGGCGCGGTGGCGGCTGGCGTTGGCGCCGTTGTCGGCGGCATCGCAGGCAGCGAAGCGGGCGCGGTGCTGCGCGCGGTGTGCCTGCTGCTCATCAAGAAGGGCGGCTACGTGCTGGCCGAGGTGGTGGGCTTCCTGCGCCGCTTCGTCAAGGGCGACATCCTCAAGGTGCTGCGCGACATCCAGTTCGTGAAGTACTCCGATGCGCTGGTGAAGTACATCGGCCAGCTCATCGGCAAGCTCATCACGGCCATCCAGCGCCTGCGCGCCGAACTGCTCAAGATCGACGCGTTCCACTGGTTGGCCGACGTTCTCAAGAAGCTCGACGAGCTGGAGCGCGCGTTCTATGCGGTGCAGACCAGCGCCGTGAAGGCCATCCCGAAGGCGCTGGTGGAACTGGACATCCGGCTGCAGCAGGTGCTGGCCGAGGCGCTGCCGCACAACCCCAGGCCGGCGTTGGCGGGCGTTCCCGCGGCGCCGGGTGTTCCCGTGCCGGCCAGGCCCGAGCGCGTGCCGGCGATGCCAGGCAACCCGCTGGGAAGGCCCGAAGGCACGAAGCCGCCCGGGCCTCCGCCGCGAACGGGAGAGGGGCCGAACCTGCATCCGGAGAATCCGCGCGAGCCACACAGCGTGCCCGACCTGAATTCCAAGGCATCGCAGGACGTTGGCAAGGTCACCGCGCCTATCGACTTTGACGGACACATCCTCAATGCCGAGGTCAAGGCGAATGGACAGGTTGTCGGCGGGCACTCGACAGCTTCAGGCAAAGTCAGGGTCATACCGGGCTCTCAATCCCCGCCCAACGCTCAAGGCGTCTACAGCGCACGGATCGAGGTCGCCGACCCGAACAATCCAAGCGCCTTCATACCGAAGACAAACAACGGTGGCGTCTCAACGATGTTTCCGGATTCCTGGAGTGCGGACCGTGTCAAAGTCGAGGTCGATGCCGCATATCAGAACAAGACTGTGTCGGGCAACAAGTGGAGCGGCACAACACCAAGTGGAGTGAAGGTCGAAGGCTACCTGAACCCCAAGACCACGGTCTATCCGAAGCTGTAAGCCACTGCGATGAACCTCAAATTCTTCTGGACAATTTCGGACGATATGCCCAGCCCCAACTGCCAGTCCGATTCGGTCGACAAGGACGGCGTCAGTCCGCTCGAGTGCCTGTTGACAGACGATGGTGGACAGCCCTATCTGAGCACCATCCCCTGGCTGGAAGCCGGCTTGAATTCCATTGACCTGGTCAAGACCGGCATGGCTGAGCGTCAGCATTGGGATCGTGAGTGCTGGGGTGCAGAGCTTTCGCAGAGTCAGGTTCGCGTCTATTCCCTGTATGACGAGAACTGCGCGGAAACCTTGAGTCTGAGCGCGTTTGAGCTGGCATTGTCGGGTTGGGCTGCGTTTCTTCGGTCGCAACCAGATGCTCAGCGTGTGACGACGATTCCACTGCCTTGATTTGACGCAGCTCGCAGGGACTGAACGGCCCGGAGACCTACGCCGCAGGTGATTGCGTGTCATGGACGAGGACTTCAGGTATTTTGTCAAGGACAAGGGGTTCGGTCCTCCGACGCACGCCCAGCCTGTTCCTGTCACGTCCTCAGGGGTCCTGGTGGAGGGGTATCTGCAACCACGCACAACGGTCTATCCGTTGTACCAAGGCCGCTGATCGCCCCCTATAGAGCAACGCATGAGAATCACTTTCAAGTACTTGAGTGGCGGCCAGCATGCGCTGCTGGGCGAGGTTCTGTATCCCGCGCAGCTCGCATCTGACGGTGCGAACCAGACTCGCTTTCAACGCTATCTCGCCAGCCCTATCGGCAGCGTTGCGCGCGACGTCGAGGCCTGTGACCGAGTGCTTTCGATGATCCGCGATGTTGAGCGGGGGCGCGTCGAAACCGCGCACCACGACGCCGACGACGTCGAGCTCACGCTGACCCGGCATGCCGTTCAAGTCGACATCGTCGTGAATGATCAGTGGGTCGACAACCCGGACGGCCGGTTCGACCTGGAAACCTACCGCCTCGTGCTGGAGGGATGGAGGCAGTTTCTTGGGCTTCCCAAGCGCCTGGACTCGATCGTCGAAGTGGCCTTGCCTGACGACATCCACTGACCGGCCCTTAATGTCACGGCACCCCCCAGGACATGAACCAAATACCTGTGTCCATGCTGGCCCTACAACCCTTCATCGATGCCCACCCGCCCAGCCCGACCGTCGTTCCGGCCCCGCCGGAGCTCATCGAGCGGTACCGGCGCCTGCTGCCGGATGCAATGCTGGCACTCTGGGCTGATCATGGCCTCGGCTTCTTCGGCGATGGACTCGTGCAGCTCATCAACCCGGACGACTACCGGCGCAATCTCAACGCCTGGTTGATGCGGGACGAAGACGACCCGACGCGGCTGCCCATCGCGCTGTCCGGGTTAGGCCTCGTCCTGTATTACCGGCGCCTGAGCGACGATGGCGACGAGGACGTCTGCTACCTGGACCCTCACACATCCGAGTGCGATGTGCTTTCGTGGTCCTTGGAGGAGTGCTTCAACGACCTGCTTTGCAACCCCCAGGTGCTGCGGGACTCGCTGGACGCGCCAATGATGCGCGAAGCGGCCGCTCGCCTGGGGCCGTTGCGCCATGGCGAGATCTACAGCTACGAACCGGCGCTGCGGCTGGGCGGGTCGAAATCATCGGGCCACCTGGCGCGCTGCGACGCCCTCACGCAACTCGATCTTCTGCTCCAGTTGGCGCTTTCGGCCCCGTGAATTCGGCCGGACGACAGGGCAACGGGCGTGCGCTCTTGACAGCGCCGCGTCGGGCCGCAGGCGTCCCCACCAGACGCGTTGACACTCGCGCACCACACCTGGGACACCACTGCGAAAGCCAGGGTTCGAAACGAGAGCATGCTGTGCGACAGCAAGACCGGCAACATCGGTTGGAATCAGACGTCGGAATCGAACAAGGACAAGACCGAGTCAGCGCTGCACGAGCGCGACAAGGACACCTACAAGGATCCGAAGGCCAGGGACAAGGCGGCCCATCCTTGGCAATACTCCGGGGTCTGCTATGCCGATCACCTCAACGACTAGCATTCAACACAGGCGAGGCCACGGAGCAACGCTTGTTGTGCTTGGCTTGCTCCTGTGCGGGCACGTGGCGGCGCAGTCCCAGGCACAGGCCGAAGTTCTTGCCGGCGAAATCCTGACCTTGTCCGAAGCCAGGGCCAGCGTCAAGGTGGGTGGGGTGAACCGCGCCGTGTCGGTTCCACCGGGGCTGGCGCGGCAGCTCGGCCTTGCGCAGGACTACTTCTTCGTCGGCAAGACCGCCGTCGAGTCTGGCAATGCCCGGTATCTGTTGCTGGTCCTGCAGACGCCTTCCACGACGCACCGCGGCGTCGGCCACTGCGGCGCCGGAACCGAGGACATCCTGCGCGTGCTGGCGTTCGAGCGCGCCGCGTTGCGTCTGGTTCAGCGTGGCCAACTGGTGCTGCAAAGCTGCCTGGACTCGCTGAGCCTGTCGGACGACACAGGTGCGTCACTGCGAGAACGCATGGAGTCCATCGCCAAGCCCGATTGCCTTCGGCTCCAGTGGCTCGGCCACCCGAAGTACGGCGAAGAACCGGTCGCATTGCATGTCTACCGCGGCAAGCTTGTGCAGGGTTGCGGGGTCGGCAACCCGGCTCGGTGATCCACCGGCGCGCGGGCATTCGCCCGGAGGGTCCTCAAGCCCACGGCTCGTCCCAGTCGTGTTTCGTGCGGCGGGGTCTGCCGGGCTGGGCATGTTCAACACTGCCGCGGCCTCCGGCCTACCCAGGTCAACGAGCGTGAGGCGCTGTGCGACACGACCGCCAGGCGCGAGTGCCCGTGGAAGGCGCCGATGTGCTGCGCTTGCCCCTCGACCTGTTCGCGTCAACGCGGGTGATTCAAGGCGTTCTGGCAAGATGGGTCTGCGCCGGACACGGTGTTCCAGATCCATGCCTCGCACGATGGGGCCATGCCGCTTGCCCTGGCCGTTCACAGCATGGCCTTTGGCTTCGTCGAATCGATGAGGCCGGCAAGCTTCAACGATCCCACCCATGTCGGCGCAGGCGCGCTGCAGCAGTGGACCTGATGGCAACCCAACCAAGACTTTCCAGATGAGTGTCAATCCGACCATTGACAGTGCGCTTCGTGTCGCATTGGTAACCGGGTCCACTTCAGGCATCGGCGCAGCCATCGCGCGCAGGCTCAGCCATTCAGGCTATGCCGTGGTGCTTCATTCGCGAAGCTCCGTGCAGACGGGCCAGGCCATGGCTGCTGAATTGAAGCGGGCCATCTATGTGCAGGCCGATCTTGCCTTGGAGTCCGAAAGGGCAAGGCTTGTCAGCGAGGCCATCGCCGCGTGGGGCCAGCTGGACGTGCTGGTCAACAACGCCGGCATCAGCAAAGTCATTGCGCACGCAGACCTTGGCGCCGCCACTTCCGCGGTGTGGCATGAACTCCATGAGGTCAACGTCGTGGCGCCATTCCACCTCGTCGCATTGGCCGAGCCGGCTTTGCGCGAAGCCGCCCGGTGCCGCCGGGCGGGCTGCGTGGTGAACATCAGCTCCCATGCGGGTGTCCGCCCCAAAGGCGCTTCCATTCCCTACGCGGTCAGCAAGGCCGCGCTCAATCACATGACCCGCTTGCTCGCACTGACATTGGGACCCGACATTCGTGTCAATGCCGTCGCGCCGGGTCTGGTCGACACGCCGCTGACCGCCGAGTGGACTGGCGCGCAAGCATTGTGGCGCGAGCGTGCTCCCATGCACCGGGCGGCAAGTCCCGACGACATTGCCCACGCCGTGGCCATGCTGGTGGCCTCGGATTACCTGACGGGTGAAGTGCTGCTGTCGGACGGCGGATTGAACCTGACCTAGCGCATGCCAACACCGCAGGACGTGCGCGAAGTCCGCTGGGAGTACTGGGCCCCGCAAGGGGGTGTGCATAATTTCCGTGGACGCCACCCCCGCCAGCGGGAACCATCCGGCTGACGCGGCCACTCACCGCAGGCACACCGCCGCTGCCCAAGGAGTACCCGACCATGCTGCCTCGCCCCGCCCCCGTCCAGCTGTCCACCACCGGCGGCACGTCGGCGCCCCAGGCCCTGCCCAGCTTCGCCAACCAGCCGCAGCTGCTGCCGGTGACGGTGGACACCCCCGCCGAGATCGAAGGCGGCTGGCCCAAGCCCGAGGCCGTGGGCCTGCTGACGGGCCGCTGCACGCTGGGGGCGCCGCCGCAAGGCTGGCGGCGCGAAGACATCGTGGGCGCGGTGATGAAGGTCAGCCTCGAGGATTGGCAGGGCGGCATGCCGCTGGCCAGCAGCCGCCAGCTCGGCGAGTACCAGCGCCTGGACCCGCTGCCGACCGACGCCGGTGACGCCACGGTGGTGTACCAGCGCGACGATGTCGACCTGCTCGTGGGCCGCCCGCACCCGGCCACGCTGGCCGTCGATGGCCAGCGCGCGCAGGGCCAGGCGCCCCACCTGGGCTCGCTGCAGGACGACGGCATCGTGGTCGACCGCACCGAGCAGGGCGCCGGTGGCAAGACGCTCTACCGCACCCGCAAGCTGATGCGCCGCGAGCACCACGCGGGCAACTTCGAGCTGTGCCTTGCGCTCAATGCCGAATCGCTGCAACGCCTGCGCGACAGCGGCGAGCTGGTGTTCTTCACCGGCGCGGACGACCTGCAGTACCCGCTCGCGCTGCGGCGTGCCACGCTCTCGGTCACCTACGGCGAGCGCCGCGCCACCGAAACCGGCGCGGCGGGCGACACCGCCCTGATGGGTGGCCTGGCCAGCATGGCCGGCCGCTGGCGCACGCCGGGCGACTTTTCCAGCACCTGAGCCCGGGGGCCTCGGGGTCCGGGGTGTCCTGCGTGCCGGGCGCCGCGCCGACCCTCGCACCGTGCGAGGCTTGTTAGCCTGCGCCCCATGAACGCCACCGACATCCCCGAGGGCTACCAGCCCCACACCCGCCGCAGCCCGCTCACCGAACCCTGGGAGCCGCTGTTCGCCCGCCCGCTGGGCCACACGGTCCAGCTGGCGGTGCAGGTGCGCGAGGCGCACTGCAATTCACGCGGGCTGGCGCACGGCGGGCTCATTGCCGCGCTGGCCGACAACGCGATGGGCCTGTCGGCCGTGACCACCGCGCGCAGCACGCGGCCCGAGCAGGCCGGCGCGGTGACCGTCGGGCTGACGCTGGACTACATCGACAGCGCCCGTCCCGGTGACTGGCTGGAGTTCCACCCCACGGTGCTGCGGTGCGGCGCCACGCTGGCCTTCGTGGAGTGCCGCGTGGTCTGCGGCGAGCGCGTGGTGGCGCGCGGCAGCGCCAGTTTCAAGATGGCGTAGCGGCCCGGCCCGGCGCGCTGGCGCCCCGGGCCACCAGCTTCGGTGACGCTGGCGCCTTCAAGCGCAGCGGACAGGCCGGGTGCGTGCCCCAGTGCGCCTCGCACACCCGGCGCCGGCAGGCGCGCGATTGCGCCAGTGTGGCCTGCACCTTGCACCGCTGCACCCGCTGATCGAGCGTGCCCGCGCGGCCTGAGCCCACGGCCGCGCCGCGCGGGGCGGCAGCGGCGGCCACGCGGCCAGCCGCTGGTGCCGGTGCGACCCGGCCCTCTTCTGGCGGCGGGCCCGCGCGGCGTGGCGCAGCCGCCGCCGGTGGCACATGGGCCATCAGCGCCGCCACCAGGTCCACGTCCGGATCCTCCGCGGGCGGCGGGCCTGCGGGCCGGGGAACCACCGGCGTGCGCGGTGGCGCCTCGGCTTGCGGCAGGCGCCCCGGCCGTGTGGGTGCCAGCGTGGGTGCCAGCGCGGGTGCCGACGCGGGTGCCACCGCCGCCGCCGCCGCCGGCAAACGCAGCGCGGGGCGCACGGCGGGTGGCGGTGCCGGGGCATCCGCATGCGCCGCCAACCCCTCACCCGCCGATGCCGTACCGTCCGGCGCCGCCGGCCGCTCGATGACCGCTGCGGCGCTGGCCGCGGCCACCACCGCGGCGGGCGCCGCCGGCAACAATGGCAAGGCGGTGGGCGGCGGCGCCGCATCGGCGGGCGACCGGGCCGGGCCCGGCACGCGATCCGGATCAGCCATCGCCGCCGACGCTCCCGCCGCGGGCCGCGCCCAAGCTAGGGATGGCAGGCTAGGGATGGACTGCGACGCCAGCCAAAGCCAGGCCACCCCCCCAATCGCCAGCAGTGGTAACAGCCACAGCCACCACCGGCCACCGATGGGTGAAGCGGCCTTCGGCGCAACCCCTAATCCGTCGAGCATGCGCAGCTCGCTCCGGCCCGCTGGGCCACTGTTTTTCGGCGTTATCAGGCTCGGCCTGGCCGCACCAGATGCTTGCAAGGGTGAATGGGTACTGGACAATGCGCGCTCTCCGCTGCGGGTTCAAGCCACGGGCCATGGCCGCCACGGCCACCGGGGGCGCAGCCTGCCAGATTTCGCCAGGAGTTGCTATCACCCAAAGCCCGCGGCCCTTCCGCCCCGCCCATCCGAGACCGGTTGCCGCGGTGGGCCCACCCCTCACAAGCCCGACATAGCGTGTGCGCATGGTCTTCGGTGTCGTCCTGTACTTCCTGCTGGTGACAGCCGTGCTGGCCTGGCTGTTCCTGCCGCCTGTGCGCAGCCTGGCCGGCAGCGGGCTGCAGCGCGCCCGTGCCTGGGGGCAGGGCCGCTCGCGCCGCTGGGTGGCCAGCGGCACCCGGCGCGGCGCGGCCACCGGGCGCTGGCTGCACGGGCTGCAGGCCCGGGCGCGCGCCGGCTGGCGCAGCCACTGGCGCATGCTGTGCCCGGCGCTGCTCCTGCTGCTGGCGGTGCCGGCGCTGGCGCTGGCGCTGCGCGGCTGGTGGCGGCTGGACGGCTTCGACCACACCGCCACGCGGGTGGTGGACGAACGCGTGGCCGCCCTGCTGCAGGGCGAGCAGCTGGTGCCGCCCCCGCCGCTGCCGCCGGAGCTGTTCAGCACCCGCGAGCTCGAACTCTCGCGCCCCCTGGTGGGCACGGCCAGCCGCCAGTGGGAGCTTCTGGACGAAGACTTCCGCCGCCGCCTGCTGCTGGTGTTCAAGCTGCTGAGGCAGCAGCACGGCTACGAGGCGGTGCTGCTCGAGGGCTACCGCAGCCCCGAACGCCAGCAGGCGCTGGCGGCGCTGGGCCCCACGGTCACCCAAGCCGGGGCCTTTGAAAGTTATCACCAGCACGGCCTGGCCGCCGACGTGGCCTTCCTGCGCGAGGGCCGCATCGTGATCTCCGAGCGCGACGAATGGGCGATGCGCGGCTACGAGCACTATGGCGCGCTCGCCGCCTCGGTGGGCCTGACCTGGGGCGGCCAGTGGCGCGGCCTGAAGGACTACGGCCATGTCGAGCTGCGGCGCCCGGGCGTGCTGCCGTCGCCGCAGGCCCCCGCCGCGCGCTGACACCCCAGGCCCGCGCACCCCCACCCCCACCCCAGGAGGCATCCATGGCCAGACCCGTCATCCTTCTCGGCGACCGCCACAGCCACGGCGGCGTCGTGATCTCGGCCGCACCGGCCACCGACCACTACGGCATCCCGATCGCCCGCATGGGCGACCGCGTCACCTGCCCGGTGCCGGGCCACGGCGTGAACGTCATCGCCAGCGGCGACCCCACCTGCATCATCGATGGCCAGCCGGTGGCCCGCAGCGGCGACCGCACGGCCTGCGGCGCGGTGATCTTCCATCGCCAGCAACCCACGATCGACCACCTCTGAGGCCCCGACCGGCCGCTGCGGCACCCACGGCAATGAAGAAGATGATCCAGGGCACGGCCCTGCTCGTGGCGGTGTGCTGCGGCGTGTGGCTCGCGGTGCTGTGGCGCTGGCAGGCCACGCCACGCGCGCTCAGCGGCACCGATGTGGCCGTCTACCTGGTGGTGCTGCCGCTGGTGGTGTTCGGCTTCGTGCTGGCTTTTCGCTGGGCCGGGCGGGCCGCCTGGGCCGCCGCGCCCGGCGGTGCAGGCGCGGCCGCGCCGGTGGCCCCCGGCAGCGGCCCGGGCACGGCGCCCAGGGCCAGCACCGAAGCGGCCCAGCGCCACGCCACCGTGCAGCTGCTCGCCGCCGCGCTGAACTGCGCCTGCGCCGACCGCCCGCCCGCGTTGCTGGCCGCCGGTGCGGCCGGCCAGCCGCGGCCCGCGCTGGACAAGCAACTGCTCAATGCCGAAGGGCTGCCGGTGATGGCCTGCCGCATCGCCGAGCTGCCGCTGGACGCGCTGCAGGCCTGCCTGCCGCTGCTGCGGCCCGTGCCGGCCGCCGATGCCGACCCCGTCGACCCGCCAGCCCTGCACGTGCAACGCGCGCTGGCCGCGCTGGCCGCGCCGCTGGACCAGGCGCTGCAGGGCCTGGCGCCCTGGCAGGCCTGGTTGGCCGATGCACGGTCGCCCGTGCCGGTGCGGGTGCTGCTGGCCTGGCCCGACCTCTGGCCGGAGGACGACGGCGCGCTCGCGCTGGCCTGGTTGCGGCAGCGGCTCGCCAGCGCCGAAGGGCCCGGCGCCGGCTGGGTCTGGCGCATCGAGGGCCGGGCGATGACAGGCGTCGAGCTGCTCGCCGAGGCCGACCGCCGGCTGCATGCCGGCGGCCGCCACCGTTCGCCCGAGCTGCTGCTGCTGGCCGCCTGCCACAGCGACCTGAGCGACGAGGCCATCGCGGTGCTGGAGCACCAGCGCCGGCTGTTCTCGCCGGCCGAGCGACCGAAGGGCCTGATCCCCAGCGAATCGGCCGCGGTGCTGGTGCTGGCGCCCGCGGACTGGCCGGCCGCGCCGGACACCCCCGACGCCCCGGTGCACCTGCACCGCCCCGCCATCACCCGCCGCGACAAGGCCATCGACGCCCCGGGCCGCGTGAGCAGCGACACGCTGGTGCACACCCTCACCGACGCACTGGCCGCCGCGCAGCGCCCCGCGGCCGAGGTGGCCGCGCTGGTGTGCGATGCCGACCAGCACAGCCCCCGCGGCACCGAGCTGTTCGGTGCCCTGCTGGCCACGCTGCCGCAGCTCGACCCGACCGAGCACCTGTGCATGACCGGCGAGCTCGCCGGCCAGGGCGAGGCCGGGCCGCTGATGGCGGTGGCCGCCGCCGCCGCGCGCGCACGGGCCGACAACGCGCCGTGTGTCGCGCTCTCGGTGGGCGACAGCCACTGGCGCCTGGCACTGCTGGCGCGCCCCGCACCCACGGCACCCACCGCGCCCGCCGCTGCCACACCGGCTTCCCGCTCAGCTGCCCCCGCCGCATGAGCACTTCCACGGGCACGGAGGCCCGCCGATGAACCGCTTCTGGACCTTTCTGTTCGATGCCCGCGTGCTCAGCGTGCTGGGGCTGGCCGCGCTGGCCGCGTTCCTGTTCATCGGGGCGGCCGAGCTGCAGGTGGCGCTGGTGTGGGCCGGCCTCGCCCTGGCGCTGGTGCTGCTGGTGTGGCTCATCGTCTGGGGCGTGCGCAAGTGGCGTGCGGTGAAGGCCGCGCGCCAGCTCGAAGCCGCGATCGAGGACGATGCCGAACAGGCCACGCTGCGCATCCGCGCCGAAGACCGCGCGCCGGCCCAGGCCGTGAAAGAGCGGCTGCTCACCGCGGTGAAGACCATCCGCAGCTCGCGCCTGGGCCAGCTCACCGGCCGCGCCGCGCTGTACGAGCTGCCCTGGTACATGGTGATCGGCAACCCGGCCGCGGGCAAGAGCACCGCGGTGGTCAAGTCGGGCCTGAACTTCCCGCTCGCCGCCGACGGCGGCAAGCCCGAAGCCGCCGTGATCCAGGGCATCGGCGGCACCCGCAACTGCGACTGGTTCCTCACCAGCGAAGGCATCCTGCTGGACACCGCCGGCCGCTACTCGGTGCACGAGGAAGACCGCGACGAATGGCTGGGCTTCCTCGGCCTGCTGAAGAAGCACCGGCCCAAGGCCCCGATCAACGGCATCCTGATCGCCGTCAGCGTGGCCGAGCTGGCCCAGGGCAAGCCGGAGGCCGCGATCGCGCTGGCCAAGCGCCTGCGCCAGCGGGTGCAGGAGCTGACCGAGAAACTCGAGGTCTTCGCCCCGCTGTACCTGGTGTTCACCAAGGCCGACCTGGTGTCGGGCTTTGCCGAGTTCTTCGAGGACTTCGACCGCGCCGAGCGCGACCGCGTCTGGGGCGCCACGCTGCCCTACGTGCCCGATGGCCGCAGCGACGCGGTGGCCCTGTTCGACCAGCACTTCGACGAACTGCGCGACGGGCTGAAGGAGATTGCGCTGGCCCGCATGTCGCTGCAGCGCGGCCAGGCCCTGCCCACCGGGCTGCTGACCTTTCCGCTCGAATTCGCCGCGGTGAAGCCAGCGCTGCGGGCCTTTGTCGCCACGCTGTTCGAAGACAACCCCTACCAGTTCCGCCCGGTGTTCCGCGGTTTCTACTTCACCAGTGCGGTGCAGGAAGGCGCGGCCACCAGCCGTGCCAGCGAAGCGGTGGCGCGCCAGTTCGCGCTGGGCGCGCGTTCGGAGCGCACCACCGCGCGCGTGGTGGCGAGCAACGGCTTCTTCCTGAAAGACCTGTTCCAGCGCGTGATCTTTGCCGACCGGCAGCTCGTGCGGCGCTACGCCAGCCGCAGCAAGCAGCGCACCCGCCTGGCCGCGTTTGCGGTGGCGGTGGCAACGCTGGCGCTGCTGCTGGGCGGCTGGAGCTGGGCCTACCTGGGCAACCGCCAGCTCATGGCCGACGTGCAGGCCGACCTGGCCAAGGCCGGCAGGCTGCAGGCCGAACGCATCGACCTCGCGTCGCGGCTCGAAGCGCTGGAAGTGCTGCAGTACCGCATCGAGCAGCTTGCGGCCTGGAACGACAAGCGCCCGTTCGGCTTGGGGCTGGGCCTGTACCAGGGCGAGACCATCGAACGCACGCTGCGGCGCGAATACTTCGACGGCCTGCGCCAGGTGATGCTGCAGCCGGTGGCGCGCGCGATCGAGGGCTACCTGGGCGAAGTGAACGGCAACGCCGCGCAACTGCAGCCGATGGCCCGCGCGCCGGAATCGGGGGCGCCGGTGCTGGTGCCGGTGGCGGCGGTGGCGCCAGGCGCAGCGCCGGCCGGCGCACCACGCCCGCCCTCGCGCTATGTCGAGGCCTCGCCGGGCGACGTGGAGGAGGCCTACAACGCCCTGAAGACCTACCTGATGCTGGCCGAGCGCCAGCGCATGGAGCCCGGCCACCTGAAGGACCAGATCGCCCGCTTCTGGCGCGGCTGGCTCGATGCCCAGCGCGGCAACCTGCCCACCGAGCAGCTCAAGCGCCGCGCCGAGAGCCTGATCTCGTTTGCGATGGAGAACCTGCAGGACCCGGCCTTTCCCACGCTGGAGACCAACTTCAACCTGGTGGACCAGACGCGCGGCAACCTGCGCCGCGTGATGCGCGGCATGCCCGCGCGGGAGCGGGTGTATGCCGAAGTGAAGGCACGCGCGGCCACCCGCTTCGCGCAGGTGACGGTGGCACAGATCGTGGGCGAGGCCGGCCGCGCCAGCATTGCCGGCAGCCAGGTGATCCCGGGCACCTTCACCCGCGAGGCCTGGGACGGCTACATCGACAAGGCCTTCAAGGAGGCCGCCAACGGCGAGCTGCAAAGCACCGACTGGGTGCTGCAGACGGCCGCCCGCGACGACCTCACGCTCGAAGGCAGCCCGGACCAGATCCGCAAATCGCTCACCGAGCTGTACAAGGCCGAGTACGTGCGCGAGTGGCAGCGCTTCATGCAGGGCGTCGCGGTGGCCGAGTTCGGCAGCTTCGACGCCGCGGTGCAGCACATGAACCGCCTGGGCGACGCGGCCGATTCGCCGATCAAGCGCCTGCTCACCACGCTGGTGGACCAGACCTCCTGGGACAACCCGGCGCTGCTGAACGAAAAGCTCGGCCAGGTGCAGCGTGGCTTCATCGAGTGGTTCAAGCAGAGCATCCTGCGCCAGGCGCCCTCGCGGGTGGAGGTGCGGGTCGATGTCAGCGGCACCGGCAACGGCGTGGCCATGGGACCGATCGGCCGCGAGTTCGCCGCGCTGCACCGCCTGACGATGCCGCGCGACAGCAACCCGCCGCTGCTGAACGACTACCTCAAGGCCCTGGGCGCGGTGCGCTCGCGCTTCAACCAGATCAAGACCCAGGGCGACCCCGGGCCCGCGGCACGCAAGCTGATGGCGGCCACGCTGGAAGGCAGCCCATCCGAGCTGGTGGATGCGGTGCGCCTGGTGGAGGAGCAGATGCTCACCGGCATGACCGATTCGGCCCGCGCCACGCTGCGCCCGCTGCTGCTGCGGCCGCTGATGCAGAGCTTCGCGGTGCTGGTGCCGCCCACCGAGACCGAGCTCAACCGGGCCTGGGTGGCGCAAGTGCATGAGCCCTTCCAGCGCTCGCTGGCGGGCAAGTACCCGTTCGATGCGAACTCACGCGTGGAGGCGGTGCCGCAGGAGATCGCCAAGCTCTTCGGCCCCGAGGGCGCGGTGGCCCGCTTCGCCAACGACACGCTGGGCCCGCTGGTGATGCGCCGCGGCGACAGCATCGGCCCGCGCAGCTGGCTGGACATGAGCGTGCGGCTGCGGCCCGAGTTCAGCGCGCAGTTCGCGCACTGGGTGGCGCCGCTGGACGGCGCGGCCGGCAGCGCCGCGCCCGCGGCCGCCGGTGCCGCCACGCCCCCCCCGCCCACGCAGACGAGCTTCCAGATCCTGCCGCAGGGCGCCCCGGGCCTGAGCGAGTACACGATCGAGATCGACGGCCAGCAGCTGCGTTACCGCAACGCCGCCGCGGCCTGGGTGTCGATGGTCTGGCCGCACCCGGGTGGCACGCCGGGGGCGCGCATCACCGGCGTCACGCTCGACGGCCGCAGCATCGAGCTGCTGAACGTGCCCGGCCGCTTCGGCCTGCAGCGCATGTTCGAAACCGCCGAGCGCCGCAAGCTCGCCGACGGCAGCAACGAGCTCAGCTGGGCCCAGGGGCCGCACGCGGTGACGATCACCTTGCGTGTCATCAGCCAGCCGGGCGCCGCGCCGCCGCCACCGGCCGGCGGCGCCCAGGCCGCACCCACACCGGGCGCCGGCGGCCTGCGGGGCCTGCGCCTGCCCGCGATGGTGGCCGGCGACGACTCCGGCGCCACGCTGGCGCAGGCGCGCGGCGCCGCATCGGGGGTGAGCCGATGAGACACGCCCCCGGACACGCCGCAGCCCGCCGCCCGACGGCCGGCCCGTCACGCCCCCTCGGGAGGGCCGCCCCATGAGCCGGCACATGCCCACCGAGATCATCTACTTCGGCAAGCTGCCCGCGCGCGGCGATTTCGTGCGCAATGGCGACGCACAAGGCCTCACCGAACGCCTGGACCTCTGGCTCACGCAGGGCATCGAGCGCCTGGCGCGCGAGCCGCGCTGGAAGGAGGTGTACGACCAGGCCCCCTCGGCCGATTTCGCCTTCCTGGGCGTGAAGCGGCGCGCCGTGGTGGCCGGCCACCTGATGGCCAGCACCGATGCCTCGGGCAGGCGCTTCCCCTTCGTGGCCGTGGGCAAGCTGGAGGTCGAGGCGCCGCTGCCCTTCATGCAACGTGCGCCGATGGCCTTGTCGCCGCTATGGCTGCAGCTCGGCCAGGCCGCCGACCGCGCCCATGCCGCCGACGACGTGGTGCCCGCGCTGAACCTGCTGGACCGGCTGCGCCCCGCGGTGGACATCGACCCCCGCGCCCACGACGCGGGCTACCGCGAGTTCCTGGAGCTGCACACGCTGGGCAGCTTGCAGGCCCTGCTGCGGGATGCCGCCGAAGAAACCGACCTGCGGCGCGCGCTGCTGGGCCTGGGCCTGCTGCTCGCGCCGGTGCCCGGCAGCGGCGCGCAACGGCTCGAGCGGGGCGTGCGGCTGCCGATGCCAGCCGACCCGCAACTGCAGCCGCTGGTGGCCACGCTGTGGCTGGACCTGGCGGCGCGCTTCCTGGCCCGCAGCGATTTCGAGGTGGCCCTGTTCCTGCCGCGCCGCGCGCCGGACGGCACCGCCAGCGGTGCGCCCGGCATGGCGCTGGGCTTCTCCGGCGATTCACCCGCGCTGCTGCACGCGCTGCTCGACCCCGGGGCCGGCGGCGACCACTTCGTGGACCTGTTCGCGCCCGAATGGGTGGACGACTCGGCCGAGCTGGACTACCCGCTGCGCAAGCTCAACAGCTACCTGCCGCAGCCCGCGCTGTCGCTGGCGCAGGCGCGTGCCACCTTCAACGAAGCCTTTCTGGGGGAATGAGCGTGAACCGACTCCATCGCCACCCGCTGCGGCGCGCCGGCCTGGCTGCCGTGGTGATGCTGGCCGCGCTGGCCCCGGCCACCGGCCAGCCGCTGGCCGCGGCCTCCACCGCCCCCGCACCGCCGCCCGCACCAGCGCCCGCCCCCGCGCCATCGGCAGCGCCCTCGCCGGCACCGTCGCCGGCAGCAGCCCGGCCGGCCATCGCGCCACCGGTGGCCAGCCCCGCCGCGGCGCCCCAGGTCGTGGTCTCCGGCACGGTGCCCGACGAGGCCACGCGCGCGGCCATCCTGGCCCGCGTGCGCGAGGTCTATGGTGCCGAGCGGGTGGTCGACCAGCTCGGCGTGGGCCCGCTGGCCGCGCCGCCGCAGTGGGGCCAGCAGGTGCAGAAGCTGCTCACCGCCGACATCAAGCGTGTCTCGCAGGGCCAGCTGCGCATCGAGGGCAACATGGTCGAGATCACCGGCCAGGTGGATAACGCGCAAACACAGCAGCAGCTGGTGCGCGGCATCGCCACCCGGCTGGACAACCCCACCTACACGGTGCGCGACAACCTGCGCGTGGGCGCCAGCGGCCAGCAGGTGCTGGACGCGGCGATGGCCAACCGCATCGTGGAGTTCGAGCCCGGCAACGCCACGCTCACCGCCGCCGGGCTGCAGGTGCTGGAACACCTGCTGCCGGTGCTGCAGAAGCTGGCCGGCCGGCGCTTCGAGATCGTGGGCCACACCGATTCCGACGGCGCCCGGCCGCAGAACCTGCTGCTCTCGGCGGCGCGGGCCGAATCCGTCAAGGCCTACCTGGTGCAACGCGGCATCCCGGCCTCGGCGCTGGTGACCACGGGCGTCGGCCCCGACCGGCCGGTGGCCGACAACACCAGCGCCGAAGGCCGCGCCCGCAACCGGCGCATCGAGTTCAGGCTGCTGGCCTGATCAACCGGGCCGCGGCGGCTCCACGCCCAGCAACTCTTCCAGGTGCGCGAGCGAACCGCCGTCCTTCACCACGGTGCGCAGCCAGCCGTGCAGATCCATCGTGCCCCAGCGTGCGGCCTTGTCGGCCAGGTAGGCCACCGGGCTGTGCGGCTCGGTGCGGCGGAAGAACTCCGCCACCTGGCGCAGCTGCTGCAGGGCCTGGGCCCGCGTCTGCAGGGGGCCGGCGCCCGACGTGGCCGCACCGGGCGCCGCGGCGCCTGCAGCGTTGGGGCCCGGCTCGGCCGCGGGGTCGGCGGCATCGGCGGGCAGGTCGGCCAGCACGGCCTTCAAGGCCTCTCGCGCGCCCACGAAGCCGGGGCCTTCGGCGCCCAAGCGCGCGTCGGCCGCCGCCTGCAGCTGCGCCAGCGCCTGCAGCGCACCGGCCAGCGCAATACGCGAGGGTGCCGCGGCGCCTGCCCGCACGAGCTGGCGCGCCAGCGGCGCCACCCGGCCCAGCAGCCAGCTCAGGCTGCCCACACGCAGCTCGTGGTCGCCGCCCTCGGGCAGCGGATGCAGGCCCTCCCAGTGGCGTGTGATCATCGCCGCCGCCAGTGCCAGGCCATCGGCCAGGCCGCCGAAGCCGCGTTCGTGGGCCCAGCCCTCGGCCAGCCAGCCCACCAGGCGCAGGTCCTTGCTGCGCTCGCGCAGCAGCGTTTCGCACAGCGCGCACAGCGCGGGCCAGTCGGCCACCTTGGGCTCCTTGCCCTTCTCCTTCCACTCGCCCAGCGGCAGGCTGGCGTCGTCCTCGCGCCGCAGCTCGGCGATGGTGTCGAACTCGGCGCTGAACGACAGGTCTTCGCCGCAAGGCGGACCCTCGGCCATCGGCTGCAGCAGCGTTTCCAGGTCCATCGCACACACCTCGTCCAGCCCCAAAGGCGCGGATTCTGCCCCTGCCGTGCTAACGCCGGAAAGGGGCGAACATGCGGTTACAGCAGCACTGGCATCTTGGGGGGTTGTTGGCGTGCGGCGCGCTTCGATAATCCGCCGATCTTCCGGGCCGCGGCCATGCCGTCAGCGGCGGTGGCCCGGGCACCATTCCCAAAAACACCCAGGGAGCCGAGGGCATGACGCCCCCATTGCCCGTGCCCGCAACACCGGCCTTGCCCGGCCTGCCCTCACCGGGCCCTCTGGCGCAGCAGCTCGGGCACACGCTCGGCCAGGCACTGGGTCCATCGCTGGCCAGCGCGCTGGGTTCATCACTGGGCAACGCGCTAGGCCCATCCCTGGGCAACGCGCTGGGGCAGCTGGCGGGCCAGCAGCTTCAGCAGGCCTTGGCACGGCTGGACTTCCCTGCGCTGTTCGACCAACGCGGGCGCATGCTGCAGATGCAGACGGCCCTGCCCAGGCTGGCGCTGATCCCCGAGCGCCTGGTGCTGCACGAGGCGGTGAACCAGCCCTTCGAGCTGGTGGTGGATTGCATCAGCACCTCGGCCACCTTCGAGCTCAAGCACCTGATCGGCGAGCAGATGTCGCTGCAGTTGCTGCAGCCCGATGGCCGCTACAAGCCCTGGCACGGCTATGTGTTCGAGGCCGCGCAGTTGGGCGCCGACGGCGGCCTCGCGCGCTACCGGCTGGTGATGCGCCCGTGGCTGATGTTCCTGGCCCACCGGCGCGACTGCTTCATCCACCAGGACCAGGATGTGCGCGCCATCCTGGAAGACATCTTTGCCGACTACCCGCAGGCCAGCTTCCGGTTCGAGCTGAGCGAGCCGCTGCGCCAGCGCAGCCTGTGCGTGCAGTACCGTGAATCGGACTTCGAGTTCGTGAGCCGCCTGCTGGCCGAGGAAGGCCTGAGTTATCACTTCGAGCACGACAACACCGGCGCCGCGCTCGAATCCGGCGCCAGCGCGCTGCACTGCCTGGTCATCACCGACCGCCGCGCACAGCGTCCCGAACTGGGCGAGGTGCGCTTCACCGCCCAGCACCCCACCGCCCAGCTCGAAGGGCAGAAGGACAGCATCACCGCCTTCGCCGCGCGCCGCGCGCTGCATGCCAATGCGGTGACGCTGGGCGCCTGGAACTACAAGCACCTGGCCGGCACCACGGCCGAGGTGGCCACCGCGCTGGACATCGGCGAGGTGCCCGAGCTGGAACACTACGACGGCGCGGGCGCCTGCCGCTACGAGCACCCGCTGCATGCCGAGCGCGCGGCCGAGCTGGCGCTCACCGCGCTGGAGCTGGACTTCAAGCGCTTCGAAGGCCAGGGCGGCGCGCGCCACTTCGAGGCCGGGTACACGTTCAGCCTGATCGACCACCCGCTGTACGGCGCCGGTGCGAGCGGCGGACACACCGGCGGCTTCGTCAGCCATGCGCGGCCCGACAACCACTTCGTGCTGCTGGCGGTGGAGCACCACATCACCAACAACCTGGGCGCGCAGGCGGCCGAGCTGCTGGGCGCCACCGAGCTGGAGCACGGCACCTACCGCAACCACTTCCATGCCGCGCCGGCGGCTGCGGCCGTGGTGCCGCGCTTCATCCGCAAGCCCACCGCCCCGGGCCTGCAGACGGCGCTGGTGGTGGGCCTGGCCGGCGAGCCGCTCACCACCGACCGCGAGCACCGCGTGAAGATCCAGTTCCCGTGGCAGCGCGGCGTGGCCCCGCTGCCCGGCGGCCTGGGCCACGACGAACGCTCGCCCGACGCGCAGGGCAACGCGCCGGGCAACGAATCCTCCGGCACCTGGGTGCGCGTGGCCAGCCCCGCGGCCGGCGCCAACTGGGGCGCGGTGTTCACCCCGCGCATCGGCACCGAGGTGGCGGTGGAGTTCATCGAGGGCGACATCGATCGCCCGCTGATCCTGGGCACGCTCTACAACGGCCAGGACCTGCCGCCCTGGTCCGCCGGTATCGATGCCGGCGTCAACCACCCGGGCACGATCTCGGGCCTGCACACCCATGCGCTCGATGGCGCGGGTTTCAACCAATGGGTGGTGGACGACGCCACCGGCCAGCTGCGCATGCGCCTGCTGTGCAGCTACACCGCCGCCGAGGTGGGCCTGGGCCACCTGATCCAGCAGAGCGCCACCTCGGCCCAGCGCGGGCCCTGGCGCGGCGCGGGCTTCGAGGTCAGCACCCAAGGCTGGGCCAGCCTGCGGGCGGCCAAGGGGCTGCTGGTCAGCACCACCGCCCGCGCGGGCAGCTACGGCTCGGCCCAGTCCACCCAGCTCGACGATGCCGAGGCCGTGGCCAAGCTGCAGGCCGCGCGCGCGCTGGGCAGCACGCTCACCACCGCCGCCCGCAAGGGCCAGGCGCATGGCCTCTCCACGCACGATGCCGGCCAGGCGATGGACACGCTCACCGCCGCGGTGGACCTGGCCCAGCGTGGCCGCCACGAGGCCAGCGTGGGCGGCCAGCGCGCGCAGCAGCAGGATGCGGCGCGGGCCGACACCGACGCAGTGCACGCGTTTGCCGACCCGGTGCTGCTGATGGATGCGCCCAGCACGGTGGCCTTTGCCACCGAGGCGCAGTTCGCCAGCACCGCGGGCCAGGACACCAGCCTCGTCGCCCACGGCGACAGTCACCAGGCCGCCGCCCACACCTACGCCTCGGTCTCGGGCAAGACCACCAGTCTGTACGCCCACGACGGCGGCATCAAGGCCTTTGCGGCCAACGGCCCCGTCTCGCTGCGCGCCCACACCGATGCGATGCAGATCCTGGCCGACCAGGAACTCACGATCTACTCGATCAACGACGAGATCCACATCGACGCCAAGGAACGCATCGAGCTCTTCGACGGCAAGAGCTCCATCGTGCTCGAAGGCGGCGACATCACCTTCACGATGCCGGGGCTGTACTCCGCGCCGATGAGCACGCACGAGTTCATGGCTGCCGGGGGCGGGCAGCCCGATCTGTCCGCGCTGCCGCGGGGCACGGTGAAGGAGCCGCCGAACGAACTGGAGCTGCACTTCCACTACGACGATCTGTCGCCGGTGGCGGGTGCCACCTACACGGTGACCTACGAGACCGGCGAGGTCTACCAGGGCAGGCTCGACAGCGCCGCCTACACGCTGATTCCCGGCGTTCCAAAGGGCCGCTACCGGGTCGAGTACGGCGAAGATGCCAGGCCCTGGGCGGCCCCGCCGCTGCCAACGGATACCGCCGAGTTCCGCAAGGGCGAGGTACAGGCGATGGGCCGCGAGATCATCGAACGTGCACTTGATCGCGAGGCCCCGTTGGCCGACGCAGACGATGAAGGAGCCGCCCCATGAGTTCGGCCGTGGCCACCGCACCAGGGTCCGCAACGGGCCGAAGATCGCAGATCGAGAGCTTCTTCCGCACATTGATCCTCGGCGACTTCGAGGACCACCCCAACACACCCGCCGAGATCATTGGCGGCCTCATCTCGCTGGTGCCGGTGCTCGACCAGGTGATGGACGTGCGCGACATCGCTGCCTGCCTGTACAAGATCAACAACCAAGGCGGCTTCAAGCACGCCACGCCAGAGCAAGTGGTCAACCTCGGCTTCGCGGCGATCGGCGCCATCCCGGAAGTCGGCAGCGCCTTCAAGACCGTGTTCAAGCCCTTGTGGCGCGAACGCCACCTTGCCAAGACCGCTGTCAACAGCGGCGTGCACGCAGTCGAAGCGCTGCTGGGCATGCGCAAGGGCGGCGCCATCGACTGGATCCGCAAGGAGTTGATCGGCAAGTGGGGTGCCCGCACCAGCCAAGCCATCCAGCGGGTGAACGCGGCCCTCGACGCCTGCATCGCCCTGCTGGAATTCGTGGCCACGGCACAGGGCTGGAAAGGCTGGCTCATACCGGACAGCATCCAGACCCTGGCGCACGGCATGCTGCCGGGCATGAAGGCCATGCGCACCGACGTCAACAGCACCATGCAGCGCGCATCGGCAGAGATCGGGATCTTTCTGCAGGACCTGTTGGGCGAGCAGGCCGCTGCCGTGGTGATGGCCGCCGGCCAGAAGGCCGTGGCAGCCTCTGCGCTGCCAGGGGCGCGCTCCAATGCAAAGAACCAGCACAACGCTGCGGCCGTGCACCCCAAGGGGCAGGAGCTTCCACGCCAGGGCCGCAAGAAGACGCTGGACAAGGACACGACCAACACAGAGAAGGGGGCTGGCGGGTCGCACCGGGCCATTCAGGCCACGCGCCAAGCATTCGGCAAGATGTCTCATGTGGCCACTGGCCTGATCGGCGAGCACATGGTGGACTACCATGAACTCAAGCGACTGGGCGGCACCTTCATCCACGACAGCAACAAGCCGTTTGCGTCCAAGTCGGCCGTCGCAAAGATCAACGCCGACAAGCGACCGGTCAACCTCAGCCTTGAAGACCTGCCAAAGGTGCCCCACAAAGGCATCGATGCCATTTGGGCGCACAACGGCAAGCTCACCGTCACGGAAGCGAAGGCGCGGGGCAGCATCTTTGCCGTCGAGTCGATGATGAGCAAACTGAAGACGCCGGCCGGCATTGCCTCCCATGGCGACAAGATGCTATTTCACCTGCTGAGCACCAGCAAGGACGCTGAGGGTGATGGAAAGACGGTGATTCAGATGTCGCGCCGATGGGTTCAGATGCGTGCAGATGCGGAAGGCGTCCCGGCCGACGCCAAGCTGGCTCTGGCCAACGACGCGTGCGAACGACGCGTGGTCCTTGTCACCTTCGAGTCCCCAGGGGCCACCGACCACGCGCAGGCCCTTGCTGAACTCAACTTGGGCTGCCCCCGAGAGCTGATCCACCCTCATCCCGAGCATGAGACGCAGTTCGCTTGGGACAGGTCAGCGATTGATCGAGTCGTGAATGAAAAGTACCTTGCCGCATCCACCAAGGCGGCAAGCAAGGACAACTCGCAGGTCCATGGTTCTGGAGAAGCCGGCAAGAAGTCGGGCAGCAAGAAACGACGATAGATAGGTCGAGTTCGACGTGATGAGAAAGAATCTGCGCAAGCCGCCCTCGTTGGTCGGGTCCGGCTGGACCGAGAGTCAGTTCCGTGCGGTGCGCCGCCAGAAATTCCTGACCTATTCGGACTTCACGCTCAACGAGCTGTGGCTAGACCGATCCCAGGCGGCCACTCTCACCGCGATCGACACGCGGCGGCGCGACCGCGACTTCGATCCGTTTGGCCAGGGCGCGATGCTTGAGTACTCGATGCGCAGGCTGCGATTGCGGTACACGGCAGGAGTCGCCGTCGACGAACTCATTGGTCACTTCACCCAGGCCGCAGACTGGTTTGCGAGATGGCACATCGCCCACACCGAGCATATGCAGTCACTTGCCGCCCAACGTCGACTGGAACTGCGCCCAGATCTCACGCCGGTAACATTTGATGAGTTGGAGGACTTTCAACAAGCCGTCGAGTTGGTAAGCCTGGGCGCATTGCTGGGTCAAGGGACGGCTATTCAAAGAGCGTGCGACCTATTGAGCAGGTATCGAGGCGAGGACATGCTCTTCGAGAGCATCGTCGAGCCAGCGGTGAACGACATTCGGCACGTCGAGGAGTTCTACCACGCGACCCCCTACGATCCCTTGCTGGATGCGGTGTACACGGCCGAGACTGGCCCGCAAGCAAGCCAGTACGTCAAGAAATACCTCGACAACTGGTACAAGTCCTTCGAAGGCTGCACTTGGCACGACGGCCACCTCAAAGCCCAGGACTACATGACCCCGTACTACGGCTACTGGTCCTTCGAAGCCGCCGCCATCTGCGTCATTCACAACATCGACGACTCGCCGTTTCGCGACCACCTGGTCTACCCGAAAGTCCTTGCCGACTGGGCGCGTGCCAACAACTCGATCGGCAAGCTTCGCGCCGCGGCCGAGGCGGCGCGCACCCATGGCATGACCCGCATGCGCTGTGAAGGCGGCCAGCCCTGCCCTCAAGCCGGCTTCTGGTTCACCACCGCCCTGGCCAGCTCACGTCGACACTTCGATGCAGGTACCGTGATGCCCGAGATCAAGGACTCTCCTTGGGGTGCCACGGTCTGGTACTGGCACGAAGACCAGAAGCACTAGCGCTTGATGACAGCGTGATCAACAACCGCAGCAACGCCTTCGTCGAATCGGTGAACGGCCAGCGTCGGCACACCAAGCGTGCGGCAGGTGGAACCCGCACATCCAAGACCTTCATCGCCATCGACTCGTTGCGACGGTCATGCCTGACGAAACTGGGCGCGCGCCAATCAGGCCTTGAGCCAAGGTGGCAGCGACGGACAGGCCTGAGCGCCTTGCCGTCTGGCGCCCCGCATCCGGCCCGACTCCCCAACGCCGCCCCGCCGACGGCAACCAGCACGCTGGCCGGCCGGCACGCCCGCGCCCCAAGCCCGCGCGCCCAGGCACGGTCTTGGTGTGAAACCGCTGCCGCTTACCTGCCGCGTCATGCGCGGGCGCGCGTTGGCGGTGCATGCGGCTGTCGCGCGGGTGACGACTGGGCGCGCCGGCACGGCAATTGCTGCGCCGCGTCAACGCGTCTCCACCACGATCGGAAGGTAGTCCATGACTTCCACGGCTCACGCCGCCCATGCGGCCGACCTGGCCATGCCCCCCGGCTCGCCGGCCTCCGGCGGGCTTGGCCCCGCCACCCGCCCCTTGTCACTGGGGCTGGGCCCGGGCCTGGGCAAGTACCGCGAGATCCTGATCGCGGTGGCGTTCTTCCTGCTGTTCGACCTGGCCGTGCTGGTGCTGAACTTCTACGTCTCGTTCCAGATCGCCGAGGATGCGGTGGCCATCAACCTGGCTGGCCGCCAGCGCATGCTGAGCCAGCGCATGTCCAAGGCGCTGTACGCCAGCGAGCTGGCGGTGGCGCAAGGGCCGGTGCCGGCAGCGCTGGTGGAAGAACTGCAGCTCGCCAGCCGGCTGTTCGACAGCACGCTGCAGGGTTTTCGCACCGGCGGCCAGGTCAGCGGTGGCGATGGTCGGGCGCTGCGGCTGCCTGCCGCCACCGGCCCGCGCAGTGCCGACATCCTGGCCCGCGCCATCGCGCTGTGGGAGCCCTGGCGCCGCCTGATGGCGCCGCTGGCCGAGGCCAGCGCACTGGCGCAGCCGGTGATCGTGCGCTCGGCGGCCGACTACGCGCGCGCCAACAACCTGGCGCTGCTGGGCCTGATGAACGAGCTCACCACCGATCTGGAAACCGCCGCCGCGCAGCGCGCCTCGGTGTTGCGGCTGGTGCAGACGGGCGGCATCGTGCTGGCGCTGCTGAACTTCCTGTTCATCCTGTTCAAGTTCGTCCGCCGCCTGCGCCAGTCGGATGCCGCGGTGGAACAGGCCAGCGCCGAGACCCGCAAGATCCTGTCGGTGGTGCGCGAGGGCCTGTTCCTGCTGACTCCCGGGATGACGCTGGGCACCCAGATCTCGCACTCGGTGGCCGGCATGTTCGGCCGCAAGGTGCGGCCGGGCGATCACTTCGTCGAGCTGCTCGCCCCGCTGGTCTCGGCCAAGACGCTGGAGGATGCGCGCAGCTACGTGGAGCTGCTGTTCACGCCCCACGTGAAGGAAGACCTGGTGCAGAGCATCAACCCGCTCACCGAGGTGGAGCTGCTGCAGCCCGACGCGCTGGGCTCGAAGCGCCGCCGCTTCTTGGCCATGCAGTTCAGCCGCGTGCTCGAAGGCCGCGAGGTGCGCCACCTGCTGGTGACGGTGCAGGACGTGACCCAGCGCGTCGAGCTCGAGCACCGGCTGGAAGGCGAGCAACGCCGCGCGCAGCGCGAGTTCGATCTGCTGATGCAGGCCTACGAGGCCGACCCCGCCGCGCTGCAGGCCTTTGTGCAGCGCGCCGAGGCCTCGCTGCTGGAGGTGAACGACCTGCTGCGCCAGGTGGACGCCGGCACCGACCCCGCGCTGCTGCGGCGCACGGTGGAGCGCATCCACCGCCTGGTGCATGCCGTCAAGGGCGAGGCCTCGATGCTGGCGCTGGATTTGCTGGCCGGCACCGCGCACGCGTTCGAAACCCAGCTCCAGGGGCTGCGCGATGCGCCGGCCGCCGGCGGCGATGCGCTGCTGGCGCTGCCGCTGCCGCTGGAAGACCTGCTGCTGCGGCTGCAGACGCTCAAGCGCTCGGTGCTGCGCACGCGGGCGCCGGCGCCGCAGGACGGCGCGCCCGCCGAGGCCGAGCGCCTGGCCCGGCAGCTCGGCCACTTGGTGGGCCGCATCGCCGCCGACACCACGCGCCCGGCCACGCTGAGCACCCGCCTGGCAGCGCTGGCCGAGCTGCCCGAGCGCACCCGCGAGGCGCTGGCACAAATCGCCGTGCAACTGGTGCGCAACGCCGCCGTGCATGGCGTGGAAGACGCGGCCACCCGCGCCGCCTGCGGCAAGCCCGCACAGGCGCACATCGCGGTGGAGCTGGTGCGCGACGAAGCCGACCAGCCCTGCCTGCTGGTGCGCGACGATGGTGCCGGCATCGACCCCGCGCGCGTGCGCCAGCGCCTGCTGGCCCTGGGCTGGGCCACCGAAGCCCAGCTGGCCGAGATGAGCCCGCAGCAGATCGTGGCGCAGGTCTTCAAGCCCGGCTTCAGCACCGCCGAGCAGGCCGATGTGCATGCCGGCCGTGGCGTGGGGCTGGACATCGTGGTCAACGAGGTGCGGCGCCTGGGCGCGCGCCTGCTCGTGTCCAGCCGGCCCCGGCAGGGCACCACCTTCCGCGTGCGCTTCACCGCATGACGCCGCCATGGCCATGAAGCTGCTGGTGGTGGACGATTCGAACATCGTGCGCTCGCGCATCGCCCGCGTGGTGCAGGGCGGCACGCTGGGCGACGTCACGCTGCTGGGCCTGGCGCGCAATGGCGACGAGGCGCTGCGCGCGGCCCGCCATGCCGAGCCGGACGTGGTGACCATGGACCTCACCATGCCCGGCATGGACGGCCTGGCCTGCATCCCCGCGCTGCTGGCGCTGCACCCGCGCAGCCGCATCCTGGTGATCAGCGCGCTGGACGACAAGTCCACCGCCATCCGCGCGCTGCGGCTGGGGGCGCACGGCTTCCTGCCCAAGCCCTTCTCCGACGAGAGCCTGCAGCTCGCCCTCCAGGGCCTGCTCGAACACAGCACCTGAGCCATGACCGCCTTGAAAGAATCCGACCTGCGCCTGTTTGTCGATTCGGTGCGGCGCTATTTCGACATCACCAGCCGCATCACGCCCGAGATCACCTCGGCCTTCCTGGGCGTGGAGCCGGTGGCCGGCCACGATTTCAACGGCATCGTGCGGTTTGCCGGGCGCTACCGCGGCCAGGTGCTGGTGTCGCTGCCGGCCGCGGCGCTGAAGGAGCTGCTGCTGCTGCAACGCGAGACCGACCTCTCGCCCGCGAACCTGCTCGACGCGGTGGGCGAGATCGCCAACACCCTGGCCGGCAACGCCCGCCGCCGCCTGGGCAAGGACCTGGACATCTCGGTGCCGCAAACCGTGCACGGCCACCCGGCCCCGGCGTCACGCACGCGAATGCACCCGTACGTCATCACCTTCCGCTGGAACCGCTACCCCGGCCTGGTGTGCGTGGACCTGGCCGAAGCGGCCTGAGGCTGAGACGCCGGCTGCCACGGCCGTCCAGGTGTGGCCGCCCTCTTCCGGCAGATCACCCAACCCCCAGGCGATTCGCGTGCCCGGCACGGCTGGCCAGCGGCGCCGGCCCCCACTGCCGTCGGCGCATGCCATGGGTTCCTTGGCGGTCGGCACCGCGTTGGGGCATCATAGCGCCGACGGTGAGCGTCCATTCCTGAAGAACCTGCCCGTTCACCCGTTCAGCGCCTCTGCGGCCGTCGGATGGCGCCGTCGCGTTCCACACAAGACGGCATAGAGCCGACGCAAGGAGATCAAGCCATGCACTTCTTCAATCGTGGGTTCCACTTTCGGCTCGCAGGCCTGCTGGTGGTTGCGCTGTCGCTTCTGTAGGCGTGCGGCGGAACGGACGAGGTACCCATTGCGCACGAGTTGATTGCCACGCGGGCCGTCGCGGACCCCCTCAACGCGGTTGACCCGGCCGCGGTGCCTTCCGCCGACGACACTCGCACGTACTTCCATGTCTACCGAAGCCAGTCGGAGTGGGCAACGTGGTGGGAGCGAGCAAACAGCCGGTACAGCCCTCAGCCGCTTCCCGCTGTCGACTTCGCCAGCAGCACGATCGCCGGCGTCTATCTCGGCATGCGTCCGAACGGGTGTTTCGCGCTGAGCATCCAGCAGGTGGTTGAACGCGACGGCGCGATCATCGTTCGCTACCACGAGGGCAAGCCCGGCCCGGGCGACACCTGTTCGGCCGCGGCGGTGTACCCGCTCAAGCTGATCCGCATCCAGGCCACCGGGCTGCCGATCCAGTTCGTCGAGGTCTGAAGTCGCACGGCAGAGGCCGCAGCAAGCATTGCTGGCACCAACGGTGACAGCTTGGCGGTGGCAGCGGCCCGCCAGACGCGGCTTGCTTGCCACCGGTCAAGACCCTGCGCCCGGCATTGGGGCAGGCTGTGCGGCAGCATCACCAGCACAGACAGGTCCTCGCATGACTCGAATCAAGCGCCCGCTGCGGGCCGTGGTGGCAGCCGCCGGGCTGCTGAGCCTGGGCTTGGGCCTGCCGGCAGCGGCCAGCCCGGCGGGGCCCGCCGGCGCGGGCGGGGCCCAGGGCAGCGCGGACGGCGTGGCGGTGAAAGTAACGCCCGACATGCGCGGCGCCGGCATCGTGTCCAGCGGCGTGGTGTTGCCGCCGATCCCGCCCGTCACCGGCAGCCGCGCGAAGCCGGTGCCCTCCTGGGGCAAGCCGCTGCCGTACCCCATCGTCATCGCCGACAGGCGCAACAACCGGCTCATCGAGGTGGCGCCGGACAAGCGCATCGTCTGGGAGTTCCCGTCGCCCGACCTCGGCTACTACCGCGGCAACGAAGACGTGAACTTCTCGTCCGACGGCAAGCTGCTCGCGGTGAGCGAGGAGGACAACTACGACCTGCACATCGTGGACTACGAAAAGCGCGTGGTCACCTGGACCTTCGGCATCCCGGACCGGCGCGGCCGCAGCGGCCGGCTGCTGAACTACCCCGACGACGCCCACCTGCTGGAAGACGGCCAGTTCCTCACCGCCGACATCCGCAACTGCCGGGTGCTGATCATCGACCCGAAGGAAAGCCGCATCACCACCCAGTGGGGCCAACCGGGCCAGTGCCGGCACAACCCGCCGCACCAGCTGGCCTGGCCGAATGGCGCCACGCCGCTGGACAACGGCGACATCCTCGTCACCGAGATCACCGACGCCTGGATCTCGCGCATCACGCGTGCGGGCAAATTGCTGTGGAGCGTGCGCGCACCGAAGATCCGCTACCCCTCGGACGCCTTTCCCACGCTGGATGGCCAGCAGGTGATCGTGGCCGATTTCGTCAAGCCCGGGCGCGTGGTGATCTTCAACCCACGCACCGGCAAGCCGAGCTGGGAGTACTTCCGCAGCGAAGGCGAGGGCGCACTCGACCACCCCTCGATCGCGCGCGAGCTGCCCGATACCGGCGACGTGCTGATCGTCGACGACCTGAACGACCGCGTGATCGTGGTCGACCGCCAGACCCAGGCCATCATCTGGCAGTACGGCGTCACCCGCGTGAAGGGCCACGCACCCGGTTATCTGAACTACCCTGACGGGGTCGACATCGACGTGTTCCGCGACTGGAAGCACGCGCTGCCGCCCCGCTGACGCCCACCTGCCGGCCGCACCGGCCTGCCGCCCATGACACCGCACATCGCCCCCCCGGCCGCCACCCCGCGGGCAGGGTGGGCGCGCGGGGCGCTGCTGGCCGCGCTGTACGCCCTGGCGGCCCTGCCGGCGGCCCAGGCCCAGACACCGGCGGCCGAGGCACTGCGGGCCGGCTTCGCGGCCGCGCGGGCACGGGCCGGCAGCGGCCTGTCGGACCGGCCGCTGTACCTGCAATCCAGCGAGCGCAGCGACAGCCTGGCCGGCGAGGTGCACGCGCTGGTGGACCAGCCCTTCGACGCGGTGCGCCAGAACCTGGCCACCGGCGCCGACTGGTGCCGCGTGCTGATGCTGCACCTGAACACCAAGTACTGCCGCGCCGGCAGCGCCGCCGGGCGCGAGGTGCTGGACGTGGGCATCGGCCGCAAGTTCGACCAGCCGCTGGCCGATGCGCACTGGCTGCGCTTCGACTTCCGCACCACCAGTGCCGGCGTCGACCACGTGGCCTTCGCGCTGCAATCGCCCACCGGGCCGATGAGCACGCGCGACTACCGCATCGTGCTCGAGGCCGCGGCCTACACCGAGCGCCAGACCCTGGTGCACATGACCTATGCGTACGGCTATGGCAGCCTGGCGCGCTGGGCCACGCAGGCCTACCTGGGCACGCTGGGCAGCGACAAGGTGGGCTTCACACTGCAGAGCCCGCGCCCCGGCGCGCCCCCGGTGCCGGTGGGCGGCGTGCGCGGCATGCTGGAGCGCAACACCATGCGCTACTACCTCGCGATCGAGGCCCACCTGGGCGCGCACGGGCTGCCGGCGGCGCAGCAGCAGGACAAGCGCCTGCGCGACTGGTTCGACGCCACCGAGCGCTACCCGCGCCAGCTGCGCGAGATCGAACGCGAGGCCTACCTCGACATGAAGCAGCGTGAGCTCAAGCGCCAGGACACCCTGCCACCCCCCGCCCCGCCGCGGCCCTGAGCCCCGCGCCCGCCCCGCCGTGAGCCTGCGACCACCGCCCCCTGCCGCCCAGGGCCCCGGCTCGCCGGTGGCCCAGCTGCTGCAGCACCCGGGGCGCTTTGCCTGGCGCACGCTGCGAGCCTTTCGCGCCCACCAGGGCCTGCTGCTGGCCGGAGCGGTGGCCTACTACGCGCTGCTGTCCATCGTGCCGCTGCTGATCCTGACGGTGATCGCGCTGTCGCACTGGATCGCGCCGGACGAGCTGCTTCACACGCTGGGCCGCTACCTCGAGTGGCTGGTGCCGGGCCAGTCGGCCGCCATCGTGGCCGAGCTCGCCAACTTCCTCGCCCACCGCGACGTGCTGAGCTGGGTGCTGCTGGCCACGATGCTGTTCTTCAGCTCGCTGGGCTTCACGGTGCTGGAAAACGCGATGAGCGTGATCTTCCACCACCGGGTGGCGATCCGGCGGCGCCACTTCCTCGTCTCGGCGCTCATCCCCTACGGCTACATCCTGAGCCTGGGGCTGGGCCTGCTGGTGGTCACGCTGGTGGCGGGCAGCCTGCAGGCCATGGGCCAGGAGCAGGTCGAGTTCCTGGGCCGCCACTGGTCGCTGCGCGGGGTGTCGGGCCTGCTGCTGTACCTGATCGGCTTTGCCGGCGAGGTGGCGATGCTGGCCTCCATCTACCTGGTGATGCCGGTGGGCCGGCTGCGGGTCTCGCACGCGTTGGTCGGGGCGCTGACGGCGGCGGTGCTGTGGGAGCTGTCGCGCCACGTGCTGGTGTGGTACTTCGCGACGCTGTCGCAGATCAACACCGTCTACGGCTCGCTGACCACCGCGATCGCGGTGCTGCTGAGCCTGGAGCTCGCGGCCACCTTGCTGCTGCTGGGCGCGCAGGTGATCGCCGAGGTCGAGCGCCTGGGCCTGGCGCACGCGCGGCAGGGCGCCTTCCACACCCAGTGACCGCACCGCCCTGCGGCGAACGCCGCGGCATCAGGTCGATTCGTAGCAGGGCGCGAGGCCGCGCACCTCCACCGTGGCCCACTCGGCCGCCGGGCACTCGGCGGCCAGCGCCAGGGCTTCGTCGCGGCTGGCGCAATCCACCAGGAAAAAGCCGCCCACCATTTCCTTGGTTTCGGCAAACGGCCCGTCGACCACGCTGCGCCGGCCCTCGCGCAGCTGCAGCCGCGCGCCCTCGGCGGTGGAGGCCAGCGAGTTGCTGGCCAGCAGCAGGCCGCGCGACTGCAGATCGTCGGTGTAGCGCAGCATGCGCTCGTACACCTGCCGGCCGGCCACGGGGCCGCGCTCCTCGCGCTGGCCCACGGGTTCGACGATCAACCGCATGTACGGCATGGCGGCTCCCTGGCGCTGGGTGTGCAAACGGCCGGGCCGCCCGCCGCAGATGTGGGGGGCCGCCGGACCGGGGGTCGATCCTACTGCGGCCAGGGGCTATGCTCAGGGCTCCTCCCCCTTCCTGTGCAGGACCGACCCATGCCACGCGCGGCCAGTCAACGAGCCTTCGACGTGGTGCTGTATGGCGCCAGCGGCTTCGTCGGCACCCAAACGGTGGCCTACTTCGCCGAGCATGCGCACGGCCTGCGCTGGGCCCTGGCCGGGCGCGACGCGGCCCGCCTGGAGGCGGTGCGTGCCGCCGCCGGGCCGGGCGCGGCGCAGGCCGGCATCCTGGTGGCCGAATCGCAGGATGCCCAGGCGCTGGCGCGGCTGGCGGGGACCACGCGCATCGTGCTCAGCACCGCCGGCCCGTACGCCCTGCACGGCAGCACGCTGGTGGCGGCCTGCGTGGCGCAGGGCACCCACTATGTCGACATCACCGGCGAAACCCCCTGGGTGCGCGAGATCATCGAGCGCCACCACGCCGAGGCCGCGGCCGCGGGCGTGCGCATCGTGCCCGGCTGCGGCTTCGATTCGGTGCCATCGGACCTGGGGGCCTGGCTGGTGGCGCGCGCGCTGTGGCGGCGCTACCGCGAGCCCTGCGTCAGCGTGAAGGCAGTGTTCACGATGCGCGGCGGGCTCAACGGCGGCACGCTGGCCTCGCTGCTCAACGCGCTGGACACCGGCCAGCAGGCCCGCATGGCCGACCCGTTCCTGCTGAACCCGCCGGGCACCGCGCCCGCCGACACCCGGCCGCACGCCGACCCGCACGCGCCGGTGCTCGACACCGATTTCGACAGCTGGCTCGCGCCCTTCTTCATGGGCCCGATCAACACCCGCGTGGTGCGGCGCTCGGCCGCGCTGGCGGCCACGCGCGGGCCCTACGCGCCGGGCTTCCTGTACCAGGAGTACCTGCGCTTCGGCCGCGGCCCGGTGGCCGCGGCGCTGGCCACCAGCCTGGCCGTGGGCGCGGCAGCCACGCAGACGGCGCTGCAGTTCGCCCCGGTGCGCCGGCTGGCCCAGGCCTTTGCCCCGGCGCCGGGGCAGGGCCCCTCGGAGGCCGCGATGGACAGCGGTGCCTTCCGCTGCGAGCTGCTGGGCCGCAGCGTGGGCGGGCACGAGCAGGAAGGCTGCATCGCCGGCAGCGGCGATCCGGGCAACCGCGCCACCACCCGGTTCGTCTGCGAGGCCGCGCTCACGCTCGCGCTGCTGCCCGACAAACTGCCCGGTGGCGCCAGCCGGGGCGGCGTGCTCACGCCGGCCAGCGCGCTGGGCGAGGTGTATGCGCGCCGGCTGCAGGCCGCGGGCATCACGGTGGAGCCGCTGTCGGCCCCCGGCAGCCGCGGCGACTGACGCCGGCCGGGCACGGCGGGTCCAGGTTCATCCAGGCAGGCTCATCACCACGCCCTCGGCAGCGGCGGGTCGCCGGGCATCGGCGATGCGGCGGCGGCAGGGGCGGGTGGCAAGAACATGCTCGGCTCCTCTCGAAGGCTGGGATGGGCAGGCAGGGCGCCTGCGGATGCCGCGCAGTCTCGGCCCTCCGGGCTGCCGCGTGAAGTGGGCTCAACGGCGCTACATTGCGGACATTTGTTCCGCAATCCACGCGGGCCGGGAGCGCCACGATGCACGGCATGCAGCAGTTCATCGCCTTTGCCGAAACCGCCAAGCACGGCAGCTTTGCCGCCGCCGCGCGCGAGCTGGGCAGCACCTCGTCCACGCTGGCCAAGGCGGTGGCGCGGCTGGAGGCGGGGCTGGGCGTGAAGCTGTTCCACCGCACCACGCGCCAGGTGAGCCTCACGCCCGACGGCGAGCGCCTGTTCCAGCGCTGCCAGCGCGTGCTGGCCGAGATCGAGGACCTGCAGGCCGATGCCGCCGGCACCCGCGCCGCGCCCTCGGGCACGCTGCGCCTGAACCTGCCCATCCTGTATGGCAAGCGGGTGCTGATGCCGGTGCTCGCGCGCCTGCTGCAGCAGCACCCGGGGCTGCAGCTCGACGTGCGGCTGGACGACACCTTCGTCGACCTGGTGAAGGAGGGCGTGGACCTGGCGGTGCGGGCCGCCGAGCTGCGGGATTCGAGCCTGGTGGCGATGCGCTTCGCCTCGCAGACGCTGCTGCTGTGCGCAAGCCCGCAGTACCTGGCGCGGCGCGGCACGCCGCGCAGCATCGAGCAGCTCGAGGGCCACGACGCGATCGTCTTCCGCCTGCCCAGCAGCGGCCGCCTGCGGCCCTGGCAGTTCCGCCACCGCGGGCTGGCCCGGGAACTGCAGCCCACGCCCCGCGTGCAGGTGAACGACGGCGAAGGCATGGTCGCCGCCGCGGTGCTGGGGCTGGGCATCGTGCAGGTGCCCGACTACATGGTGATCGACGCGCTCGAACGCGGCGAGCTGGTGGAGCTGCTGCCCGCCTGCCGGCCGGCGCCCATGCCCATCAGCGCCGTCTACCCCTCGGGCCGGCTGGTGCCGCCGCGGGTGCGGGCGCTGCTGGCGCTGCTGCAGCAGCTCAAGGAGCCATCAGCGCCATCGCGCGCTCGGCCAGCGCGGTGATCGTCAGGCTCGGGTTCACGCCCACGTTGGCCGGCAGCGCCGAGGCATCCACCACGTAGAGCCCGGGGTGGCCGAAGACCTCGTGCCGCTCGTCGATCACGCCATCGGCCGCGCTGCCGCCCATCACGCAGCCGCCCAGCATGTGCGCGGTGACGCTGGTGTTGAACAGGGTTTCCAGCAGCGCATTGGTGGGCACGCCATCGCTCACCTGCGCAAACACGCGCGCCGCGGCCTGCGCCTGCGGCAGCAGCGTGGGCGCGCGCGCATGGCCGGCCGGCAGCCGCGAGCCCAGCGCCCAGCCGCCGCCGCGCCACCAGCGGCGGCGGTAGTCGAAGGCGAGCTCGTTGTCCACCGCCTGCATGCCCAGCAGCACCGACGTGCGGCGCGACCAGGCAGCGCCCGCGCGCGGGCCGGCCGTGGCCTCGGCCGGCGCGCTGAGGTAGCGCGCCAGTGTCTTCAGCGCGCGCGGCAGCGGCCGTGCGTCGTCCACCATCGGGCCGGATTGCCAGCGCAGCAGGCCCAGCGCGGGCGAGAAGCGGTTGTTGGTGATGTGCGTGTCGCCCACGTGGAACTGCGAGGAATTCGCCGCACCGTCGCCGATGTCCACCGCCGGGTCACGCGCCACCACCGGCACGATGCTCTCGCTGTTGGTGCGCACATGCCGCCCCAGCACCGGCGACAGGTTCGGCAGCGTGCGGTAGCGCTCGCGGCAGGCGAACAGCAGCTCCAGCGTGCCGACCACGCCGGCGCTGACGATCACGCGCTGCGCGCTGAGGTGCTCGGCCGGCTCGCCGCGGCGCCACGGGTGGCGCAGCACCAGGCGGTAGCCGCCGCCCGGCAGCGGCGCGATCAGCGCCACCCGCCGCTCGGCCACGATGCGTGCGCCGTGCTGCTGTGCCAGGTGCAGGTAGTTCTTGTCCAGCGAGTTCTTGGCGCCCTGGGCGCAACCGGTGCAGCAGCGCGCGCAGAAGCTGCAGCCGCGGCGCGGCGGCCCGGCACCGTTGAAAAACGGGTCCGGCTGCTCCTGGTCCGGCGCGCCGAAGTGGATGGCCTGCGGCAGCGGACCGAAGCTCGCGCCCGCGCCCAAGCGCTCGGCGGTTTCGCGCAGCCAGTGGTCCTGCTGCGTCTGGCGCGGGTTCACCGCGCGGCCCAGCATGCGCGAGGCCTGTGCGAAATGCGGCGCCAGCGCGCGCTGCCAGTCGCGCGGGGGCAGGCGGGCCCAGGCCGGGTCGCGGTAGAAACCTTCGCCCGGCTCCAGCAGCGTGGCCGCGAACACCAGGCTGCCGCCACCCACGCCGATGCCGCGCGCCAGGCTCACGTGGCGGAACAGCTCCTGCGTGAAGAAGCCGCGCGTGAGGCCCAGCGCCGGGCGCCACAGCAGCCGCTTCGCGTCCAGCGCGGCGGCTTCCATGTCGGCCGGGCTGACGTGGCGGCCCTGCTCCAGCACCATCACGCGTTGGCCACGTTCGGCCAGGCGCAGCGCGCTCACGGCGCCGCCGAAGCCGCTGCCGATCACCGCGACATCGGTGTCCCAGCTCACGCGTGACTCGCTGTGCGCGTGGTGTGTCTAACGCGTGATCGGGGCGGCCTCGATTCAGGCCAGCTGCAGCAGCGCACGCGCCTCGGCCGGCGAGGCGATCTCGCGGCCGGCGTTGCGCGCGCAGCGGGCCAGCGCCTCGATCAGCACGCCGTTGCCAGAGGCCCGTTCACCCCCCGGCAGGTAGAAGGTGTCTTCCAGGCCGGTGCGCAGCATGCCGCCCAGGTCGGCCGTCTTCTGGTGCACGGGCCAGATCTCGGCGCGACCGATCAGCGTGCTCTGCCACACCGCGCCGGGCGCCAGGTAGCGCGGCAGCAGGGCCAGCAGGTCGGCATCGCAGGGCATGCCCGAGGCCACGCCCATCACCAGGTTGTATTCCGCACGCCCCAGGCCCGGCGGCACCATGCCGGACTTCAGGTACATGCCCACCGAGCGCACGATGCCCACGTCGAAGCATTCGAACTCCGGGTGCACATGGCATTCGGCCATCACGTCGAGGTACTGCTGGATCTTTTCCACCGGGTTGTCGAACACCATCGGCGGCCAGGCCCAGGTGCCGTCTTCCTTCAGCTTCAGGTAGTTCAGGCTGCCGGCGTTGCAGGCCGCGATCTCGGGCTTGACGCGGCGGATGCAGGCCAGCGGGCCCGAGATGTCCTTGCCCACGGTGCCGGTGGTGAGGTTGATGATGACGCCCGGGCAGGCCTCGCGGATGGCGCCGATCACCGTCTCGGCCACGTCCGGGTCCCAGCTCGGCATGTGGCCGAAGCCTTCTTCCTGCATGCGCAGGTGCACGTGCATCACCGAGGCGCCGGCGTTGAAGGCGGCACGCGCCTCCGCGGCCATTTGCGCCGGGGTCACCGGCACCGGGTGTTGCTTGGGGTTGGTGAGCACGCCGGTCAGCGCGCAGGTCAGGATGGCTTTGTCCATCATGTCTCCAGTAGTTCCAGTTCGACCAGCACGGCGCCGGCCTCGACCGCGTCACGCGCCTGCACGTGCACGGCCACCACGCGGCCGGCGGCCGCGGCGTTGAGCCACATCTCCATCTTCATCGCCTCGACGCAGACGAGCGGCTGGCCTTCGGCCACCGCATCACCCGGCCGCACGCTGACAGCGGCCACCGTGCCCGCCACCGGCGCACGGGCGCGGCGCGGGTCGCGCCCATCGTCGGCCACCGGGTAGGGCGAGACTTCCGCAAACTCGAAGGCCGCCGCTTCGTCGGCCAGGTGCACGCGGCCCGGTGCCAGCACGCAGGTGGCGCGGCGCTGCACGCCGTCGACCGCATAACGCAGCTGGTGATCGGCCATGGCATGGATGTCAACCGTGCGGCCATGGCCATCGAAGAACACCTGCACCCGCGCCACGCCGTGGCCGGGCTCGGGGCGCACCCGCAGCGTGTGCTGGGTGTCGCCGCAGGCCAGCGGCAGGTCCCAGGCCGCCACGCTGGCGGGGCGCGCACCGGCGCCCTGCTGCAGGGCCAGCACGGCGCCGGCCAGGCACCAATCGATGGGCGTGGGCTGCGGCGCCTGCAGCAGCGGCTCGCCCTCGGCGGCCCAGCGGTCCAGCGTGCCGGTGTGCAGCTCGCTGGCGCGGAAGGCCGGGTGGTCCAGCAGGTCCCGCAGGAAGCGGCCGTTGTTGCGCAGGCCCAGCAGCGGCGCATCGGCCAGCGCGGCGCGCAGGCGGCGGATGGCATCGGCGCGGTCGCGGCCATGGGCGATGAGCTTGGCCACCATCGGGTCGTAGTAGGGGCTCACGGTGTCGCCTTCGGCGATGCCGGCGTCGATGCGCACCTGGCCGCGGTGCGCCGCCCCCAGCGCGCGGCCGGCCAGCGCATCCTGCGGGCGCCAGTGCAGCACGCGCCCGGTCTGCGGCGCGAAGCCGGCATAGGGGTCTTCGGCGTACAGGCGCACCTCGATCGCGTGGCCGTGCAGGTGCACGTCGGCCTGGTGCAGCGGCAGCGGCTCGCCAGCGGCCACGCGCAGCTGCCACTCCACCAGGTCCAGCTCGGTCACGCATTCGGTGACCGGGTGCTCCACCTGCAGCCGGGTGTTCATTTCCAGGAAGTAGTGGTTCAGCTTCGCGTCGACGATGAACTCCACCGTGCCGGCGCCGCGGTAGCCCACGGCCAGCGCGGCGGCCACCGCGTCGGCCCCCATGCGCGCGCGCATCTCGGGGCTGACCACTGGCGAGGGCGCTTCCTCGATCACCTTCTGGCGGCGGCGCTGCGCGGTGCAGTCGCGCTCGCCGAGGTGCAGGCAGTTGCCATGCGCATCGGCGAAGACCTGGATCTCGATGTGGCGGCCGCCTTCGATCAGGCGTTCGAGCATCAGCGTGCCGTCGCCGAAGGCGCTTTGCGCTTCGCGTCTTGCGCCGGCGATGGCCGCGGGCAGCTCGGCCAGGTCGTGCACCAGGCGCATGCCGCGGCCGCCGCCGCCGGCCACCGCTTTCACGAGCAGCGGCACGCCGAGTTTCTGTGCTTCGGCCAGCAAGGTCTCGTCGGACTGGTCTTCACCCAGGTAGCCGGGCGCGCAGGGCACGCCGGCGGCGATCATGCGGCGCTTGGCCAGGGCCTTGTCCCCCATCGCGGTGATGGCGGCGGCGGGCGGGCCGATGAAGCTGATGTGCGCGTCGGCGCAGGCCTGCGCGAACTCGGCCCGCTCGGACAGGAAGCCGTAGCCGGGGTGGATGGCGTCGGCGCCGCTGCGCTGGGCGGCGGCGATGATCGTCTCGATGCGCAGGTAGCTTTCGGCGGCGGGGGCAGGGCCGATGTGCACGGCTTCGTCGGCTTTTTGCACGTGCGGTGCGTGGGCGTCGGCGTCGCTGTAGACGGCGACGGTGCGGTAGCCGAGGGCGCGTGCGGTGCGCATGACGCGGCAGGCGATTTCGCCGCGGTTGGCGATGAGGATCTTGTGGAACATTGCGTGTTTGGCTTTTGGTGTTTCGCGCTCGGCCTAAGTCAGTGACTGTTCGCTGCACTGCGCCGGGAATCCGCCCCGGCGGGCGGGTTCCTTTCTTTTGCTGGCTCAAAAGAAAGTAACCAAAGAAAAGAGCCTGAACATCCGATTTGTCGGAGATGGCGAACCCGCCTCCGCTTATCCACCGCTACTGGCATTCCTAATACCCCGAACCGTCGGTCACCAGATTGGCAGTGACTCTGCCCTGGCATTCGAAAGCTGGGCTCGGTCGTGTTGGTTGCTCCACCCTCGGCACGCGAGCGAATGCCAGAGGTTTGTTTGTGCCAATCTGGTGACCGACGGTTCGGGGTATTAAGAATTCCAGGGTCGGGGATAAGCGGATGCACATTCGGGTCGGATGCACAAATCGGATGTTCAAGGTGCTTTCTTTGCTTCCTTTCTTTGCACCAGCAAAGAAAGGGAGTCGCCCGCCGGGGCGAGACCCGGCGCGGTGCAAAGCGTCACCACGACACTTCATTGAGGCGCCCAGCCAGGCGAGCGCTTCTGCACAAACGCCGTCGTCCCTTCGACCCCCTCCGGCCCGAGCACCGCCCGCGAAAACACCGCCGCCGCCTCAGGCACCAGCGCAGCAGCCGCCACGAACCGCGTCTTCGACAACAAAGCCTTGGTGGCCGCAATCGCCCCTGGCGCGCAGCGCAGGATGTCGCCCACCACCCGCTCCACCGCCCGGTCCAGCTGCCCCGGGTTGTGCACCTCGTGCACCAGCCGGATCGTCAGCGCTTCGCTGGCGTCCAGCCGCGAGCCGCAGACCGACAGCCGCTTGGCCTCGCTGTAGCCCAGCCGCTCCACCAGGAAGGGCGCGATCTGCGCCGGCACCACGCCCAGCGAGGTTTCGGGCAAGCGGAAGGCCACCGTGTCGGAGGCGATCGCCACATCGGCCACGCAGGCCAGGCCGAAGCCGCCGCCCATCACCGTGCCTTCGAGCACCGCCACCACCGCCAGCGGCGTGGCGGCGAAGGCCACGCACAGCTCGCCGAAGGCGGTGCTCACCGCGGCGATCGGGTCCTGCCCGTCCACCGCCGGCTTCATGCGGGCCATGGCCATGTCCTTGATGTCGCCGCCGGCGCAGAAGTGGCCGCCCGCGCCGCGCAGCACCAGCACGCGGGTCTGGCCATCGACCTCGGCCTCGGCCAGCACACGGCGCAACTCGGCCACCATGGCCAGCGACATTGCATTGCGCTGCTCGGGCCGGTTCAGCGTGACGTGCAGCACGCCGCCCTGGCGGGTGAGTGCGAGCGTGGTGAGTTCGGTGCTCATGCTTGCCGCGCCACGCTCAGTGCGCGCCCTTCGGGAGCGTGCCTTCGAGCTTGGCAATGATGCCCAGCATCACCTCGTCCGCCCCACCGCCGATCGAGACCAGCCGGCTGTCGCGGTAGGCGCGCGAGACCAGGTTGTCCATCGTGTAGCCCATGCCGCCCCAGTACTGCAGGCAGGCATCGGTCACCTCGCGCGAGAGGCGGCCGCACTTGAGCTTGGCCATCGAGGCGAGCTTGGTCACGTCCTTGCCGCCCACGTAGGCCTCCACCGCGCGGTAGGTCAGCGCGCGCAGCGCCTCCACCTCGGTGCGCAGCTCGGCCATGCGGAAGTGGATCACCTGGTTGTCGAGCAGGGGCTTGCCGAACACCTTGCGCTCGCGGGTGTACTCGATCGTCATGTTGATCAGGTTGTCCAGGCTGCGCAGCGAGCCGGCGGCGCCCCACAGGCGCTCTTCCTGGAACTGCATCATCTGGAACATGAAGCCCATGCCTTCCTGGCCGATCAGGTGGCGCTGGGGCACGCGCACGTTGTCGAAGAACAGCTGCGCGGTGTCGGAGCTGTTCATGCCGATCTTGTGGATCTTCTGCCGCGTGACGCCGGGCGCGTCCAGCGGCACGATGATCAGGCTCTTGTTCTTGTGCGGCGAGCCTTCGCTGGTGTTGGCCAAGAGGCAGCACCAGTCGGCCTTCATGCCGTTGGTGATCCACATCTTGCTGCCGTTGATCACGTAGTCGCTGCCCTCCTTGCGCGCGGTGGTCTTCACCGCCGCCACGTCGGAGCCACCGCCGGGCTCGCTGACGCCGATGCAGCCCACGAAGTCGCCCGCGATCGAAGGCGCCAGGAACTCCTTGCGCAGCTCGTCGCTGCCGAAGCGGGCCAGCGCCGGGGTGCACATGTCGGTGTGCACGCCGATGGCCATCGGCACGCCGCCGCAGTTGATGGCGCCCAGCGCCTCGGCCATCACCATCGAGTAGCTGAAGTCCAGGCCCGAGCCGCCGAATTCCTCGGGGTACTTCAGGCCCAGCAGGCCCAGGTTGCCGAGTTTCTTGAACACCTCGTGGCTGGGGAACTGCTCGGCCTTCTCCCATTCGTCGACGAAGGGGTTGATCTCGTTCTTGACGAACTTGGTGACGGTGTCGTCGAGCTGGCGGTGCTGGTCGGTGAATTGCATGGTGGTTGTCCTTGCAGGGAATCGAAGGGCGGTCGCGCGCTCAGAGCCGCGCGACGCCGAAGGTGTTGGGGCGGAGTCTTCTTTGTTCGGCTTCACGCGCCAGCGTGAGGCACAGCGCCAGGATGCGGCGGGTGTCGCGCGGGTCGATGATCCCGTCGTCCCACAGCCGCGCGGTGCCGAAGAGGGCGGTGGATTCGGCGTCGAGCCGGCGCTTGAGCTGCTCGCTCATCGCCTTCAGACCGGCTTCGGCCTGCTCGTTGATCTCCACGCCCGAGCGGCCGAGTTTTCCGCGGCTGACGATCTCCATCACCATCGCCGCCTGCGCGCCGCCCATCACCGCAGTGCGGGCGGTGGGCCAAGCGAAGATGAAGCGCGGGTCGAAGCCGCGGCCGCACATGCCGTAGTTGCCGGCGCCGAAGCTGCCGCCGAGCACGATGGTGAACTTGGGCACCCGCGCGTTGGCCACCGCCTGGATCATCTTGCTGCCGTGCTTGATGGCGCCGGCGGCCTCGGCGGCCGAACCCACCATGTAGCCGGTGGTGTTCTGCAGGAAGACGAGCGGGGTGCCGCTCTGGTCGCACAGCTGGATGAACTGCGCGGCCTTGGTGGAGCCGTTGGGCTGGATCGGCCCGTTGTTGCCGAGGATGCCCACCGCATGGCCCTGGATGCGCGCGTGGCCGCAGATCGTGTCGCCGGCATAGGCGGCCTTGAATTCGAGGAAGGCCGAGTCGTCGACGATGCGGGCGATGACCTCGCGCACGTCGTAGGGCTCCCGCTCGTCGGCGGGCACCACGCCCATCAGCTCTTCGGCGGGATAACGCGGCAACGGTGCGTCCGCCGGCGCGCTGGCTTCGTCCCAGGGCAGCGCGGCCAGCAGCTCGCGGGCCACGGCGATGGCGTGCGCGTCGTTCTCGGTGAGGTATTCGCCCAGGCCGGTGGTGCGGGCGTGCAGCTCGGCGCCGCCGAGTGCTTCCTCGCTGGCCTCTTCACCGATCGCGGCCTTCACCAGCGGCGGGCCGGCCAGGTAGATGCTGGAGCGCCCCTTCACCAGCACCACGTAGTCCGACAGGCCCGGCAGGTAGGCGCCGCCCGCGGTGGAAGCGCCATGCACCACCGCCACCTGCGGAATGCCCGCGGCCGACAGGCGCGCCTGGTTCGCGAAGGTGCGGCCACCGTCGACGAAGATCTCGGCCTGGTACATCAGGTTCGCGCCGCCGGATTCCACCAGCGAGATCAGCGGCAGCTTGTTCTCCAGCGCAATGGCCTGCGCGCGCAGGCCCTTCTTCAGGCCCATCGGCGCGACGGTGCCGCCCTTGACGGCGCTGTCGTTGGCGCTGATCAGCACCCGCTTGCCGCCCACCACGCCGATGCCCATGATCGAGCCGCCGCCCATCACGCTCTTCTTGCCATCGTCGTCGTGCATGCCCAGGCCGGCGAGCGTGCTGAGTTCGAGGAACTCGCTGCCGCGGTCGATCAGCCGGGCCACGCGTTCGCGCGGCAGCAGTTGGCCGCGGGCTTCGAACTTGGCGCGCTTGCTCTCGCTTTCGGTCACGACCTTGGCTTCCAGCGCACGCACCTCGGCCAGGCGTTCGTGCATGCGGGCCACGTTGGCCGCGAAGGCCGCCGCCTTCGGGTTGAGCAGGGACTGGATCGCTGGCATGGGTTCAGTTTTCCTTGGTGTTGTTCGGCACCCTCGACGCATGATCCCGGCGCGGCCAGGCGAACGCCGCGGAACCGGCTCTGCCGGGCCGCTGGCGTTGCCCCCTTGAGGGGGCGCGCGAAGCGCGTAGGGGGTGGGTCACTTCAACACCTCGGGGGTCACGGCACGGTGGAAGCCGTCGAACGCGGTGCTGCGCTCGACGGGGATGCGGGGAAAGATCGACGAGTGCAGCGAGGCCGCGCCGTCGATCTGCAGCGTGACGCCGGTGATGAAGCCGGCTGCCGGCGACAGCAGGAACACGATGGCCGCACTCACCTCGGCCTCCTGGGCCAGGCGGCCCAGCGGCACGGCGTCTTTCAGCTTGGGGATCAGCGCTCGGGTGGCGCCGGCATAGGTGTCCATGCCCGAGCTGGCCACCCAGCCGGGCGAGACCGCGTTCACGCGCACGCCGGCGTGGGCCCATTCCACCGCCGCGCTCATCGTCAGGTTGCTCATGCCGGCGCGCGCGGCGCCGCTGTGGCCCATGCCGGGCATGCCGTTGCGGAAATCGGCCGTCATGTTGACGATGGCGCCGCCTTGGGCCTGCATGCTTTGCGTGAACACCTCGCGCATCATCAGGAAGCCGCCGGTCAGGTTGTTGGCCACCACCGCATCGAAGCCGCGCTTGGAGATCGCCAGCAGCGGCAGCGGGAACTGCCCGCCCGCGTTGTTCACCAGCCCGTGCACCGCGCCGTGCTCGGCCACCACGGCGGCCACGTTGGCCTTCACCGCGTCTTCATCGCGGATGTCGAAGGCCAGCCAGCGGCAGCGGCCGCCGTCCTCGGCGATTTCGGCGGCCACGCGCTCGAGCTTTTCCTGCGTGCGCCCGCTGATCAGCACCGTGGCGCCCAGCGCGGCCAACTCGTGCGCCACGCAGCGGCCGATGCCCGAGCCGCCACCGGTGACCCAGATCAACTGGCCGGCGAACAGGTCGCGGCGGAACACGCTGCGGTAGCGGTGGGAAGCGTCGGCGGGCAAGTCCATGGCAGGGGGTTCGGCGCGTCGGGATAGGGCATTAGGCTTGAGGGTGCCGTTAACGTCAACCTGATTCCATTTAGGGAATACCCGAGCCCATTGCGTGATGTGGCCGCCTTACGATGCCGGCCATCCCTTTGTTCACCCCTTCCCGAGGACGATTGATATGGACATGCAAGCCTGCACCGAAGCCCTGCGCACCAAGGTGGGCGACAACTGCGGCCTGGGCGCCGTGCTGAAGTTCGACTGCGGCGCCGACGGCGTGGTGGTGATCGACGGCAAGTCCATGCCCAACACCGTGAGCAACGCCGACTCCGAGGCCGATTGCACCGTGGCCATCACGCAGGAGAACCTGGCCGCGCTGGTGAGCGGCGCGCTGGAGCCCGTCACCGGCTTCATGAGCGGCAAGTTCAAGGTCAGCGGCGACATGAGCGTGGCCATGAAGCTGCAGCGCGTGCTGGGATGAAGCACGACGAGCGGGCTGCCAGCGCGGCGGCCACCGCCCAGGAATCGGTGGCCGCGCACCGCAGCGAGGACACGAGCGAACTCTTCGGCGTGACCGAGCTGTGCAAGGCCTTCGACATCACGCCGCGCGCGATCCGGTTCTATGAAGACAAGGGCCTGCTCGCGCCGCGGCGCATCAACGGCACGCGCGTCTACACCCGGCGCGACCGTGCCCGGCTGGCGCTGATCCTGCGCGCCAAGGCCATCGGCTCGTCACTGGCCGAGATCAAGCAGTACCTGGACATGTATGGCGCGCACGGCGAAGGCCGGGCCCAGCAGCTGAAGTTCGTGCTCAAGCGCACCGACGACGCGATTGCCGAGCTGGAGCAGAAGCGCGCCCACATCGAGACCACGCTGGCCGAGATCCGGCTGATCAACAGCACCGTGCGCCGCCAGCTCGGCGGTGAATGAAAGAGGTGGCCGCATGGCCCTGGCGAACTTCCCCTCCGCGTGGATCACCGAGGAGCACCGCATGCTCCAGGATTCGGTGGCGCGCTTCTTCCGTGAACGCTGGGTGCCGCGTGCGGCCGAGTTCCGCGAAGCCGGCCTGATGCCGCGCGAGACCTGGCGCGAGGCCGGCGAGAACGGCCTGCTGTGCTGCGCGATGCCCGAGGCCTATGGCGGCGGCGGCGGCGATTTCGGCCACGACGCGGTGATCCTGCTCGAGCAGGCCAAGGCCAACCTGAGCGGCTTCGGCGGCGGCCTGCATTCGGCCATCGTCGGCCCCTACCTGCTGCACTACGGCACCGAGGCACAGAAGCAGCGCTGGCTGCCGAAGATGGCCACCGGCGAGCTGATCACCGCGATCGCGATGACCGAGCCCGGCGCCGGCAGCGACCTGCAGGGCGTGAAGACGGTGGCGCGGCGCGAGGGCGACCATTACCTGCTGTCAGGCCAGAAGGTGTTCATCACCAACGGCCAGAACGCGAACCTGGTGATCGTGGTGTGCAAGACCGACCGGGACCAGGGCGCGAAAGGCACCTCGCTGCTGGTGGTGGAGGTGGAAGACGCCGCCGGCAACCTGGTGCCCGGCTTCCGCCGCGGCCGCAACCTCGACAAGATCGGCATGAAGGCGCAGGACACCTCGGAGCTGTTCTTCGACGAGGTGCGCGTGCCGGTGGACAACCTGCTCGGCGGCATCGAGGGCCAGGGCTTCATCCAGCTGATGCAGCAGCTGCCGCAGGAGCGGCTGATCATCGCCGTCAGCGGCGTGGGCGCGATGGAACGCGCGCTGGCCGACACCTTGGCCTACACCAAGGAACGCAAGGCCTTCGGCAAGCCGGTGTGGGCGTTCCAGAACACGCGCTTCAAGCTGGCCGAGGTGCAAAGCCACGTGCTGGCCGCACGCGCCTTCGTCGATGCCTGCATGGTGGCGCACCTGAAGGGTGAGCTGGACCCGGCACGCGCCGCGCTGGCCAAGAGCTGGGTCAGCGACCTGCAGTGCAAGGTGGTTGACGAATGCCTGCAACTCTTCGGCGGCTACGGCTACATGATGGAGTACCCGATCGCCGAGCTGTATGCCGACGCCCGCGTGCAGCGCATCTATGGCGGCACCAACGAGATCATGAAAGAACTCGCTTCGCGGTTCATGTGAGGACACGATGAGCACTGCATACATCTACGACCATGTCCGCACCCCGCGCGGCAAGGGCAAGAAGGACGGCAAGCTGCACCAGGCCAGCCCGGTGTGGCTGCTGCGCACGCTGCTGAAGGCGCTGGAAGCGCGCAACCGGCTCGACACCGCGCTGGTGGACGACCTGGTGCTCGGCTGCGTCACCCCGGTGGGCGAGCAGGGTGCCGACATCGCGCGCACCGCGGTGCTGGATGCCGACTGGGCGCTCACGGTGGCCGGCGTCACGCAATCGCGCTTCTGCGCCTCGGGCCTGGAATCGGTGAACCTGGCCGCGGCCAAGGTGGCCAGCGGCTTCGAAGACCTGGTGGTGGCCGGCGGCGTGGAATCGATGAGCCGCTGGCCGATGGGCAGCGACGGCGGCGCCTGGGTGATGGACCCGCGCGTGAACCAGCACACCGGCTTCGTGCCGCAGGGCATCAGCGCCGACCTGATCGCCACGCTGGAAGGCTTCACCCGCCAGGACGCCGATGCGTTTGCGCTGCGCTCGCACCAGCGTGCCGCGGCGGCGCGCGCCGAAGGGCGCTTCGGCAAATCCATCGTGCCGGTGCACGACATCGCGGGCCTGCTGATGCTGGCCGAGGACGAGACCATCCGCGCCAACGCCACGATGGAGGCGATGGCCAAGCTCGACCCCTCGTTCGCGATGATGGGCCAGATGGGCTTCGACGCCACCGCGCTGCGCAAGTACACCACCGTGGAGCGCATCGAGCACATCCACCACGCGGGCAACTCCTCGGGCATCGTCGATGGCTCGGCGCTGATGCTGGTGGGCTCGGCCGAAGGCGGCGCCAAGGCGGGCCTGAAGCCCCGCGCACGCATCCGCGCCGCGGCCGTCACCGGCGCGGAGCCGACCATCATGCTCACCGGCCCCACGCCGGCCTGCCGCAAGGCGCTGGACAAGGCCGGCATGTCGCCCAAGGACATCGACCTCTGGGAGGTGAACGAAGCCTTCGCGGTGGTGCCGATGAAGACCGCGCGTGACCTGGGCGTGGACCTGGAGCGTGTGAACGTGAATGGCGGTTCCATCGCGATGGGCCACCCGCTGGGGGCCACCGGCTGCATGATCCTCGGCACCCTGCTCGACGAACTGGAACGCCGTGGCCTGTCCACCGGCTGCGCCACGCTGTGCGTGGGCGGCGGCATGGGCATCGCCACCATCATTGAGAGGATCTGACCCCATGGACGCCATCACTTTCACCGTGGATGCGCAGGGCATCGGCCTGGCGGTCATGGACCTGCCGGGCAAGCCGATGAACCTGCTGAACGACGACATGGTCGCGCCGATGCTGGCGCTGGTCGATCGGCTGGAGAAGGATGCCTCGCTGAAGGGCCTGGTCATCGCCTCGGGCAAGAAGGACTTCATGGCCGGCGCCGATGTGGACAAGCTCTGGCGCATCACCACCGCGCAGGAGGCCTTCGACCAGTCGATGATGTTCAAGCGCGTGCTGCGCCGCATTGAACTCTGCGGCAAGCCGGTGGTCGCCGCGATCCACGGCATGTGCCTGGGCGGCGGGCTGGAACTGGCGATGGCCTGCCACGCCCGCCTCGTGCTCAACGACGGCAAGGCCCAGCTCGGCCTGCCCGAGGTGAAGCTGGGCCTCTTGCCCGGCGGCGGCGGCACACAACGCCTGCCGCGCCTGGTGGGCATGCAGCAGGCGCTGCAGATGATGGGCGAGGGCGAGCCGGTGCGCGCCGACAAGGCGCTGGCCATCGGCCTGGCCACCGCGCTGGTGGCCAGCCGTGAGGAGCTGCTGGCCCAGGCGCAAGCCTGGTGTGTGGCGAACCCGAAGCCGCGCCAGCCCTGGGACCAGCCGAAGTTCCGCTACCCCGGTGGCGACGGCCGCACCCCGGCCGCGGTGCAGCTGCTGGCCATGGGCCCTTCGATGGCCAGCGCCAAGACCTACGGCAACTACCCGGCCGTCACGCACATCATGTCCTCGGTGTTCGAGGGCAGCCTGATGGACATCGACAACGCGATGGAAGTGGAAAGCCGCTACTTCGCGGCCTGCGCCATCAGCCCCGCCTCGCGCAACATGATCGGCACGCTGTGGTACCAGCTGGCGTCGATCAAGAAGGGCCAGTCGCGCCCGCAGGGCGTGCCGGCCTCGAAGGTCCAGAAGCTCGGCATCCTGGGCGCCGGCATGATGGGCGCGGGCATCGCCTACGTGTCCGCCGTGGCCAGCATCGAGGTGGTGCTGCTGGACACCAGCCAGGAGGCGGCCGAACGCGGCAAGGCCTATTCGCAGACCCTGCTGGACAAGCTGGTGAAGAAGGGCCGCCGCAGCGCCGAGCAGCGTGACGCGGTGCTGGCACGCATCACCCCCACCACCGACTACGCCGCGCTGGCCGGCTGCGACCTGGTGATCGAGGCGGTGTTCGAAGACCGCGCGATCAAGGCCGAGGTGACGAAGAAAACCGAGGCCGTGATCCCGGCCACAACGGTGTTCGCCTCCAACACCTCGACGCTGCCGATCACGGGCCTGGCCACCGCCAGCGCGCGGCCGGCCAACTTCATCGGCCTGCACTTCTTCAGCCCGGTGGACAAGATGCCGCTGGTCGAGATCATCGTCGGCGAACACACCTCGCCCGAGACGCTGGCGCGCGGCTTCGACTACGTGCTGCAGATCGGCAAGACCCCGATCGTGGTGAACGACAGCCGCGGCTTCTACACCAGCCGCGTGTTCGCCACCTACGTGATGGAAGGCCTGGCGATGCTGACCGAGGGCGTGCACCCGCGCAGCATCGAGCAGGCGGGCCTGCAGGCCGGCATGCCGATGCCGCCGCTGGCGCTGCAGGACGAGGTGTCCCTGAGCCTGGCGCTGCACGTGAGCGACCAGACGAAGAAAGACCTGGCCGCCGAGGGCAAGACCTATGCCTCGCACCCCGGCGAGGCGGTGCTGCGCCAGCTGTGCGAGATCGGCCGCGTGGGCAAGAAGGCCGGCAAGGGCTTCTACGACTGGACCGAATCCGGCCGCACGCTGTGGCCGGGGCTGAAGGACCTGTACCCGCTGGCCGCCGAACAGCCGGCGCAGGCCGAGCTGATCGACCGGCTGATGTTCGCGCAGGCCAACGAGGCGGCGCGCTGCTACGAGGAGGGCGTGCTGCGCTCGGTGGCCGATGCCAACATCGGCTCGATCTTCGGCTGGGGCTTCGCGCCCTTCCAGGGCGGGGCGCTGCAGTTCATCAACGCGATGGGGCCGGCGAAATTCGTCGCCCGCGCCCGCGAGCTGGCCGCGAAGCACGGGCCGCGCTTTGCGCCGGCGGGCGTGGTGGTGAAGCTGGCCGAGGAAGGCAAACGCTTCACCGACTGAACGCCTCGTGAGGCGCCGCCGCACCCGGCGGCGGCGCCTTCATACCGGCTTGCGCGGCCCTTGCAGCGTGAGCGCGAGCCCCGCGCCCACCAGCAGCAGCACGCCCGCCAGCGCGAACGAGTAGGTGTAGCCGCCGGTCTTGACCACCAGCGTGGAGCTGATGCGCGACATCACGAAGCCGCCCACGCCCCAGGCCGTCATCAGGCAGCCGTAGTTGGTGCCGAAGGACTTCAGGCCCCACCAGGCCTTGGCAAAGGCGGGAAACAGCGCCAGGTTGGTGCCGTAGTTGAAGCCGATGAAGGTGGCGCTGAGCACAATCATCAGCGCCGCCGGCCCGCCGGCACCCACCACGTAGATGGCCAGGAACATGTTCACGGCCTGCAGCGCCAGGAAGAAGGCCAGCGCCAGCCGCCGGCCCACCGCGTCGGCGGCCACGCCCGCGATGATGCGCCCCGAGGCATTGCCCACCGCCATGATGGCCACCGCCACGAACGCCGCCTCGCCCATGCTGACCTTGGCCATGCTGGCCACGCTGCCGATCACCATCAGCCCGGCGCCGGAGCCGATGAAGTACAGCACCCACAGCTTCCAGAACTGCAAGGTGCGCAGCACCCGGCCGGTGTTGCTGTCGCCAAAGGACATGGTGGACACGGCGGGCTGGTCCTCGTCCGGGTTCAGGTTGCCGGGCACGAAGCCGGCCGGCGGGTTGACCAGGAAGCTGGCCAGCCCGGTCACCACCAGGAAGAAGGCCACGCCGAAGATCATCATCGCCTGGTGCAGGCCGAACGCGCCCAGCAGGTAGGTGGCCAGCGGCGCGATGTACACCGGCGCCAGCCCGAAGCCGGCCACCACCAGGCCGGCGATCAGGCCGGTCTTGCCGCTGGGAAACCACTTCAGCGCCGGCGGCGTGGCCGACGAATAACCGAAACCGATGCCGGCGCCGGCCAGCACGCCGAAGCCCAGCACCCAGACCGCGTAGCTGCTGCTCTGCGACACCAGCAGCAGCCCGGCGCCCACCAGCGCGCCGCCGATCATCGCGGTGACGCGCGGGCCGAAGCGGTCCTGCACCTTGCCGGCCAGGATCATCGAGAACGCGAACACCAGGCAGCACACCGCATAGGGGTCGCTCAAGGACGCCGGGTCCCAGGCAAAGGCGCCGGGGCCGCCTTGGTCGATCGACTTCTTGATGGCCGCCTGGAAGATGCTCCAGGTGTACAGCACGCCCAGCGCCAGGTTGATGCCGGTGCCGGCAAAGGTGACCGACCAGCCGCGGTTCTTGATCGCTTGCGTCATCGTGGACTCTGTGTGATGGATGCGTGAGGACCAGCGGGCACGCTTCAACAGAGACCTGCCCCTCCCGGCGCAAAGTGTCGCAGCTTCGAGAGGGCCGGCCGATGGTTCGGCCTGGCCGGTGCGCGCGCGTGCAGTCGCGCCGCAACACTTAAAACCCGTCGGCATCGTGGCGGAAGCAGCGCTGATACGCGGCCTCGTGAGACTGCGTCCCGTGATGCGGCCCCAGCCGCACCGAAACCCTGACTGGAGCACCTTGTGTCTGCAACGAACGACGGCCGCATCACGGCCACCCTTGACACCACCCCGATCATCGCCGTGGCCAGCGATGGCACCGTGCAGGCCACCGCCAGCGACGGCACCATCCAGGCCACCGCCGGCGACGGCACCATCCACGCCTACGTGACCTACTACACCGAGGGCGACGACATCATCAAGGGCGGCAGCGGCAACGACCAGCTGCACGCCGGCGCCGGCAACGACGACCTGTTCGGCAACGACGGCAACGACCTGCTGTGGGGCGATGCCGGCAACGACTGGCTGCACGGCGGCAACGGCAACGACGAGCTCGACGGCGGCCTGGGCAACGACACGATGCTGGGCGGCGCGGGCAACGACCTCTACCGCGTCGACAGCTTCACCGACCAGGTGGTGGAGTTCAACGAGACCGGCATCGACACGGTGGTCACCTCGCTGGCGTACTACAAGCTGCCCACCTATGTGGAGAACCTGGTCCTGCAGGGCAGCACCGCGCGCAGCGGCACCGGCAACGGGGGCGACAACCAGATCACCACCGGCAGCGGCGACGACAAGCTCACCGGCCTGGGCGGCAACGACTTCCTGGCCGGCTGCGACGGCAACGACCTGCTCGACGGCGGCGAAGGCCACGACACCCTCAGTGGCGGCACCGGCAACGACACCCTGCTGGGCGGCGCCGGCAACGACCAGCTGCTGGGCTCCTATGGCGACGACCTGCTCAACGCCGGCTCGGGGCAGGACAAGGTCTGGGGCGGCCTGGGCGCGGACACGTTCAAGTTCATGGCGCTCACGGCCGGCTCGGTGACGCAGATCATGGATTACCAGCGCGGCGTGGACGTGCTCGACTTCTCGGCCATCGACGCGCGGCCCGGCGTGGCGGGCAACCAGGCGCTGGCGTTTGCGTTCCAGGGCGGTTTCGTGGGCGGCGGCATCGGCAGCGTGCGCTACGACGTCGATGGCCAGAACACCCGCCTGCACATCGACGCCGACGGCAATGGCGTCGGCGACTTCGACGTGGTGCTGGTCGGCCACCCGATGTACCTGGCGCTGTCCGACATGGTGTTGTGACGCGTGGTCCGGGTGCCCGCGACATGGCCCAGAATCGGGGCCACAGCGTGCGGGCACCACGACCATGATCACACCACTGCGGGGACAGCCCAGCCCCCTGGGCGCCACCCCGGGGCCGGACGGCGTGAATTTCAGCGTCTACTCACGAGCGGCGCAGCGCGTGGAGCTGCTGCTGTACGACGATGTGGACGACGCCGAGCCACGCCGGGTGATCTCGCTCGAATCACGCCGCCACCGCAGCTACCACTACTGGCACGTGTTCGTGCCCGGCCTGCGCCCCGGGCAGCTGTACGCCTGGCGGGCCTACGGCCCCTTCGAGCCCGATCGCGGCCAGCGCTTCGACAGCCAGAAGGTGCTGCTCGACCCCTACGGCCGCGCCGTGGCCCGACCATCGGACTACCGCCGCGCGGCCGCGCAGGTGATGGGGCGCAACGACCGCTGGGCCTGCAAGAGCGTGGTGGTGGACATGGACCGCTACGACTGGGAAGGTGACGCCCCGCTGCGCCGCCCCTTCGCGCAGACCATCATCTACGAAATGCACGTGGGCGGCTTCACCCGCCACCCGAGCTCGGGCCTGGCGCCGGAACTGCGTGGCACCTATGCCGGGCTGGTGCAGAAGATCCCCTACCTGAAGGACCTGGGCATCACCGCGGTGGAGCTGCTGCCGGTGTTCCAGTTCGACGAGCAGGACGCGCCGGCGGGGCTCACCAACTACTGGGGCTACTCGCCGATGAGCTTCTTCGCCCCGCACGGCGGCTACAGCCGGTGCGGCAGCGGCGCCGAGGTGCTGGACGAGTTCCGCGACATGGTGAAGGCCCTGCACCGCGCCGGCATCGAGGTGATCCTGGATGTGGTCTACAACCACACCACCGAGAACGACGAACACGGCCCCACGCAGAGCCTGCGCGGCCTGGACAACCGCACCTACTACATGCTGGAGCCGGGCCGCCGCTACGGCTATGCCAACTACTCGGGCACCGGCAACACGCTGAACGCCAACCACGCGGTGGTGCGCCGGCTCATCACCGACAGCCTGCACTTCTGGGTGCGCGACATGCACGTGGACGGGTTCCGCTTCGACCTGGCCAGCATCCTCTCGCGCGACGAGAGCGGCCGCCCGCTGTCCAACCCGCCGGTGCTGTGGGACATCGAATCCGACCCCGTGCTGGCCGGCACCAAGCTCATCGCCGAGGCCTGGGACGCCGCCGGGCTGTACCAGGTGGGCTCCTTCGTCGGCGACAGCTGGAAGGAATGGAACGGCCAGTTCCGCGACGACGTGCGCGCCTTCGTGCGCGGCGATGCCGGCCTGGTGGCCCGTGTGGCCGACCGCCTGATGGGCAGCCCCCAGCTCTACGGCGGGCGGCCGCGCGAGCCGGCGCAGAGCATCAACTTCATCACCAGCCACGATGGCTTCACGCTCAACGACCTGGTCTCCTACAACGAGAAGCACAACGAGGCCAACGGCGAACACAACCGCGACGGCCACAACCACAACCTGAGCTGGAACTGCGGCGTCGAAGGCCCCACCAACGACCCGGCCGTGGAGGCGCTGCGTGCGCGCCAGGTGCGCAACTGCCTCTCGCACCTGATCCTCTCGCTGGGCACGCCGATGCTGCTGATGGGCGACGAAGTGCGCCGCACCCAGGGCGGCAACAACAACGCCTATTGCCAGGACAACGCCACCAGCTGGTTCGACTGGACCCTGCTGCAGCGCCATGCCGACATCCTGCGCTGGGTGAAAGGCCTGATCGCCTTGCGCAACCTGCGCGAATCGGTGCGCACCGACCACCACCTCACGCTGGCCGAGCTGATGTCCATCGCGCAGGTGGAGCTGCATGGCGTGGCGCTCGGCCGGCCGGACCTCGCCCACGATTCGCACAGCCTGGCGATCACCGCGTCCAGCCTGTCGGGCGACCTGCGCATGCACTTCGCCATCAACGCCTACTGGGAGCCGCTGGACTTCGAGCTGCCGGCCCTGCCGCCCAGCGCGGTGGGGGGCTGGCGCCGGGTGGTGGACTCGTCGCGCCCCTCGCCGCAGGACCTGGTGGAGCCGCGCCTGGGCGAGCCGGTGAGCGGCCCCACCCACCGCGTGGCCGAGCGCTCGGTGGTGGTGCTGTTTGCGCAGGTGGGCCCGGCCCGCTGATCCAGGCGCTCCGCGGGGGCGCCGCACACCCCCCAATTTGACTGGCCCGACCGAGGGCCGCACCCTTTGCGCGTTTCTAGAATCGCGCACCGCTCGCCCGGCGCCACCTGCGTGTTCCAAGGGCGCGCACGCCAGCAACCAAGGGTGGACCATGACATTCGACGCCGATCGCCGTCTGTACCTGCTGCAGGCCGAGGGCGCGCTGGCCGAGCTGCTGCCCGAGGCCTGGAGCCTGCGCGAGGCACTGAACCAGCCCTGGCGGCTGCAGCTGTGTGCACTGGGCCAGCGGCCCGACCTGAACCTGGACGACATGCTGGGCCGCCGGCTCGCGCTGCACACCGTGCTCAGCGACGGCAGCACGCAGGTGCGCGCGGGCATCGTCACCGCCGCCACGGCTGAAGAATCGGACGGCGGTTTTGCGCGTTATCGGCTGGAGGTCGAAGCCTGGCTCGCCCTGCTCGCCCACACGCGGCGCAGCCAGGTGTGGCAGGAGAAGTCGCTGGTCGAGATCATCGAGAGCGTCTTCTCGCTGTACAGCGCGCAGGCCTGCTGGCGCTGGGCCGATTGCGTGGCCGCGCACCTGGCCGCCAGCCCCTTCAGCAACGCCGAGGGCGTGCGCAGCTACACGGTGCAGTACCGCGAGACCGACCTCGCCTTCGTGCAGCGCCTGCTGGCCGAAGAAGGCCTGGTGTTGCGCTTCGAGCCCGACGCGCAGGCGCCGATGGGCCACACGCTGGTGATCCTGGCCGACACCGTCAGCCGCACCAGCTGCCCCGAGGACGCCTGCAGCGCCAGCGCGCTGGGCGGTGCGGGCATCCGCTTCCACCGCGCGGCCAGCATGGAAGAGCAGGATGTGGTGCTGGCCTTCGGCAGCCAGCGCCGGCTGCCCAGCGCGGTGGCCAGCGCGGTGGCCTGGGACTACAAGGCCAAGCGGGTGCTGGCCGCCAGCGTGCCCACGCGCGCACGCTTCGGCGGTGGCGACGCACCGGCGCTGGAGGCCTACGACCACGGTGGCGCCTATGCCTTCGGCACCAGCGCCCAGGCCGAACGCGCGCTCACCTTGTCGCAGCAGGCCCACGAGGCACGCCACAAAGCCTGGCTGGGCCGCGGCACGGTGCGCAGCTTCACCCCCGGCACGCACTTCGGCCTGACCCAGTCCACGCTGGACCTGCTGGACCCCCTGGGCGGCACCGACAAGCGCTTCGTGCTCACCACCGTCGTGCACGCCGGCATCAACAACCTGCCCAAGGACAGCATCCAAGCCATCGCCGGCGCCAGCGCCGAAGACCGCGCCGCGCTGCTGGCGCCCTGGGTGGACGCCGAACTCAGGGCCCAGGCCGCCGCCTGCGGCTACGCCAACGCCTTCGAAGCCCAGCGCGCCAGCGTGCCCTGGCGGCCGCAGCAGGCCGATGACACCGGCGCACGCCTGAACCCCCGGCCCACCGTCACCGGCCCGCTCACCGCCACCGTGGTGGGCCCCGAAGGGCAGGAGATCCACATGGATGCGCTGGGCCGCATCCGCATCCGCTTCGACTTCCAAACCCAGCCGGGCATGGGGCCGGACACCAGCGACACCAGCACCTGGGTGCGCGTGCTGCAGCGCCACGCCGGCGCGGGCATGGGGCTGCAGTTCATCCCCCGCATCGGGCAGGAGGTGCTGGTGGAGTTCATCGGCGGCGACATCGACCGCCCGCTGGTGGTGGGCGCGCTGTACGACGGCCGCGGCGAGGCCGGCATCGCCCCCACCCCCGGCGGCCAGCCGGGCCAGACTGACCTGCAGCCCTTCGGCCACAGCAGCGACCACCGCCCCAGCGCGCAGGGCAACCTGGCCGGCGGCCGCAGCCCCGCCTGGCACGGCGCCAGCGCGGCCGATGCGGTGCCCGGTGGCGGCCAGCGCAACGCGGCGGCGCTGAGCGGCTTCAAGACCCAGGAGTTCGGCGCCATCGGCTACAACCAGCTCGTCTTCGACGACAGCAACAGCCAGCTGCGCACCCAGCTCGCCAGCACCCAGCACGCCACCCAGCTGAACCTGGGCCACCTGGTGCACCAGGCCGACAACCACCGCGGCAGCTTCCGCGGCCTGGGCTTCGAGCTGCGCACCGACGCCTACGGCGCGGTGCGCGCGGCCAACGGCCTGCTGCTCAGCAGCTACGGCACCCAGCTGGCCGAACCCGCGGGCGACGATGCCGCGGCCATCGCGCTGGCCAAGCAGCTCGGCACGCTGGGCCGGGTGATGAGTGATGCGGCCCGGCTGCACAAGACGGTGGCGCTGGCCGCTCACATCGGCAGCCAGGCCGCGGGCCAGAGCTTCATCGACGACCAGGCCACGCCGCTGGCCGCGCTGCGCACCGTGGTCTCGGGCATGGTGGACGCCGGCGCGCTGGACAAGGCCGAGGCCGATGCCGCCGCCAAGGCCACCGCGGCGGGCGACGGCAAGCTGCCGCACACCACCGACCCGGTGGTCGCCCTTGCCGCCAGGGCCGGCCTGGCCGTGACCGCCGGCGCCGACCTGCAGGTGGCCGCGGCCGAGACGATCACCACCGCCTCCGGCGAGGACACCCACTGGGCCACCGGCGGCAGCCACCGCCTCCACACCGGCCAGGCCATCGGCATGCTGGCCGGCGCCATCGAACCCGGCGACGAGGCCGCCGGCAAGGGCCTGACGATCATCGCCGCGAAGAAGAAGCTCGAGGTGCAGGCACAGTCCGACCGCCTGCACCTCGCGGCCCAGAAGGATGTGCTGGTCGAATCGGTGGGAAGCTTTCTGGACATCGCCAGCCCGAAGAAGATCTCGCTGTCGGTGGCCGGCGGCGCCAACATCACCATCGACGGCAACATCACCATCCAGTGCCCCGGCACCATCACCGTGCTGGCGGGGCACAAGAGTTTTCTGGCGCCGGGCAATGTGCCGTACCCGCTGCCCCGCATGCCCAAGCAGACGCTGGCGTTCAAGCGTCGTTATCCGTTCTCGCTGTGAGCGTCCGCACGATTGCCCCATGCTGATCAGCCCCCCCTTCCTGCTGGCCCGCGGCGCCAATGACACCGAAGACGCCTGGATCGACCAGTGCATGCCCGGCGGCGAGCCCGGCGGCGGCGCCTATCCGTTGAGCTTCAACCTCGGATGGCACGGTGGCATGCACATCAACGCGCCCACCATCAACAGCACCGTGGAGCCGGTGCGGGCCATCTCCGATGGCAAGGTGGTCTTCAAGCGCGATCCAACGCCTCAGCCTGCCGGGCCCTTGCCGGAAGACCATCCGCAGGCCTACAACGGCGGCTGGACCGACAACGGCGTGGTCGTGATCGAGCACAACACCGAAATCGGCGAAGGCGAGAACGCACGCGTCAAGTTCTTCTCGATCTACATGCACCTGAGTGCGATCGATGCTGCGATCTCCACCACCGCGAACGAAGGCCGCATCCACCGCAAGGCCATCATCGGCCAGGCAGGACAGGTCTACGGCGGCGCCGATCGCTGCATCCACCTGGAAATTGCCTGCGACGACACGAACCTGTCGCACCTGGTGGGCCGCACCGAAGGCCCCTTGAACACCGGTGCCGATGGCCGCACGGATGCGATCTTTGGCGAGATGTATGTCGCCCTGCCGGCGGGCACACCGGTGTACGGCCAGGAGCCGCTGGCACAGTCGGCACAAGCCATGATGCAGCCGCCGACGCCCCGCGGCCAACCCCAGCCCCCCGCCCAGGCGCTTGAGCCGGCGCACACCACCGGGGCCGAATTGATCGTGGGCATCCGCTACGCCGGCGGCGACCGCGTGGTGGCCGGCGGTGGCCGCGGCGATGCGCGCATCACCACCTACCTGCCCGACGGCCAGACCGTGGGCACCACGCTGGTGGAGCCCAACGCCGAGTACGAGCTGTACAACACCGCCAGCCGCATCAGCATGGCCTACCCGGCTGGGGGCCGCCCCGCGCCCAGCGCCGTGTACGAGCTGCTGCGTTTCGGCCGCGTGATCGGCCCCGATGCACTGAACCCGGCCGACGTGCCGCACTGGCGCCAGGTGCGCCACGAAGCGGGGCAAGGCTGGGTGAACCTCAATGCGCCGGGCCTGCGCAAGTTCAGTGACGCTGACTTTGCGCATTGGCAGCAATGGCGGCTGGTTGACGACAGCGCCGATCAGGACAGCCGTTGCGATTCAGCCCTGCTGCGCGGCTGGCTCGATGCTGACGGCAACGGCCGCCTCATCCCGGCCGAGGCGCAGGCCCGGCTCAACGATGAAGGCCTGCGCGTCAAGCTCGCGCGCACGATCTGCAAGTTCGCCACCGAGTGGGACGCCGCCACGATCGACACGCGCTGGGGTTGGCTGAAGCAGCCCAGCGATGAGAACCCGAACCCGCTGAGCGAGGACGAGTTCAAGAAGCTGCGCGCCCACATCACGGCCCTGGCCTTCTGGCCCGGCGGCATGGACCTGCCGCAGGCGCATTGGCGGTTTCAGCCGCGGGAGTTCGTGCGGTGGTTCAGGCGGTGTGGGTGGTTGGACGAAGATGAGCTCGTGCGCGTCTACCCTGACTCGCAATACCCCGTCGCAGCGCTGGCCCAAGTGGGACTTACGCCGTCCTCGGTCCGCGAGCGGTACCGTCAGCACCTGAATCGGGTGACAGGAAAATACCTCGTCGCAGGGCCTTCGCGGCGAACCCACTTCTTTGGTCAAGGCGCGGTCGAATCCATGTGCCTTGCGCTCATGATTGAGGGCGCAGCGGACTTCCGCCGTAACCCGCGACATGCCAGCTTTGCCTCCGAGGCCAACGGCTACTACGACCCTCCTGCTGGTGGCTACCTTGACTACCTGAACGGCAGACTGGGCAACATCGAGGCAGGCGATGGACCCAAGTTCCGCGGCCGGGGCATGAAGCAGCTGACTGGGCGCGAAAACTACAGCAAGTATTGGGTGTACCGCGGTTGGCTGGACCGTGGGTCCTTTCAGTCCCCGTGGTGGGGGCCTGCGCGTCCGGCCCGAGCACCCCAGATTGCAGACCCCGAGCGCTTGTCGGTCACGGACTACAACGCGATCGATGCGGGGGGCTGGTACTGGGAGGCCGGTTCCACGGCCAATCAGTTTCGCTCGATCAATGGCAGCATCACGGAAGGGGATGCGGGCGATGCAGCGGTCGAGCGCGTCACGAGGGCGATCAACGGTGGCGTCAACGGCCTGGCGGAACGGCGAACCCACACGGCCCGGATCTACAAGGTGTTGTCTGATGTGCCGTGATTGGGCTCGAAGGGCGATTGCGCTCCTTGCTGTCTGGAGCCTCGTCGCATGTTCGGCGGGCGGGCAGGTGACGCGTGGCCAGTTGCTGTCGATCAGCCCTGTGGGAGTGGATGTACTGTTCGTGGCGTCTCGTGGGCGCACGGCGGAGCTTCGACTCCCGCACTCAGTGGACGGTTACGACGTGAGCTGTGACCAGCGTTGGTTGGCGGTCTGGGGAAAGCCCAGGACGCTGAACCCCGACAACCCGCAGGACAGCAACCTGACCATCGTGGATCTGCAAGACCCGAGGGTCACTCCGGCACTGGGATTCGAACGAGGCATCTTCGGCGTCGAGTACCTCAAGACCCCTGCGCGCGCCATCGTCGCCACCGACAGCGGCGCCTTGCTCGACCTGGAACGCAGGGTCCGCCTCGCGCCGCCAGCGCAGTTTGACTTCGGCGATCCCGCCTATCTGCGAGAGAGCTGCGCGCCCTTCCCGAACAAGACGTATCGCCGGTATCCGCCCTGACCTGCCGATGGCGGGCAGGCGCCGAAGGCGCCTGCGGCTTGTGCGCCCCCTCAGTGCTGCAGGATCTTCGACAGAAAGTCCTTCGCCCGCGGTGAACGCGCGTCGGGGTCGCCGAAGAACTCGTCCTTCTTGCAGTCCTCGACGATCTTGCCCGCGTCCATGAAGATCACGCGGTGGCTCACCTTGCGCGCAAAGCCCATCTCGTGGGTCACGCACATCATCGTCATGCCTTCCTGGGCGAGCTGCACCATCACGTCCAGCACCTCGCCCACCATCTCGGGGTCGAGCGCCGAGGTGGGCTCGTCGAACAGCATCACGATCGGGTCCATGCTCAGGGCCCGCGCGATCGCCACGCGCTGCTGCTGGCCGCCCGAGAGCTGGCCCGGGAACTTGTCCTTGTGCGCCATGAGGCCCACGCGTTCGAGCATCTTCAGCCCGCGCGCCTTGGCTTCGTCGGTGCTGCGGCCCAGCACCTTGATCTGCGCGAGCGTGAGGTTCTCGGTGACCGAGAGGTGCGGGAACAGCTCGAAGTGCTGGAACACCATGCCCACGCGGCTGCGCAGCTTGGGCAGGTTGGTCTTGGGGTCGGAGATCGAGATGCCGTCGACGACGATGTCGCCCTTCTGGATGGGCTCCAGCGCGTTCACGGTCTTGATCAGCGTGCTCTTGCCCGAGCCCGAGGGGCCGCACACCACCACCACCTCGCCCTTGCGGATGCTGGTGGTGCAGTCGGTCAGCACCTGGAAGCTGCCGTACCACTTGCTCACGTTCTGGATGTCGATCATGTTGCTCATGGCGGGCTCCCTCAGCGGATGATCTGGATCTTCTTCTGCAGCCGGCGCACGAGCATCGAAAGGCTGAAGCAGATGACGAAGTACAGGACGGCGGCCACGAGGTAGGTTTCCACCGGCCGGTTGAAGTTCTTGCCGGCCACCTCGAAGCCCTTGAGCAGGTCGTAGGCGCCGATGGCATACACCAGCGAGGTGTCCTGGAACAGGATGATGGTCTGCGTCAGCAGCACCGGCAGCATGTTGCGGAAGGCCTGCGGCAGCACGATCAGCTGCATCGTCTGGCTGTAGGTCATGCCCACCGCGTAGCCTGCGTACACCTGGCCCTTGGGCACGCTTTGGATGCCGGCACGCATGATCTCGGAGTAGTACGCGGCCTCGAACAGCGTGAAGGTGATGATGGCCGAGAGCTCGGCGCCGATCGAGCGGCCGATGATCAGCGGGATCAGCAGGAAGAACCACAGGATCACCATCACCAGCGGCACGCTGCGCATCAGGTTCACGTAGCCCGCGGCCGGCTGCACCAGCCAGGGCTTGCCGGACAGGCGCATCAGCGCCAGCGCGGTGCCCAGCGCAATGCCGCCCAGCATGGCCACCACCGTGAGCTGCACCGAGAAGATGAAGCCCTTGGCGATGAAGCTGCTGATGACGCCCCAGTTCAGGAAAGCGAAGTCAAGTGTTGTCATCACTTGCTCCCGATCATGCCGGGCACCTGCACCCGCTGCTCGATGAACTTGGCGATGCGGTTGATCGCGAAGGCCGAGATGAAGTACAGCAGCGTGGCCGCGCTGTACATCATGATGGGCCGCGAGGTCTCTTCGGCCGACTGCATGGCGAAGAAGGTGAGCTCGGTGATGCTGACCGCGAACGCCACCGAGGAGTTCTTGATGATGTTCATCGACTCACTCGTCATCGGCGGGATGACGATGCGAAACGCCATCGGCAGCAGCACGAAGCGGTAGGTCTGCGGCAGCGTGAGGCCCAGCGCCAGGCCGGCGTAGCGCTGGCCGCGCGGCAGCGTCAGGATGCCGGCCTTCACCTGCTCGGAAATGCGGGCCGAGGTGAAGCAGCCCAGCGCAAACACCACCAGGATGTAGCTGGGCAGCCCGCGCAGCGGCGTGAACAGCGCGGGCAGCACGTGGTACCAGAGGAAGATCTGGACGATGAGCGGGATGTTGCGGAACACCTCGGTCCAGGTTTCACCCAGCGCCACCAGCCAGCGCCTGGGCGTGGTGCGGAAGATGCCCATCACCGAGCCCACCACCAGCGCCACCAGCAGCGCCATCAGCGCCACGCTGAGGGTCCAGCCCCAGGCGTGCAGCATCCACTGCAGGTAGGTGAGCTCCTTGCCGCCAGCGGCAAAGCAGCTGGGCAGGATGTCGCCCGTTGCGGTGTCCTTGCAGAACACCTGCCAGTCCCATGTGCTCAAGCCAGTCTCCGGTGGGTTCTGGCGCGCGGGCCAGTGCGGGTCCGGGTATCAGCGGGCGCGCCGGCGCAGGGCCGGCGCGCCCCCACGCTCACTTCTTGGCGTAGTCTTCCATCGGCTTGTCGTTCGGGTTCGCCCAGGCGGCCTTGGTGGCGTCCGACAAGGGCAGGCCCACCTTGGTGTTGGTGGGCGGGATCGACTGCATGAACCACTTGTCGTACAGCTTGGCCAGCTCGCCGCTCTTGATCTGGCCCTTGATGCTGTCGTCCACCGCCTTCTTGAAGGCCGGGTCGTCCTTGCGCAGCATGCAGGCAATGGGCTCCACCGAGAGCACGTCGCCGACGATCTTGAAGTCCGCCGGGTTCTTGCTCTTGGAGATGTTGCCGGCCAGGATCTGCCCGTCCATCACGAAGGCATCGGCGCGGCCCGATTCGAGCAGCAGGAAGCTGTCGGCGTGGTCCTTGCCGAACACTTCCTTGAAGTCCACGCCGGTGGCGCGCTCGTGCTTGCGCAGCGTCTGCACCGAGGTGGTGCCGGTGGTGGTGGCCACCGTCTTGCCGTTGAGCTGGCTGATGTTGTTGATGCCCGAATTGGCCTTCACCGCGATGCGCACTTCTTCCACGTAGGTGGTCACCGCGAAGGACACGTCCTTCTGGCGGGTGGCGTTGTTGGTGGTGGAGCCGCACTCCAGGTCCACGGTGCCGTTCTGCACCAGCGGGATGCGGTTCTGCGAGGTCACGGGCTGGTACTTCACGTCCAGCTTGGCCAGGCCGAGCTGCTTCTGCAGGTCGGCCGCGATGCGCTGCGCCATCTCGGTGTGGAAGCCCACGTACTTGCCGTCGCCCAGCGTGTAGGCCAGCGCGCCGGACGATTCGCGCACACCCAGCGTGATGCTGCCCGAGTCCTTGATCTTCTTCAGCGTGTCCTCGGCATGGGTGGCGCCGGCGGCCGCGGCAAAGGCGGCCAGGACAAACAGTGACTTCTTCATGCGATCTCCTGTGGTGTGTCGTCGTCTGGGACGGGTGAACTTCGGACGGCGGCCATGGCCTCTTGTGCAGGCCCGGCGCGTGAGCGCTAGGGTAACGCCAGACTCCGCTGCCGGGAATCGGTGGCAGCGCGACGCCCCGAGCCCCGCCCGTGCCGGCCGGGCCCCTGGGTGGCGCACTGTAGCGAGCACCCTCAAGCACGACCAATGCCAATAGCAGGGCACGCCATGCACGGCGCGCATGACGCACGCGGGTTATCCCTGGGCCGGGCCTGGCCGCTACACTCGCCGCCCGCTGCGCCGCGCGATCAGCGCGAAGGCCACCCGATGAGCAAGCTCTATTTCCGCTACGCCGCGATGAACGCCGGCAAGTCCACCGCCTTGCTGCAGGTGGCGCACAACTACGAGGAGCGCGGCATGCGGGTGCGGCTGTTCACCGCCGCGCACGACGACCGCGCCGGCAGCGGCATCATCGGCTCGCGCCTGGGCCTGCAGCGCAGCGCCGACACCTTCGGCCCTGACACGGTGTTCAGCGCCGCCCACCTGGGGCCGGTGGCCTGCGTGCTGATCGACGAGGCGCAGTTCCTCACGCCCGAGCAGGTGCGCCAGCTGCACCGCATGACGCACACCGACCAGCTGCCGGTGATCTGCTGGGGCCTGCGCAGCGATTTCCGCGGCGATGCCTTTCCCGGCGCCGCCGCACTGCTGACGCTGGCCGACGACGTGGAGGAGATGAAATCGATCTGCGCCTGCGCGCGCAAGGCGACGATGAACCTGCGCATCGACGCCGAGGGCCGCCGCGTGCGCGAGGGCGAACAGGTGGTGATCGGCGGCAACGAGCGCTACCGCGCGGTGTGCCCGGCCTGCTTCTATGCGGACGAGGCAGGCCCGGAGGAGGCGCCGGGCCTGTTCGGCTGAATCAGGCCGTGGCTTCCTGCCCCGCCGCGGCGCGCGCGATCGCCTCGGCCAGCAGGCGCGGGTTGATCGGCTTGGTCACGTGGTCGTTCATGCCCACGGCGAGGTAGGCCTCGCGTTCCTCGGGCATGGCGTTGGCCGTCATCGCGATGATGGGCAGCCGGCCCACCGGGCCGGGCAGCGCGCGGATGGCCTGGGCCGCGGCCTGGCCGTCCATCTCGGGCATCTGGATGTCCATCAGCACCAGGTCGTAGTGCGCGGCCTGCACCTGGCGCAGCGCCTCGATGCCGTCGGCCACGATGTCGCTGAAGTGGCCCTGCTGGTCGAGCATGGCCTTGATCAGGATCTGGTTCACGCCGTTGTCCTCGGCCACCAGGATGCGCAGCGGCCGCGCCGCCGGGGGCGGCAGCGCCTCGGCCAGCGGCGCCGGGGCGGTGGGCAACACCTGCTCGGCCACACCCAGGCGCAAGGTCACGCTGAAGCGGCTGCCCGCGCCGGCCTGGCTGTGCACCTCGATGCGGCCGTGCATCAGCTCGACGATCTCGCGGCAGATCGCCAGCCCCAGGCCGGTGCCGCCATAGCGGCGCGCGGTGGAGCTGTCGGCCTGGCTGAAGCGCTCGAACAGCTTGGGCAGCACCTCGGGCGGGATGCCGATGCCGGTGTCGCTGACCTCGATGCGCAGCACGTGCTCGTGCGGGCCGGCCGGCGCATGGCGAACCTCCACGTCCACCCGGCCGGCCTCGGTGAACTTCAGGCCATTGCCCACCAGGTTGAACAGCACCTGGCGCAGGCGGCTCGGGTCGCCCCGCACCTGGCGCGGCAGATCGGGCGCGAGCTGCAGCCCGAGCGCCAGGCCCTTGGCCTGCGCACGCACCTGCAGCAGCGCGATCACGTCCTCGATGGTGTCGCGCAGCGGGAAATCCACGATCTCCAGCTGCATGCGGCCGGCCTCGATCTTCGACAGGTCCAGGATGTCGTTGATGATGGCCAGCAGGCTCTGGCCCGAGCTGCGGATGAGCTCGGCATAACGCCGCTGCTCGGGGTTCAGCGCGCTGGCCAGCAGCAGCCCGTTCATGCCCAGCACCGCGTTCAGCGGGGTGCGGATCTCGTGGCTCATGGCCGCGAGGAAACGCGACTTGGCCTGGCTGGCGGCCTCGGCGGCGTGTTTCACCTGCGCCAGCTCGCGCTCGGCGGCGGTGATGTCGCGGAACACGCTGACGATGCCACCGTCGGGCGTGCGCCGCTCGATGGTGTGCACGATGCGGCCATCGGGCAGCGCCTGTGCGTGGATGCCGCTGCCCAGCCGCGCCTTCGAGAGCCGGCGGTCGACCCAGGCCGCCCGCGCCTCGGGGCTGGCGTCGGCCATCAGCGCGTCGGCGGCCCGCTCGGCCAGCGCGCGGGCGCTGACCCCGGTGGCCATCACCGGGGCCAGCCACGGGAACAGCTCGATGTAGCGCTGGTTCCAGGCCACCACCTGGTCGTTGGCATCCAGCAGCAGGAAACCGTCGTGCATGGCGGCCAGCGCCTGCTCGAGCGTGGTCTTCGAGCGCGCGAGCTCGCCGCGCGTGCGGTTCAGGCGCCCCACGTGCCAGAGCGCGAAGCGGGCCGTGCCCAGCACCATGGTGATGAACACCGCGGCCACCGCGCAGATCACCATGCTGATGCGGGGCCAGCCCTCCAGCGCACGCGCGATCGGCAGGCTCGCCACGATGCGCACGCTGCGGTAGATGCCCGGGCGCGCCACCAGGATGGCCGGCGTGTCCTCCAGGCGCGACGCGCCGTGCAGCGCCCGTCCGGTGGCCGAGGCGGCCGGCAGCGGCACCGGCAGGATGCGGCCGATCAAGGCCTCGCTGGGCGGGTGGCTGGCCAGCAGCTGGCCGTCGTCACGCTCGAGCGTGATGGCCAGGCCCGGCATGTCCTGCGATTGCGCCAGCATGGATTCGATCAGCGCCAGCGGCACCTCGGCCACCACCAGGCCGCGCTGGCTGCCGGCCAGCAGCACCGGCCGGGCAAAGTACAGCGAGCGCTCGGCGTGGGCGAAGTTGACCTGGGGGGCGCTGATCGCCAGCGACGGCGCCGGCTGCGCCAGCACCTGCGCGACGAAACCCGCTGGCAGCCTCACGCCCAGGCGGCGGCTAGAGGGTTCGGCGGCGGCGAGCACGAAGCCGTCCGCGTCCAGCAGCGCCAGGTCGCGCACGCCCAGCACCTGGTGGTTCAAGCGCACCAGGTGGCGTTCGATGCTGCCCAGGTCCAGCGTGTCGTCGGGCCGGCGCGCGTCGTCCAGCGTCTCGCCCAGGCCGGCCAGCAGCACGTCGGAGGCCACGAAGCTGCGGTTCACCGCGGCTTCGGCCGCACCGGCCAGGTGCAGCATGCGCGCCTCGCCGGCGGCCAGCGCGTCCAGGCGCTGGAACAGGATCAATGCCGCCGCCGCCGCGGCCACGGCCGCCACCAGCACCGCGGTGCCGGCCACGAGCGTGCGGCGAAACCGCCTCACGGCACCGCCCGGCTCATCGCGCCACCGCCAGCTGGCCGGTGGCCGGCCCGAGGCTGCGGTTCCACACCTCGGCGCAGGCCGGGCCGCAGCGCTGCACCCAGCGCGGCAGCACCGTGGTGCTGAAGATCTGCCGGCGGCGCTGCTCGTCATCGGCCGTGCTGCGCAGTGGCACCATGCGGCCGGGCCGCCCGCCGGCGCAGCCGGCCGCCCCGGTGTTGCAGGCCAGGCCTTCGCCCGTCTCGCGCTCGGATTCGGCCCAGATCGCCTGCTCCAGCTTGGGCAGCTCGCGCAGCAGCAGCACGCGCAGCGCCTCGGGCAACGCCTCCCAGTGGCCGCGGTTCGCGCCGAAGACGGCCAGGCCCCAGCTCACCGCCATCGGGTGCAGGTGGCTGGTGTGCTCGTGCAGGCCGATGGTGTTGCCGGACATGGTGCCGGTGATCGCGCAATCGGTGTTGCCCGCGCGCAGGTTGTCGATGATGCCGGCGAAGCCCACGCTCACCGGCGTGGCGCCCAGTGCCTCCACCCAGTCGGCCTGCGACGGGCTGGCCACGCGGATGCGCCGGCCGGCCAGGCCCCCCAGGCCGTCGAACGCCTTCTTGCAGTACAGCACCTGGGCCGGGTAGGTGTACACGGCCAGCAGCTCGATGCCGTGCCGCTCGCGCAGCGTGCGGGCGATCTGCGGCCGGAACAGCGCCACGTTGCGCCGCAGCGTGGCCATGTCCGGGTTCAGGCCCGCCAGGTCGGGGGCGGCCAGCAGCGGCTCGGTGCCGGCGCTCAGGCTCAGCAGCGCGGTGCCGAAGGGCAGCACGCCCAGCTTCATCAGCTGCAGCATGTCCTGGCCGCGCACGCCGGCCTGGTCGAAGGGCAGGATCTCGGCGCTGACCTTGCCGTCCGACAGGCGCGCCAGCTCGGTGGACCAGAACGGCTGCTCGTGCCGGGTGTACTGGTTGAGACCGGCCAGGCCACCGACGACACGCAGGCGCAGCGGGCCGGGGCTGCCCTGCGCCCATGCCGACACGGCCAGTGCCCATGCAAGCAGCACACCCAGGCCAGCGCGCCGGATCAGGCCCATCGTTGTTGTTTGCGCATCAGTGCACCGCGCGGGTGCGGAATACCCAGGCACGATGATGCACCAGAAGCCACCGCGCGGCGCCGATTCACCGCAAGGCCGGCGCGCTACGCTATGGCCTTGTGCGGCGCCATGCCGGCGCCGGAGGAGGAACCCGTATGAGCACGACCCCCGGCAAGATCCTCGTCGCCCAGGGCGGCGGCCCCACCGCGGTGATCAACCAGTCGCTCGTGGGCGTGGTGCTGGAAGCGCGGCGCCACAGGGGCATCGAGCGCGTCTACGGCGCGCGCCACGGCGTGCGCGGCATCGTCAACGAGGACTTCGTCGACCTGACCCAGGAAACCAGCCACAACCTGGAGCTGGTGGCCGGCACGCCCGCCTCGGCGCTGGGCTCCACGCGCGACAAGCCCGACCTGAAGTACTGCCACGAAATCTTCACCGTGCTGCAGGCGCACGGCATCGGGCACTTCTTCTACATCGGCGGCAACGATTCGTCGGACACCGTGCGCATCGTGGCCGAGGAGGCCGCGAAGGCCAGCTACCCGCTGCGCTGCATCCACATCCCCAAGACGATCGACAACGACCTGGTGGCCAACGACCACACGCCGGGCTTCCCCTCGGCGGCGCGTTTCGTGGCCCAGGCCTTTGCCGGCGCCAACCTGGACAACGCGGCACTGCCCGGCGTGTACCTCGCGGTGGTGATGGGCCGCCACGCGGGCTTTCTCACCGCCGCCTCGGCGCTGGGCAAGAAGTTCCCGGACGACGGCCCGCACCTGATCTACCTGCCCGAGCGCACCTTCGAGCTCGACCGGTTCCTCGCCGACGTGAAGCTCATGCATGAGCGCCATGGGCGCTGCGTGATCGCGGTGTCCGAGGGCATCCACGATGCCAGCGGCCAGCCCATCGCGGCCCAGCTCGCCAAAGACCTGGAGCACGATGCGCACGGCAACGTGCAGCTCTCGGGCTCGGGCGCGCTGGCCGACCTGCTGTGCGAGGAGATCAAGGCCAGGCTGGGCATCAAGCGCGTGCGCGGCGACACGCTGGGTTACCTGCAGCGCAGCTTCGTCGGCTGCGTGAGCGACGTGGACCAGCGCGAAGCACGTGAGGTCGGCGAAAAGGCGGTGCAGTTCGCGATGTGGGGCGAACGCAATGGCTCGGTGGCCATCAAGCGCACCGGCTTCTACTCGGTGGACTATGAGCTGGTGCCGCTGGAGGACGTGGCCGGCAAGACCCGCGTGATGGACGACGCCTTCATCAGCCCCAGCGGCACCGACGTGACCGATGCGTTCCGGCTCTACCTGCGCCCGCTGCTGGGCTCGGGCATGCCCGATGCGTACCGGCTGCGGCCAGCGCCGGTGGCCAAGGTGCTGGGGCGCTGAGGCGCCGGGCCTCGCGCCTGGCCCAGCTTCGGGTAGCGCCGGGGTTCAGCGCAGCGCCGAGGCCGCCACGTGTCAGCGCAGCGCCGAGGCCGCCACGTGTCAGCGCGGCGCCGAGGCCGCCGCGGGGGGCACCAGCATGTCCGGCGGGCAACTGGGCTCCACATCCATGCCCAGCGGCAGGTACAGCTGCTGCACGGCGCCCGGCGACGGCCAGCCGCTCAGGCGCACGTGCAGGCCTTCGCCGCTGGTGCAGTGCGCCACCTGCACCGCGCCCGGCAGGCCGGCCCAGCGCAGCGTGAGCCCCTGGGCCGACAGGTTCGAGACCGTGGCCCCGGCACCCGTGAAGGCGAGCGCGATCACCGGCATCGTGGGGGCCGGCCGGGCGCGTGCGCTGCGCCCGGCCATCGGTGCAGACGGACCGGCCGCGCCCAGCGACAGGGCGCCCGCCGGCACCGCGCCGCGCGCCGCGCCCAGCTGCAGGCAGCAGCGGGCACGGCTTGCGGCAGGGGCGTCCGCCGGCGCCAGCGGCACCCAGTGCAGGCGCTGGCCCAGCACCAGCCGGCCCGGCGCAAACGGGTAGGCCACGCCGGGGTAGGCTGCGGCGGCAGCGCCCACCACGCGCAGGTCGGCCAGCGCCAGCACCGGGCCGCTGCCACCGGCCGTGGCGCCGCCGCCTGCATGGGCGATGGCGGCGGCGCACGCCAGCAGGGTGGTGGCCACCGCCGCACGTGCGGGCTGTGCGCCGCGGTGATCAATGGCCATCGTCGGACCAGTGCGGTGGGTCGCTCGCCAGCTTGTGCACGCCGTAGCTTGCGCCCACGCTGTGCAGGTCGGCGGCGGTGCGCAGGCGAACCTCGTCGCCCTCGGCATCGCGCACGGTGCGACCGAGAAAGTTCGAGATCGTCATGTCGATGGCGCGGCCTTCGGTGTGGCGCGATGTCAGCGCAGGGCGGAAGACGATACCGTACTGCCCCACCATGCCCAGCGCTGCCGCGCGCGACGCGGTGGCGTTGGGGCGGCCCTGGCGGTCGCGGTGCACCCAGTCGATGTCGACCCCGGCCATCGCCGGCACGGTGGCCGCATCCGCCTGCTCGCGGCCGATGCGCCAGGCGTGGTGCATCAGGTAGGCCCGCTCGGGCGGGCGCAAGGTGGCCGCGATGGACACCCCGGCGCCGGCCGCCCGCAGTGCCTGCAGGAATTCGGCCACCGACAAGGCGAACGTGGGCGACAGGTCGGACACATCGGTGCTGGTGGGAAAACGCGCGATCCAGATCGGCCCGCTCAGTTGCGGCATGGTGAGTCCTCGTTGTGCGACGGCGCGGGACTGTCGCACGGCTGATGACGCGCAAAAGGTGCGGCCAGGCAACAAGCTGTAAGCCGACGGCTTCAGCCTAGGGAGAGATACTGCGCGACACCCGGCCACGCCGCCCGCAGAAGACACCCGCGATGACTTCCGACCACCCCACCCACCGCGCCCAGCTCGTGCACCATGCGAGGCGCCTGGTCCCGCTGGGCCTGGCCACCGGCAGCTCGGGCAACCTGAGCATCCGCGTGCCCGGCGGCATGCTGATCACGCCCAGCGGCATGGACTACGACACGCTGCAGCCCGAGGACATGGTGTTCGTCGGCGACGACGGGCAGTGGCAGCACGTGCTGGACCCGTCGTCCGAATGGCGCATGCACCAGGCCGTGTACCAGGCCCGGCCCGAGGCCGGTGCGGTGGTGCACGGCCACCCCACCTATGCCACGGTGCTGGCGATCCGCCGCATGGCGATCCCGGCGCTGCACTACATGATCGCCGCCGCGGGCGGCTCGTCGATCCGCTGCGCGCCGTACCACACCTATGGCAGCGCCGAGCTCTCGGCCGCCGCGGTGGACGCGCTCGAGGGCCGCAAGGCCTGCCTGCTGGCCAACCACGGGCTGCTGGCCTTCGAGCGCGACTTGGCCCGCGCGATGTGGCTCGCCAGGGAGGTGGAAACCCTGGCCCAGCAGTACGTGATGACCCTGCAGCTCGGAGGGCCTGTGCTGCTGGAAGACGACGAGATCTCGCGCGTGGTGGACAAGTTCAGCCGCTACGGATTGAAGCAACGCGACTGAATCGCCGCCGTCAAGCCCCTCGCTGCGGGGTGCCTCGGAACTTGCTAGTCACCGGGCCGTCATCGACATTCGATGTGATGGCGGATTGCCCGCGCAACCGCGCCCGTGCCACCCCCCGCGAGGACACACCGTGATCAGTCTCCTGAATGGCTCGACCTACACCCAGAACTTCGACACCCTGGCCAGCAGCGGCACGGGCTCGGTGCTGCCTGATGGCTGGTTCTTCGCCGAGACCGGCACCAATGCCAACACGCTGTACACCGCCGGCACCGGCAGCGGCAATGCCGGCGACACCTACAGCTTTGGCGCCAGCGGCAGCACCGAGCGCGCACTCGGCGGCCTGCTCTCGGGCAGCCTGACGCCCATCCTCGGTGCGCAGCTCAGCAACGACACCGGCGCCACGATCACGGCGATTGCGCTCAGCTACACCGGCGAGCAGTGGCGGGTGGGGACCCTGGCGCGCACCGATCGCCTGGACTTCCAGTACAGCCTGAACGCCAGCTCGCTGAGCACCGGCACCTGGGTGGATGTGAACGCGCTGGACTTCGTGGCCCCCACCACCACCGGCAGCACCGGCGCGCTGAACGGCAACGCCGCACTCAACCGCAGCCTGGTGAGCGGCAGCATCGACACCCTGAACCTGGCGCCCGGCGCCACGATCTGGTTCCGCTGGACCGACTTCAACGCCTCCGGGGCCGACGACGGGCTGGCCATCGACGATCTCTCGATCACCACCACCACCACGGGCGGCGGCGGGCTGCCGCTGGTGAACCTGTCGGTCAGCAGCCATGCGGCCAGCGAAGCCGGCGCCACCGTGATCACCGTGACCGCCACCGCCTCGGCCGCGGTGAGCGGCGCGCAGACGGTCACGCTCGCGGTCTCGGGCAGCGGCATCAGCGCCGCCGACTACCTGCTGAGCAACGCCACCATCACCATCCCGGCGGGCCAGACCAGCGGCTCGGTGAGCTTCATCGTCAGCGACGACGCCACGCCCGAGCCCACCGAGACCGCCACGCTGTCCATCGCCTCGGCCTCGGCCGGTCTCGTGCCGGGCAGCAGCAGCAGCCAGGACGTGGTGATCACCGACCACGCGCGCAGCTTCCTCACCAAGCTGGGCGGCGCCACCAGCGCTCACGGCGCCGAGATCCCGGCCTTCGATGCGGCGAGCCAGCGGCTCTACGTGGTGGCCGGCCCCACGGTGGACATCTACGGCCTCGGCGCCAACGGCGCCCTCGCCGCGCTGGGCACGCTGGCGCCGGGCTTCACGCCCGAGGCCGGCACCAGCGCCGCGCCCACCAGCGCCGCGGTGCACGGCGGCCTGCTCGCGGTGGCCTATGACGTGACGGACGTGGCCACCGGCGCCCACGGCGCCGGCCGCGTGACCCTGTTCAACGCGGCCGACGGCAGCGTGATCACCAGCCTCACCGTGGGCCACCTGCCCGACATGCTGGCCTTCTCGCCCGACGGGCTGCGGCTGCTGGTGGCCAACGAAGGCGAGCCCAACAGCTACGGCCAGGCCAGCTCGGTGGACCCGGAAGGCTCGGTGAGCATCATCAACCTGAGCGCGGGCGCCGCCGCCGCCACAGTGCAGACGGCCGGCTTCGGCGCCTTCAACGCCCAGGCCGCGGCGCTGCAGGCCGCCGGCGTGCGCATCTACGGCCCCGGCGCCACGGTGGCGCAGGACCTGGAGCCCGAATACATCACCATCACGCCCGATGGCGCGAGCGCGCTCGTCACGCTGCAGGAGAACAACGCGATCGCGCTGGTGGACATCGCCAGCGCCACCGTGCTGCAGGTGCTGCCGCTGGGCGTGCAGGACTTCAGCCAGCCCGGCCACGGCCTGGACGCGAGCGACCGCGACCTGGACGGCACGCTGGGCACGATCAACATCCGCAACTGGCCGGTGGTGGGCCTGCTGCAGCCCGATGCCATCACCCAGTTCACGGTGGGTGGCCAGACCTACTTCATCACCGCCAACGAAGGCGATTCACGCAGCTACACCGGCTACAGCGAGGAAGTGCGCGTCTCCGCCGGCAGCTACGACCTCGACAACACGGCGTTCCCGGACGAGGCCGCGCTCAAGGGCAACACCCAGCTCGGCCGGCTGCAGGTCAGCAACGCCGGCGGCGACCTCGACAACGACGGTGACATCGACCAGATCCAGGCCTTCGGCGGCCGCTCGTTCACCATCTGGAGCAGCAGCGGCCAGCGCGTGTTCGACAGCGGCGACCAGCTCGAGCGGATCACCGCCACGCGGGTGCCGCCACTGTTCAATTCCGACGGCAGCGCCACCAGCTTCGACACCCGCAGCGACAACAAGGGCCCCGAACCCGAAGGCCTGGCCATCGGCGTGGTGGGCGGCCACACCTATGCCTTCATCGGCCTGGAGCGCGTGGGCGACGTGATCGTGTTCGACGTCAGCAACCCCGCGGCGCCGAGCTTCGTGCAGTACATCAACCTGCCGGAAGACGTGGCCCCCGAAGGCCTGCTGTTCGTGCCCGCGGCCAGCAGCCCCACCGGCGCGCCGCTGCTGATCACCGCCAACGAGGCCAGCGGCACGGTGGCGGTGTTCGCCATCACGGTGCCGCTGCGCATTGCCGACATCCAGGGCGCGGGCCACATCTCGCCGCTGCTGGCCTCGGCCAGCGCCACCGCGGCGGTGCAGGACGTGCCGGGCATCGTGACCGCCATCGCGTCCAACGGCTTCTACATCCAGGACCCGCAGCCCGATGGCAACCTGGCCACCTCGGACGCGATCTTCGTCTTCACCGGCACCAACTCGCCGATCCGCGCCGCGCGCACGGTGGGCGAGGCGGTGAAGGTCAGCGGCACGGTGTCGGAGTTCCGCCCCGGCAACGAGGCAGACAACCTCACGGTGACCGAGATCTCGAACAACGCCGGCGTGCGGGCGCTCAGCGTCAGCGCCTGGACCGACGCGCCCAGCACCACCATCACGCCCGTGGTGCTGGGCCAGGACCGGGTGCTGCCCACGCAGGTGATCAACGACGACTTCACGACCCCCGGCAATGTGGAGGCGAGCGGCGACTTCGACCCCGTGCACGAGGGCATCGACTTCTTCGAAAGCCTCGAAGGCATGTGGGTGCAGGTGAACAACGCGGTGGCCACGTCGCCCACCATCGCCAATGGCACCTCGCAGGGCATCTGGGTGCTGGCCGACAACGGCAGCGGCGCCACCAGCACCACCGTGCGCGGCGGCAGCCTGATCACCGCCACCGACTACAACCCCGAACGCATCCTGCTCGACGACCTGAACAACGCCACGCCGATGCCGCTGGTCGACGTGGGCGCGCGGCTGGGCACGGTGCGCGGCGTCGTCAACTACGAGTTCGGCAACTACGAGGTGCAGCTCCCCACCGAGCCGACCGTCGTGACCGCCTCGCCGCTGACGCCTGAAGTGACCGGCCTCGCGCCCGGCGCCAGCCAGCTGCGGGTGGGTAATTTCAACGTCGAGAACCTCGACCCCGGCGACAGCGCGGCCAAGTTCGCCGCGCTGGCCCAGGCCATCGTCACCAACCTGAAGGCACCCGACATCCTGACGCTGGAGGAGGTGCAGGACAACAACGGCGCCGTCAACGACAGCGTGGTCTCGGCCAGCGTCACGCTGCAGATGCTGATCGACGCCATCGCCGCCATTCCCGGCGCGCCGGTCTACCAGTACCGGCAGATCGACCCGGCGCCCGACAGCTCGGGCGGCGAGCCCGGCGGCAACATCCGCGTGGTGTTCCTCTACAACCCGGCGACGGTGGGATTCGTCGAAGGCTCGCTGGCCACGCTGGACGGCCCCGCCTTCGCCAACAGCCGCAAGCCGCTGGTGGGCACCTTCACGTTCCATGGTGAGCAGCTCACCGTGATCGGCAACCACTTCAGCTCCAAGGGCGGCGACCAGCCGCTGTTCGGCGTGACGCAGCCGCCGGTGCTCACCAGCGAGGCCATCCGCCTGCAACAGGCCGATGCGGTGGCCGACCACGTGGATGCGCTGCTGGCGGCCAACCCGCATGCCAACATCATCGTCGCGGGCGACCTGAACGACTTCGAGTTCTCCACCCCCGTCGCGCGGCTGAAGGCCACCGGGCTCGATGCGCTGATCGAGACCCTGCCCGCCAACGAGCGCTACAGCTACAACTACCAGGGCAATGCGCAGACGCTGGACCACATCCTGGCCAGCGACCGGCTCTCGGGCCGGCTGCAGGGCTTCGACGTGGTGCACATCAACTCCGAGTTCGCCACCCAGATGAGCGACCACGACCCCAGCGTGGCGAGCTTCACCATCCCGCTGGGCCAGCTGGTCACCGGCGGCAGCGGCCGCGACACGCTCACCGGCACCACCGCCAACGACACGCTCACCGGTGGCGCGGGGCGCGACACGCTCACCGGCGGCGCCGGTGCCGACCACTTCGTCTACAGCAGCCTGCTCGACGCCGGCGACCTGATCACCGACTTCGAGCGCGGCATCGACCACCTGACGATCAGCGCGCTTCTCACCAGCGTGGGCTACGCGGGCAGCAAGCCGGTGAGCGACGGCTACCTGGGCCTCACGCCCGGCAGCGGCCGCGCCTACGTCACCTTCGATGCCGACGGCAGCGCCGGCCCCGGGGCCGCGCGCGTGCTGGTGGAGCTGGTGGGCTACACCGGCACCAGCGCGGCCGAACTGCTGGACCCCGTGCCCGGCGGCCTGTGAACACGACCCCCCGATCCATCACGACAAGCACTCCGAGGAGCCTTCCATGAACCGATGCATCACCACCCTGGGCCTGGCCACCGCGCTGGCGCTGGGCGCCGGCGCGCAGGCCGCCGTGGTCAGCGTGAGTTTCCAGGTCACGATCGACAGCCAGGGCAGCCTGCTGGGCCAGGTGTTCAGCGGCCAGGCCCGCTTCGACGACCAGGCCTGGGGCCCCGGCTTCGGTGGCGCCGAGGCCTCCGCACTGGTGGGATTCGACTTCCACTTCGCCGGCCAGCACTACCAGTTCAGCGACCTGGTGTACGGCGACGCGGTGCGCTCGGGCGGCAGCTTCGGCGGGCTCGATGCACTGGCCGCGGTGTTCAATTTCCTGCCCGCCACCGGGACCTTCGGCGCGAGCTTCGGCTACGACTTCGGCAACGGCGAGGCTGGCACCGGCGCGGTGAGCTTCGCGCTGCCGCCGGTGCCGGTGCCGGAGCCGGCCACGCCGGCGTTGGCGGGGGCCGCGCTGCTGCTGGCGCTGGCGGCCGCGCGGCGCCAGCGCCAGCGCTGAAGCCACAATCGGGGGCATGGACCGCAACACCCCCCCCGAATCGCTGATCACCCGCCTGCTGCATGCCGACCGGCGCAGCACGCCCGAACACGGCGCCGTGCACAAACCCATGCACCCGGCCGCCACCTATGCCTACGCCCGCACGGCCGATCTGGTGGCGGTGTTCCAGGGCGCGCAGGCCGGTTATGTGTACTCGCGCCAGGGCAACCCCACCGGCGCCGCACTGGAAGCCAAGATCACGCTGATGGAAGGCGCGCGCGGCTGCGCAGTGTTTTCCACCGGCATGGCCGCGATCGCGGCGGTGCTGCTCACGCTGCTGAAGGCGGGCGACCACGTGGTCACCAGCCGCTACCTGTTCGGCAACACGCACAGCCTGTTCAACACGCTGGCCGGGCTGGGCATCGGGGTGAGCTTCGTCGACACGGCCGAGGCCGCCCCCGTGGCCGCCGCGCTGCAGCCGAACACGCGCCTGGTGTTCACCGAGACCATCGCCAACCCCGGCACCCAGGTGGCCGATCTCGCGGCCATCGGCCGCCTGTGCGCCGAGCGCGGGCTGCTGTACGTGGTGGACAACACGATGACCACGCCGGCGCTCTTCCAGCCGCGCAGCGTGCAGGCCGGGCTGGTGGTGCACTCGCTGACCAAGGGCATCGCCGGCCACGGCCATGCGCTGGGCGGCGCGGTGGTCGACACCGGGCTGTTCGACTGGGCGCGCTACCCGAACATCGCAGAGTCCTATCGCAAGGGCGACGCGGCCAACTGGGGCCTGCAGCAGGTGCGCAAGAAGGGCCTGCGCGACATGGGCGCCACGCTGCGCGCGGAGGATGCGCACCGCATCGCCACCGGCGCCGAGACCCTGGCGCTGCGCGTGGCCGCCACCAATGCCAACGCGCTGGCGCTGGCACAGTGGCTCGAGCAGCAGCCGCAGGTGGCGCGGGTGCACTACCCGGGCCTGGCCAGCCACCCGCAACACGCCCGGGCCCAAGCGCTGTTCGGCGGCCAGTTCGGTGCCTTGCTGAGCTTCGAGCTGCAGCCCGGCCTGGACGTGCTGGCGGTGCTGGACCGGCTGCGGGTGGTGATCCTGTCCAGCCACCTGTCGGACACCCGCACGCTGGCCATTCCGGTGGCGCAAACCATCTTCTGGGAGATGGGTGCGGCCAAACGCGCCGAGATGGGCGTGACCGACGGCATGGTGCGCCTGTCGGTCGGCATCGAGGCGCTGGCCGACCTGCAGGCGGATTTCGCACGGGCGCTGGCTGGCTGATACACGACACCTTGAGGGCGGGTGTGCCGAGGGGTGGTGTTGGCCCAAAACGGACCACCCCCTACGCGCTTCGCGCGCCCCCTCAAGGGGGCAACACCAGCGGCCCGGCGAAGCCGGTTCCGCGGTGTTCTGCTGGGGCTGAGTCCGCTGCACGCGGCGCAGCGGCGCGCTCGACCATGTCGCGATGCCTCACGGGACTTGGTTTCCAGGGCCAACGCCTAGGAGGCACTGGCGCGCCACTCACCGTGCGCCGCGTGCAGCGGCCGCACGCCAAGCGAACACCGCGGAACCGGCTCTGCCGGGCCGCTGGTGTTGCCCCCTTGAGGGGGAAGCGCCGAAGGCGCTCCGGGGGTGGTCCGGTTTGGGCCGACTGCCGTCGTTCGCATTCACGTGCACCCGCGCGCCATGCGATGCAGGCTGTGTGCGCAGCGCAGGCAACGAACCACGTCCGCGACGCCGGCTGTGCGATCATCCACCCCATGCCCACCGCCTTGCCCACCCGCGCCCGCTGCCTCGCTGCAGTGCGTGCCGCCGTGGCCGCGCAGGGCCTCATTGCGGGCTTGATTCGAATTCGCTGGGGTCGTTGAGCTGCGGCGCGTCGCGCCGGTGCCCAGCGATCCGAATCGCCTTCCCCCTGCGGCGCCATGCCCGGCGCCGCGCGTGTGAACCGATCCAGCGAAAGCCCGCCCCATGCAAGCCTGTGACCAGGACGCGCCCGCGTCCACCAACGCCCCTTCCGCCCATCCATCCCTTGCCGCCTTGCGCGCCAATGCGCAACGGCTGCGTGGCCGCGTGCTGCACACCCCCGTGTGGCAGTGGCGCACCGGCATCGTCGAGCAGCGGCTCGCGCCCGCCACCGAGGTGTGGCTCAAGCTCGAGCTGTTCCAGCACACCGGCAGCTTCAAGCTGCGCGGCGCCGTCACGGCCCTTGGCGCGCTGGACGCCGCCGCGCTGCGACGCGGCGTGGTGGCCGCCAGCGCGGGCAACCATGCGGTCTCGGTGGCGCACGCCGCGCGTGCCGCCGGCACCCACGCCAAGCTGGCGATGCCGCGCCAGGCCAGCCCGGCGCGCATCGAGGCCTGCCGCGCCGCCGGCGCCGAGCTGCTGCTGCACGACACGGTGCACGAGGCCTTCGCCGCCGCGCAGGCGCTGGTCGAGACCGAAGGCCGCACCATGATCCACCCCTTCGACGGGCCGCTCACCGCGCTGGGCACCGGCACCATCGGGCTGGAGCTGATGGAGCAGGTGCCCGCGCTCGAGGCGGTCATCGTGCCAGTGGGCGGCGGCGGGCTGGCGGGCGGCATTGCCGCCGCGGTGAAGCAGCTGAACCCGGCCTGCCAGGTGTATGGCGTGGAGCCCTTCGGCGCCGATGCGATGGCGCGCAGCTTCGAGCAAGGCGCGCCGGCCACGCTGGAGCGCGTGGACACGGTGGCCGACAGCCTGGGCGCACCCTATGCCATGGCCTACAGCCATGGCCTGTGCCGCCGCTTCGTCGACCAGATCGTGCGGGTCAGCGACGACGCCTTGTGCCAGGCGCTGCACTGGCTGGCGCGCGACATGAAGCTGGCGGTGGAGCCCGCCGCGGCCGCGGCCACCGCCGCGCTGATGGGCCCGCTGCGCGCACGGCTGGACGGCCGCAAGGTGGCGCTGATCGTCTGCGGCACCAACCTCGACGCGGCACGCTACGCGCAACTGCTGGCGCGCGGCGCGGCGCTGGGGGATTGACCACCGCCGGGGCGGTGATCAGAAGTGCATCACCGCCCCGGCATTGAGCGAGACCACGCCTCGGCTGCCGTAGGTGATGGCGGGCTTGCCCGCCGCCTGGGGCCCGCTCAGGTGCAGCCAGGACAGCGACACCTGCGGCCGCCAGCGCCCCTGGGCCAGGTACTCCGCGCCGATGCGGGCCTGGTAGGCGGTGGCGCTGCGGCTTGCGCCTGCAAAACATGGGCAGCCGTTGCTGAGCGACACCTGCGGCAGCGTGGCCTGGCCGCGGCCGATGCCCACGCCCACCAGGCCCAGCCAGCGCTCGGCCAGCGGCAGCGTGCGCAGCGCATTGACGGTGAGGGCCTGGTAGTGGCCCGAAACATCGGCGCCCTGGCTGACCGGCCCGAGCGTGACACCGCGCACCGGCAGCAGGCCGCGCTGCCACTCGACTTCGAAGCGGGCGTTCTCGGTGCGCCGGCCCACCAGCAGGCCCCCGTGCAGGCTGCCCTTCAGCGCGGCCTGGCCCTCGGTTCGCACGCCACCGAAGTCCACCGTGGCGGGCCAGCTGCCCAGGCTGTGCAGGCCCAGGTGCACGCCGCCGTAGTAGGGCGACAGGGTCTCGGGGCCGCGCGGGGCCTGGGCCCGGGCAGGCAGGGCCAGCGCAGCGGCGGCCAGCAGGGCCGCGAGGGTCGGAAAAGATGCAGTCATCGGATGAGGCCTCGTGCGGATTCAGGGGACAGGCGGGCCCGGGGTCAGCCGCCGAAGTGGGTGCCGAAGGCCGCGTTCAGGTCGGCCGCGCCGGCGGCGTCGCCCTGCGGCAGGCCGACCAGCACCGCCTGCGTCAGGTAGTGCTGCTCCACCGCCTCGACGAAGCCGGGATCGGACACCGTGGCGAAGCGGGCCGCCAGCGTGCCCACCAGCGCCTGCACCGCGGCCTGGCCGCGGTTGGCGACCAGGTAGCCCTCGGGGTCGAAGCTGAAGGCGGTGTCGCGCGTGGTGTTGAACTGCAGGCCCAGGTCCCGGTAGCCCTGCGCCGCCAGGCCCCAGCCTGCGGCCATGGCCGGCGTGCCCAGCTGGGTGCGGCCGGTGTCCGGCTGCAGGTAGGCATGGAAGGCCTCGCCCACCGCCTGGCTGGCCGGCGCGGCGCTGAAGCCGGCAGCACCGGGCACCAGTTCGTAACACGCATAAGGCATGTCCTCGGCACTGCGGCCGTAGTGCCAGTCCACCGTGAAGGGCTGCTGCCAGGCCTGCACCAGGCGGCCGCCGGCGGCCTCGGGCAGGGAATCGAAGGCCACGCCTTCGAAGCGGGCGTCGGGCCCCGCGGCCAGGCGGGCGGCCTCGGCCGCGCTGGTGCTGAGGTAGCGGTCGCCACTGGCCAGCAGCACGCTGTACACCGGCTCGGCGCTGCGCTGGCCCAGCAGCAGCGCGCTGCTGATGCGGCCGTTGGCCAGTCCGTCGCTGTCGAGCGGGCCGCCGTCGGTGAGGCTCAGCAGCAGCCGGTCGGGCGTGCCGTCCTGGTTGGTGTCGACCAGGCGGGCACCGTTGGCCACCAGCTTGGCGGCCACGGGCATCTCCACCCAGCGGCCGCTCTTGGCGTCGTAGAGGAACACCGCATTGGCCTGGGTACCCGCCGGCAGCTCGAACACCAGCTGGGTCTGCAGGCCTTCGGTGCCGGGGTCGGCATCGGCCAGCGCCGCGCCGGCCTGTCCGCCGGCGGCGAAGCTCCAGCGCGGCGTGCTGGCCGTCAGGCTGCCGGGCCAGGCGGCGCCGGGCGCGCTGACCAGCAGGTCCTGCAGCTGTGCGCCGGGGTCCAGCTGCACCGGCCCCGTTCCGGTGGCGACGGCACTGCCGACCATCACCACGCCGAAGCTCGCCGGCGCGGCCGCCGCCCCGGCGGCAAAGGCCGCCACCGAGGCCAGCGGCAGCTGCGTCACGTTGTTCTGCTGCCAGTCGGCCTGGCCGTCGTGGTTGCCGTCGCCGCCCTGGGCGGCGCGCTCGGTGGCCGGCGCCACGCCGTCGCGGTCGGTCACCACGGTGATGGTGATCGGCACCTCGCTCTTGAGCTCGCCCGTGGGCCCGAGGATCTGGTTGACGAAGGTGTAGACGCCGTCGTCCAGTGCGGCGGGGAGCTTGACCACCTCGCCCGACAGGATGTCCTGCAGCGTCACCACGTGGTCGGCGACGACCCGGCCCTGCGGGTCGAGCACGCGCGCGGTGTCGCCGGCCTGGACCTGCTCGTCGATCGGGAAGCCGAAGCTCGGCGGCAGCTTCTCGGCCAGCTTGTCGTTGTCTTCGTTGACCAGCGCCACGCTGCTGCGCAAGCCCTGGTAGTGCGCGTCGGCCGAGCTGGCAGACAGCGTCACCGCGTAGGCCTGGTCGCCGTCGAACAGCGGGTCGTCGATGCCCGCGACGGTGACGGTCTGCAGCTGCTGCCAGTTGTCCGGCGTGAACTGCAGCGTCAGCGGCGCCGGCGCGCCTTCGGCCGGCGCGTCGCTGCCCACGGTGACGGTGACCGGCGCCTGCGGCCGGCTGGCCAGGCGCAGCTGGAAGCCGGCGCTGCCGCCCGATTCGGTGGTCCGCAGGCCCTGGGTCTGCAGCACCAGCGCGGCGCGATCGTCGTCGGCATTGACCACCGCCACGCTGCCCTGGCGGCCCTGGTACTGCGGATCGGCCGAGCTGGCGCTGAAGCTCAGCGCGTGGGTGATGTCGCCGTCAATGCGGTCGTCGTCGACACCGGTCACGGCGACGGTCTGCGCCTGCTGCCAGTTGTCCGCCGTGAAGCTGAGTATGGCCAATGCGAGGCGGCCCTCGGCCGGGTTGCCGACCTGCACCGCCAACGTCACCGGCGCCGCCGGGGCACTGGCCAGGCGCACGCCGACGCTGGCGCTGCGGCCGTCCTCGCCGGTGCGCAGCTGCAGCGCGTCGAACAGCAGGCCGGCGCTGTCGTTGTCGTCGTTGACCAGCGAGGCGGTGGCGCTGCGGCCCTGGTAGGCCGGGTCGGCCGAGCTGGCGGCGAGCTTCACGCCGTAGGACACGGCGCCATCGATCAGCGCATCGTCCTGGCCGACCACGCTCAGCGTCTGCGGCAGGTTCCAGTTCTGCGGCGTGAAGACCAGGCTGGTGGCCTGCGGCAGGCCTTCGCTCGTGTCCTGGCTGGCCACCGACACGGTCACCGGCGCGGCCGGCTGGCTGGCCAGGCGCACGCTGATGCCGGCGCTCTGGCCATCTTCGCTGGTGTGGCGGTCCGGTGCACCCAGCACCAGCGCGGCGCTGTCGTCGTCGAGGTTCAGCACCGCGACGCTCGCGCTGCGGCCCTGGTAGTTGGCATCGGACGAGCTCGCCGTCAGGCCCAGTGCCACCGAGATGTCGCCATCGTCCAGCACATCGTCGCGGCCGGTCACGGTGACGGTCTGCGGCTGGTTCCAGTTGTCCGGCGTGAAGCTCATCGTGGGGCTGCCCACGCCGATCTCGGCCGGATTGCCGTTGTCCAGCGTCACCGTCACCGGGCCGCTGGGCCGGCTGGCCAGGCGCAGCGTGAAGCTGGCGCTCTGGCCCGCCTCGCTGGTGGTGAGCTGGGTGGCGCCGAGCACCAGGCCGGCGCCGTCGTCATCGTCGTTCACCAGCGTGCGGCTGGCGCCCAGGCCCTGGTAGTGCGCATCGGCCGAGGTGGTGCTCAGCTGCACCGGGAAGCTGATGTCGCCGTCGTCGTCCGGATCGTCGACACCCTTCACCTGCACCCACTGCGGCTGGTTCCAGTTGTCGGGCGTGAAGCTCAGCGTGGTGGTGAGCACCTCGCCTTCGCTGGCGTCGCCGCTGGCGACGCTCACGCTCACCGGAGCGCTGGGCTTGTTGGCCAGGGCCACGGTGAACAGGGTCGAGCTGCCGTCCTCGCGCGTGTGGCCGCCGGCCGGGCCGAAGATCAGGCCGGCGATGTCGTCGTCGTCGTTGACCAGCGCCGCGGTGGTGCTGCGGCCGTTGTACAGCGCATCGCCCGAGCTGGCGCGCAGCAGCACCTGGTAGGGGATGGCGCCGTCGATCAGCACATCGTCGACGCCGGTGACCGTGACCTGCTGCTGGACCCACCAGTTCGAGGGCGTGAAGCTCAGCGCGGTCGGCGCGGCGGTGCCCTCGGTGGTGTCGGAGCTGCTCACGTCCACCGTCACGTGGCTGTTGGGCTGGCTGCTCAGGCGCACCGTGAAGCTGGCGCTGGCGCCGGCCTCGCTGGTGTGGCGCGTGACGGGGCCGAGCACGAGGCCGGTGACGTCGTCGTCGGCGTTGGTGATCGACGCCGTGTTGGCCAGGCCGTTGAAGTGGGCGTCGGCCGAGCTGGCGTTGAGCGCCACGGTGTAGACGATGTCGCCATCGTCGAGCTGGTCGTCCACGCCGGTGGCGGTGATCGTCTGCGGGACGTTCCAGTTGGCCGGCGTGAAGCTCAGCGAGCTGGTGCCCACTGTGCCTTCGCCGAGGTTGTTGCTGGCCACGGCCACCGTGACGTTCTGCGTCGGCTGCGCCGCCAGCCGCACCGTGAACTGGGCCGCGAGGCCGGTTTCGCTGGTGGGGCCGCTGACCGCGCCCACCACCAGCGCGGCCACGTCGTTATCGTCGTTGGTGAGCGCGCGGCTGCCGGTCAGGCCGTTGAAGTTGCCATCGGTCGAGCTGCTGGACAGGTTCACCTGGTAGGCGATGGCGCCGTCGATGATGAAGTCGTCCACGCCGGTCACGGTGACCGTCTGCGGCGTGTTCCAGTTGGCCGCGGTGAAGCTCAGGGTCGAGGCGCTCAGGCTGCCCTCGGTGGCATCGGTGCCGGCCAGGCTGACCGTCACGTTCTGCGCCGGCTGCGCGCCCAGCCGCACGGTGAAGCTGGCCGTGCCGCCGGCCTCTGTGGTGTGGCCGCTCACGGCACCCAGCACCAGCGCGGCCACGTCGTTGTCGTCGTTGGTGACGGCGCGGCTGCCGGTGAGGCCGTTGAACACGTTGTCGGTGGAGCTGCTGGCCAGGTCCACCTGGTAGGCGATGTTGCCGTCGATGATCGGGTCGTCGACGCCGGTGACGGTCACCGTCTGCGGCGTGTTCCAGTTCGCCGGCGTGAAGCTGAGCGTGGCCGCGCTCACCGTGCCTTCGGTGCTGTCGTTGCTGCCGACGCTGACGCTGACGTTCTGCCCCGGCTGCGCGCCCAGCTTCACCGTGAAGGTGGCGGTGCCGCCCGCCTCGGTGGTGTGGCCGCTGATCGCGCCCAGCACCAGGCTGGCGCTGTCGTTGTCGTCGTTGGTGACGGCGCGGTTGCCGGCGAGGCCGTTGAAGGCGTTGTCTGCGGAGCTGCTGGCCAGGTCCACCTGGTAGCCGACGTTGCCGTCCACCAGCGCGTCGTCGGCGCCGGTCACGGTCACGGTCTGCGGGGTGTTCCAGTTCGCCGGCGTGAAGGTGAGCGTCGCCGGCCCGACGCTGCCCTCGGTGGCGTCGTTGCTGCTGACGCTGACGCTGACGTCCTGCGCCGGCTGCGCGCCGAGTTTCACCGTGAAGGTGGCCGTGCCGCCGGCCTCGGTGGTGTGGCCGCTGATCGCGCCCAGCACCAGGCTGGCGCTGTCGTTGTCGTCGTTGGTGACGGCGCGGTTGCCGGTGAGGCCGTTGTAGCTGTTGTCGCTGGAGCTGGTGCCCAGGTTCACCTGGTAGGCGATGTTGCCGTCGATCAGGGCGTCGTCCACGCCGGTCACGGTCACGGTCTGCGGGGTGTTCCAGTTCGCCGACGTGAAGGTGAGCGTCGCCGGGCCGGCGCTGCCCTCGGTGGCGTCGTTGCTTGAGACGCTGACCGTGACGTCCTGCGCCGGCGCGCTGCTCAGCGCCACCGTGAAGGTGGCGGTGCCGCCCGCCTCGGTGGTGTGGCCGCTGACCGCGCCCAGCGTCAGCCCGGCGGTGGCATCGTTGTCGTTGATGGTGCCCACACCGGTGTCGTCGGAGATGGCCGCGAACACCGGGTCGTGCAGCAGCACGGTGAAGGTTTCAGCCGACTCGGTGGCCATGTCGTCGCTGATCGTGACGACGATGGTCTTGCTGGTGTCGCCCGGCGCGAAGGTCAGCGTGCCAGTGGCCAGCGCGGTGTAGTCCGAGCCCGCGGCGGCGGTGCCGTCGTGCGTCTCGTATTTGACGGTGACCGAGTCGGCCGAGGTGGTCGACATCGTCACCGTGAAGGTCATCGTGCCAGCGGCCTCGTTGACCGTGACATCGTTGACCGTCAGCTGCGGTTGCGCCGCCAGGTACACGTTCAGCGTGTCCAGCAGGCCCGAGGTCGCCGCGTTGCCGGTGATGCTGCCGCCTTCGGTGAAGCTCAGCGAGTCGCCGTTGAAGGTCAGCCCGATGTAGGTGCTGCTGCCGTTGATGGCATAGGTGCCGTTGGTGTAGGTGCCGGCGTTGTCGGTGTCCAGCGTGGCGGTCACCGAGGCCTCGAACACCATCGTCGACGGGCTGCCTCCACTGGGCGTGCGCCACTTGATGAAGCCGGTGATCGCGTGTTCGACACTGTTCTTGTCGGTGATCAGCACCGTGCCGATGATGTCGTTGCCCTGCGCAACGAACACGTTGCCTGGTGCGTTCTGCTGGAACTGCACGTTGGACCAGCCCATCTCGGCGAACGAGTAGGCCGGCGACGAGCTGTTGGTGCCGGTGTTGGCGCCGACGAAGCCGCTGGCAAACGAGACCGTGATGACACCCAGGTGGTGCGCCCAGCCCGCCAGCGTGGTGGCGGCAAACACGCTGGCCGCGGGCGGCAGCTCGGGGTCGGCCTGGCCCGGCCATTGGGTGATGCCGTCGCGCTGGCCCAGGAAGCCCGGGCTGGCCAGCACGTCGGCCCCGGTGAGCTCGGCCAGCGTGCGCACGAAGGTGGCGTCGGCGCCCAGCGCGCAGCTCCAGAGCACGATGCGCGCCACCGGCCACTGCGCCAGGCACTCGGCCCGCGCGCGCAGCGCCTCGGCGTCCACCCAGTGGCCGCCGAACGTAAAACCCCCGGCGCGGCCGTGGGCCACCAGGTGCAGGGTGTCCAGCCGCTCGCCGGCCAGCGCGGTGGTGATCGCGTGCAGCGCATCGTCGCCCGCATCGGGGGTGATGGCCGGCCAGGCCGCCCCCTGCAGCAGCGCGCGGATCTCGGGCGCACTGCCGTCGGCCACGATGAGCTCTCGGCGCAGGCCCGGACCTTCGGGGCAGTGGGCAGGGCGGTGCAGCGAGGGTGCGTGGTGCATGTTGTACCTGTTGGCGGTGCGTGCTGGCGAATCCGGTCGGTCGGGCAGGGCTGGGGTCGGACAGGGGGCTGCGGCGCGGCCGGCGCGCTGTGCCTCGCGGCCGCACGCAGCTCGCCTTGGCTGCGGCCGGCTGCACGAACACCCTCCCGGATCCATTGGAGCCCGGGCCGAATTGCGAAAAATGAAAAGTAACAGGCCGAAACGCAGCCTTTTCCGCAGGCCATGCGGGCGCGAGTGCGCCTGCCCAGGCGCCGCCTCGCGCGGCCCGAGCTCAGCGCATCAGGGCTGGACACCGGCCACAGGCAAGGCCGGGTGGGTATGCAGCGGCGCCTCGGTTGGGCGCTGCGGTCGTCGCGCGCGGCCTGTGTCGCTCAGGCGCTGCGCGGGCGTTTCACGCGCTGGTCGGGTTCAGCTGCATGAAGGCGATGCTGGCGCCCTGCGGGTCGACCAGCATGCCCATGCGCCCGACGTTGGGCACCTCGGTCAGCGGCATCAGGCTGCGGCCGCCGAGCGCGGCCACGCGCGCTTCGGTGGCCTCGGCATCGGCCACCGCCACGTAGGGCAGCCACATCGGCGGCGTGTTCGCATCGGGGCAGGCCATCAGGCCGGCGCGCTGCTGGCCGCCGCGCGACAGCAGGGTGTAGGGCCCTTGCGCGCCCATGTCCAGGGTTTCGTGCTGGTAGCCCACCAGCTGCTCGTAGAACGCGATGGCGCGCCGCACGTTGGGCGTCCACAGTTCGGCCCAGCAGAAGGCGCCGGCGGGAACCTGGGGCACATCCGCCGCGTCGCCCTGGCTGCCGTGCCACAGCGCCACCGTGGCGCCGGTGGGGTCCTGGATCACCGCGCAACGGCCGACATCGCCATAGTCGGTGGGCCCCTGCAGCGATTGCGCCCCGGCGGCCACCGAGAGCCGGTAGCTCGCATCCACATCGGGCACCGACAGGTAGCTGCGCCACTGCGGCAGGGTTTCGGCCGATGCGGTGCCGAAGCCGCCGATGCCTTCGGTGCCGTTCAGGATCAGCGGGTAGCGCTGCTCGCCCATCGGCATCAGCTCCACGTGCCAGCCGAACAAGCCTTCGTAGAAGCGGCGGGCCGCGCTCACGTCGGCGGACAGGTGTTCGAACCAGACGAACTTGCCGGGCAGGTGGCTCATGGTGGATCTCCGGTGGTGCGGCTGATCGGATTCGCCCAGCCGCGGGGGCGATGCAGCACGGTGCCTGCGCGGGCGACGATACTGCCGCCCACGCAGCGACGCAATGCCAAGGGCTTGACCCTCGCGCGGCGCTCCGCCCCCGTGGCCACGTTCCGCCTTGCCCAGCCCGATGGACATCGAGGTACATCCCGCTCACACCCGCCCGCGCCGAGGGCCTTCACGCCTGCCGGGACCACGCGGCGCGCGAGCGGCGCTCCCTGGCGCGGCCGCTGGCGGCAGCAGCGGTGGCGGTGGCCACCGCCGGTTCCTGACGCGGCGCCGCGCCTGCGCCGCCGCCGCCGCTGCGCTGCTGCTGGCGGCCTGCACCACAGCGCCCGGGCCGGGCGCCGGGCGCAGCGCGCCGGACCCGGCGCCCCCCTACAACGCCCGCACCACCCACGAGAAGCTGGTGGCGGCCTACCCCTTCATCCGCATCGCCAGCGGCGAGCCGCCACCCGACGTGCGGGTGCAGCGAGGGCTCGTCTACGCCGCGCCCGGCGGCCGGCCGTTGGCGCTGGACCTGTTCCAGCCCGCCGGTGCCGCTGCCGGCCCGCGGCCGCTGATCGTGCTGGTGCACGGCGGCGGCTGGCGCAGCGGCGAGCGGGCCAACCTGGCGCCGCTGGCGATCGGCCTGGCGCAGCGGGGCTATGCCGCGGCCAGCGTGAGCTACCGGCTCTCGCCCGAGGCCGGCTACCCGGCCGCCGTGCATGACGTGAAGGCCGCCGTGCGCTGGCTGCGCGACCAGGCGCCGGTGCTGGGCATCGACGCCACGCGCATCGCGGTGGGCGGCGGCTCGGCCGGCGGCCAGATCGCCGCGCTGGTGGGCGTGACCAGCGGCAACCCGGCCTTCGACCCGCCGGCGGACGCGGGCGCTGCCGCGGCCAGCACCGCCGTGCAGGCCATCGTCAACATCGACGGACTGTCCGACTTCACCTCCGAGGCGGCGCGCTTCCATGAGGACGACCCGCGCAAGAACCCCTCGGCCGCCGGCGCCTGGTTCGGCGGGCGCTATGCCGAGCAGGCGGCGCGCTGGCACGAGGCCTCGCCGATCACCCACGTGCACCGGGGCATGCCACCGGTGCTGTGGGTGACCAGCGGCGAGCCGCGCTTTGCACTCGGCCAGGCCGAGATGGCCGCGCGCATGACGGCGCTGGGGGTGCCGCACCGGCGGGTGCACCTGCCGGGCACGCCGCACTCGTTCTGGCTGTTCGAGCCCTGGCTCGCGCCCACGGTGCAGGCGGTGGCCGACTTCCTGGACACGCACTTCGGCGCCGCCCCCCGCTGACGCGGCGCCGCGGGCCGGGGGCTTACGTGGCCGCTTCGGCCAGCCGCAGCACGCGGCGCAGCTTGCCGCTGGGCCGGTCGGCCTCGGGCGCGCCGGCCTCGTGCTGCAGGTGCACCGCCGGCAGGCCGCGTTCACCCAGGTAGCGCGCCAGCAGCGGCAGCACCTGGGCGGCCGGGGTCGATTCGTCCGCGCCCAGCCGCAGCGCCAGCGAAGAGGGGCCGGTCTGCCGCAACTGGAAGTGGTAGATGCCGGCGCGCTCTTCCAGCAGCGTCACCAGGGCCAGCGGTGACACCGGCACCTGCCGGCCCTGCGCATCGGCCAGGTGCAGCAGGTCGTCGCAGCGGCCCCGCACGCTGATCGTGGGGCGTGCATTGCCGCAGGGGCAGGGCTCGGTGTGCCAGCACACGCTGTCGCCCAGCCGATAGCGGATGACCGGCGCGATGCGGTTGGCCAGGTTGGTCAGCAGCACCGCATCCGACGGCTCGCCGGGCGGCACCGACCGGTTGGCCGCGTCCACCGGCTCCAGCAGCACCCAGTCGTCGTGCAGGTGCAGCCGGCCGCAGCGGCACTCCACCGCGATCGCCAGCGCCTCCGAGCAACCATAGTCGTTGGCCGCCGGCGCGCCGAACACCCGCTCGACGAACGCGCGCTCGGCGCCCGAGAGCGCCTCGCCACCGGCCCAGAGCGTGCTGGGCCGCAGCGCCAGCGCGCCGCGCTGCTGGCGCTCGGCCAGCTCCACCAGCATGCTGGGGTAGCTGGCCAGCAGCGCCGGCTGCCAGGCCTGCAGCTGCGCGCACAGCGCGGCCATCGGCTGCGTGACCGAGAACACCCGCGATCGCTGCGCCAGCCAGGGGTTGAGCCGGCACTGGCGCTGCCAGAAGCACACGCTGGCGTAGTGCCCGTCGAGCGCGGCCACCAGCGCGCTGCGCCCGGGGCCGAACAGCAGGCCGGGCATCAGGTGGCGCATCAGCAGCGAGGGGTCCACGCGCAGCGAGCTCAGCACCGCGTAGGTGGCCAGCGCCGCGCCGTCGTGCAGGAAGATGCCAGGCTGGCCGGTGGTGCCGGAGCTGGTCCAGACGGCATAACGCCCGAGGTAATCGGCCCCGATGTTGGCCGGCTCGGCAATGAAGGCGCGCACGCCCGCCAGCGTCACCGCCCGGTCGGTGGCCCAGTCGTCGAAGTTCTCCATCAGCCGCGGCTTGTCCACCGGCGGCAGCGCATGCCAGTCGTCGCGCCCGGGCTGCCAGCCCTGCCAGTGGCGGCGGTAGAACGGCGAGCGCTGCTGCGCATGGGCCACCAGCTCGTGCAGCCGGCGCTCGGTGCGCGAGCGCTGCAGCGCGAGCACGGCGTCGGCGGTCATGGCGGCCTCACATGGCCACGCGCATCGGGATGCGGTGGCGGCCGAAGCTGCCGCCGAAACGGGCATCGAAGCGGCCTGCGATGCCGGCGCCGCAGTGCGGGCAGCTGCCTTCGGGGGTGAGCTGGTAGGTCTGGATGTCGTACCAGTCGCGCTCGATCAGCGCCGCGTGGCACTTCGGGCAGAAGGTGGTGTCGCCCTCCACGTCGTGCACGTTGCCCACGTACACGTGGTGCAGGCCGTTGGCCAGCGCGATCTGGCGCGCGCGGCGCAGCGTGGCCGGCGGCGTGGGCGGCAGGTCGTCGAGCTTGTAGTCGGGGTGGAAGGCGCTGAAGTGCAGCGGCACGTCCGGCCCGAGTTCCTTGGCCACCCACTGCGTGAGCGCCTGCAGCTCGGCATCCCCGTCGTTCAGGCCCGGGATCAGCAGCGTGGTGATCTCCAGCCAGCAGCGGGTTTCGTGGTGGATGTGCTGCAGCGTCTCCAGCACCGGCGCCAGGTGCGAGCCGGTCTGCTCGTGGTAGAAGGTTTCGGTGAAGGCCTTCAGGTCGACGTTGGCCGCGTCCATCTTCGCGAAGAACGCGCGCCGCGGCTCGGCATGGATGTAGCCGGCGGTGACGGCCACCGTCTCCAGGCCCAGCGCGTGGCAGGCATCGGCGGTGTCCATCGCGTACTCGGCGAAGATCACCGGGTCGTTGTAGGTGAAGGCCACGCTGCGGCAGCCGGCCGCCTTCGCCACCTGGGCAATGCGTTCGGGCGAGGCGCTGTCCTGCAGCTTGTCCATCTCGCGGCTCTTGGAGATGTCCCAGTTCTGGCAGAACTTGCAGGCCAGGTTGCAGCCCGCGGTGCCGAACGAGAACACGCTGGAGCCGGGGTGGAAGTGGTTCAGCGGCTTCTTCTCGATCGGGTCGATGCAGAAGCCCGAGCTGCGGCCGTAGGTGGTGAGCACCAGGCCCTCGCCCAGGCGCTGCCGCACGAAGCACAGCCCGCGCTGGCCCTCGTGCAGCCGGCAGTCGCGTGGGCACAGGTCGCACTGGAGGCGGCCGTCGTCGAGCCGGTGCCACCAGTTCGCCGGGTGGGTGAAGGACGGCGCGTGGTCGCTGCTCACGCCGGGTCTCCGAAGGCACGCACGCTGTAGCGGTACAGGCGCACGTCCGGTGCCCAGAAGTCGGCCGGCAGGCCGGCCTTGCGCTTGAGCGCCACCATGAAGTCGCGCGGCGCGGGCAGCTGCGCCCACACCTGCGGCAGCAGCGTGGCACGGGCGCCGCGCCAATCGAAGATGACGCCGTCGACGCCCGGCTTCAGCGCCGCCAGCGCGGCGGCCTCGTTGGCCGCGGCGATCGGCACCGCGGGCGACAGCAGCGACACCTCGAACTGCAGGCCCGGCCATTCGTCCACCGTCAGCGGCGAGAAGCGGGTGTCGCTGAAGGCGGCGGCGCGGGCGTTGGCGCGCACGTCGTCGCCCAGCATGCGGGTGGCCTCGAGCCGGCCCACGCAGCCGCGCAGCTCGCCGCGCGCGTCGTGCAGCGTCACGAAGGTGGCGCCGGGCTGGCGCAACGCCGGGTGCTCGGCCACCGGGTGGGTGGGCAGGCCCAGCGCCTCGGCGATCGCGTTGCGGGCCAGGCCCACCAGCACGCCGCCGAGCTCGGCATCGTCGGGCCGGGGCTTGTCGCCGGTGACCGGCGGCTCGAACGCGATGGCGCAGTACCCCACCACGCGCTGGCGCTCGCCGCCAGCGGTGTCGGACGAGTTGCGCAGGTCCAGCAGCCGCGGTGCCAGCCCATGGTGGTAGGCCGCGCGCAGCGCGCCGTTCAGCGGCGCGGCGCCACAGCATTCATACGGGTCGAGGTCGGTCTCGAAGTGCAGGATGCGCTCGACGGTGGCCCGGTCGCAGGCCTTGGCCTCGGCATAGGGCAGGTAGTGCGACAGATCGCTGCTGATGACGATCAGCGTCTCGTCGCCTCCCCACAGGATCTCGAGCACCTCGGCCACCTCGGCCGGCGAGGCCTCGCCCACCACCAGCGGCACCAGCGTGAAGCCTTCGGCCAGCACGCTTTGCAGGAAGGGCAGCTGCACTTCGAGCGAGTGCTCCTGCGCGTGCGGCAGATCGCTCCAGACCACCTGGCGCAGCCGGTCCAGCCGCGCCAGCGCGGCCTGGTCCAGCGCCACGCGGCCCAGCGGCGTCTCGAAGGCGGTGGCCGAGGGTGCGGCCAGCCCGCGCAGCGACACCCGGTGCGAGGGGCCCAGCAGCACCACGCGGCGGATCTGCTCGCGCCAGTGCACCAGGGGCGCGTAGGCCTGTGCGGCCACGTCACCCGAGTAGATGTAACCGGCATGCGGCACCACCAGCAGCTTGGGCGCCATCGGCAAGGTGTCGGGCGCGGCCTGGGCCAGGTGGCCCGCGATCGACGCCTGCAGGGCCGCTGCATTTGCCGGATAGAACGAACCCGCGACGGCGGCAGATCGGATCGTCGACATGGCTTGTCTCCCGTTTGTAGAAGTCAGTGTGAACGCGCTGGGCCAGGACCAAGCCCAGTCAGATCAACTCCGCATCGCTTTGGTTTCATCCCCCAAAGGGGTGATGCCAACGGGCCTGGCCGGGGCGGGGCCGACAATCGGGGCCCATGTCCGCCATCGCCGTCATCGACTTCGAGACCACCGGCCTGTCGCCCGCCCAGGGTGCCCGCGCGACCGAGATCGCCGCGGTGCGGCTGGAGCAGGGGCGGATCGTCGCGCGCTACCAGAGCCTGATGCACACCGGCGCCTGGGTACCCCCCTACATCGAACAGCTCACCGGCATCAGCAACCGCATGCTGGACGACGCGCCACCGGCCGCCGAGGTGATGCGCGACGTGACGCGCTTTACCGCCGGCTGCGCGCTGGTGGCCCACAACGCGAGCTTCGATCGCGGCTTCTGGCGCCACGAACAGGCGCTGGCCGGGTGTGCGGACGCAGACGATGTGGAATTCGCCTGCACCATGCGGTTGGCACGCCGGCTCTACCCCGAGGCGCCCAACCACCGCCTGGGCACGCTGGTGGCGTGGCACGGGCTGGAAGCCGGCGGCCGCGCCCACCGCGCGCTGGCCGATGCCGAGATGGCCGCACAGCTGTGGCTGCGCATCGTGCGCGACGTGGAGCGCCGCTTCGCCGCCGACGCCTCGTTTGCGCTGCTGTGCGCACTGCAGCAGGCGCCGCGGCAGCGCCTGGCCGCCGCCGCGGCACGCTTCTTCGAGCGCTGCGACTGAAATCCAACCCGGGAAAGCTGCGCCAGCGTTCAGGCCAGGGCCTGCAGCAGCCAGCGATTCAGGTCGGCGATCTCCTCGATGCACACCGAGTGTTCCATCGGGTAGTCGTGCCACTCCACCGGGTAGCCCAGCGCGCCGAGCGTCTCGCACGCGGCAATGCCGCGGGCCAGGCTCACCACGCCGTCCTGCCGGCCATGGGCCAGGAAGATCGGCAGCCGCCGGTTCGCCTCATGGGCCTCGGCGGCGGTGGTCTCGGCCAGCGGCAGGTAGCCCGACAGCCCGGCCAGCCCCGCCAGCCGTTGCGGATGGCGCAGCCCCGCCAGCAACGTGACCGCGCAGCCCTGCGAAAACCCCGCGAGCACGATGCGCTGCGAGGGGATGCCCCGCGCCACCTCGCGGTGGATCAGCGCCTGGGCCTGGCGCAGGGCTTCGCGCAGGCCGGCCTCGTCCTCGCGGCGGGCAAGGTCATTGCCGAGGATGTCGTACCAGGCCCGCATGCGGTAGCCGCCGTTCACCGTGACCGGCCGCACCGGCGCGCGGGGCATCACGAAGCGCACCGGGCCCACCGCGGTGAGGTCGAGTTCGTCGCACAGCGGCAGGAAGTCGCTGCCGTCGGCGCCCAGGCCATGCAGCACGATCACGCTGGCCACCGGGGCGGCCGCGGGGCAGAGTTCGATGGTGTCCGGCAACAACATGGGGCATGCCTTTGCTGCGCGGAACCTCCCGCGCCGGGCCTGGATGATGCCCCGGAACCAGCGCTGACGGCCAGGGCCGACCCCTGCGGGGCACCAGGGGGCCGCCTACACTCACGCCCTCGACGGCTTTGGGGCGGGTCCCCGGGAAACTTGTCATGCTCGTGCACCGCGTCCAGCGCGCGCGCCGCCCGGCGCTCGCGGCTCCTCACTTGTCCGCGCTGGCGTCGCCGCTGCTGGCGCTGATGCTCGCCGCCACCGCGGCTGCACCGGCCCTGGCCCAGACCGCCAGCGCCGCCGCCCCCGCGAGCGCCGCGGCCAGCGCCCCCGCCGGCCCGACGCTGCGCCCCGAGGTGGCCAAGCCGCTGATCGCGGCGCAAGACCTTCTGAAGACCAGCAAGGAGCCCGCCGCCGCCAAGGAGGCGCTGGCCCGCGTGGCCGAGGCCGAGGCGGTGCCGAACCTGACACCCTTCGAGGCCTACAACGCCACCCGCATCAAGGCGGTGGCGGCCGTCACCGCCGGCGACATGAAGCTGGCCCTGACCAGCTTCGAGCAGGCGCTTGCCTCGCCGCACCTGCCGGCCGGCGACAAGCTGGCCATCACCGACTTCGCGGCGCGCATCGCGCTGCAAAGCGGCGACATGGCCCGCGGCGCCGCGCTGCTGCGCAGCTACAAGGACCTGGGCGGCGCCGATCTGGTGCTGCGCCGGCGCTACGCCGCGCTGCTGCTGGAGCAGAACGACCATGCCGGCGCGCTGGCCGAGGCCCAGGCGCTGACCCAGGCCGACCAGGCCGCCGGCCGCGTGCCGCCGGAGCTGCTGCTGAAGGTGATGGCCATCAGCCACAGCAAGCTGGGCAACCAGGCCGGTTACATGGAGGTGCTGGAGCAGCTGACCCTGCACTACACCACGCCCGAATACTGGAGCGACCTCACCTCCCGCGTGGCCCGCAAGCCCGGCTTCTCGGACGAGCGCCTGCGGCTGGACATGTACCGCCTGCAGCGCACGGTGGGCATCGTGCTCGAGGCCGACGAACTGGCCGACATGGCCCAGCGCGCGCAGCTCGCCGGCCTGCCGGCCGAGGCGCAGAAGCTGATGGACGAAGGCTACGCCAGCGGCCTGTTCGGCAAGGGCGCGCAGGCCGCCGCCCACCAGAAGCTGCGCGAACAGGCCACCAAGGCCGCCGCCCTGGACCAGAAATCGCTGGCCGAAGGCGAAACCGCCGCCCGCACCGCCAAGGATGGCAACGCGCTGGTCAACCTGGGCATGGCCGTGGCCGGCGCCGGTGCCAACGAACGCGCGCTGGGGCTGATGGAGCAGGGCATCGCCAAGGGCGGCCTGCGCCGGCCCGACGAGGCGCTGCTGCACCTGGGCCTGGTGCAGGTGCGGCTGGGCCGCACCCAGGACGCGCTGAAGACCTTTGCCGAGGTGAAGGGCAGTGACGGCACGGCGGACCTGGCCCGCTTGTGGTCGCTGCACCTGCGCAGCAACCCGAAGAAGTGACCGGCCGGCGCACCGCCGGCCCCGTGGGGCGAGAATGCGCCCCATCCCCGACCCGCGTTCGACGAAAGGCGCTGCGATGACCGCTCTGATCCTCGGCCTGGTGCTGTTCCTGGGCATGCATTCGGCCCGCATCGTGGCCGAGGGCGCGCGTGGCCGTTTCATCGCGCAGCGCGGTGCCGGGTCCTGGAAGGGGCTGTACACCGTGGTGTCGCTGGTCGGCCTCGTGCTGATCGTCTGGGGCTACGGCCAGGCACGGCTGGCGCCGCAGGTGCTGTGGGCCAGCCCGGGCTGGACCCGCCACCTCGCCGCGCTGCTCACGCTGCCGGCCTTCGTGCTGCTGGCCGCGGCCTACGTGCCGCGCAACGGCCTGAAGGCGCGCCTGCACCACCCGATGGTGCTGGGCGTGAAGACCTGGGCGCTGGCCCACCTGATCGCCAACAACACGCTGGCCGACCTGTTGCTGTTCGGCGGGTTCCTGCTCTGGGCCGTGCTGAGCTACCGTGCGGCGCGCCAGCGCGACCGCGCCGCCGGCACCCGCTACCCCGCCGGCACCCCCACCGCCACGGTGATGGCCATCGGCGCCGGCGTGGGCGCGTGGATCGTGTTCGCCCTGTGGGCGCATGTGCCGCTGATCGGCGTGCGCCCCTACTGAGCGGGCCTCGCGGCGCGCCTCACTCGTCGGCGTCGGCGCTGTCGGCAGCGTCTTCCTCGCGCGCCTGCTTCACCCGGGCGGCCAGCCGGGCCTCGAGCGGCGCCATCGCCGCCACCAGCGCGGGCACGGGCACCGTGCCGCCCAGCCGCAGCCCGGACATCGGCAGCGTGCTCATGTAGGGCGAGCGGGCCAGGCTGTCGGTGTTGCGGTACACGGTGGCCAGTGAGACAGCGCCGAACACCAGCGTCATCGCCACCACCGCGAAGCTGACCACGCGGCCATGCTGCGGCAGCACGTAGCGCAGGTGGCTGTGCAACAGCAGGGCGCCCAGCGCCGCCACGGCCGGCACGCTCAGCTGCCACAGCCAGGGCCAGGCCAGGCTGGCCGCCACGGTGGGCAGCAGCGATTCGGTGAGCTCCATCGCCAGCAGCCAGGGCAGCACGCGGCACAGGTGGCCCCAGAACTCGAACCGGTGCTGGAACAGCTTGGACAGCAGGGCCCAGGCCCCGCACCAGGCCACCACCCCCAACGGCGCGCCGAACAGCAGCGGCAGCCAGGCGGTGAAATCGGCCCCCGGATCGAGCGCGATCCAGTGCCCGGCCGTGACCAGCAGCATCAGCGCCGCGGCCTGCAGCGCCACCACGCGTGGCCGGGTGCCGGGTTGCCGCAAGGGCCGCTCGGCCGCCAGCGCCTCGCCGCGCAGGCGCAGGCGCAACCGGGTGGTGCCCAGCTGCAGGTGCGCGCCGGCCGGTGGCAGCGGCACGCAGGCGCCGGCGGCCAGAGGCCGGCCGTCGAGCAGCACGCCGTTGGCGGTGTGGCCCACGCTGAGCAGCAGCTGGCCATCCTCGCCCGGGGCCACGCTGGCATGGGCGGGGGCCACGTGCGGGTCGTCAAGCACCAGGGTGTTGTCCAGCGCGCGGCCCAGCGTCAACGGCCAGTGGTGCACGTCCAGCGTGCGCTGCACGCGGCCATCGCGCTCCTGCAGCTCGATCAGTGCGAGCCGGTCTTCGGGGCGGTCCATGCAAATCCGTCGAGGTAGTGTTGCGCCAGGCGCTGGGCGCTGGCGAAGCTCACGCCCTGGGCATCGAGCCGGCCCTGCACGCCGGCCTGGGTGCCGTCGAGCGAGGCCACCAGCACGCTCAGGTCGTGCAGGCCTTCGAGCTTCTTGTAGGCACGCAGGCAGATCACCGCGCGCAGCGGCAGCCCGCCGCGGTCGACCGTGCGCTCGACGCAGCGCGGCGCGGTGCGCGCGCGGTCGTCCACGCCCATGAACTCGTTCTGGAAGCTGCCCGAATAGCGCTCGGCGAAACGCAGCGCCCCGAGCTTGCTGCCGTCGTAGGCCTCGTGGCGCACGGTGAGGAAGCCGGTGCGTAGCGCGCCGTTGACGAACACGCGGCTGTCCATCTCGCAATCACTGCGCTCGAACTGCAGCCCGCGCACGGCCTGCGGCGAGCCGTGGCCCCAGCAGCGCATGAAGGTCTCCTGCGGCACCGGGATCGCATAACGCGCATGGCCGGCACTGCGCCAGGGCAGCGCAATGAAGCGATCGGTGAGCTCGGCCTCGTGCACGCGCAGCTGGCGGGTGATCTCCGGCCAGGCGGGCTCGGTGATCGGCGCACCGGCCACCGCGCGCGCCAGCAGCGCCCGCACGAAGGTGGCGGGCACGAGGAAGCTCACCTGTTCACCATCACGCCGGGCCGCGACGTTCACGCCGACCAGGCGGCCTTGTTCGTCCAGCGCGGGGCCGCCGCTCATGCCGGGGCTCAGCGAGCCGCCGAAGAACAGCGTGGGCAGGAAGCTGCGCTCCACCGGGCCGTTGTAGCTGCCCTCGGCCACGGCAAAGCCCACATCAAGCGGGTTGCCGAGCGAGAAGATGCGGGCGCCGCGCGCCAGCGCGTCGGCCTCGGGCGCGAGGCTCACCGCGCCGCGGCCGGCCAGCGGCGCGGGGTCGGTGGCCTTGAGCAGCGCGAGGTCGTGCACCACGTCGAAGGCCAGCAGCTGCAGCGCGCCCTGGCGGCCATCGATCGTGGCGTAGACGAGCCGGTGCCGCTTGGGCTGCAGCGCGTACTGGCTGATCACGTGGTAGTTGGTGACCAGGTGCCCCTCGTTGCTGACCAGGAAGCCCGAGCCCACCGAGCTCTGGCTGTCCTGCGTTTTCAGCAGCGTGCGCACCTGCAGCAGCATCGGCCGCATGCGCTCGTAGATGCGCTGGCCGGCACCGGACACCACGCCGGCCGCTGGCGACTCCGGCCCCGCCGCAGGCGCCTCGGCAGGCACCGGGCGCGTGGCGCCCGAAGCGGCGGCGGGCGCGGCGCTCG
>JACRAZ010000038.1 GCA_016213205.1 Burkholderiales bacterium
CGCCGCGGCGCCTGCGCTGCGCGTAAACCCCGAGCACCGGCGCGCCCGGCGGCCCGCGCCGGCGCCGCCGGCGGCGCGCCGCGTTGCGGGCAACTCCGCTGCGTGCCGGCGCAGGCGCTGTCCGAACATTGCCGCACGGCGACCTCGAGAAGTCGTTCACCGGGCCGGACCTGCGCGGCGACCCGGCGACCACCCCGGCACAGACCGGGCAGACACCCCAACGCTGGTGGCCGCAGCCCCCGGCCGACGACCTGGAGACCCTTCCATGCACAGCACTGCAAGCACCGTCCGTGCCCTTCGTCCCCACGGCATCGCCATGGCCATCGCCAGCCTGGTCGCCACGCTGCCGGCCTGGGGCCAGACCGCCGCGCCGGCGCCCGCAGCGGCCGCCTCGGCCGGCGCCGACGGCACCCAGGCCGCAAAGAAGGCCGATGCCGCCGGCGCCCAGGTGGTGGAGGTGACGGGCACACGCGGCTCGATCCAGGGCTCGATCGCCCGCAAGCGCACGGCCTCGACGGTGTCCGACAGCATCGTGGCCGAGGACATCACCCAGTTCCCGGACAAGAACGTCGGCGAGGCGCTGTCACGCATCTCGGGCGTGCAGCTCACGCGTGAATTCGGCGAGGGCTCGCAGGTCTCGATCCGCGGTGTCGAGCCCAACCTGAACCGGGTGGAGGTGAACGGCCTGTCGGTGCTGGGCACCAATGGCAGCGGCGGCCGCGGGGCCGAGCTGCGCGAACTGGCCTCGGAGCTGATCTCCTCGATCGACGTCATCAAGGGCAGCACGGCCGACCTCACCGAAGGCGGCATCGGCGCCACCGTGCGCATCAACACCCGCAAGCCGCTGGACTTCAAGGAACTCACGGTGGCCGGCACCTTGTCGGGCGAGAGCGCCAGCTCGCGCGGCGGCATCCAGCCGCGCGCCAGCCTGCTGGTGGCCAACCGCTTTCTCGAGGGCAAGCTGGGCCTGATGGCCAACCTGGTGTACGACAAGGTGCTCACGCGCAACGACTACGCGCGCAACACCTCCTGGACTTTTTTGCGCGACTGGGACTTCGCCGCCGACAAGACGCTGACCAGCCTGAACCCCGCCGCCGCGGCGGTGACCAGCGCCGCCGGTTGCGCCGCCCTGGCCAACGCCAACGACCGCACCGAGTGCCAGCGCCAGTGGTTCGACTATGCGCCGCGCATTGCGCGCTACGGCATCTGGGAACGCGACCACAAGCGTGCCTCGGGCGAATTCACGGCCCAGTACCGCATCAGCCCCGAACTGGATGTCTGGGGCAGCTACCAGGCCAACTCGCAGGCGCAGCGCCTGAACGACCTGAATTTCGGCACCGAGTTCGCGGCCATCAACCGGCTGTCCAACACCGGCAATGCGCCGGTCTACAACGCGGCCACCGGCGTGCCCAGCACCGCCGGCACCTGCCTGGCCCCCAGCGCCACCGCCACCCCGGCCGGCATGACGGTGCAGGACCACCACGTCACCCGCTACACCGTGGGCTCCTGCCAGTACGTGGCGGGCCAGGGCGGCCAGGGCGCGTTCAGCACCTCGGCGCGCGACTTCGCGCTGGACATCGATTCGCGCTACCTCAGCAGCGGCTTCACCTACAAGAACGACCGCTGGCGCGTCGAGGGCCTGCTGGCCGATTCGAAATCCGACTACCTCAGCCGCTCCAACAACATCGTGCTGACGCAGAACGCGCCGGGCCTGGTGGTCACGCTGGACAACCAGCGCCTGCCGCACTTCAGCTTCCCGGCCGGCTACAGCCCGGACAGCAACAGCTCCTATGTGCAGGCCCAGTTGCAGTACCGGCCCGAAACCACGAAGAACACCGAGCGCCAGGGCAAGCTGGACCTGCAGTACACGCTGGACAACAAGCTGTTCAACAAGCTCTGGTTCGGTGGCCAGCTGCGCGAGAACAGTTCGGTCCAGTACCGGGCGGGTGGCTACCTGGCCAGCGCCGGTGCCAACCTCGCGTCCCCCGCCGACGATGTGAACGTGCTCACGGCCAACATCAACCAGACCTACGTGCGCGACCCGTTCTACACCGGCACCGCACAGCGCGCGCCCGACACGCAAACCTTCATCAACAGCAACTTCTCCACCCAGTACCTCAACGCGGCGCAGATGGCCGAGCTGATCGGCAAGATCCGCAGCACCTCGCCTGGCGCCTTCTTCAAGGGCTACGGCGATGTGAGCGGCCTGCCCGCCAACTGGATGGCCCCCAGCTACGCCCAGGCCGCGCCACTGTTCGACACCCGCAACTTCAACTACGGCAACCTGTACGAGGCCAAGGGCAGCGACGGCAAGATCTACCCGCAGATCCCGGTGTTCGATGTGCGCGAGAAGGTCCAGGCCGCCTATGCCCGCCTGGACTACGAGGTCGAGATCGCCGGCCTGCCCATCGAGGGCAACTTCGGTCTGCGTTACGCCCGCACCAATGTCAGGTCGGCCGGCCTCGAGAGCTACCGGGTGCGCACCGAAACCTCCCCCGGCAGCGCCAACTTCACCGACCCGGTGCGCTCCAACAGCATCGTCGCCATCGAGAACACCTACCACGACGTGCTGCCCAGCTTCAACGGCACGCTGCAGCTGATGGGCGACAAGCTGCTGGCCCGTGTGGGCTGGGCCAAGGTGATGGCGCGGCCCGACCTGAACCTGCTGGCCCCCAACGTGACCTGCACGCTCAACAGCGGCAAGACCCAGTTCGGCGGCGACGGCACCGACGATTGCACCGCCGGCAACCCCGACCTCAAGCCCTACCGCGCCACCAAGTACGACTTCAGCCTGGAGTACTACCCCTCGCGCGACACGCAGCTGAGCCTGGCCCTGTTCCGCACCAACATCGACACCTACGTGCGCACCGGCATCCGCACGCCGCAGGTGGACTACTTCAAGGACGGCAACCTGTTCGACGTGACGATGCCGGTCAATGGCCAGGGTGCGCGCACCCAGGGCATCGAGCTCGCCGGCCGCACCGCGCTGACCTTCCTGCCCGGCTGGCTGGGCGGCTTCGGCGTGGATGCGAACTACACCCGCATGGGCTTCAAGTACGCCCCCGGCAACGAACTGCTGAACACGCTGGACGGCTCGGTGCTGCCCTACCCCGGCCTGTCGAAGAACGCCTACAACCTGGGCCTGTGGTACGACCAGGGCCCGGTCAACGCCCGCATTGCGTATCACAAGCGCGACGCCTACTACACCGGGGGCAACGACGTGTCCGGCAACCCCAACTTCCGCGACGCCACCGCCTACCTGGACATCAAGCTGCAGTACCGCGTGAACAAGCAGTTGACGGTGGCGGTGGAGGCCAAGAACCTCACCGACCAGGCCGAGCTCACCTATTCGGGTGCGCTGTCGCGCCCCAATGAACTGGCGTATTCGGGCCGGCGCTACTACCTCAGCGTCTCGTACAAGCTGTGATCACCCGGGGGCCGGCGTGCGGGGCTTGACCACGGCGATGCTGGCGGCGCAGGCCAGCCTGCTGCTGGCCTGCGCGCTGCCGCCCGAGGGCCCGCCCCCTGCCAGCGCATCGACCCCGTCGCCGGCCGCGGCACTGGCCACCGCACCCCCCAGGCACCCGGCCCGCCAGGCCGAACGCCTGGACCGCGGCGCCGTGGCCGTGCCCAGCGGCGGCGGGTACCTCATCACCTGGCGCCTGCTGGGCGACGACGACCCTGCGCTGCGCTTCGTGGTCGAGCGCGACGGCCGGCCACTGACCCCCGAGCCGCAGGCGCTGACCCAGTTCCACGACAGCACGGCCCCGCCGGCGCCGGCCGCGCCGGCCTACCGCATAACGGCCCTATTGCGCGGCCAGCCGGTGGGCCAGCCGGCCACCGCGCTGCTGCTGCGCGAGCCCTTCCTGCGCGTGCCGCTGGACAAGCCGGCCGACCATGTGGCCGCCGATGGCAGCCACCACCCGTACGAGGCCAACGACGGCGCCCCGGCCGACCTGGACGGCGACGGCCAGTACGAGCTGGTGCTCAAGTGGCAGCCCACCAACGCCCGCGACAACTCGCAGCCCGGCGCCACCGGCCCCACGTTGCTGGACGCCTACCGGCTGGACGGCACCCGGCTCTGGCGCATCGACCTCGGGCCCAACATCCGCTCGGGCGCGCACTACACGCCCTTTGTCGTCTACGACTTCGATGGCGACGGCCGCGCCGAGCTGATGGTTCGCACCGCCGACGGCACGGTGGACGGCCGCGGCCGCGTGCTGGGCGATGCGCAGGCCCGGCATGCCAACGAACGCGGCCTCGTGCTCGAGGGGCCCGAGTTCATCACCGTGTTCGACGGCCGCAGCGGCGCCGCGCTGGCCAGCGTGCCTTATGTGCCGGCGCGCGGCCGCGTGGCCGACTGGGGCGACAGCTACGGCAACCGCGCCGACCGCTTCCTGGCCGGCGTGGCCTACCTCGACGGCCAGCGGCCGAGCGCGGTGTTCTCGCGCGGCTACTACACCCGCGCCGTGCTGGCGGCCTGGGATTGGCGCGACGGCCAGCTGCGCAGCCGCTGGGTCTTCGACAGCAACACCCCCGGCCCCGGCCAGGCCGCGGCCGGCCAGGGCGCACACTGGTTCGCGGTGGCCGATGTCGACGGCGACGGCCGTGACGACATCGTCTACGGCGCCGCCACCATCGGCCACGATGGCCAGCTGCGCTACAGCACCGGCCTGGGCCATGGCGACGCGCTGCACGTGGGCCGGCTCGACCCCACGCGGCCCGGCCTGCAGGTGTTCATGGTGCACGAGACACCACGGCTGTACGGGCCGCACGGCATCGAGCTGCATGACGCGGCCACCGGGCAGGTGTTGTGGAGCCAGTCGGGCCAGGGCCAGGATGTGGGGCGCGGTGTCTGCATGGACATCGACCCCGCGCACCCGGGCCAGGAATGCTGGGCCTCGGTGGGTCCGCTGGTCAACGCCCAGGGCCAGGTGGTCGGCAGCGCCAAGCCGCGCGCGGTGAACTTCGGCCTCTGGTGGGACGGCGACCTGCTGCGCGAGACGCTGGACGGCGTGCGCATCGCCAAGTGGCAGCCCGACAGCGGCGCGCTGCAAACGCTGCTGGACGGCCGCCCCTGGGGCGCCGCCTCGAACAACGGCACCAAGGCCACGCCGGTGTTCAGTGCCGACCTGTTTGGCGACTGGCGCGAAGAGGTGGTCTGGCGCAGCGCGGACAGCCAGGCGCTGCTGATCGCCACCACGCCCCACCCCACGCCGCACCGGCTGGTAACGCTGATGCATGACCTTCAGTACCGGGTTCAGGTGGCCGCTCAGAATGCAGGCTACAACCAGCCGCCGCAGACATCGTTTCACCTGGGTGTGGGCATGGCCGCGCCACCGCGCCCGCTGCTGCGTCTGCCCTGAGATGATGAACCTTCGATCGCTGCCTGCTTCCACCGATGCGGGGCCAGGGTGCGCTGCGCCGGAGACTGCTATCGACCCGTTGCTGTCTTTGGGGTCGGGTGCTGAAAACCGACGTTCGAAGTGCGGAGCGCGCAAGCGCCAAGGTCCGCGTGCGCAGCGGGCCGAATCCGGCGGTCAGCCTGCGGCTGACTTCGCTGCGGTTCTCGGCCTCGGGGCGCGCTGTCGGATTTATCTCCGCGCGCTTCGCGCGCTTCGACCAGCGCCAGCGAGTCAGTTGTTGAAGCGCGCTGCGCGCGCCGCCCCAAAGCCTGCGCGCCTTCGCCGCCCCCCACGGCCCGCTGCGCACGCGGCCCTTGGCGCTTGCCGATGCAGTGGTGGCGTGCGGCCCTGCGCTCAAGGCCTTGGCACGCGGCGCGTGAACCGCCTCGGTGTCTCGCAAAGGCGTGGGCCCTCGGCCTGCGGCGCGCG
>JACRAZ010000041.1 GCA_016213205.1 Burkholderiales bacterium
TACACGCCGCAACAGGGCTCGATCACCTTCCGCGGCAAGACCTTCAGCCACATGAACTCGCGCCAGGTGGCTGAGATGGGCGTGGCGCGCACCTTCCAGAACCTGGCGCTGTTCAAGGGCATGAGCGTGATCGACAACATCATGACCGGCCGCAACCTGAAGATGAAGCGCAACCTGTTCTGGCAGGCGCTTCGCGTGGGGCCGGCCGAGCGCGAGGAGGTGCAGCACCGCGAGTTCGTCGAGCACATCATCGACTTCCTCGAGATCCAGGCCTACCGCAAGACCCCCGTGGGCCGCCTGCCCTACGGCCTGCAAAAGCGCGTGGACCTGGGCCGCGCGCTGGCCATGGAGCCCAGCATGCTGCTGCTGGACGAGCCGATGGCCGGCATGAACGTGGAAGAGAAGCAGGACATGTGCCGCTTCGTGCTCGACGTGAACGACGAGTTCGGCTCCACCATCGTGCTGATCGAGCACGACATGGGCGTGGTGATGGACATCTCCGACCGCGTGGTGGTGCTCGACTACGGCAAGAAGATCGGCGACGGCACCCCCGACGAGGTGCGCAACAACGAGGACGTGATCAGCGCGTACCTCGGCACCAGCCACTGAGGGCCGGCACCATGGGCTTTTTCCTCGAAACCCTGTTCGGCGGCCTGATGGCCGGCATGCTGTATTCGCTGATCGCGCTGGGCTTCGTGCTCATCTTCAAGGCCAGCGGCGTCTTCAACTTCGCGCAGGGCGCGATGGTGCTGTTCTCGGCGCTGGCCATGGCGCGCTTCGCCGAGTGGTTCCCCAAGCTGCTGGGGCTGGACAGCAAGCTGCTGGCCAACCTGCTGGCCTTCGGCGCGGCGATGGCGGTGATGGTGGCGCTGGCCTGGCTGATCGAGCGGCTGGTGCTGGGCCGGCTGGTGAACCAGGAGGGCATCACGCTGCTGATGGCCACGCTGGGCATCGCCTACTTCCTCGATGGCTTCGGCCAGACCGTGTTCGGCTCCGACATCTACAAGATCGACGTCGGCATGCCCAAGGACCCGATCTTCCTGTTCGAGTCGCTGTTCCAGGGCGGCGTGCTGATCAACCAGGAAGACCTGGCCGCCGCACTGATCGCCGCGGCGCTGGTGGCGCTGCTGAGCGCCTTTTTCCAGTACACCGCCACGGGACGGGCGCTGCGCGCGGTGGCCGACGACCACCAGGCCGCGCAGTCCATCGGCATTCCGCTGGGGCGCATCTGGGTCATCGTCTGGTCGGTGGCGGGCTTCGCGGCGCTGGTGGCCGGCATCATCTGGGGCAGCAAGCTGGGCGTGCAGTTCTCGCTGTCGCTGGTGGCGCTGAAGGCGCTGCCGGTGGTCATCCTCGGTGGCCTCACCTCGGTGCCCGGCGCCATCCTGGGCGGGCTGATCATCGGCGTGGGCGAGAAGCTCAGCGAGGTGTACATCGGCCCGATGCTGGGCGGTGGCATCGAGATCTGGTTCGCCTATGTGCTGGCGTTGGTGTTCCTGCTGGTACGGCCGCAGGGGTTGTTCGGCGAGAAGATCATCGACCGCGTGTGAGCTGAAAAGGACAACACCATGCTCTACCGTGAGAACGGCCAGTTCAAGACCAGCTACCGCGCCGACCAGCAGATCTTCCCGATCCTGCAGGACCGCATCGTCATCCTCGGCCTGCTGGCGCTGGCCTTCATCGGCGTGCCGCTGCTGGCCGACGAATACCTGCTGCGTGCCATCCTGATCCCTTTCCTGATCCTCTCGCTCGCGGCGCTGGGCCTGAACGTGCTGGTGGGCTACTGCGGCCAGATCTCGCTGGGCGCGGGCGCCTTCATGGCGGTGGGCGCCTATGCGGCCTACAACGTGTTCACCCGCATCGACGGCATGCCGCTGCTGCTGGCGCTGCTGGCCGGCGGCGTTTTCGCCACGCTGGTGGGCGTGGTGTTCGGCATCCCCTCGCTGCGCATCAAGGGCCTGTACCTCGCGGTGGCCACGCTGGCCGCGCAGTTCTTCGTCGACTGGGCGATGCTGCGCATCAAGTGGTTCACGAACGATTCGCCCTCGGGCTCGGTCTCGGTGGCCGCGCTCAGTGTGTTCGGCATTCCGGTGGTCACGCCGGTGCAGAAGTACCTGTTCTGCCTGGCCATGGTGTCGGTGTTCGCGCTGCTGGTGAAGAACCTGGTGCGCGGCGGCATCGGCCGCGAGTGGATGGCCATGCGCGACATGGACGTCGCCGCCGCGGTGATCGGCATCCGGCCGGTCTACGCCAAGCTCACCGCGTTTGCCGTCAGCTCCTTCATCATCGGCGTGGCCGGGGCGATGTGGGCCTTCATCTACCTGGGCTCGTGGGAGCCGGCGGCCTTCAACATCAACCGCTCGTTCGACCTGCTGTTCATGATCATCATCGGCGGCCTGGGCTCGGTGATGGGCAGCTTCTTCGGCGCGGCCTTCATCGTGATGCTGCCGATCATCCTGGACCAGCTGCTGCCCGCGCTCGGCGCGATGCTGGGCATGCCGATCGACACCGCCACCGTCTCGCACATCGTGTTCATGGTCTTCGGCGCGCTGATCGTGTTCTTCCTGATCGTCGAGCCGCATGGCCTGGCCCGGCTCTGGTCCATCGCCAAGGAAAAGCTGCGGCTGTGGCCGTTCCCGCACTGAGGCTTTGGCAGCCCCGGTTTCCCCAACGCACCCACGGGTGCTCTTTCCCACCTCTGGAGGCAGACATGACATTCAAGACCCTCGTCGCCACCGCTGCGATCGCCGCCGCGGGTGCATCGCTGTTCGGCACTGCACCGGCATTCGCGCAGGCCAAGGAGCAGTTCTTCCCCGGGCTGCCCTACCGCACCGGTGCCTACGGCCCGAACGGCGCGCCGTGGGCCAACGGGTATGCCGACTACCTGAAGCTCATCAATGCCAAGGGCGGCATCAACGGCGTCAAGATCGTCTACGAAGAGTGCGAAACCGGCTACGACACCGCGCGCGGCGTCGAGTGCTATGAACGCCTGAAGGGCAAGCACGGCGGGGCCACCTTGTTCCAGCCGCTGTCCACCGGCATCACCTTCGCGCTGACCGACAAGGCGCCCACCGACAAGATCCCGCTCATCACCGCCGGCTACGGCCGCAGCGAATCGCAGGACGGCCTGGTGTTCGGCTGGAACTTCCCGCTGGCCGGCACCTACTGGGTGGGCGCGGACGTGCTGGTCCAGCACATTGCCAAGAAGGAAGGCGGCTTCGACAAGCTCAAGGGCAAGAAGATCACGCTGATCTACCACGACAGCCCCTATGGCAAGGAACCCATCCCGCTGCTGCAGGAACGCGCCAAGGCGCACGGCTTCGAGCTGCAGTTGCTGCCGGTGACGGCACCCGGCGTCGAGCAGAAGGCCACCTGGCTGCAGGTGCGCCAGGGCCGGCCCGACTACGTGCTGCTGTGGGGCTGGGGCGTGATGAACTCGGTGGCCCTGAAGGAAGCCCAGGCCACCGGCTACCCGCGCGACAAGATGTACGGCGTGTGGTGGTCGGCCGCCGAGCCCGACGTGAAGGACGTGGGCGAAGGCGCCAAGGGCTACAACGGCCTGGCCATGCAGCACGGCGCGCACCCCAACGCCAAGGTGACGCAGGAGATCCTGAGGCTGGTGCACGACAAGGGCCAGGGCACCGGCCCGAAGGAGGAAGTGGGCGCTGTGCTCTACATGCGCGGCGCCATGAGCGCGATGCTCGCGGTCGAAGGTGTCAGGCGTGCGCAGGAGCGTTTCGGCAAGGGCAAGTGGGTCAGCGCCGAGCAGGCCCGCTGGGGCCTGGAGAACCTGGCGCTCGACCAGAAGAAGCTCGAAGCGCTGGGCTTCGGCGAGGTGATGCGCCCGGTGTCCACCACCTGCGCCGACCACATGGGCCCGGCCTGGGCGCGCATCCACACCTGGGACGGCAAGGCCTGGAAGTTCTCGTCCGATTGGTACCAAGCCGACGAGACCATCCTGAAGCCGATGGTCAAGGCCACCGCCGCCAAGTACGCGGCGGAAAAGAAGATCACGCCGCGCACGCCGGCGGAGTGCCAGTCCTGACCCACCCCCCGGAGCGGCTGACGCCGCTCCCCCTCGAGGGGGGCGCCGCCTGCGGCCCGGCGAAGCCGGTTCCGCGGCGGCCACTTGATCGGAGCGCGCGAGAGCTACCGCCATGAGCAACATCCTTCTCAACGTCAACGGCATCGAGGTCATCTACAACCACGTGATCCTGGTGCTCAAGGGCGTGTCGCTGCAGGTGCCCGAGGGCAAGGTGGTGGCGCTGCTCGGCGGCAACGGCGCGGGCAAGACGACCACGCTGCGCGCGGTGAGCAACCTGCTCGCCGGCGAGCGCGGCGAGGTGACCAAGGGCTCGATCGAGCTGCGCGACGAGCGCATCGAGAAGCTCAGCCCGGCGCAGATGGTCGACCGCGGCGTGATCCAGGTGATGGAGGGCCGGCACTGCTTTGCCCACCTCACGATCGAGGAGAACCTGCTCACCGGCGCCTACACCCGCCAGGACGGCAAGGCCGCGGTGGCGCAGACGCTGGAAAAGGTGTACGCGTACTTTCCGCGTTTGAAAACCCGCCGCAGCTCGCAGGCAGCCTACACCTCGGGCGGCGAGCAGCAGATGTGCGCCATCGGCCGTGCGCTGATGGCCAACCCGAAGATGGTGCTGCTGGACGAGCCCAGCATGGGCCTGGCGCCGCAGATCGTCGAGGAGGTGTTCGAGATCGTGAAGGACCTCAACACCAAGGAGCAGGTCACCTTCCTGCTGGCCGAGCAGAACACCAACATCGCGCTGCGCTACGCCGATTACGGCTACATCCTCGAGAACGGCCGCATCGTGATGGACGGCGCCGCGAAGGACCTGCGCGAGAACGAGGACGTGAAGGAGTTCTACCTCGGCATGGGCGGTGGCGACCGCAAGAGCTTCCGCGACGTGAAGAGCTACAAGCGCCGCAAGCGCTGGCTGGCCTGATCGAGGAGTGCCGCCGTGAGCGATGACTTCTTTGCCCCGCCCGCCTTCAGGCCCGAAGAGGCCTTGGTGCAGCTCAAGCGCAGCCTGCGCGATCTGCGCACGCTGACCGAGCGCGGCAACGGCTTCGAGCTCAAGGGGCTGCCGGTGATCGCCCTGGCGCTGGCCGACAAGACCCTCGAGGCCCGGCTGGCCAGGCGGCCCACGCGCGCCAGCGTCGAGTGGGATGCCTTCCCGCTGTCCGGCAGCCCGGACGTTCGCAAGTTCACCGACGAGGTCAAGCGCCGCCTGGCCCGTTGGACCGAGGAAGACCGATGACCGAGTTCTACGACGCGCTCGAACGGCGCAACCCCGCTGACCGTGAACACGACCTGATCGCCGCGCTGCCGCGCCAGGTGGCCACGGCCCAGCGCGGCAGCACCGCCATGGCCGAACTGCTGGCCGGCGTGGACGCGGCGCAGATCACCTCGCGTGCGGCGCTTGCCCGCCTGCCGGTGCTGCGCAAGGGCGAGCTGCTCGAGCGCCAGAAGGCGCTGCGGGCACAGGACCCGTTCGGCGGCTACTCGGCCATCGGCTGGCGTGGCGTGGCCGGCGGGCGCGGCGCGCGGCGCGTGTTCCAGTCGCCCGGGCCGATCTATGAACCCGAGGGCCACGGCAGCGACTACTGGCGCATGGCGCGTGCCATCTACGCCGCGGGTTTCCGCGCCGGCGATCTGGCGCACTGCAGTTTCAGCTACCACCTCACCCCCGCCGGCGCAATGATGGAAAGCGGCGCCCACGCCGTCGGCTGCACCACCTTTGCCGGCGGCATCGGCAACACCGAGCAGCAGTTGCAGGCGATGGTGGACCTGCAGCCGCACGGCTACATCGGCACGCCCAGCTTCCTGAAGATCCTGGTCGAAAAGGCGGCCGAACAGGGGCTGGACATCACCTCGATGCGCAAGGCCATGGTCGGCGGCGAGGCCTTCCCGCCCTCGCTGCGCGACTGGCTGCGCGAGCGCGGCATCGAGGCCTACCAGAGCTATGCCACCGCCGACGCCGGCCTCATCGCCTACGAAACCCGTGCCCGCGAGGGCCTGGTGCTGGACGAGGCGGTGCTGCTCGAAATCGTGCGGCCCGGCACCCGCGACACGGTGCCCGATGGCGAGGTGGGCGAGGTGGTGGTGACGGTGCTGAACCCCGACTACCCCCTGATCCGCTTCGGCACCGGCGACCTCTCCGCCGTGCTGCCCGGGCCCTGCCCCAGCGGGCGCAGCAACACCCGCATCAAGGGCTGGCTCGGCCGCGCCGACCAGACCGCCAAGGTGCGTGGCATGTTCGTGCACCCGAGCCAGGTGGCCGAGATCGTGCGGCGCCACCCCGATGTGCAGCGCGCGCGCCTGGTGATCAGCGGCGAGATGGCCAACGACCACATGACACTGCGGGTGGAGGTGGCCGGCCGGCCCGAGGGCCTGGACCAGGCACTGGCCGGCAGCATCCGCGATGTGACCAAGCTGCGGGGCGAAGTCGAACTGCTGGCACCGGGCAGCCTGCCCAACGACGGCAAGGTGATCGAGGACGCGCGCCGCTACGAGTGAGCGCCTGGCCGCCCCGGACGTAGGTATTTCCCGTCAGCCCCGCGGCAAGGGCGGGTCGTAGCATCAGGTTCTGTCAGCCGCCCCCACCCACAAGGAGACCGTGATGAAGAAGCTGCTGCTCACCGCCCTGTTGTCCACCCTGGCTGCGGCGGCCCTGGCCGAATACCCCGAAAAGGCCATCACCATCGTCGTGCCCTTCGCGGCCGGCGGCCCCACCGACAAGGTGGCTCGCGATCTGGGCGTGGTGCTCAGCCAGAAGCTCGGCCAGCCGGTCATCATCGAGAACGTCGGTGGTGCCGGCGGCACGCTGGGCGCCGCCAAGGTGGCCAAGGCAGCGCCGGACGGCTATTCGCTGCTGCTGCACCACATCGGCATGGCCACCTCGCCAGCGCTGTACCGCAACATGCCGTACAAGACGCTGGAAGACTTCGAGTACCTCGGCATGATCAACGAGGTGCCGATGACCGTCGTGGGCAGGCCCACGCTGCCGGCCAACACCTTTGCCGAGCTGCAGAAGTGGCTCGAAGCCAACAAGGGCAAGATCAACCTCGCCAATGCCGGCCTGGGTGCCGCGTCGCACCTGTGCGGCCTGCTGTTCCAGCAAAGCCTGAAGATCGACATGACCACCGTGCCCTACAAGGGCACCGCGCCGGCGATGAACGACCTGCTCGGCGGCCAGGTCGACATCATGTGCGACCAGACCACCAACACCACGGGCCAGATCGAGGCCGGCAAGATCAAGGCCTATGCAGTGACAACGCCCAAGCGCCTGACGACGCCCGCGCTGTCCAAGCTGCCGACGCTGGACGAATCCGGCATCAAGGGCTTCAACGTGTCGATCTGGCACGCCCTGTATGCCCCGAAGGGCACGCCCAAGGCTGCGATGGACAAGCTCAACACGGCACTGCGCGCGTCCCTGAAGGAGCCTGACTTCATCAAGCGCCAGGAGGCCCTGGGCGCCGTGGTCATCACCGACGCGCGCACCGGCCCGGCCGAGCACAAGAAGTTCGTCGAGGCCGAGATCAACAAGTGGGGGCCGGCGATCAAGGCCGCTGGCCAGTACGCAGACTGAACGGACAGCGCCGGCCTCCGGGCGGCCGCTGCCGGGCGGCCCCTGCGGCCAGGCGGATCGTGCTCAGTTGATCCGCAGCGGAATCGTCACCGGGCCATCATTGACCAGGCTCACCTGCATGTGGGCGCCGAACACGCCCGCGGCCACCTGCGGGTGGCGCTGGCGGGCCAGCGTGAGCACCGTCTCGTAGAGCCGCTGGCCCGGCACGGGGCCGGCAGCACCGGTGAAGCTGGGCCGGTTGCCGCCCGAGACGTCGGCTGCCAGCGTGAACTGGCTGACGATCAGCAGCCCCCCGCCCACGTCCACCACGCTGCGGTTCATCTTGCCGGCTTCGTCGCTGAAGATGCGCAGCTTCAGCAGCTTGTCGACGAAGCGTGTGGCCTGCGCGTCGGTGTCCGCCGGTTCGGCACACACCAGCACCAGGAGGCCCCGGCCGATCTCGCCGACCACCGCACCCTCGACCACCACGTTGGCGCGGATCACGCGCTGCACGAGGCCGATCACACCGGGTCCTTCGGGTCGTCGAAATGCGCCTCCACGTCCATCGGCAGCAACTGGATCGTGGCGCGCAGCCCCGGCACGGCGCTCATCAGCGCCTGCTCGACGGACGTGCGCACCGCCGCAGCGCGGCCCAGTGTCCATGCCGCGGGCATGTGCATGTGCAGGTCGACGAAGCGGCGTTGGCCGGCGCGGCGCGTGGTCACATGGTCGAAGCGGATCGCCTGGTGCGCAAACCCGGCCAGCGTGCTTTCGATCTCGGCCCGCACCTCGGGCTCCACGGCCAGGTCCATCAGGCCATCCGCCGAGGCCCAGACCAGGCGAACCCCTTCGCGGGCGATGTTGGCCGCCACCGCGATGGCGATCACCGGGTCGAGCCAGAGCCAGCCGGTGGCCTGCACCGCGACCAGGCCGATCACCACACCGGCCGAGGTCCACACATCGGTGTAGAGGTGTCGGGCGTCGGCCTCCAGGGCCATCGAGCGGTGCTCGCGCGCCTTGCGCAGCATGGCCCAGGCCAGCGCGCCATTCATCGCCGAACTCAGCACCGACAGGGCCAGGCCGATTCCCAGGGCCTGCAGCGGCTGGGGGGCGAACAATCGATGTCCGGCGGCCCAGATGATGGCCAGCGCGGCCACCAGGATCAGCACGCCCTCGAAGCCGGACGAGAAGTACTCGGCCTTGTGATGGCCATAGGGGTGGTCTTCGTCCGGTGGCTGCGCGGCCACCGTCACCATCATCAGCGCGAACACCGCGCCGGCCAGGTTCACCAGCGACTCCAGCGCATCGGACAGCAAGCCGACCGAATCGGTCAGCCACCACGCGCCGGTCTTGAGCGCGATGGTGGCGATCGCCACCGCGACCGACAGCTTGAGATAGGCGCTGACCTGCATCGGACCATTGTCGCCGCGGCCGGTTTGCGCCGGCCCGGCCAGGATCAAGCGTCAGCGGGCAGCGGCCTTGTCCAGACGGATGAGTTCACTGCGCAGGAAGCTGCCGGCCGGGATCTCGCGCCCATCGGCCAGGCGGAGCGCGTACAACTGGCCCGACATCGACGAGCGGGTCGCGATGCGGTCGATGAACTCCTCGGCCGTCTTCACATCGTCGCCCATCGACTCGAGCTTGCGCCGCAGGAAGGTGACGGCGGTCTCGGCGTCGTAGTCGCGCCCGTTGCGCACCATGCGCATGTCGCGCCGGGCGCCGAGCATGGCCAGCAGGCGTTCGATGCGCAGCATTTCGTCGGGTGGTGGCACGGCCCATGCCGTGTGGCAGGCCAGCCCCCCGAGCAGCAAGCTGCCCAGTCCTGCGAGGCACAAGCAATGCCGGCGGGACATGCCGCCGCGGAGCCGAATCGAGCGCATCGGACGATTCTGAGCGAGTTCGCCGGCGCCGAATGCCCGGAAATGCCGGGGCTTTCCCTGTCGTCAGGCGGTCAGGGTGACCCGGGCGAACTTGCGTTTGCCCACCTGGACCACGCAGGTGCCAGCACCCACCTTCAGCGCGCGGTCGCCCACCACCGCGCCGTCGATGCGCACGCCGCCCTGCTCCACCAGCCGCAAGGCCTCGCTGGTGGAGGGCGCCAGGCCCGCCTGCTTCAACAGCGCCCCGATGGCCAGGGGGGCGCCGCTGAGCGTGCACTCGGGCACGTCATCGGGAATGCCGCCCCGGGCGCGGTTGTGGAAGTCCTGCTCGGCCGCGTCGGCGGCGCGCACGCCATGAAAGCGCGTGACGATCTCGCGCGCGAGCATCACCTTGGCCTCCTTCGGGTTGCGGCCGGCGGCCACCTCGGCCTTCAATGCCGCGATCTGGGCCTCGGGCAGGAAGCTCAGCAGCGTGTAGTAGCGCCACATCAGTTCGTCGCTGATCGACAGCAGCTTGGCAAACGCGGTGTTCGGCTCCTCGGTGATGCCGATGTAGTTGTTCTTGCTCTTGGACATCTTGTCCACGCCGTCGATGCCCTCGAGCAACGGCATGGTCAGGATGCACTGCGGCTCCTGCCCGTATTCCTGTTGCAGGTGGCGGCCCATCAGCAGGTTGAACTTCTGGTCGGTGCCGCCGAGTTCCAGGTCGCTTTTGAGCGCCACCGAGTCGTAGCCCTGCATCAGCGGGTACAGGAACTCGTGCACGCTGATCGGCGTGTTGGCATGGAAGCGCTTGTGGAAGTCGTCGCGCTCCATCATGCGGGCCACCGTGTAGCGCGCGGCCAGCTGGATCATGCCGCGTGCGCCCAGCGGGTCACTCCACTCGCTGTTGTAGCGGATCTCGGTGCGCGCGGGGTCCAGCACCAGGCTGGCCTGGGCGTAGTAGGTCTGGGCATTGGCCTCGATCTGCTCGCGCGTGAGCGGAGGGCGCGTGCTGTTGCGGCCGGAGGGGTCGCCGATCATCGAGGTGAAGTCCCCGATCAGGAAGATCACCTGGTGGCCCAGGTCCTGCAACTGGCGCATCTTGTTGAGCACCACGGTGTGGCCGATGTGGATGTCCGGCGCCGTGGGATCCAGCCCGAGCTTGATGCGCAGCGGCTGGCCGGTGGCCTCGGCGCGGGCGAGCTTCTTCAGCCAGTCGGCCTGCGGCAGCAGCTCGTCGCAACCGCGCATCGAGATCGCCATGGCCTCTTTCACCCGGTCGGTCACAGGATATTCGGCCGGCGGCCTCGGCAAATCAGGGGTTGACATGGGTTGAGCGATCCGGGCTTGTCCGCAGGTGTGCTGCGGGGGCGGTGGTTATACTGCCGCCTCGTCTGCGGGCTGTGGGGCCCGGGTTGCATTGCCCGGCCATCCATCTCGAGTGCGGTCCACGATTCTAGTGGACGCCTCCCGCAGCCTCCGGTTCACGGCCCGGCCCGCCCGGGCGCGAATGGGAATGCTGTTGTTGGATCCAATCAAGAACACGCTGCTGGCGCGCCTCTCGCAATTGAACGATCACGCGCGCCGGCATCCGCGCCGTGTGGTGGCTGTCGTCTGCAGCCTGTTGGGCGGTTTCGCCGTCACCGCGTTCGGTATTGCGCCCCTGGCGCCCGACGCGGCCAACCTGCCCCAACGCCTGGTCACCGAGGCGGTGCCGCTGTCGGGCCTGGAGCAGCAGCTCGAGGCGCTGGCCCTGCACAACCTGGAGCTTTCGCGCAGCGACCTCACCCGCGCCAGCGATACCGCCGACTCCTTGCTGCGCCGTCTGGGCGTGGTCGACGCCACCGCCGCAGCCTTCATCCGCCGCGACCGTGACGCCCGCCGCCTGATCGAGGGCCGCGCCGGCAAGTTGGTGCAGGTGGTCGCCGACGAGGACGGCTCCCTCCGGCAACTGGTGGCGCGCTTTCCGGCGCTGGACAGCGGCCAGCAGCTCACGCACTTCACGCGCCTGACGGTGCGGCGCGAGCAAGGCCAATGGCGCAGCCAGCTCGAAACGGCACCGCTGCTCGGCCAGGTGCGCATGGGCAGCGGCACGATCCGCAGTTCGCTGTTCGCGGCCACCGACGAGGCCCGGTTGCCGGATGCGATCGCCAGCCAACTGGTCGACATCTTCTCGACCGACATCGACTTTCACCGGCAGTTGCGCAAGGGCGACACCTTCAGCGTGGTGTTCGAGGCCCTCACGGCAGACGACCAGCCCATCACCTGGAACGAGGGCACCGGCCGCATCCTGGCGGCGGAGTTCACCAACAATGGCAAGACGCTGCAGGCCCTGTGGTTCAAAGACCCGGCCAGCGGCCGTGGCGCCTACTTCGGCTTCGACGGCCAGAGCAAGCGTCGCGCGTTCCTGGCCAGCCCGATGGAGTTCTCACGCGTGACCTCGGGCTTCGCGATGCGCCTGCATCCGATCCTGCAGACCTGGCGTGCACACAACGGGGTCGACTACGGCGCCCCGGCCGGCACGCCGGTGCGCAGCGTGGGAGACGGCGTGGTCGAGTCTGCCGGCTGGCAGAACGGCTACGGCAACGTCGTGAACATCAAGCATGGCAACGACAAGTCGACCGTCTATGCCCACTTGAGCCGCATTGATGTCCGCAAGGGCCAGCGGGTCGAGCAGGGTCAGCGGCTTGGTGCGGTCGGCAGCACCGGCTGGGCGACCGGCCCGCACCTGCACTTCGAGTTCCGCGTCAATGGCCAGTTCCAGGATCCGATGAAGGTGGCCCGTGCCGCTGAAACGCTGGTCATCGACGCCGCCGCGCGGCCCCGTTTCCAGCAGATGGCAACGGTTGCGCAGGCCCAGCTCACGGCAGCCGAATCACTGATCGGCTATCGCGGCGACGCCGAGTAAGCACTCGCCTGCCCCGCGCACGATGTCGGCGCTCTATGTCGGGCTGATGTCCGGCACCTCGCTGGATGGCGTCGACGCAGTGGTCGCCCGGTTTCCGGACGCACAGCCCATCCAGGTGCTGGCCCACCACCATCGGCCGATGCCCGCCGGCTTGCAGCAGACCTTGCTGGCACTGAACAGCCCTGGCGCCGACGAGCTGCATCGCGCCGCGCTGGCCGCCAATGCCCTGTCCAGCCTCTATGCAGGGGCCGTGAAGGCTGTGCTGGCAGCGGCCGGGCAGTCCGCGGCCGACGTGCGCGCGATCGGTGCCCATGGCCAGACCGTGCGCCACCGCCCGGGCGAATTCGACGGTAGCGGCTACACGCTCCAGTTGCTGAACGGCGCGCTCCTGGCCGAACAATCCGGCATCGACGTGGTGTGCGACTTCCGGACCCGCGACCTGGCCGCCGGCGGCCAGGGGGCACCGCTGGTGCCGGCCTTCCATGCGGCCTGCTTCGCCCAGCCTGGCGTGCCGCAAGCCGTGTTGAACCTGGGGGGCATTGCCAACCTGAGCCTGCTGCAGGCCGATGGTCGCATTGGCGGCTTCGACTGCGGGCCTGGCAATGCGCTGCTGGACTTGTGGTGCCAGCGCCACCGCGGTACCAATTTCGACGACGGCGGCGCCTGGGCCGCCAGCGGCACGGTCGTGCCGGGCCTGCTGCAACACTGGCTGGCGGAACCGTTCTTTCACCGGCCGCCGCCCAAGAGCACCGGCCGCGATCTGTTTCACGCCGCGTGGCTGGATACCAGCCTCTCGGCCTGGCCCACCGTGGCCGCTGCGGACGTGCAGGCCACGCTGGCCGAACTCACGGTCCGCGCCGCGGCCAAGGCGCTCCTGGCCCATCTTCGGCCCGATCGGCTGCTCGTGTGCGGTGGCGGAGCGCTCAATGGGCACCTGATGCAGCGCCTGTCCGCCCTGCTGCCGGAGGTGGTCGTGATATCCACCGCCGCAGTCGGCCTGCCCCCGCTGCAGGTGGAAGCAACCGCGTTCGCATGGCTGGCCAAGGCGCACATCGAGCGCCGGCCGGGCAACCGGCCCGAGGTCACGGGCGCACAAGGGCTGCGTGTGCTGGGCGCGCTCTACCCGGCCCAATGACAAAACGGCTGCCCGCAGGCAGCCGTTCCGGTGGAACCGCCCGCGCGGCTCACGACGCGCGGCCCCTCATCAGGCCGAGAAGCTCGATCCGCAGCCGCAGGTGGTGGTGGCGTTCGGGTTCTTGATCACGAACTGCGCGCCCTGCAGGTCTTCCTTGTAGTCGATTTCGGCGCCCACGAGGTACTGCAGGCTCATCGCGTCGATCAGCAGCGTGACGCCGTTCTTGCTCATCTGCGTGTCGTCCTCGTTGACGACCTCGTCGAAGGTGAAACCATACTGGAAACCCGAGCAGCCGCCGCCCTGCACGAACACGCGCAGCTTCAGGTCCGGGTTGCCCTCTTCGGCCACCAGGTCTGCCACCTTGGCCGCGGCGCTGTCGGTGAAGATCAGCGGCGCGGGCATGGTCGTGGTTTCTGCGGCAAGGTTTTCGACAACGGCGTTCATGGGGACTCCAGAGGTTTGTATGTGTATCTTGCGGGGTCAGGAGTCGTTCGACGCCGCCAGCTTCAGTGCTGGCCGCTCGCCCGACTTCAGCGGCTGCAATTCGCCCTCGATCAGGGCACCGGGGTGCATTTCAAGCAATTCGTAGCGCACATCCCCCACGATGCGGGCCTTCGGCTGCAGTTCAAGCATCTCGGTCGCTTCAACCGGACCCACGACTTCACCGTTGATGATCACATGGCAGGCCTTCACCTTGCCATAGACCCGGGCTTTCTCGCTGATCACCAGCAGGCTGCGGCCATCGCCTTCGGCCAGCACGTCGCCCTGAACCTCGCCGTCGATGCGCATCCCATCATGGAAGTGAAGTTCACCTTTCAGGCGCGTGCCTTCGCCGACCAGTGAACGGATCGTCGGCTGCGACTTCTTGCTGGGCCACATCGGATCGGTTCTCCTCGCTGCAGTGATGGGTCACAGACGCAGCGTCTGTGTCGCGCACAGGGCGCCAGCCTCGTCGGTGACCTTGAGGTGCACGGTTTTTACCACGGCTCCAGGTGGCACCTCGAGTTGCCCTTCCACGCGCAGATACTGGCGCAACTGCAGCGGCTGGTTGCCACCTGCCGGTGTGGCCGTCCAGGGTTTGCCGTCCAATGTGCCGGCCAGCAGGAACTCGTATCGTCCATTGAACCGGCTGGCGCCCTTACGGCTCTGCATCAGCAGCACCTGGTAGCGCAGGCGGCCCGGCGACTGCGGCTCGACCTGCAGCCCACGCACCGCCAGGCCCTCACCGGCACTGGCGGGCAGCAAGCGCTCGAAGAAGCCCAGGTCGGCTTGCAGCGCCATGTTGGTGGCCTCGAGCTGTCGCACCTGCTGTGCCAGCTTCTCCTGCGCTGCGCGTTCGGCCTTCAGCAGGCTTTCGGCGGCGTGCACGAAGCTCTGCGCCTTGTCACGCTCCTGGCGCAGGGTGCCCACATCCTGGCGCAACCGTGCCAGTTCCTGCTTTGCATCCTGGTCCAGGCCTGCCAGGTTCTTGCCGAACTCGAAGGCCCACAACGCGATGGCGGCGGAAAAACCCAGCGCCAGCGCCACGACGGCCCAGCGCAGGGGCCACGGCAGGTGCCGCCGCACGATCATGCGCGGCGCACTGACCGACAAGCGGCGGCGCAGCAGTTTCCAGCGCATCGGACCTCGCGTGTGACGACACTCGCGCCGCTCGAAAAGGCCAAGGGCCGCACAGTGGCGGCCCTTGACGGGGATGTCGCGGTCGGCGCGAACCCTTCGTGTTTAGCGTTTGCTGAACTGCTTGCGACGACGCGCGCCGTGCAGGCCGACCTTCTTGCGCTCGACCTCGCGGGCATCACGCGTCACGAATCCGGCGCGGCTGAGCTCGCTCTTGAGTGCCGCGTCGTAGTCGATCAGTGCGCGGGTGATGCCGTGGCGCACCGCGCCGGCTTGGCCGGATTCACCGCCGCCGTGCACGTTGACCTTGATGTCGAACGCGACTTCGTTGTTCGTCAGCATCAGAGGCTGCTTGACGATCATGATCGAAGTCTGCCGGCCGAAGTATTCGGTCACTGGCTTGCCATTGACAACGATCTGGCCGTCGCCCTTCTTGATGAACACGCGTGCCACCGACGACTTGCGGCGGCCGGTGCCGTAATTCCAATTGCCGATCATCGCCGCTCCTTAGATTTCCAGCGCCTTGGGCTGCTGGGCGGTGTGCGGGTGCGAATCACCGGCATACACCTTCAGCTTCTTGATCATCGCGTAACCCAGCGGACCCTTGGGCAGCATGCCCTTGACCGCCTTCTCAAGCGCGCGGCCGGGGTGCTTGGCCTGCATGTCCTTGAACTTGGTGGCGTAGATCCCGCCCGGGTAGCCCGAGTGCCGGTAATAGATCTTCTGGTCGGGCTTGCTGCCCGTGACGCGGATCTTGTCGGCGTTGAGGACGATGATGAAATCACCGGTGTCGACGTGAGGCGTGTAAATGGCCTTGTGCTTGCCGCGCAAACGGAGTGCCACTTCGCTGGCGACACGTCCGAGCACCTTGTCGGTGGCATCAAGCACAAACCACTCGTGCTTCACTTCGGCCGGCTTGGCGCTGAAGGTCTTCATGAGGGTCTTTCTGATGGGATCGCAGGCCGGCAGCCTAACCAGGCAACCGTGCACTGCGACCGAAAATCCGGCTGTCTGCGGCTTCGTCGCCCCCTCGGAACTGCTTATCAAGGCAGCCTCTCAGAGTCACGACCGGCGGCTGGCACATGGCCGGCAGCCGTCAAACCACGCCCCGCCGAAATCAGGGCAGCCGAAAATTGTAGCCTGAATCGCTGGATTGCGGGGCTTTCGGGGCGCTGGCCGGGGCGACGGGCTGCAGCCAACTGCGCTAGTATGCGGGTAACTACCTAGCTGGAGTCGCTGATGACGCCTTCGATCGATGCCTGCGGCGCGCCGGATCCGGACCATGCCCACCGAGATGCAGCGCTGGCCGCCGCACTCCCTGCCGACCCGCCGCCAGAGCGGCTGGCATGGATCCCGATCCGCTCGTTGGGACCTGCCCACCGGCCCCGGATTCTGGAACACCTGCTGGGTCTTCCCGAGCACGACCGCTACCTTCGCTTCGGGTTTCCCGCCACCGATGCGCAGATCGCCCGCTATGTCGACGGGTTGAATTTCGAGCGCGACGAGGTGTTCGGCGTCTTCAACCGCCGCCTGCAGGTGGTGGCGCTGGCCCACCTGGCCTACCCGCCCGACGACACGCCGGGCGCGACAGGGGCCGAGTTCGGTGGTTCGGTGGCCGCCCACCTGCGCGGGCGCGGTTATGGTTCGCGCCTGTTCGAGCACGCTGTGCTGCACGCCCGCAATCGGGGCCTGGACACCTTGTTCATTCACGCGCTGAGCGAGAACACCGCCATGCTGCGCATCGCGCGCAAGGCCGGTGCAACCGTGGAACGGGCGGGCAGCGAATCCGATGCCTACCTGCGGCTGCCACCAGAGACCTTGGCATCGCACATGGAAGCCCTCGTCGGCGAAGGTGCAGCAGCACTGGACTACCAGTTCAAGCAGCAGGCCAGGTTGGTCGATGCATTCCTCGGCGCCATTGCCGAAGTGCGTGGTGGCGCCACCCGGACCGGGGGTCAGGCAAACGGATGATGCTCCCCGAGCCGAGGGGGCCCGCCCGATAGGCCGCAGGGTAAGATCAGTCGCATGCCCGGTGTCACTTGGGCTTCACGGTGTGCGCCGTGGGGCTGTGGTCCGTTCGGCGGTCGCTTCGGTCTCAAGGCCCATGCAGCAAACCATTCCGTGGATCATCGCCCTGGTCGCCGTGGCCGTGTTGGCCCCGGCCGCCGTGTGGTTCGCGCTGCGGCCTCGCAAGGCCGCCAAACCCAAGCCCCTGCCCACTGAATGGAGCCTGACGGCCCGGCCGGTGTTCAGCACCGACGAGCGCCGCGTGTACCGGCAGTTGCGTGAGGCCCTGCCGCACCACATCGTGCTGTCGAAACTGCCGCTGGTGCGCTTTTGCCAGCCCAACGATCCACAGCAGGTCCGCTACTGGTATGAACTGCTCGGCTCGATCCACGTGACTTTTGCCGTCTGCAGTGCCAATGGGCGCGTGCTCGCCGCCATCGACCTGGCGGGCGACCGCGTCAACCAGAGCCGGTCGATGCAGATCAAGCAGGCGGTGCTCGGTGCCTGCCGCGTGCGCTACCTGCGGTGCCCAGTCGATCACCTGCCGTCGATTCCCGAACTTCAATTGCTGGTGCCGCAGAGTGCAGCGGCTTCCCGTGGGCCTCAGCCCGCGCCTGCCGTGTACCGGGCCCGCGACTCGCTGGCCACCGCCGTGGCCTCGCGTCGCCGTGAACGCACCACGCTGTGGCAGGACTCGGGCTTCTTCCACGACTCGTTCTTCTCGCCCGACAGCCGCGGCGACGCCACCAACAGCGAGCTGGGCGCGCTGGGTGGGAGCAGCCGGTCGATGCCCTTGGCTACTGACGAAGGTCCGCCCACACAGGTGGCGGACGACACGGCCGACCCGCTGATGCCGCACTACCCCTCGCAGGTTCGCCATTGAGCGGCGCCAGCGGAAGCGCATCGCATCCCTACGACCGGCTGACGCCCCAGACCGTGCTCGACGCGCTGGACGCGGTCGGGCAGCGGGGCGATGGCCGCTTGCTCCAGCTCAACAGCTACGAGAACCGGGTGTTCCAGGTGTTCCTGGAAGACGGCAGCGCCGTGGTGGCCAAGTTCTACCGTCCCGGCCGCTGGAGCGATGCCCAGATCCTGGAAGAACACGCGTTCGCGCTGGAACTCGCGGAGGCCGAGGTGCCGGTGGTGGCGCCGATGAGGCTTCCGAACGGGGGCACGCTGGCGCACTTCGCAGCCGAGGGCGAGACATTCCGCCTGGCCGTCTACCCGCGTCGGTCAGGGCACGGCCCGGAGCTGGACCAGCCCGACACACTGCGCTGGCTGGGGCGCTTCATCGGCCGGCTGCATGCCGTGGGCGCCCGCCGTGCGTTCACGGTTCGGCGCACGCTCGACCCGCAGACCTTCGGTCATGCCGCGCGTGAACGGCTGCTGGCACTGGACATGATCCCGCCGGCGCAGCTTGAGGGCTGGCAACGCAGCTGCGAACGTGCCCTGGCCGCGATCGACACGGCCTGGCAGCAGGTGCAGCCACTGCAACTGCTGCGACTGCATGGCGACTGCCACCCCGGCAACATCCTCTGGCGCGAGGAAGGCCCGCACGTGGTGGACCTGGACGATGCCTGCATGGGCCCCGCGATCCAGGACCTGTGGATGCTGTTGTCCGGCCCGGCCGAGGCAATGCGGGGCCAGCTGGCCACCGTGCTCGCCGGCTACCGCCAGTTCAACCCCTTCGATGCGCGTGAACTCGCCCTGATCGAACCGCTGCGCACGCTGCGCATGGTTCATCACAGTGCCTGGCTGGCCGAACGCTGGATCGATCCCGCCTTCCCGGCGGCCTTCCCGTGGTTCGGCACCGGTGGCTACTGGGGCCAGCAGATCACGCAGCTCAACGAGCAGATCGAGGCGATGGCCGAGCCCCCGCTCGATCTGTCGTATGCCGACATCGACTGACCGCCTTCAGCTCAGGCGCTGAGCAACCGGGTCACGCGCTGCACGTAGCCGGCCGGGTCGTCCAGCTGGCCGCCTTCGGCCAACAGGGCCTGGTCGAACAGGATGTTCGCCAGGTCGTCGAACCGGGGTTCGTCGGTGGCCAGGCGCTTGAGCAACGCGTGCTCCGGGTTCACCTCGAGGATGGGCTGGCTCTTGGGCGCGGCCTGGCCGGCCTGCTTGAGCAGCCGCGCCAGGTGGGCGCTCATGTCGCCTTCGTCGACGACGATGCACGCGGGCGAGTCGACCAGCCGGGTCGTGGTGCGCACTTCCTTGGCGCGATCCTTCAGCGCGGCCTGCAGCTTTTCCAGCGTGGGCTTGAAGCTCTCGGCCACCGCCTCGGCCTGCTTCTTCTCTTCCTCGTCCTGCAGCTTGCCCAGGTCCACCGCGCCCTTGGCCACGCTTTGCAGCGGCTTGCCTTCGAACTCGTACAGGTGGCTGAGCAGCCACTCGTCGACACGGTCGACCAGCAGCAGCACCTCGATGCCCTTCTTGCGGAAGATCTCGAGCTGCGGGCTGGACTTGGCGGCGGCCAGGCTGTCGGCGGCCAGCACGTAGATCGCCTCCTGGCCCTCCTTCATGCGGGACACGTAGTCCGCGAACGAGACACCCTCGTCGGCATGGGTCGAGGCAAAACGGAACAGCTTGGCCAGCCGCTCGCGGTTCTGGAAGTCCTCGCCGATGCCTTCCTTCAGCACTGCGCCGAATTCGTTCCAGAACCGCTGGTACTTGGCCTTGTCGTCGGCCGAGTCGCTGTCGGCCAGTGACTCCAGCATGCCCAGCACGCGCTTGGTCGAGCCTTCTCGGATGGCCTTGACGTCGCGGCTTTCCTGCAGCAGCTCGCGGCTCACGTTCAAGGGCAGGTCGGCCGAATCGATCACACCCTTCACAAAGCGCAGGTACACCGGCATCAACGCCTCGGCATCGTCCATGATGAAGACGCGCTTGACGTAGAGCTTCACGCCGCCACGCTTGTCGCGGTTCCACATGTCCAGCGGGGCCTTGGCCGGCACGTACAGCAGCTGGGTGTACTCGCTGCGCCCCTCGACCCGGTTGTGGGTGTAGGTCAGCGGCGCTTCGCTGTCATAGCTGATCTGCTTGTAGAACTCCTGGTACTCGGCGTCGGTGATGTCGCTCTTGCTGCGGGCCCACAGCGCGGCGGCCTTGTTCACCGTCTCCCACTCGTCCTTCAGCACCTGCTGGCTCTTCTCGGCGTCCCATTCCTCCTTGCGCATCAGGATGGGCAGCGAGATGTGGTCGGAATACTTGCCGATGATGGACTTGAGCTTCCAGGTCTTCAGGAACTCGTCAGCCTCCTCGTCACGCAGGTGCAGGATGACGTCGGTGCCGCGCGCGGCGCGGGTGATGGTCTCGAGTTCGTACTCGCCGGTGCCCTCGCTGCTCCAGCGCACGCCCTGCTCGGCGGGCAGGCCGGCGCGGCGTGTTTCCACCGTGATGCGGTCGGCCACGATGAAGCCCGAGTAGAAGCCCACGCCGAACTGGCCGATCAGGTTCGCGTCCTTCTTCTGGTCGCCCTCGAGGCGGGCCATGAACTCGCGCGTGCCGCTCTTGGCGATGGTGCCCAGGTGCGAGGCCGCTTCCTCCGCGCTCATGCCGATGCCGTTGTCGCGGATCGTCAGCGTCTTCGCCTCGGCATCGAAGAGCACGCGCACCTCGAGGTTCGGTGCGTCCTCGTACAGCGCCGCGTTGTCCAGCGCCTCGAAGCGCAGCTTGTCGCAGGCGTCCGAGGCGTTGGACACCAGCTCGCGCAGGAAGATCTCCTTGTTCGAGTACAGCGAATGGGTCACGAGGTGCAGGATCTGCTTCACCTCGGCCTGGAAGGCATGGGTCTGTTTGGTCATGGTCTGGGTTGTCCCTCGTGATGCAGGCAAGTCGGCCCGCGCGGCGGCACGGGCGCGCGCGGCTCATGCGGCGGGCATTTTGGGGCCACCCCGTCGGGTTTCAAGTCGCGGCATCATCGCGGCCATGACGATCGCCGAAGAAGTGCTGGATCAGCTGCAGGCCGCGCTCGGCGGCCGGGCGCCAGCGGTGCGCGCGCTGCACCTGCCCCCGACACCCTGGAACGGCACGAAGGATGCGGAGTTCGGTGCCCTCGAGCTCGACGACGGCTCGCTCGGCCTGAGCTACCTGCTGCTGGACGACACGCTGGCCGCGCTGTCGGTCACCGAGCAGTCGCTCGTCGGCATGGATGCGCTGGCGCTGGCCCGCCGCTGGCGCGATGGCACCGGGGCCGAACGCGCACTGGGGTTCGCCGCCGTGAACGCGTTGAGCCGGCACCTGTTCGACCGCGCCGGCTTCCTGCCGCCCGCGGCCACGGATTCGATCGGCGGCCTCGGCCCGCAGGCGGGCGACCACATCGGCATGGTCGGTCTGTTCCCGCCGCTGCTCAAGCAGGTCACTGCCCAGGGTGCGCGGCTCACGGTGCTGGAGCTGAGGCCCGACCTGGTGGGGCAGCATGCCGACCACGAGGTGACGCTCGACCCCGCCGCGCTGCAAGCCTGCGACAAGGTGCTGTGCACCAGCACCGTGCTGCTGAACGACACGCTCGACAGCGTGCTGGCGCAGTGCGCACGCGCGCGCGCCATCGCATTGATCGGCCCGGGCGCGGGTTGCCTGCCGGACGCCCTGTTCCGCCGCGGCGTCACGGTGATGGGCGGCAGCTGGATCGTGGACCGCAGCGCCTTCATCACCGCATTGCGCGCCGGCGAGCCCTGGGGACGGCACGCGATGAAGTTCGCGCTCTCGCCAGCCGGCTACCGTGGCGTCGCTGCCTGAAGCTGGTCCTTCGCGAAGCCGGCCACCTGCTTGTAGCGCGCGGCGATCTCCTCCAGCTCGGCGCGGGGGATCACCTCGGTCACATCGGTCTTGAACCCACCCGGTGCGCGGTCCTCGGCAATCTGCATCACCTGCTCGGGCCCGTTCTGCCGGTTCATCAGCACGATCTTCGCGGTCTTGGGCAGGCGTTCGGCCTCGTAGGCGTCGAGCGCGTTGTCGATCTGCGCCTCGCCGGCCAGCGCGTCGGCCAGCGCTCGCACGTCCAGGATGGCCTGCGACGCACCATTCGAGCCGATCGGGTACATCGGGTGCGCCGCGTCGCCCAGCAGCGTGACCCGGCCCTGGCGCCAGTGCGGCAGCGGATCGCGATCCACCAGCGGAAACTCGTAGATCGTGCGCGCACCGGCAATGATCTTCGGAATGTCGATCCAGTCCCAGCGCCAGCGATCGAACTGGGGCGCGAACACGCCGGCGTCGACCTGCTTGTTCCAGTCCTGCTTGGGCGGCGTGTCACCGGGAATCGTGAGCTCGGCGATCCAGTTGATCAGCGAGCGCCCCTGGTCGTGCAGGCGGCGCGAGATCGGGTAGGCCACGAACTTCAGGTGCTGGTAGCCGGCCATGAACATCGAGCGGCCATCGGCAAAGGGCTCGCCCTCGGTGGTGGCGCGCCACAGCACTCGCTGGCCATAGCGCGCCGGGCCTTCGTCGGGCCAGATCTGGCGCCGTGCGGCCGAATGGATGCCGTCGGCGGCCACCAGCACATCGCCTTCCAGCGTGACCGCCTGGCCATCGGCGCGCAGGAACTGCGCCTGCACGCGCCCCCCGGCCTGGTCGAAACGCTGCAGCGTGTGGCCGGTGATCAGGCTGTCGCCCAGCACGCGGCGCGCCGCCTCGAACAGCAGCATCTGCAGTTCGCCTCGGTGGATGGAGAACTGCGGCCAGTCGTAGCCGGCGGCGCGGCCGCGCGGCTCGCGCCAGATGAGCTGGCCGAACTTGTTGTAATAGCTCAGCGACGAGGTCTCGATCGCCACCTCGGCCAGTGCCTGCTGCAGGCCCAGTTCGGTGAGTTCCTTCACCGCGTGCGGCAACAGGTTGATGCCCACGCCCAGCGGACGCAGTTCGGGCACCGATTCGACGACGGTGCAGGCAATGCCGCGCTGGCGCAAGGCCAAGGCGAGGGTGAGGCCGCCGATGCCGGCGCCCGCGATCAGGATGTGCATGGTGAAACCGGGTTCGATCAGGAAACGCTGCGATAGGGCGAGGGCTCGAAAGCCCGCAGGTGCAGCGCGCGCCACACCTGCTCGGCTGTCACGGGCATCTGCAGCGCCTCGGATGCGGCGCCGAGGCCAGCATGGTCCAGCGCGTCGACGACGGCATTCACCACCGCCGGCGTGGCGCCGATGGTGCCCAGTTCGCCCACGCCCTTGACGCCCAACGGGTTGGTCAGGCACGGGATCGAGGTGTCGAACGCGGTCTTGAAGCCGACGAAACCGTCCGCATGCGGCAGCGCGTAGTCCATGAAGCTCGCGCTCTGCAGCTGGCCGCTGGCGTCGTCGTAGCGCACGGCCTCGCACAGCGCCTGGCCGATGCCCTGCACCGCACCACCCTCGACCTGGCCCTGCACGATGACGGGGCTGACGACCCGGCCGATGTCGTTCACCGAGGCATAGGCCACGATCTGCACCGAGCCGGTGTCGGGATCGAGCTCGACCTCGCACACATGGCAGCCATTGGGCCAGGTGGGCCCGCCCACCTTGCTGGTGCTGTCGACATGGATGCGCGCCTCGGGCTGGCGCGCGGCCAGCTCGAACAGGCCGATGCCCAGGTCAGTGCCGGCCACGGTGAAGCGGCCGGCGTGGTACTCGATGTCCGCTGCCGGCGCCTCCAGCGCATCGGCCGCCAGGTCCTTGGCTTCGGCGATGGTGCGGCGCGAGGCCACGTCCAGCGACGAGCCGCCGGTGAACAGCGACCGCGAACCGGCACTGCCGAAGCCGTTCACCCGGTCGGTGTCGCCCTGCAGGATGCGGATGCGCTCGATCGGCACGCCGAACACATCCACCGCGAGCTGGGCGTAGCTGGTCGCGATGCCCTGGCCCATGGCCTGGGTGGCCGAGCCGATCTCGATGAACCCGTCGGCAGTGACGTTGACGGTGACACGTTCCTCGAACGCGTTGCCGCCCGTCCATTCAAGAAAGGTGGCAATGCCGCGGCCCCGCAGCTTGCCGCGCTGGCGCGAGGCCTCGCGCCGGGCGCCGTAGCCAGGCCAATCGGCCAGGGCCAGGCCCTGGTCGAGGATCTGCTCGAAGCGGCCGCTGTCGTAGACCTGCCCCATCGCGTTGGTGTAGGGCATCTGCTCGGGCCGGATCATGTTGCGGCGGCGCAGCTCGGCCGGGTCGAGCCCGAGCTTGCGCGCGGCTGCATCCATCAGCCGCTCGGTGAGGTAGATCGCCTCCGGCCGGCCGGCGCCGCGGTAGGCGCCGGTGGTGGCGGTGTTGGTCATCACCGCCTTGAAGTGCAGGTCGACCACCGGGATGGCATAGATGCTGGTGGAGACCCAGGGCCCGATCAGCACCTGGATCGCCACGCCGGTGGCGCTGGCATAGGCGCCCACGTTGGCCACGCCCCGCACGCGCAGCGCCAGCACCCGCCCGTCGGCGTCGAGCGCCAGCTCGCCGCGGCTGGTGACATCGCGCCCGTGCACGGCGGACAGGAACTCCTCGATGCGCTCGGCGCGCCACCTCACCGGCCGCTGCAAGGTGTGGGCCGCATAGGCCACCGCGATGTCCTCCGGGTAGGCGCCGGTCTTCATGCCGAAGCCACCGCCCACGTCGCCCACCAGCACGCGGATGCGTTGCGCGTCGAGGCCCGGGATGGCCTCTGCCAGCGCGCCGCGCACACCCGTGGGCATCTGGCTGCTGATGTGCACGTACAGGCGTCCGCCGTCTTCGGCATCGGGCCGCGCAATCACGCAGCGCGGCTCGATCGGGCTGGGCGCCAGGCGCTGGTTGTGGATGTCCAGCGCCACCACGTGCGCCGCGCGGCCGAAGGCCTCGGCCGCCGCCTGGGCGTTGCCGTGCCCCATCTCCGCGGCCACGTTATCGGGCGCCGCCGCGCACAGCACCGGCGCGCCGGGCTGCATGGCGTCGAACGGGTTCACGACAGCGGGCAGTTCTTCGTAGTCCACCCACACCGCCTCGGCACCGGCGCGCGCGGCATCGGCGCTGGTGGCCACCACGGCCGCCACCGGCTCGCCGACGTAGCGCACGCGCTCGTGTGCCAGCGCCCGGCGATCGGCCGAGGCGCCGGGCGACCCATCGGCACGCCGGAAGCCGGCCGGACCGGGCAGCGGCTTCACGCCGGCGGCCACCAGGTCAGCGCCGGTGTAGACGGCCACCACGCCGGGCATGCCGAGTGCCGAGCTCGTGTCGACCGTGCGCAGGTCGGCATGCGCATAGGTCGAGCGCACGAAGGCCAGGTGAAGTTGACCGGGGAAACTCAGGTCGTCGGTGTAGCGCCCGCGGCCGGTGACCAGCAGCGGATCCTCGACCCGGTTGATGGCCTGGCCACTGCCGAAGCGGCCGGCTTCGACGGGGGCGTTCATGCCGCGCCCCCCGCGGCGGCCTGCCCGGCCTGCCGCACGGCCGCCACGATGTTCACGTAGCCGGTGCAGCGGCAGAGGTTGCCTTCCAGCGCGTGGGCGATGTCGTCGTCGGTGGGCCGGGGGGTCTTGGCCAGCAGGCAGGCCGTGGTCATCATCATGCCCGGCGTGCAGAAACCGCACTGCAGGCCGTGACAGTGGATGAAGGCCTGCTGAACCGGGTGCAGCCGGTCGCCCTGTGCGAGGCCTTCGACGGTGGTGACCGCGCGGCCCTGGGCCTGCACGGCCAGCACGCTGCAGCTCTTGACCGATTCGCCATCGAGGTGCACGGTGCAGGCGCCGCATTGCGCGGTGTCGCAGCCAGCGTGCGTGCCGGTCAGCCCCAGCGGGCCGCGCAGCAGGTCGACCAGCAGCATTTCAGGCGGCGCATCGACGGCCACCGGCTGGCCGTTCACGCGAAGATTCAGCTTGACCATGGGCACACCCGTTCACTTCGGAGCCGGCAATGGTAGCGGCTGGCGCGACTGTCACCTGTCGCGCTGGCGCGCCGCGCCGGCAGGCCTCAGCGCAGCACCGTGCGCGTCGCGGCGCGGGCCTGGGCGGGGGTGTCGGCGCGCATCGCCAGTGGGCGTGAATCCCTGCGCCGGCGCCGTGCCTGTTCGCGGGCCTGCACCATCCGGCGGTAGGCGCGCCACACCGAGGTGAGGCCGGCCAGGACACCCAGCGCCAGTGCCACGCCACCCACGGTGTAGCGGTGCTCCCGCAGCCAGGACGCGATGCCGCGCAGGCCGGACAACCAGCTGTCGCCATCGGCGGCCGCGGGGGGTGCTGCCAGGGTGCTGGCCGCCGGCGGCAAGGGGCCACCCTCCAATTGGGCATCGGCCCGCATCTGCGCCGCCTCGGCGGCGGACTGCCGGGCGTGGGCGCTGGCAAACTCGGCGCCCTCGCGCAGCAGCGCGTCGCGCAGCGACGCAGCCCGTGCGTCCGGCAACGCACTGGACGGCATGGCCATGCTGCCCGATGCTGCGGCCGCTGCAGGGACCCCACGCACCGGCGCCGACACTGCAGCGGGGGCATCCTTGGCCATGACATCGCGCTGCAACAACAGGTCGACGGACTGGTTGCCGGTGGCGATGAGCGGGGGGGCCAGCAGACGCGCCGCCGAGTCACGGGTCGGCACGGCAGGCAGGTGGTCGTCCTGCGGGGCGGCGTGGCTGGCCACGGATGCCAGCGCCATCACGCCCATCGCCAGCAATGTCAGTTCACGACCACGTACAACCACGGTTCCCACCTGCGAGCACGTCGCATTCAATCCGAAGGAGTATCGCGTTCCGTGACAGCGGCGTTAACCACCCGAGATGCGGGGCTGTCGCCTGCTTGGCACGGCGGGGGTCAGGGTGGCGTGGGCTCGGGCCACAGGCCCATCCAGGCCTTGACGGCCAGGTGCCGCACCAGCAGGCCCGGCGGCATGCGCAGCCAGTGCCCGCGCAGGTACAACAGGAACAGCGCTGCGGGCGTCCAGCCGTCGGCCGTGCTGGGATGCTGCGAACCCAGCGCACGTGCCCAGACACGGCGCATCAGCGCCTGCGCCATCGGGCCAGGCGCCATCGCGTCGCAGGCCTGCAGGGTGGCCTCGGGCACCGGCGTTCCCAGCAGCGTGGAGGTGGTGCTCAGGCCGTAGTACAACGGTCGGGCCAGGTCGAGTGCGCGCGCCCGTGCCACCAGGTCGCGCCACCACTGGGCGTCGGCCGCGAAATGGCGCAGCAGCAGGTCCAGGTCCGACAGGTCGCGCAGCCCGCGGCTCAGATCGTCGTTGTGGAACAGGTGCGTCATGCTGTGCAGCACCATGTCCATCGGCGACAAGGTCATCACGCCCGGCCAGCCGGGCACCGGTTGCGCAGCCGCAAACAACAATGCCGGGTCGGGATGCGAGCGCGCGGTCTCGGGCAACAGGGTGTGGTGCACGTCCAGCACCGACTGGCGCACCACGTGCCGCAGCGGCGGCAGCTCGTGCATCCATTCGCGGTAGTAGCGCTGGTCGTAGGCCGAATGGTGCGTCGTCATCCAGCCGTGCTGCATCAGCGCGGCTTCGGCGTCGGCCAGCCGTGCCTTCGGCACCAGCAGGTCGACATCGGAGAACGCGCGCCCCGCGTTCGCCGGCAGGTGCAGCGCCAGGTAGGCGGCCCCCTTGAGCAGGATGACCGGCAGGCCCAGCGGCGCCAGCACGTCGCGCAGCGCGGCGATCTCGAGGCGGACTTCCTCGTGCTGCGCGTCGGTGCGCCGCTGTTCGGCCTGGAGGTAGCCCCGCACCTGCGGCGGCAGCGTGTCGCGCGCGCCTTCCAGGCGCCCCAGCAGCACGCCAATGCGCGCCAGCACGCCGGCCGACCGGGCCTGGCGCAGCGCGATGCTCCACTGCGCCGGCGACAGCGCGAGCAGGCGCTGCGGCTCGCGCAGGCCGATCAGCGCCCAATCCGGCTCACGGGGGTTCATGGCTGCTGCCCAGGCGGGCCCGCGGCCAGATCGTCGAAGACGGCCACCGCGTCTTCCAGGCGGCTGTAGGTGAACTCGTAGCATGCGCTCCGGTCGACCAGGCGGGTCAGGACCTCGAAGCCACGGTGGCGCTGGATGTTGAAGTTGAAGCTGCCGTCCACCGCTGCAATCAGGGCGCGCGCCTTGGGCAGCGGCACCAGTTGCGGTGCAGCGCCGGGCTCATAGCGGGGCACCACCAGCCAGCCCGGGCGCGCGGGCTCGTCGGAGCGCGCCACGGCCTCGGGGTCCGGCCGGCAATGGGCCACGCTGCCCTTGGTCGTGTCGTCGACCACTTCGCTGAAGCGGGCGTCGGGCACGAAGCTGCGGATGATCTCGATCGAGGCGTTCTTCAGGCTGATCGGGCGCGGCACAGGCAGGATCAGCCAGCGCTCGGGGTCGATCAGGGTCAGCTCGTCGGACAGCAGCCGCCAGCCTCGAAACGCCAGCGCGGCGCACAGGGTGCTCTTGCCCGAGCCGGAAGGCGCCGGCAACACCAGCGCGTGGCCGTTGCGCTCGAGCACGGCCGCATGCAGCGCCACGTACTGGTGGCAGTGACCGTAGATGCACCAGTTCATGCCCCACTCGAACAGCGGGAAGCCCTGGTCGCCCGGCAAGGGGGCGAACGGCGCCTCCCCGTCGAAGCGGAACACCACCTGCGGCTTGAGCCAGCGCCGCGGGCCGGTGGGTCGGTCCACGCTGATCACGAAATCGGTGAACACCTCCGGCGGTGCCAGCGTGTGCAGGTCGTAAAGCCGCTCCAGGCCGGCGGCCACCTCGGGCAGGCGGGACTGCACGGCCGTCACGAAAGGCCCGGTGCGCAGGCGTAGCTGGCCGGTGGCCAGCTGCTGTCGCAGCCCGGCGGGGGCAAGTTCGCCCAGCCTCAAGCGCCGGTCTCCTGCACCAGCCCGGATTCGCGCAGGCCACCGAGCAGTGCTTCGAGCGCCTCGGCTTCCTGCTCGGACAGCGGTGCCTCGTCGGCATCGGCGAGCGCGCGCTGGATCTGCTGCATGTCCAGCGGGGTGCGGCCGGATGCCAGCAACAGCTTGAACACGTCGCCGGCCACGGCCGACAACAGATGGCAGGCGCCGGTCAGGCCATCGAACAGCACATGCTCATCGCCCCAGTCGACGATCGCGAAACGATCGCGACCGCCAGGCAAGGACGAACCGACGGTGAACCCGCGCACCCCAGGGTCAGGCGGTGCACATCGAGTTCAGCCAGGTGCAGACCTGATCGACGTTCCAGCCCGTGGTGCAGGTGCCGCCCGGCGGCATCCAGGTGCCGCTGCCGCTCTTGCAGGCTTCCCAGATCTCGCGGATCTTGTTCTGGTCGCACACCTGGGCCGGGATCAGGCCGGCCTCGCAGCTGAGCAACGCTGCCGAGCAGTGCGCCGCCAGCTTGAGCCGGGCGGCGCTGGCCGACGGGCTGTAGGTCATTTCCTGCCGCCGCCAGTATTCATCGACCGGCGTGCCTGCACGGGCACAGTAGCGGTTGACCACCTGGTAGTGATCGGCCGTGGTGGACCAGGTCTCGCCGCAGCTGGTACGGACCTGCGGGCTGTAGGAACCCACGTGCCGGGTCGACGGCGCGCAGGGCCAGCCATGGCCGGTGGACTTGCGGGCCGGCTGGTAGCCGTTGTTGGTGGCCGAGTTGCAGGCACTCGTGGCCCAGTAGTAGTGGCTCTTGCCGTTGCAGTCGTAGGCGCCACGGGTGGGCGCGCTGGTGGCCGCGGAGCACTTGGCCGAAGCCGTCTTGATCATGTTGCCGGCCAGTGCGGGCCCGCTCGAGATGGTGAGCACCACGGGCGCAGCGCCCAGCGACTTCGCGAGCAGACGCCGACGTGCCTGCCTCCCGGCACCGATGACGGCGCGCGGCGCCTCGTCATCGCCTTCCAGTTCAGGTCGGGTTTCCATCGCATTCGCTCCAGACAGGGTTTCCTGGGGCATTGTAGGAACGCGGGTCGGTTTCTTGTCCACCTCGGGACCCCATGGTTCGGGGGTCCAGGCCGTGATTTCGGGCATGAATCGGCGCACTTGGGTGCAGCTCGCACCGACCGGGCCGGCCGGACACCGCACCCGGGGGGGGTCCGCCTCGACCCAGGCGCCGGCGCCCGCGGCGCCGCGGCCGTCAGACCAGCACTTCAGTGCAATGCGGGTGCCCGAGGAAATCCTGCGGGCTGGCGCTGCGCCCATAGGCGCCGGACTGGTAGATCACCACCAGATCACCCGGCTCGGCCACCGCCAGCGACATGCGGTCGGCCAGCAGGTCCAGCGGCGTGCACAGCGGGCCGACGACCGTGGACACCTCGCGTTCGGCAGGCTCGGCCTTGTTGCCGATGACCACCGGGTAGTTCTTGCGCACCACCTGGCCGAAGTTGCCCGAGGCCGACAGGTGATGGTGCAGCCCGCCATCGGTGACCAGGAACACCTGGCCCCGCGAGACCTTGCGATCCACCACCTGGGCCACGTACACGCCGGCCTCGCCGACGAAATAGCGGCCCAGCTCGATCACCAGCGAGGCCAGCGGCATTTCGGTCCGCGCCCGCTCCTGCAGCGCGGCCAGGTTGGCGCCGATGGGCGCCAGGTCCAGCGGCTCGTCGCCCGGGAAGTAAGGGATGCCGAAGCCGCCGCCCAGGTTCAGGAACCGTACCGGGGCCGGCGCCGCGGCGGCCAGCCGCAGCGCAAGCTCGTAGGACTTGCACTGCGCCTCGCAGATCGATTCGGCGCGCAGATTTTGCGAACCGGCAAACAGGTGGAAGCCCTCGAAGGCCAGCCCCAGCACGCCGATGCGCGCCAGCACGGCGGGCACCTGGTCGGCGTCGATGCCGAACTGCTTGGGCCCGCCGCCCATCTTCATGCCCGAGCCCTTGAGCTCGAAGTCCGGGTTCACGCGCACGGCCACGCGCGCGGGCAGCTTCAACGCCTGCGCGATGCCGGCCAGCAGCTCCACTTCACGCGGCGACTCCACGTTCACCAGCACGCCGGCCGCCACGGCCTGGCGCAGCTCGGCCTCGCGCTTGCCAGGGCCGGCGAAGCTCACCTCGGCCACCTGGGCGCCGGCATCCAGCGCCACGGCCAGCTCGCCGGCCGAGGCCACGTCGATGCCGTCGACCAGGCCCGCCATGAAGCCCACCAGCGCCGGCATCGGGTTGGCCTTCATCGCATAGTGCAGCTTGATGCCGGCCGGCAGCGCGGCCCGCAGCTCGGCCACCCGCCGCGCGAGCAGGCCGCGGTCGTAGGCGTAGAAGGGTGTGCGGCCCACGCGTGCGGCCAGGCGCGTGATCGGCAGGCCGCCGATCAGCAGCTCGCCATCGCGCACTGGAAACTGCCGCATCGGCGCATGCACCGGGGCCGGCCGGGGGGTTGGGACGCTCATTTTGGATGTCATCAGTGGCCGGGGTGGCGCTCGAGCCAGCCGGTGGCCAGCAGCTTGCGGTCGATCTTGCCGTTGGGGTTGCGTGGCAGCGGGCCGGTGGCGGGCTCGATGCCGGCAGGCACCATGTAGGCCGGCATGTGCTGGCGGCAGGCCGCGGCAAGCGCGGCCAGGTCCAGTGCCTCGGCACCGGCCGGCGGGGTGGCGATCACCTGGATGGCCTGGCCCAGCGTGTCGTGGTCGATGCCGAAGGCCACGCACTCGCCCACCAGCTGGGTGGCGTACAGGATCTCCTCCACCTCGGTGGGGCTGACGCGGTAGCCCGAGGTCTTGATCATCTCGTCGCGCCGGCCCACGAAGTACAGGAAGCCCTCGGCATCGCGCCGCACCGTGTCGCCCGAGAACACGGCGTACTCGGGCAGTTGCAGGCCGTGCTGGCGGCCGGCGATGCCGGCGGGCAGCGGCTTGTAGCGCTCGGCGGTCTTCTCGGCATCGTTCCAGTAGCCCAGGCCGACCAGCGCACCCCGGTGCACCAGTTCGCCGGGTTCGTCCGGGTCGCAGGGCGTGCCGTCCTCGCGCAGCACCAGGATCTCGGCGTTGGGGATGGCCTTGCCGATCGAATCGGGCCGGCGGTCCACCTCGGCCGGCGGCAGGTAGGTGGAGCGGAAGGCCTCGGTCAGGCCGTACATCAGGAAGGGCTGGGCCGAGGGCGCGCGCTGGCGCAGCTTGTCCAGGGTCTCGCGCGGCATGCGGCCGCCGGTGTTGGCGAAGTAGCGCAGGTGCTGGTCGATCGCCGCGGGCCACTCGAGCTGCGTGAGCTGGATGTACAGCGGCGGCACCGCGGTGAGGCCGGTGACGCGTTCGCGCTCCATGGCCTTGAGCACGTCGCGCGGCAGCAGGTAGTTCAGCAGCACCACCCGCGCGCCGGTGTGGAAGGCGGTGGTGAGCTGGCTGAAGCCAGCATCGAAGGACAGCGGCAGTGCGGCCAGCAGCGTGTCGCTGGCGCGGTTCTCGAGGTACGAGGCCACGCTCTTCGCGCCGGCCACCATGTTCCGGTGCGACAGCATCACGCCCTTGGGCCGGCCGGTGGAGCCCGAGGTGTAGAGGATCGCGACCATGTCGTCGTCGATCTGCCGATGGCCCGGGGCAGCAGGGGCCTGCAGCAGATCGGCCCAGGCGGTGCAGCCCAGGCCGAGCGGCAGCGCGGGGGCGGCCGCCTCGGTGAGCACCACATGGCGCAGGGCCGGGCACTCGGCCAGCACGGGGGCCAGCAGCGCGGCCCGCTCGGGCGAGGTGACGAGCACGCGCACGTCGCAATCCTGCAGGATGAAGGCCACCTGTTCGGGCTTGAGCAAGGGGTTCAGCGGCACGAACACACCGCCGGCGGCCGGCGCGCCGAAGCTGGCGACCACGGTCTCGAAGCGCTTCTCGAGGTAGATGCCCACGCGCTCGCCACGGCCCAGGCCCAGCGACAGCACCCCCCCGGCAAAACCGCCGATGGCGCCGGCCAGCATCTCGTAGGACCAGGTGGTGCCGCCGTAGGTGAGCGCGGCAGCCGTGGGCGAACGGGTGGCGGCGACGCTGACAAGCTCGTGCAACAGGGTGGATTCGGGCATTCGCGTTCAAGCGCTCATCACCCGGAATCGGGCGCAAAAAGTATGGCACAGGCCCCCTCGTGCCAGCGGGGTCGCGGCGTGATGTTCTCCGGCCCGCAGCGCCCATGCGGCGCGCCGTGCCAACTTCCGCACGCATCGCCGGGCAGGACTGCAAGAAGGCAGCCCTAGAATCCGCGACGGTTTTGACGCTGTAGCCGAAGGGGATGGGCCAATGGGAGTTGCACAAGACGTGCTGCGGGTGCTGGACGAGGTGCTGAGCCTGAACGGGCGCACCGCATCGTTCACGCCCGAGACACCGCTGCTGGGTGCGATCCCCGAGCTCGACTCGATGGCGGTGGTCACGCTGATCACCACCCTGGAGGAGCGCTTCGGCATCGTCGTCGACGACGACGACATCAGCGGCGACACCTTCTCCACGGTGGGCGCACTCACCGAGTTCGTGCAGGCCAAGCTCGGCTGAATCCGCCCTGACCCGGGTGGCATGGCCGCCGCCCGCTGCACGGCCCCCGGCATGACCACCGCCTCCTCCCCGGATGTCTTCTTCCTGCCGCGTGGCGATGGCCAGCGGCTGTGCCTGTTCCATCCCGCCGCTGGCGGCGTGGCCAAGGCGGCGCTGGTCTACGTGCACCCCTTCGCCGAAGAAATGAACAAGAGCCGGCGCATGGCGGCCTTGCAGGCCCGCGCCCTGGCCGAGGCCGGGTGCGCGGTGCTGCAGATCGACCTGGCCGGCTGCGGCGACAGCAGTGGCGACTTCGGCGACGCGAGCTGGCAGGGCTGGGTGGACGACGTGCTCGCCGCCTGCCGGTGGCTGCGTGAACGCGAGTCCGCGCCGTTGTGGCTGTGGGGCCTGCGTGCGGGCGCACTGCTGTGCACCGCGGCAGCGGCACAACTGGAGGACCCCCCCCACCTGCTGCTGTGGCAGCCGGCCGGCCAGGGCAAGGCCACGCTGCAGCAGTTCGTGCGCCTGAAGGCTGCGGGCAGCCTGGCCGACGGCAATGCCAAGGCCGTGCTGGCGGCGGTGCGGCAGGACCTGGACCGCGGCCTGGACGTGGAGATTGCGGGTTATCGCGTCGCAGCCTCGCTGGCACGCGGGCTCGAGGGCGCCACGCTCGCACCACCTGCGCGCGCGGGCCGGCTCGAATGGATCGAGCTGTCCACGCTGGCCGACGCCAGCCTCTCGCCGGCGGCCAGCACCGCGCTGGCACGCTGGCAGCAGGCCGGCTGGCAGGTGCGCAGCCACCTGGTGAACGGCCCGGCGTTCTGGCAGACCACCGAGATCGAGGACGCGCCGGCCCTGCTGCCCGCCAGCGTGGCCGCACTGGCGCTGCCGTCATGAGCGGCATCGTCGAGCGTGCCACCGTCTTTGCATGCCAGCAGGCCCGGCTGGTGGGCATCGTCTCAGTGCCGGCCGGCCCGGCGCAGGACACCGGCGTGGTCATCATCGTCGGCGGGCCGCAGTACCGGGCGGGCAGCCACCGGCAGTTCGTGCTGCTGGCGCGCGCGCTCGCTGCGGCCGGCCACCCCACCTTGCGCTTCGACTACCGCGGCATGGGCGACAGCGGCGGCGCACTGCGCAGCTTCGAGGCAGTGGACGACGACGTGGCGGCCGCCATCGATGCCCTGCTGCGCGAGCAGCCAACGCTGCGGCGCGTGGTGCTGTGGGGCCTGTGCGATGGGGCCTCGGCGGCGCTGATGTACTGGCAGGCCACGGGCGATGCGCGCGTGGCGGGGCTGTGCCTGGCCAACCCCTGGGTGCGCTCGCAGGCCAGCCATGCGCGCGCGCAGGTCAAGCACTACTACACGCAGCGCCTGCTCGAGCGGGACTTCTGGATCAGGCTGCTGTCGGGCAAGGTGGCCACCTCGGCGCTGAGCGGCCTGCTGCGCAGTGTCATGACCGCGTTGCGGCCGGCGTCGCCAGGCCCCGCCGGGCGCGGCGACCAGCGCCCCTACCAGGCCCGCATGGCCGACGCCTGGCGGCGCTTCCCGGGCCCGATGCTGCTGGTCATCAGCGGGCAGGACCTCACCGCCAAGGAGTTTCTCGACACCGCGCGCGGCGACGCGGCCTGGCAGGGCACGCTCGACCGCCCGGGCCTCACCCGGCATGAGCTGCCGCAGGCCGACCACACCTTCTCCGACCCCGCCGCGAGCCGCGAGGTCGAAGCCCTCACCTGTGCCTGGCTCGCGGGCGCCGGTCGGCGATGAGCACGGCCGTCGCACCACCGAACCGCCCGGTGCTGGACTGGCCGGATTTCACCGGCCGCCTCGAGGCCGGCGTGCCCAGCATCGACCTGGCGCCGCAGCGGCTGTTCACCACCAGCGGCCGTGCCGCCCTGTACCAGGCGCTGCGCCAGCTGGCGCTGCCCCCGGGCAGCGGTGTGCTGGTGCCGACCTACCACTGCCCGACCATGATCGCGCCGGTGGTGCTGGCCGGTTGCGTGCCGGTCTTCTATGCGTTGGGCGAGGATGGCCTGCCGGACCTGGCGGCCCTCGAGGCCGGCCCGCCGCCCGCGGCCGGCGCGATGCTGGTGGCCCACCTGTTCGGCCTGCCGCGCTCGCTGCAGGCGGTGCGTGCGTGGTGCGATGCGCACCAGGTCGCGCTGATCGAAGACTGCGCGCACTGCTACTTCGGCCGTGCGGGCGACCGGCCGGTGGGCCAGTGGGGCGACTTCGCCACCGCCAGCCTGACCAAGTTCCTGCCGGTGCCCGAAGGCGGCCTGCTGGTCTCGGCCCACCGCGCCCTGAGGCCGGTGCCGCTGGCGCCGCAGGGGCCGGTCAACGAACTCAAGGGCTGGATCGATGTGTTCGAGCATGCCCACGGTGCGGGCCGGCTGCAGGGCCTGCGCACCGTGCTGGGCTGGGCCCTGGCACTGAAATCGCACCGCCGGGCCGGCGCAACGCGCCCGGCCCACGCCGATGACCCGGCGCTGCCCGCCGACCCGATGCAGGGCTGCGACATGGCCCGCGCCGACAGCGCGCCCCTCGGCGCCACGACGCTGCTGCGCAGCGTGTTGCCGCGCGAGCGCATCGTGCAGCAACGGCGCCAGTTGCACGACCAGCTGATGCAGGCCGTCAGCGGCCTGGCCGGCATGCGCCCGCTGTTCCCGGGCCCCTGCCCTGCCGACTCGGCCCCCTACGCGCTGGCGCTGTGGGTGGAGGACGCTGACCGCGTCTACCATGCGCTGCGCCAGCAGGGCATGGCCGTGTTCCGCTGGGACCGCGTCTGGGCCGGCACGCCGGCGTTGCCGCACGATCGCGCAGCGCCCTGGCAACGGCAGGTGCTGCAATGCCTTTGCCACCAGTCCCTGCGGCCGCAGGACATCGATCGCCTGGCGCACGCCCTGCAGGCCCTGAGCTGAGCCCACGCCATGCCGAGCAACTCGAAACCCGCCGTCAACCTGGCCCCCGCACCGCCGCAACCCTGGGTGGTGCTGCCGCTGCAGCGCAGCCTGGGTGAGCATGGCAAGGCCTGGGATGCCCTGGCCAAGAGCGCCCGCTTCCGGCACCCCATGCTGGACAGCCGCTTCGTCGACGCGCTGCTGCGCCACTTCGGCAACGGCACCGAGGTGCTGTGCCGCCTGGGCCCGCCCGAGGCGCCGCAGGCCTTGTGCGTGCTGCGCCCCCGCGGCGCGGGCACCTGGGAGACCTTCCTGCCCTCGCAGGCGCAGGTGGGCGCCCAGCTCGTGCAGCGCACCGACCAGTTGGCCGGCCTGGTGGCCGCGCTGCCGGGCTGGGCGGTGCGGGTGGAGCTGCTGTGCATCGACACCGACGTGATCGACCCCGAGGCCCTGGCCAGCGCGCCGCCACCCGAAAGCATGATGCATGCACTGACGGTGCGTGTCAGCACCGAAGGCAGCTTCGAGCAGTACTGGAACGATCGCCCGAAGAACCTGCGCCACAACATGCGCCGCTACGAGCGCCGGGTGCAGGATGCCGAGCTGGGCGTGCGCTTCACGGGCATCCGGGATCCGGCGCAGATCGGCGATGCGGTGCGGCGCTACGCCGAGCTCGAATCGCGCGGCTGGAAGGGCCAAGCCGGCACCGCACTGGCCCCGGGCAACTCGCAGGAGCGGTTCTACATCGACCTGCTGACGGTGCATGCGCAGTCGGGCGATGCCGCGGTCTACGAACTCTGGCTGGGCGACACCCTGGCCGCATCGCGCATCACGCTGTTCGCCGGCCCCACGCAGGCCATCCTGAAGACCACCTATGAAGAATCGCTGGGCCAGTACGCGCCGGGCCGCCAGCACCTGCGGATGCTGATCGAGGAGGCCTGTGCCGACCCGGCGCGCCACTCGCTCGAGTTCTGCACCGACGCCACGCCCGACCAGTTGTCCTGGTCCACCGGGCAACGCCAGGTCGAGCACTGGACGGTGCACCGCAACCCGGCCATCGCCGGGCTGTTCGGCACCACGCGCGCGGTCGTCGCCTCGCTGCGCAGCCCCCCGGCCGTGCCGGTGGCCGAGCGCAGCGAGGTGCAGGTGTTCGAGCACTCCTCGGCACTGCCCAAGGACGTGCTGCAGCTGATCGACGAGCATGCCGGCGCCAGCATGCAGTTCAGCCTGCCCTGGCTGCAGAACCTGGAAGCGCAGGTGTTCGCCGGCAACACCGCGGTGCGCTACTTCGTGCTGCGCATCAACGACGCGCCGGTGGCCCTGCTGCCCACGGTGGCCACGCAAGGGCGGCTGGGCCGCACGGTGCTGGGCCTGGGCAACTACTACACGGCCCTGTTGTCGCCGCTGATCCAGCCCTGGATCAAGCCCTTGTCGCTGCTGCCGCTGCTGGCGGCGATCCGGCGCCACCATGCGCCAGTGCGGGCCTTCCACTTCGAACCGATGGACCCGGTCTCCGGCGCCTACAAGACCCTGGCCGCCGCGCTGCGGCTGGACGGTCTGGCCGTCTACCGCTTCTTCTGCTTCGGCAACTGGTACCTGCGGGCGCCAGCGGACTGGCCCGCCTACCTGGCCAGCCGCGACAGCAAGATGCGCAGCAACATCAAGCGCATGACGCAGAAGCTCGCGGCCGACGGCGGGCGGCTGGAGATCATCACCGACGCAGCCGACCTGGCCCGTGGCCTCGTCGCCTACGGGCAGGTGTATGCCCAGAGCTGGAAGGTGCCCGAGCCCTACCCCGAGTTCGTGCCCGAGCTGATCCGCACCTGCGCTGCCCAGGGCTGGCTGCGCCTGGGGCTGGTCTGGATGGGTGAACAACCCATTGCCGCCCAGTTGTGGATCGTGGCCGGCGGCAAGGCCGACATCTACAAGGTCGCCTACGACGAGGCCTTCAAGAAGTACTCGCCCGGCACCGTGCTCACCGCCGCGTTGATGCAGCACGTGCTCGAACGCGACCACGTGCGCGAGGTCGATTTCCTGGTCGGCGACGACGGCTACAAGAAGGGCTGGATGAGTCACCGCCGCGAGCGCTGGGGCCTGGTGGCCTACAACATGCGCACGCTCGCCGGCCTGGCCGGCTGCCTGCGCGAGGCTGCGGGCCGCATCGTCAAACCCTGGTTGCGCAAGCTGGCCGCGCGCCGCGCGCCCGCGCCTGCGCCCGCGGCGGCCGAGGGCAGCTGATCCCCATGGGCGCGCGCCTGGCCACCTGGTTGCTGGCCTACCTCGCCTTCGTGGTGTACGGCAGCCTGGTGCCCTGCGAGCTCAAGCCGATGTCGCTGGCCGAGGCCTGGCAGCGCTTCCAGCAGATCCAGCTGCTGCGCATCGGTACGGTGCAGCGTGCCGACTGGATCTCCAACATCGTGCTGTACGTGCCCGTGGGCGCGCTGCTGATGCAACAGTTGCGCCATGCCTGGCCTGGCGCCGCCTGGCTGGTGCGGGCCGTGCTGACGATGGGCCTGGGCTGTGCGCTGGCCGTCGGGGTGGAGTTCACGCAGCTGTTCTTCCCGCCGCGCACCGTCTCGGTGAACGACCTGATCGCCGAGGCGATGGGCACCGCCATCGGCATCGGGCTGGCCACCCGCCTGGCCGCCTGGCTGGACGACCTGCGCCGGGTGGCTGCCACCCGCACCACGGCGCTGCTGGACTACGCGCTCAAGGCCTTTGCCGTGGCCTACGTGGCCTACAGCCTGTTTCCCTACGACCTGGTGCTCTCAGCCACGGAGTTGCAGCAGAAGCTGGCCTCGGCGCAATGGGGCTGGTGGCTGGCCAGCACCGGCGCCAGCCCCGCGCTGCGCCTGCTGCGCACCGGCGCCGAATGCCTGCTGGCCCTGCCGCTGGGCGTGCTGGTGGCCCGGGTGCTGGGCCCGGCGCGCGGCCACTGGCCCCGCGCGGTGCTGTGGGGCGCCGCCTTCGGCGTGGTGGAGGAGTTGGCGCAGCTGGTGCTGGTGTCCGGCGTGAGCCAGGGCGTGTCGGTGCTGACGCGGGCCATCGGGTTCGGGCTGGGCGCCTGGGCGTGGCAGCACCTGCCCCGGCTCGACGCGGCCCGCAGCGCGCTGGCGCTGCGGCGCCACACGGTCTGGCTGGTGCCTGCCTGGCTGGTGCTGGCCGCGCTGGCCAACCGCTGGACAGCCGGCGGCTGGATCGGCATCGACCGCGTGGCGCTGCGCTGGCAGGACCTGCACTGGCTGCCGTTCTACTACCACTACTTCACCACCGAGATGGCCGCGCTCACCAGCCTGGCCAGCAGCGCGCTGCTGTACGGGGCGATCGGCATCCTGGCCTGGGCCTACCGCTGGTCGGCCGGCTGGACGGCCCTGATCGCCGCGCTCGCCGCCGCGGTGTTCGAGGCCGGCAAGCTCTTCAGCACACGGGGCCATGCCGACCCGACCAACCTGCTGATCGCCGCTGCCGCGGCCGCCGCCACGCTGGTGGCGTGCAGGGCCCTGGCCGGCCTGCGCCGCCCCGCCACCACCCTGCCGGCCGTGGCAGAGGCCAGCCCGGCTGCTGCACCGCCAGCGCGGGCGCCCAGCCAGGGCAGGGCCACGGGCCTGGTGCTGTCGCTGGGCATCTTGGCGGCGGTGCTGCTGCCCGTGCTGCTGCTGGCCGCGGGCTGGCCCGACCAGCCGGTGCTGCTGATGCTGGCCGTGCTGGCGGCGGCGGCGCTCGCCTGGTCGCGGCCGGGCTGGGGCCTGGCCCTGCTGATGGCGGCGCTGCCGCTGGCCGACTTCGTGCCCTGGACCGGCCGCCTGCACCTCGACGAGTTCGACCTGCTGTGCGCCGCCGTGCTGGCCGCCGCCCACCTGCGGCTGCGCCACATCGCGCCGAGGCACCGCCGGGTCGACCTGGCGGGCCTGCTGGCACTGCTGGTGCTGCTGGCCGCGCTGGCGGCGTCGGCGGCCATTGGCGGCGTGTCGACGGCGGCGCTGGGCACCAGCAGCGAGTACTCGCCCTTTGCCAGCGTGCACGCGCTGCGGCTGGCCAAGGGCGGGTTGTGGGCGGCCATCGTGCTGCTGCTGCTGCTGCGCCTGCAGCGGCGCGCGCTGCCGGCCCTGCGGCCGCTGGCCCAGGGCATGGCGATCGGCCTGGCCGGCACGGTGGCCTGGGTGGTCTGGGAGCGTGCGGCCTTCGTCGGGCTGCTGGACTTTTCCAGCGACTATCGTGTGTCCGGCCCCTTCTCGGCCATGAACGTCGGTGGCGCGTACATCGAGTGTTATCTCTCGCTGGCCACGCCGTTCCTGGTGTGGCTGATCGTGCAGACGCGCAGCCTGTCCAGCCGGCTGCTCGGCCTGGCGCTGCTGCTGGCCACCGTCTATGCGCTGATGGTCACCTTCTCGCGCACCGGCTATCTGAGCTTCGCGCTGGCCCTGGCAGCCATGCTGCTGGGTGCCATGTGGGTGCGGCCCGGCCGCTTGCGGCTGACCCTGGCCGCCACCGCGGCGGTGGCGGTGCTGGTGGCGCTGCCCGTGGTGCTGGGGCCGTTTGCGCAGACTCGGCTGAAGTCCACCGAGCACGACCTGGGCACCCGCCAGCAGCACTGGCAGGACAGCAGCGCGATGGCGGCCCAGCACTCCCCGGTGTGGGGGGCGGGCCTGGCGCGCTTCCCGGCCGACCACTACGTGCAGCACCTGCAGCAGCGGCACAGCGCGGCCTACGACCGCCTGCTCGTCGAGGACGCGCCGGTGCTGCGCCTGGCCGGCGGCGAGACGATCTTCATCGAGCAGGTGGTGGACGTGCGCCCGCGCGAAGAGCTCGTGCTGCGTGTCGAGGCCCGCAGCGCGGTGACCGACGGCGAGTTCTTCGCCTCCTTGTGCGAGCGCTGGATGCTGACCTCGTACAGCTGCTACAAGCTCACCCTGAAGCTGCCCGGCGCCGGCCAGCACTGGCAGCGCCAGGAGTGGCGCGTGAACACCGGCACCATGGCCGGCCAGCCCTGGTTCGCGCGGCGCACCGTGAAGTTCGCGCTGCACACGCCGCCCGGCGCCTACACGGTGGACCTGCGCCAGGTGAGCCTGGTGAACGCCCGCGGCACCGAGCTGCTGGACAACGGCCGCTTCGCGCAAGGCATGGACCATTGGTACTTCTCGGTTGGCAACCACCTGCAGTGGCACACCAAGAACCTGTACCTGCACCTGCTGTACGAACAGGGCTGGCTCGGCCTGGCCGCCTGGGGCGCCTGTGCGGCGCTGGCGGGCTGGCGCGTCGTGGCCGCGGTACGCCAGCGCCGTCTCGCCGGCTGGCTGGGCCTCAGTGGCATGATGGTGTGGCTGGTGCTCGGCGCCTTCGACAGCCTGGTCGACACGCCCCGCTTCCTGATGCTGTGCCTGCTGACGCTGGGGCTGTGCATCCTTTCCGACCCCCCCGACGCCGAGGACACCCCCCATGGCTGAGCCGAAGCAAGGCGCCGGACGACTGCTCGAAGTCGACGCATTGCGCGGGCTGGCGGCGATGGCGGTGGTGCTGTTCCACTACACCACGCACTTCGCCACGCTGTACGCGCCGGCCACGCGCCCCGCGCTGTCGCTGCCGGTGGGGCACTTCGGCGTCAACCTGTTCTTCATCATCAGCGGCTTCGTGATCTTCATGACCCTGGAGCGCACGCGCGAGCCGATGGACTTCGTGGTGTCACGCTTCTCGCGCCTGTTCCCGGCCTACTGGCTGGCGGTGCTGCTGACCTTCACGATCACCCATGCCCTGGGCCTGCCGCAGAAGCTGGTCAGCGCGCAGGCCGCGCTGGGCAACGTGGTGATGATCCACAACCTGTTCGGCGTGCCCCATGTGGACGGCGTGTACTGGACGCTCGAGGTCGAGCTGATGTTCTATGCCGGCATGTTCACGCTGTACCGCCTGCGGCGGCTCGACCAGGTGCACCTGGCACTGGGGGCCATGCTGGCGCTGCGCATCGCGTACCACCTGGGGCAGCGGCTGTGGGGCGTGGACCTGCTGCCCTGGACGCTTTACCGCATCCTGATCGTGCAGTTCCTGCCCTGGTTCACGCTCGGCATCGCCACCTACCTGTGGCTGCAGCATGCCGACCGCACGCACCGCCGGCGCGCCGCCGGCATGGCCGTGGCGGCGCTGCTCACGCTGGCGCTGACCGAAGGCCTGGGCATGGGCCTGCTGGCGCTGGCGCTGGCGGGCGCCGTGTTCGCCGCGGCCAGTGGCGCGCTGGGCGTGCTGCGGCTGCGCCCGCTGGTATGGCTGGGCGCGATCTCGTACCCGCTGTACCTGGTGCACGAGAACATCGGCTGGAGTGTGCTGCTGCGCCTGCATGCCGCCGGCATCGAGGCCAACCTCGCGGTGCTGCTCACCCTGGCGCTCGCGCTCGCGCTGGCCCATGCGGTGCATGTCAGCGTCGAGATGCCGGCCATGCGCTGGCTGCGCCAGCGCTACCGCCAGCGCCGGGGAAAGCCGTGAAGACGGGCCATGCCCTGCGCATCGTGATCGTGGTGGTGCTGGTGCTCACCGCCGCCGCCGTGGCCGCGTGGCGCGTGGCGGCGCAAGGCCGCCGCGACGCCGCGCAACAGGCCGCCGCGACGCGCCACCTGTCCGAGCGCCAGGCGCTCGGCGCCCACGAGCTGCTGTCCTGTGCCGAGGTGGCGGCCACCCGGCCGCTGGTGCTGCTGGCGCTGGGCCAATCGAACGCCGGCAACCACGGCCAGGCGCCGGGCGCCGATCCGGTGACCCTGGTGCACGCCGGGCGCTGCGTTCGGGTGCGCGACCCGCTGCCCGGCGCCACCGGACAAGGCGGCAGCGTGTGGTCGCGCCTGCCCGCGGCGCTGCGGGCCCAGGGCCTCGAGCGGCCGGTGGTGTTGGCCGTGCTGGGCGTGGACGCCTCGCCGATCGCCGCCTGGGCCGACGAGGGCGCGCCGATCGCGGCCGCGCTGAACGAGACGCTGCAGGGCCTGCGGCACGCCGGGCTGGCGCCCACGGCCGTGCTGTGGCACCAGGGCGAGGCCGACGGGCGACTGGGCACTCCTGCACACATCTACGACGCTGCGCTGCGCCGGCTCGCGGCGACAATCCGGCTCGCCGGCGTGACGGCGCCGATCCTGGTGGCCCGCACCACGATCTGCCGTTCTGCCGCGTCAGACGCCGTCCGATCGGCCATCCGGTCGGCCGCCACGGAAGTGCCCCAATTGCGCCTCGGACCGGACCTGGACACCCTGCTGGTCGACACCGACCGCTTCGACGGATGTCACCTGTCGACAGCGGGGCTCGACCGCGCGGCCCAGGCCTGGGCCACTACGATTGCCAGCGAACTCTCCAGCGCGCCTGCACCGCGCCAGCCATGATGCGACCGAACCGGCCCGCCCTTCTCTCCGCGATCACCGCTGTGCTGCTGTGCGCCTTCGCTCCGGTGCACGGGGCCAAGCCCGAGAACTGGACCGAAGGCGAACTGCAGCTGGCCGCGCCCTATTGCATCGACACCATGGGCTTTCGCTACGGCGACAGCTACTTCAACCCGTCGCCCCGTGCCAAGCACTGGGTCGGGCTGATGGGCAAGGGCTTCTGGACCATGCACCACTACTGCTGGGCCTTGGTGAACATGAAGCGGGCGCAGTCGGGTGGCATGTCGCGCCAGGCGCGCGACGCCTTGATGAACACCGTCGTCGATGACATGAACTTCGTGCTGCGCAACGCGGGCGACGACTTCATCATGCGGCCCGAAGTGCTCATGCGCATGGGTGACGCATTGCGCCTGATGGGCCAGCTGCCCCGTGCGATCGAGGCCTACATGGCCGCCACCCGCAGCAAGCCCGACTACTGGCCGGCCTACCAGCGCTGGGCCGAACTGCTGGTCGAGCTCAAGAGCCCGGACCAGGCCCGGCGCGTGCTGGCCGAAGGCCTGGGCCAGGCGCCCGACGCCCCCACCCTGCAATCGGCCTACCGCCAACTGGGCGGCGACCCCGCAACGATTGCACGTCGCCCGGCACCGGCGGCGGCCGCGCCGGCCGCAGCCCCCGCCGCGGCGTCCGCGGCATCGGTACCTGCCGCCGCCGCTTCGGAGGCACCCGCCCCTTCGCCGGCAGTCGCGCCGGCGCCCGCGGCCTCGGCGGCCTCCGGCGCCCGCTGAGCGGCCGGCCCGCGCACACGACCGATGGGATCGATCCGCCGCTCACTGGCGTTCTCGGCGCTGGACAGCTACCTGGCGCTGGTGCTGCAACTCGCCAGCACGGTGATCATCGCCCGGCTGCTCACCCCCACCGAGACCGGCATCTTCGCCGTTGCGGCGGTGTTCGCGTCGCTCGCCTCCACCTTCCGCGACTTCGGCGTCGCCGAGTTCCTGATCCAGGAAAAGGAGCTCGTGCCGCAGAAGATCCGCGCCGCGCTGGCGCTGAACATCATGCTGTCGTGGGCCATGGGCCTGCTGCTGTTCTTCGGGGCGCCGCTCACGGCCGAGTTCTACCGCACCCCCGGCATCGCCGACGTGATGCGGGTGCAGGCCTTCAACTTCGCGCTCATCCCCTTCGGCGCGGTGACGATGGCGTGGTTCCGCCGCGAGCTCGATTTCCGGCCGATCCTGATCGCCGGCATCACCGCCAACACCGTGAGTTTCATCGTCGCCGTGGGTGGCGCGCTGGCCGGGCTCAGCTACATGAGCATGGCCTGGTCGTCGCTGGCGGGGGTGGCGGTCACGGTGGGGGTGTCGTTGTGGTTCCGGCCCGCCAGCTTTCCGCGCTGGCCCAGCCTGCGGGGCGTGGCCGAGGTCTTCCACTTCGGCAAGTTCGCCAGCGGCATCTACATCTTCGGCCAGCTCGGGCGGGGGGCACCCGAGATCATCATCGGCCGCTCGCACGACATGGCCTCGGTGGCCATCTTCAGCCGCGCCAACGGGCTGGTGGAGCTGTTCAACCGCCTGGTGCTGCAGGCCATCTCGCCAGTGTGCATGCCGTACTTCGCACGCGCCAACCGCGAGGACGGCAGCCTCAAGCGTGGCTACCTGGCCAGCGTGACCTACCTCACCGGCGTGGGCTGGCCGATGCTGGCCTACCTGGGCATCATGGCCTTCGCGGCCATCCGCATCATCTACGGCACGCAATGGACGGCGGCGGCGCCGCTGGCGCGCATCGTCTGCGCGGCCGGTGTCATCGAACTCGTGCACCACCTGGCCAAGGAAGCGCTCATCGCGCAAGGCCACATCAAGCGCAGCAACCTGCTGCAGATGCAGGTCCAGGGCAGCCTGGTGCTGGGCCTGCTGGCCGTGATCCCGTTCGGGCTCGAAGGCGGATGCTGGGGCCTGCTGGGCGGTCGGGTGGCCGGTCTGCTGTTTGCCCACCGGCAACTCGCCACGACACTGGGCCTGACGATGGGCGAGGTGCTGCTGGCACTGCGCCCGAGCGCGCTGCTCAGCCTGGCCACCGCGCTGCCGCTGCTGGCCTGGGTGGCGGTGGACCCGGTGAACGAATCGAACTTCTGGCGCTGCGCCATCGGCGGCGGCGTGCTGACGATCCTGGCCTGGCTGGCCGCCCTGCGCTGGCTGGCCCATCCGCTGTGGCCGGAAGTGGTGCGGATCGCGACTGTGCTGCGCGCGCGCCTTCCACCCTTCAACCGATCCCCGTCGCCTTGAACCGGGGCATTCCGACATCGCATGAACGAGACCCTCCTCCTGCCCGCCGGCTACCCCGGCACCGCTGCCGACGCCCCCCTCGAGGCACAGCGCGCGGCCGTGCTCGCCGAACTCGAACGCGGCGGCCCCCAATCCGCGGCCGCCAAGGCCACGGGCGCGTTCACGATCGCGCTCAGGCTGCCCGGCAACGGCTGCTTCCTGGCCGTGGACCGGTTTGCCGAGCACACGCTGTGTTATCGCGTACACGACGGCCAGCTGCAGTTCGCCGAGCAGGCCAATGCGTGGGCCGACGCCGGCGCCGGCGCCGAGCTCGACCTGCAGGCGCTGTACGACTACCTCTGGTTCCATTGCATCCCCTCGCCCCGCACGGTGTGGAAGGGCGTGTTCCGCCTGCCCCCCGGGCACTGCGCCTTGTTCCGTGATGGCCAGCTCAGCGTGACGCCGTACTGGCGACCGCGCTTCGACGAACCACGCCGGCCGCGTTTCGACGAGCTGAAGTCCGAGTTCATCAGCACCCTCGAAAGTGCCGTCAAGCAGCGGCTGGATGGCAGCAAGCCGGCCTGCTTCCTCAGTGGCGGCACCGACAGCTCCACCGTGGCCGGCATGATCGGCCGCGTGGCCGGCCAGCCCGCCGCCACCTACTCGATCGGCTTCGAGGCCCAGGGCTACGACGAGATGGCCTTCGCGCGCATCGCGGCGCGCCACTTCGGCACCGAGCACCACGAGTACTACGTCACCCCGGACGACCTGGTGCGCAGCATTGCCGACGTGGCGGGCTGGTACGACCAGCCCTTCGGCAATTCATCCGCCCTGCCGGCCTACTACTGCGCCCGCATGGCCTGCGAACAGGGCGTCACCCGGCTGCTGGCCGGTGACGGCGGTGACGAACTGTTCGGCGGCAATGCACGCTACGCCATGCAGAAGGTGTTCGGCTGGTATGGCGCGCTGCCGCAGCCGCTGCGCAGCGGCCTGCTCGAGCCGGTGTTCGGGCGCCAGGTGATGCGGGCGGTGCCGGGGCTGCGCCAGCTCAACGGCTTCATCCACCAGGCCCGCGTGGGCATGCCCGACCGCCTGCAGATGTACAACCTGCTGCGCCGGCTGGGCGCGGCCGAGGTGCTCACGCCGGGCTTCCTGGCCGCCACCGATGCCGCGGACGTGCTGCGCCAGCAACGCGAGGTCTGGGCCCTGGCCGAGGCGCAGACCGAGTTGAACCGGACCCTGGCCTACGACTGGCGCTACACCCTCGCCGAGAGCGACCTGCCCAAGGTGCGCATGACCGCGCGCCTGGCGGGCATGGAGGTGGCGTTCCCGATGCTGGACCACGCCCTGCTGGAACTGTCGCTGCGCGTGCCCACTGACTACAAACTCAAGGGCTTCCGGCTGCGCTGGTTCTTCAAGGAGGCGCTGCGCGGCTTCCTGCCCGACGAGATCCTGACCAAGAAGAAACAAGGGTTCGGCCTGCCGTTCGGCGTGTGGGCCACTCGGCACGAGCCACTGCATCGCCTGGCCGAGGAATCCGTGCGCGGCACCGTCGACCGGGGCATCGTGCGTTCGGAATTCGTCGATGCGCTGTTCAGCACGCTGCTGCCCTCGGCCCCCGGCTACTACGGCGAGATGGTGTGGATCCTGATGATGCTGGAACAATGGCTGCGCCGGCACGCGCCCCAGTGGCGGCTGCCGCGTTGACCCGGGGGCTGCGCCACGGTCCGCCCGCGGGTCGGTGCGCAAGGCCACTCACAACGGCATCACTTTGTAACGGTAGGTCAGCCGAGTTCGTTGGATGATCGCGCCTGCGGCGCGCACGCCGCGCCCGCCTGCAACAAGTTAGGGGGTGCGCTGTGACAAAGTGCGCAGCATCGTCCACCCACCCCTGCACCGACATTCGATAACGGGTTGCCGCTCAGCGGGGCGCTACGCTGCGTCGATATCAGTGCCATAGCCGCCCTTTCGCTTGTACGTCCAGGCGGAGAACCCGTTCCGACCGCCAGCATCCGCCATGTCCATCGATCGCCGCACCTGTTTTGGAATTCCTTTCGCGTTATCTCCCTGGCTCGGCGCATGTGGTGGTGGCGGTGAGTCCCTGCTCGACGCCGAGACCGGTCCCAGCGCCAAGGCGCTGGCCGCCGTGCGCGGCCGGGTGGCCGACACCTCGCTGACCGTGCCGCCGCTGGGCAAGTACCGCTCCACCCAGCCCTGGCTGTTTGTCGATGCGCAGGCAAGCACCCCGATGACCCGGGGCGCCGGCATGTGGATGGAGACACCCGCGCGTGCCAGCCTCAGCGGTGCCAAGTCGGGCTACGCCTGGGGCAACTACGGCCCGTCGTACCGGTTCGTCGAGCAGTATGGCCAGTGGGCATGGCGCAACCCCGGTGGCGACTGGATCGACGCCGGCGGCGTGGCGCAGTCCACCGCCCGCCCGCACTTCAGGTTCACGGCCAACGCCGCCACCACTGGTGCCAGCGCCTACACGGCCGACATCACCGCCGGCGTCGAGGGTGCACGCAGCGCGGGGCGATGGAACGGCTACATCGTCAAGTGCAGCGGGGGGCAGCGCGCGATCGCCACCCACCACCACGCCAGCCTGCCCGGCCCGAGCATCAGCGTCACCTACACCGACGGCACCACCGGCACGCTCAGCTGTGTCGCCTGCACGCGCCTGACCCCCGGCACCGCCTACACCCAGCTCGGCAACGCCGAGGCGGTGATCGACACCGCGGTGGCGCTCGAGTTCGAACGCGCGGCCAAGCCGGTGGCCAGCGCCACCTTGCGCATCACGCTGTCGCAGCACAGCGCCACAGGCGCCACGATCACCGGCTTTCTGGTCAACCCGCCGCTCAATGTGCAGCCGGTGCGCGCCGGCATCAGCGTGGACTACCCGCTCGACGCCAACCTGGCCACCAACGCCACGGTGCTGTTCGCCCACCGCTACCAGGACGGCAGCACCCTGCAGGACTGGATCCACCCGCAGGCGCCGGTGAACGTCTGGAGCATGAACGCCTGGTCACCGCACCTGTTCGGCACCGGTGCGACCAACACCGACCGCCTGCCCTACAAGTACAACGGCGCTCCGGCCCCGGGCAAGTGGTTCTTCAAGCAGTACACCTCCACCGTGTCGCTGGTGAACTCCAGCTACACCGGCAACAACTTCGCGCCGCTGGCGCCTGGGCTGGGCGCGCTGCGGGTGGTGGTGCCGGCGGCCAATGCGGCCGACGGCGCGGCCTTCTCGCCGGCCGGCAGCCTGGGCTCCGACCTCTGGGCGGTGTTCGACGAAGCCCGCTGCGGCAACCTCGACCGGGTGTTCACGCGGTTCTACGTGCGGCTCGGGTCCACCGCCGCGCCGCTGGCCGAGACCAAGATGTTCCGGCAGACCGGCGGCACCGCGTACTACGCCTCGCGCGGCGGCAAGTTCGGCCCCGGCGTGCACCACTGGACGCACTACGGCGGCAACAACAACGTCGGCGGCAAGAACCTGGGCTGGACCAACCGCGGTGCGTTCATGGAGCTGCCGTCGGATGCCCCCATGGGCGGCGTGATCCCCGGCTGCCATTCGTGGGACATGATCGGCTACAACATGCAGTGGGGGCAGGATGGCGGCCTGGGCGGCACGCTGATGCCCGACCGCTGGTACTGCATCGAGGTCGACTGCCAGCTCAACACCTTCAACCCCGCCGGCGGCAGCCCGGCCGATGGGGTGATGACCATCTATGTCGATGGCCGGCTCGCGGCCCGCCACACCGGCTGGCGCTACCGCGACGGCCCGATCGACTATGCCAAGACCACGCCGCTGACCAACCTGGCGCCGTTCCGCAAGATGGGCCCGATCGGGCTGCTGCTGCAGGACTACAACGGCGGTGTGCTGCCGCCGGACCGGGACCTGGTGCTGTTCTACACCGGCATCGTGGCGAGCACCTCGTACGTGGGCCCGATGAGCATGTCCGCGTCCTCCGATGGCCTGAAGCTGACCGGCCGCGCCTGGCTGCCCAACCGCGACGATGCGGGCGAGGTGCTGATGAGCGACCTCACCAAGCTGCCGGTGAACCAGTGGCTGGACGTTGCAGGCCCGGGCAGCCGTCTCGACAACGTGCTCGAGTTTCCGCGCCCGCCGCGTGCCGGCAACAGCAGTGGCGACGCGTCGGCGAACATCATCGCCGCGTGGGGCGGTGCGGCCTGGGACCACCAGAACCAGCGCATGATCATCGCCGGCGGCGGCCATGGCGACCTGGCCGAGTGGGCCACCGGGATCTACGGCGTCAGCGCCTCGCGCCTGAGTTTCGAGCGCCTGGTCAACAGCCAGAGCCCGGCAGCGGTGCAGTCCTGGAACTACACCACGCACAAGCTGGAGCCCGTGTCGCGCGGCAATGCCACGAACGTGCCGCTGACCACCGGCGTGCCCAGCTTCACCCACACCTACGACGGCCTGGTCTGGCTGCCGCCCGGCACGCCGGGCGCCGGGCCGATGAAGGGCGGCCTGTTCATCCCCGGCAACGCCCGCACCGTGGTGAACCTGGACACCGGTGTCTACCAGACCACGCACTGGAACAACCCGGAAACCGACATCCAGGACTGGTCCTACTGCACCGCCTTCGTCGATGGCCATGCGGTCTATGGGCCGCGCGGCAGCTGGTTCCACTTCAAGTACGACCTGACGCGCACCCAGTCCACCACCTGGCATCCCAAGAGCTTCGGCGACATGAAGACCGCCTATGCCCGCTGCTCGGTTCCAGTGCCCTACGCCAACAAGATGTGGGGCTGGATGCGCGAACGGCGTGAGTACGTGACCTTCGCGACCACCGGCATCGTGCGCGTACGCTACGGTCAGGCGCTGATCGGCGACGCCGACGCGACGCTGCACGACTGGACGCCGTTCATCGATGCGGTGACGCTGGTCTCGTCCGACGGCTCGCACGCCGACTTCAACGCGATGACGCTGGCCGACGAGGGGGCGCTGTCCAGCGCCGGTATCCACTACGACCATGCGGCAGGCTGCCTGTGGATCCAGGCGAACCCGGTGGGCGGGTGCCTCTACCAGGTGACCGGCCTGGCCACCAACACCTGGACCGTGCGCAAGATCGCGGGCACCGAGGCGCGTTACGCACCGGTGCACATGACCTACGGGCGATTCCGTGTGGCCACCGTGGGCGGCGTCAAGCTGGCGATCCGGGTCACCGGCACCACCGACCCGCTGCAGGTGATGCGCCTGGCCTGACGGCCCGCCACCTGCGGGTGGGGGTCGGGCCCGGAGGGGCCCGCCCGCGTGCGATGTCCGGCCAGCCCGGGGGGCGGCCGGAAACCGTTCAGGCGGCTTGCAAGGGGCGCCCGGCCATCGAACCCGCGGGCGGCACGTCGAAGTGGCGAAGGATCGTCGGCGCCACATCCAGGATCGACACCTTGCTCGGCATCGCGCGGTGCGTTCCGGTCTGGAACCAGAAGCAGCCGTCCGGGTGGTGCCAGCCGCTCTTGGTCGACTCGAGCTGGTAGAAGTGGTCGAAGAAGCGGTCGCTGGCCGGGCGTGGGCCGTCCGCGAACTCGATGCGCTGGTCGGCGGGCAGCTGCGCATAGATCTGCGCCCCGAACACCAGCCGGTTGGGCTCGTTGCCGGGCGCCGAATCGAACAGCTGCTTGCCCAGCACGCGCGCCGATTCGATGCGTTGCCGAGCGGCTTCGCACTGCTCGGCGTTGGCGAAGCTGAGGATGTACTGGTGCGCCATGACCGGCTGCATCTCGGCGTAGCTCACGCCCAGCGCGGCCAGCAGCGTGGCCACGTCATTCGGGCGATAGTAGTGGCGGCCACCCCGGTCTTCGTAGGCCGTGTAGGCCTGCTGGCTCAGTGCGCTGGCGAACATCAGTGATGCGCCGGTGCGCTGGGCCAGGTCCAGCATGTGTCCCACCGTGCCATCCATGGCCATGTAGCCGAACTTGACGGCATTGCCATAGGCCGCCTGGTTCTCGGGCGTCTGCCGGGTGCCGAACTTCTCGGGCTCCAGGTAGCGCCAGTAGGCATGCTGCAGGTGCGCCGTGCTGTTGCTGAAGAAGGTGGCGAACGACGGCCGCTCACGCAGGTAGTAGTGGGTGAACACGTCCAGCAGGATGCGGTCGAGGATCTGCACCCGACGCCACTGCAGCGGCAGCTTCGACAGGCGCTCGTTGACCAACTGGCGCGCCGCGGCCCAGATGGTGCCCGCGCTCAGGCCGCTGCGCAGCAGCAGCATCGCCACCGAGGCGAGTTCACCGGCGCTCCAGCGCGCATGGGTCTGTTCCTGCGTGACCTTCTGGTAGAAGCGGCGGAACTCGTCCAGCGGCTGCGGGTAGGCCTTTTCCGAGTCGCACCACGGGTCGGGCAGGAACACGCTGCCTTCCTTCGCGAAGCCGCGGCAATTCATGCTCGAGAAGTTCATCACCCGCTTGCCGTTGCTCAGCAGCTGGTCCCACACGCTCACGTGCGGCATGCGCGCGCCCTCCGAGAGGCGGAACACATGGTGTTCACGGAACGGCATGCCGGTGTGCAGCGAGTACCACTGGATCCAGGGCTCGAGGTTCGGCGGCTGCTTCTCGTCGGCTTCGGTGACGCAGACGGTGGAGGTGTCGCGCAGCCGCTTGAAATTGGGCAGGTCGCCGCTGGCGATCCAGCGGTCGATCAGCGTGGGCGACAGTTCGTTGAACTCGAGCAGGATGACGGGGGTGGATTTCACGTTACTCATGATCCAGGGCTCAGGGCGAAGGCAGGCGCACGGCCAGATCGGCCAGCGGCATAACCGAGGGGCAGGCGTGACTGCCGGGTTGAACGAAGGAGTCTAGAACCGAATGATGCAGGTGTGGTCGACATCGGCACGCGGACGATCAAGAACCCGAGGGCTGCCCCCTGTTCGAGGGGTGGATCAGGCCACGCGGCGCCCCCCGGGGCGTGGCCGGGAGGCCGGCGCTCTTGTCTTCGCGAATCGTGGCACGCAGTACCGAGACCAGCGCCACGATGTAGTACGGCAGGTCGAAGTAGCCCAGCGAGAGGAACGCCCCGCCGACGGCGTAGCCCACCAGGCTGACCTGGATCATCGGCGCGAGTTGCGGCACCCAGGACCCGTACACCGGGTGGTCCTTGGTCTCCTTGGCGAGCTGGCCGGCCATGCGCCATGCCAGCAGGCCCAGCAGGATGAACAGGCCCACGCCCGGGAAGCCATGCTCGCCGAGCATCTGGAAGTAGATGCTGTGTGCCACGCGCAGCATGCCTTCCTGGTACATGTGCTCGAACTCGCCGCCACGCGGTGCATAACGGTTGAAGACATCCAGGTTGTCGGCATGGAAACCGGCCCCGACCAACGGCCGGTCGAGCGCACAGTTCCACAGCGTCTTCCAGGTGTAGATGCGCTGCATGGCCGAGCCGTCGGCCTGGTACTCCTGGATCGTGTCCATGCGCTGGGTCCAGGAATCGGGCATGAACGCGATGGCCGTGGCCAGCAGCACGCCGATCAGCACCGAGCTGCGCACCGGGTGCTTGCCCTTGATGCCAAGGAAGAAGCCCATCGCCACCAGCGCCAGCAACGCGCCACGCGACTGGCTGCCCAGGATCGAGAAGGTCATCAGCACCGTGCCCAGGATCAGCAGGCGCCGCACCCACTTGCCGGTGGACACGCGGATCAGGTACACCATCATCGGCACCAGCATGGCCAGCGCCACGGCCAGTTCGTTGTTGCCCTCGATCATGCCGCCCGCCGGGCCCCAGATGCGCACCGAGCCCCCGGTGACGAGGGTCCAGAACCCACCCTTGAAACCGTAGAAGCCGATCGACAGCGTCATCACCCAGATCAGGCGTTCGATGTCCTTGCGCCCGCGCACCAGCATCATCGTGACCCAGATCATGAACTGGATCTTCAGCACGAAGATCCAGCGGTCGAGCACCATGTCCGACTTCGGGTTGATCGCGAAGAACGAGGTCACCGACATCCACACCATCAGCAGCAGCAGCGTGATGGAGATCGCGTCCACCGGAAACGGCTTGCGATCCTTCTTGTTCATCAGCAGCGACAGCAGCGTGGCGATGGCCACCACCTGCGAGAACGGCAGCGAACGCGCGAAGCCGAACACCGCGCGGTTCGGGTTCATCATGCCCAGCCAGGCCCAGGCGTAGGCCCCGATCACCGGGGAGCGCAGGATGAAGGGCAGGAGGCCCATCACCACGAGCGTGAGGACGATGTCACGCATGGCCGGCCCCGGCGGCGCCCGAGGCGCCGGCATGGCTGACGATGTAGCGGAACTTGCCGGATCGCTCCGGAGGGATGTCGTCGACCAGGTCGACCTGCACCTCGACCCCCTGGCCGAGGCGGCGCTTGAAGCCGGCCACGATGGTCTCGCGGGCGTCGGGCGGCAGGCCGGGGCCAGGCACGATGAGCACCCGCGTGCGCTGCACGCTTTCCTGCACCACCTTGAACAAGGCCACGCCGGGCAGGTCGCGCAGGATGTAGATGAGCGCCAGGCCGTGCATCACGGTGCCGTCGGCCGCCAGCACGAAGTCGGTGTGGCGGCCCTGGATCTCGCGCAGCATCGGCAGCCCGCGGCCGCAGGCACAGGTGCGGTCGTCCAGCACGGCCACGTCGCCGGTGCGGTAGCGCACGAACGGGAAATCCCGCGTGCCCAGGTGCGTGACCACGATCTCGCCGGGTGATCCGGTGGGCACCGGCCGGCCGGCATCGTCCAGCAGCTCGACCACGATGTCCTCGGCCATCATGTGCAGGCCGCCGCTCGGGCACTGGTGGGCGATGAAGCCGGCGTCGCGGCCGCCGTAGCCGTTGGCCACCGGCGCGCCGAACACGCGCTCGATGTCGGCGCGCTGGTTGTCGTACAGGCGCTCGGAGGTGACGAAGACCACCTTCACGCCCAGGTCGTCGAGCCGCTGGCCGCGTTCTTCGGCATGACGCGCAATGTGAGCGAGTGCCGAGGGGTAGCCGAACAGCATGCGCGGCGCGATGCGGCGGATGGTGGCCACGAAGCCATCGAGCTTGGGGCCGGACATCTCGAAGGCCGGCAGCAGGTGGCTGCGCATCATGCCGTCGCGCATGCGGCGCAGGCGGTCCTGCGCGTTGAGCTCGATCGGCGAGCCCCAGACCACCAGCTCGCGGTCGCCGATGTCCACATCCCACCAGCGCGTGGCGCGCCACTTGGCGCCCACGTCATGGCTGGTGCGGCCCTTGCCGATGTAGAAGATCAAGGGCTCGCCCGAGGAGCCCCCGGTGTTGTAGCGCGCCAGCGGGCCGTGGTCCTCGGCTTTCAACGCGTCCACCTGGGCGCGGATCTCGGGCTTGCCCAGGCGGGGCAGGCGTTGCAGGTCGGCCACCCCGCTCACGCCACGCGGGTCGAAGCCGTGTTCGGCGAACAGGCGGCGGTAGTAGGGCACGTGGGTGCCGATGTCGATCAGGAAGCCGCGCAGCCGCTCGGCCTGGGCCTGGGCCAGGCGGTCCGCGCTCCACCACTGGCTTTCTTCGAGCCGGCGCCGCACGGCCACCGAGTCGTGGTGCTTGAGCCGCTCATGCAGCGGGAACAGCAGGCCGGCGCACAGGCGCGTGTACAGGCCGCTCATCGGGCCGCCTCCGCCGCCTGGACATACGCCGCCTGCCACTGGCGCATCACCTCGGGCCAGGCATAACGCCGTGCTTCCTCGAGGCCGGCCTGGCACTGCGCCGCCACCAGCGCCGGCGAATCGAGCAACGCCAGCGCCTCGCGCGCCATGCCCTGTGCATCGCCCACCGGCACCAGCCGCGCGGTGACGCCGTGGCACACCAGGTCGGGGATGCCGCCGGCATCGGTGGAGACCACCGGCACGCCGCTGGCCAAGGCCTCGAGGATCGAGATCGGCATGTTGTCCGCCGTGGTCGGGTTGAGCATCACATCGGCCTGTGCATAGAGCGCTGAGATCTGCGCATTGTCGATGCGGCCCGGGAACTGCACTGCGTCCGCGATGCCCAGCGTGAGCGCCAGCTGCTGCAGCGCCGCCAGCTCGGGGCCGGTGCCCGCCACCGTGAGGCGCGCGTGCGGATGCCGCTGGCGCAGCAGGGCGAAGGCATGCAGCGCGGTCGGGATGTCGTAGATCGGCTCCAGGTTGCGGGTGACGATCAGGTGCGGGCCGCGTCCTTCGCGCGGCAGGCGCCGCGCCGCATCGAAACGCTGCAGGTCGATGATGTTGGGGATGATGCGCGCCTGCAGCCCGTGCTTGGCGAACACGCGCTGCAGGAAGGTGGACGGCGTGACCCGCAGCGTGGCCCGTTTCAGCTGCGTGTGCACATGGCGCGGCGCATGGGACAGGAATTCGTCGGCCAGGCCGCCCCGGTAGTTCACGATGGTGGCCACGCCGCGCCAGCGCGCCACCCACAGCGCCGGTGCCGCGAACAGGTGCCACGACCAGCCCGAGTTGGCGAACACATGCACCACCTGCACCTGCCCGAGCGTGCGCCACAGCTGCCACAGGTAGGGCAGCAGCCGGAACGCGGCCCGCAGCATCGGGATCCGGCCGGCCCAGGCCGGCCGGTAGGGCGCATTGGTGCGCACCAGCCGGACCGGCGCGCCCTGCTCGCCGAGCAACCGCACCAGCTGCTCGCACTGGTTGGCCATGCCGCCCGAGGGCGGCGGCAGCGGCCCGACGATGGCCACGCGGGGCCAGCGCTGCGGCACATCGGGGCCGCTCACACCACACCCCCGGCCCGCCGGCGCCGCATCAGCCACTGCGCGGCCCAGGCCAGCCACAACACCAGGCCCAGCGCCATGATGGCGGCCGACAGCTTCAGCTGCCGCTGCAGCCCGGCGATGGCCTGGCGCTGCGCCTCGTTGGCGCGGTCGGGCAGGATGCGCAACCCCGGGTGCACCCCGGTGGCGATGGCCGCCAGCTGGGCCACGCTGCGCGAGCGGCCCTCGAACACACGCACCACCGGCGCCGCGTCCACGCTGAACACGTTGTTGCCGTACCAGAGGTACCACTCGGGCAGGCCGCGGCGGAAATAGTCCCAGGCCTTGGCCTCGATCTCGTAGCCCGGCCGCGCCGGCGGGTGGATCAGGCGCAAGGCCAGCGTGGGCGAGCCCGCGGCCAGGGCCTGGCGGAAGGCCAGCGCCGACAGCGGCTCCTCGCCACCGTCGGTGAAGTAGTAGTTGTCGAACACGTCCAGCAGTTGCCAGCGCTGGCGCTGCCGGTTCCACACCTCGACCCAGATGTGGCCATGCCCGCCAAAACCATCGAACGAAAACGACCACTGGCGCACCAGCATGCCGGCCGCGTTGGCGATGGCGGTGAAGCTGCGCACGAAATCGGCGCAGTAGCCGTCACCCTGCTCCACGATGCGCCGGTAGGTGGGCGCGAGGCCCAGTTGCACCGCGCCACCGTTCAGGACGGGCTGGCTGCCCAGCAGGTGCGCGCTGATGAGCCGCGCGCGCGCCCAGTCGTCCGGCTGCTGCGCCAGCTGCAGCCGGGCCGCCAGCGCCACGAACACCGGGTCGGGTGGCACCGTCTCGGTCTTGAAGCCCGCCGGCCAGGCCGGCGGTGCCCAGGCGGCCGCTTCGTCGGCGCTGGCCAGCGGCGGCATCAGCAGCAGGGCATTGCGCAGGCGCACGGCCTCGGTGCCACTCGTCATGTACGGCAGCAAGCCCAGCAGCGGCATGATCAGCGCACAGGCGCCGATCCAGGCGACAAGTCGCCACCCGCGCCGCTGGCGCTTGATCACCAGCACAACCCGGTCACCGGCGCGGCCATGCCCTTCGGGTCCGGCACGCGCACGAGGTCGATCACAAGCTGGTCGGCACGGCAGTGCCGGGCCACCGCGTCGATCGCGGCCGGCGTGTTCATGCCCAGCACCACGACATCGGACTCGGCGATCACGCGCTCCACGTCGGCATCGAGCATCTCGCCGATGTGCGGCAGGTGGCGCTCGATGAAGCTCTTGTTCGCGCCCAGCAGCTTGGCCAGGTGCACCTCGGGGTCGTACACGCGCAGCTGGTAGCCCTTGCCGATGAGCTTTTCGGCCAGCGTGACCAGCGGGCTCTCGCGCAGGTCGTCGGTGCCGGTCTTGAACGACAGGCCGACGAAGCCGATGCGGCGCTTGCCGGAGGCCACGACCTTGTCCAGCGCATGGTCCAGGTGCACGCGGTTGGATGCCAGGATGCCCGACATCATCGGCAGGTCGACATCGTGGATCTTGGCCAGGTAGGTGGTGGCGCGCAGGTCCTTGGGCAGGCAGGAGCCGCCGAACGCGAAGCCGGGCTTCAGGTAGGCCTTGGAGATGTTGAGCTGGGTGTCCTGGCACACCAGGTCCATCACCTCGAAGGCATCCACCCCCAGCGCCTCGCACAGGCGCGCCGTTTCGTTGGCGAAGGTGATCTTCAGCGCGTGGAAGTTGTTGCAGCAGTACTTCATCATCTCGGCCGAGCGCACCGAGGTGGAGAGGAACTTGCACGGCAGGTGGCCGAACAGCTTGTTCAGCCGCTCCACCGGGTAGGGGTGGTTGGCCCCCACCACGGTGAAGGGCGGCTTGTCGTAGTCCTTGATCGACGAGCCTTCGCGCAGGAACTCGGGCTGGAAGCACAGGAAGAAGTCCTCGCCGTCCTTCTTGCCTGATTCGGCTTCGACGATCGGGCGCAGCACGTCTTCCACCGTGCCCGGCACCAGCGTGGAGCGGAACACGACCACGTGCTTCTCGGTCTTGTCGCGGATGGCCTGGCCCATCTCCTGGGCCAGGCGCAGGATCGCGCCCTGGTCCTGGCTGCCGTTGGCCGCCGAGGGCGTGCCCACGCAGACCAGCGAGATCTCGCTGCCCTTGACGGCGGCACGCGCATCGGTGGTCACCGTGACGCGGCCACTCTGGGCCGCCGCGGCCATCAGGTCCACCATGCCCTCTTCCACCACCGGCGTCTTGCCGGCAGCGATGAGGTCGAGCTTGGCCTGCTCGATGTCGACGCCGATGACCTCGTGGCCGTCGCGCGAAAGGCAGGCGAGCGACACCGCGCCGACATAGCCCAAACCAAAGATGCTGATCTTCATGTGCGTGATCCGTGTGTCTTCTGAAAATGGGTGCGGCAACGGTCGATGATGCCGTCGAGCCGCTGCATGGATTTGTCCCAGGCATGGTGGCTGAGCATGCGCGCGCGGCCGGCCTCGGCCAGGCGCTGGCGCTCGGCCGGATTGCCGGTGATGCGCAGGATGGCCGCCGCCGTTTCTTCAGGCGTGTCGGCCACCAGCAGGTGTTCTTCCGGCAGCGCATCAACCCCACCGGCGGCAATGCGGCTGGTGACCACCGGCACGCCCATGGCCATGGCCTCGAGGATCTTGTTCTGCGTGCCGCGCGCGATGGCCAGCGGCGCGACCATCAGCGCCGAGCCCAGGATGAACGGCCGCACGTCCGGCACCGAGCCGGTGACGGTGACGCCGGGCAGATCACCCAGCGCGCGCATCTCGGGCGAGGGGTCGGCGCCGACGATCAACAGCTTCATGCCCGGGCGCTGGCGCTTCAGCAGCGGCCAGGTCTGCTGGCAGAAGCGCGCCATGCATTCCTGGTTCGGGTAGTAGTCCATGCGGCCGATGAAGCTGATGGTGTCGGCGTCGTACTGCCCATCGGTGGGCTTGAAGAAGCCGGCGTCCACGCCGTTCGGGAACCAGTCGGTCACCGCGCCGGTGCCGTAGTCGTTCAGCGTTTCCCACTCGGCGCGGGTGGTGGCGGTGCAGAGGTCGAACTGGCGCGCCAGACGCTTTTCGGCCCACAGCATCTTGGTGCCTTCGAGCGTGTAGCCCCACGACAGCGGCCAGGGCTTGTAGTTCGCGTACTCCAGCCACTTCTGCGAATCCATGTCGCCGAAGTCCAGGATCTTCGGGATGCCCTGCACCTGCGCCACGTACTGCGCCACCGACGAGCAGTGCACGAAGATCAGGTCGAATTTCTGCGTGGCCAGCAGCCCGCGCACGGTGGCGGCAAGTTCAGCCGAGTAGAAGTAGCCCATCGACGAGGGCGTGACCAGCGGCAACCGCAGGATCATGCGCGCGAACTGCACTGGCTCCTTCACGTGGCCCATGTGGAAGGCGGCACAGTGCGGCGCGATGCCACGGCCTTCTTCCGCCTCGGCCGCGGAGCGCGCCAGCGAGCACACGGTGACCTCGTGGCCCGAGGCCGTGAGGTGGCGGATCATGTTGAACGGCCGGATCTTGCCGCCCCGCTTGGGCGGGTACGGGAAGCGGTGGCACAGGTACAGGATTTTCATGCGGCCACCGGCTCCGCGAGGTGGCGCTTCAGGTCCGCGGCCACATCCTCGTGCGAATGGCGGTCGAGGTAGATGCGGCTCCAGATCTCCAGGTTCATCAGCGCGATCAGTGCATCGGTGCCGTCGATGCGGTTGGCCTCATGGTCGGCCACCAGGCGGTCGATCATCGGCTGGCGGAACAGGCCGCGCCGGGCCACCACCTCGGGCGCCAGCAGCTGGCGCAACAACGGCTTGAGTTCACGCTTGAGCCAGGCGCCCATCGGCGTGCCGAAGCCGCGCTTGGCGCGGTAGAGGATGTCGCGCGGCAGCAGGTCGGCCAGTGCCATCTTCATCAGGCACTTGAGCTCGCCGTCGCGCATCTTCTGCGCACCGGGGATCGCCGCGGCCAGTTCCACCAGCGTGTGGTCGAGCAGCGGCACGCGGCATTCCAGCGACACGGCCATGCTCATCTTGTCGGTGAGCATCAGCAGGTCATCGGGCAGCTGGGTTTCGCAATCCACGCCGAACAGGCGGTTGTGATCGTCGCCGCGGCCGGCGCTGGCAAAGGCTTCGGCCAGCACGTCGCGCCCGGCCTGCGGTTGCATCAGCAGCTCGGCCACGGTGGCGCGCGACAGCACCTGCAGATAACTGCGATAGCGCTCGTCCGCATCCATCTCGGCCGAGGCGATGAAGCCCTTGGCCAGGCGCAGCATGTTCAGCGCGCCGGAATGGCGGTCGGCCGGCAGCTGGCGCGCGGCGCCGGCCACCAGGCTACGCAGCCAGCCCGGCAGGCGGTTGAACTTGGCGGCGTAGTGGCCGCCCAGGTAGCGGCGGTAGCCGCCGAAGAGCTCGTCGCCGCCCACGCCGGAGAGGATGACCTTGACGTCCTGGCGCGCAAACTCCGACACCAGGTAGGTGGTGATGAAGGCGGTGTCGGACACCGGCTCGTCCATGTGCCACAAGAGGCGCGGCAGCAGGCCCACCACATCGGGCTTGACGACGATCTCGCGGTGCTGGGTGCCGAACAGCTGCGACACCTGGCGCGCGTAGGGCAGCTCGTTGTACAGCGTCTCGGCGGCACCACCCTCGAAGCCGATGGAATAGGTGCGCACCGGGTGCGGCGTGTGGCGGGCCATGAAGCCGACCACCGCGCTCGAATCGACACCGCCGGAGAGGAACGCGCCGATCGGCACGTCGCTGACCATCTGCATCTGCACCGAGGCTTCCATCTGGGTGCGGATGCGGTCGGCCCAGTCGCGGTCGGACACGCCGGTCTCGATGCGCTCGGGCAGACGCCAGTAGCGCCATTCGCGCACCTGGCCGTTCTCCACCGCCAGCAGCGTGGCCGGCGGCAGCTTGCGGATGCCCTGGAAGATGCACTCGGGCGCCGCCACGTAGCCCAGGTGCAGGTAGCCGGCCACCACGTTGCGGTTCAGTGCGGCGCTGGCGCCGGGCAGCGCGAGCAGGGCCTTGGCCTCGGTGGCGAAGGCCAGGCGCGCGCCGTCCTGCATCACGTACAGCGGCTTCACGCCCAGGCGGTCGCGGCCGATCAGGAGGCGCCGGCGGCGTGCGTCCCACAGCGCGAAGTCGAACATGCCGTTCAGGCGGTGCACGAAGTCGTCGCCCTCGGCGTCGTACAGGTGCAGCAGCACCTCGCTGTCGGAGCCGGTCTTGAAGGCGTAGCCCTTGGCCTGCAGCTCGGCGCGCAGTTCGCGGAAGTTGTAGATCTCGCCATTGCAGACGATCCACAGCGAATCATCGGCGTTCGAGATCGGTTGGTGGCCGCCGGCCAGGTCGATGATCGACAGCCGCCGCATCGCGATGCCGCAGTTGCCGTCGATGTGCTGGCCTTCGTCGTCCGGCCCGCGGTGGGTGGTGACGTTGCCCATGGCGCTGAGCCATTGCGGCTCGACGCGCCGGTTGTCGAGCTGGAGGATGCCGTGGATACCGCACATATCAACGCCTAGAGGGTGACGCGCCGGCCGCGTGCGGCCAGGGCCTGGGTGTAGACCTCGCGGTAGCGCGCCACGCTGGTGGTCCAGGTGCGCTCCACCTCGACGAAGCGCCGCGCCTGGGCCGCGATGCGGGGCCACTGGTCGCGCTGGGCCAGCATCTCGTCGATCGCCTGCACCAGCGCGCCGGCGTCGCCGGCCTTGAACAGGAAGCCGGTTTCGCCGTGGCGGATGAGCTCACGGTGGCCGCCCACATCGGACGCCACGAACATGCGGCCCTGGGCCATGGCTTCCAGCGGCTTCAGCGGGGTGACCAGTTCGGTCAGCCGGATCGGCAGCCGCGGGTAGGCCAGCACGTCGATCAGCTCGTAGTAGCGCTGCACCTCGCTGTGCGGCACGCGCCCGGTGAAGATCACCTGGTCGGCAATGCCGGCGTCCTTCGCCTGTGCCTTCAGCGCCGCATCGCGCGGGCCGCCGCCCACCAGCAGCACGCGCAGTTCGGGCCGCGTGGGCAGCATGCGGCGCAGCGCCTCGATCAGCAGATCAATGCCCTCGTAACCGTAGAACGACCCCGCGAAGCCGAGCACGATGGCGCCATCGAGCCCCAGCTTCGTGCGCAGCGCCGGGTCGGGCTGGGCGCCGAAGGCGAAGGTGGCCACGTCCACCGCGTTCGGGATCACGGTGATGCGCTCGTTGGGCACGCCGCGCACCGCGATGTCGCCGCGCAGGCCTTCGCAGATGGTGGTGATGCGGTCGGCGCGCTTGAGTGCAAAGCTCTCCAGCCCGCGCGAGATGCGGTAGCGCAGGCTGCCTTCGGTGGTGGTGCCGTGGTCCACCGCGGCGTCCTCCCAGGAGGCGCGCATCTCGTACACCACGGGCAGCTTGCGCTTGCGGCCCACCCACAGCGCGGGCAGTGCGTTGAGCACCGGCGAGTGGGCGTGGATCACATCGGGCCGGGTTTCCTGCACCACCTGGTCGAGCCGGGCCGCGGTGAGGCGCATCTGGGCGACGAGGCCGGTGCCCTCTTCACTGGGGGTGCGGTAGAAGGTCCAGCCGTCGACCTCGTCGCGCAGCGACGTGCCGGCGCCCTGCTTCGGGCTGGTCAGGTGCAGGGTGTCCCAGCCGAGCTTGCGCTGCTCGCGCAGGATCGACAGGGTGCGGAAGGCATAACCGCTGTGCAGCGGGGCCGAGTGGTCCAGCACATGGAGAACCCGCAACGCCATCACGCCGCTTCCGCCAGGGCCTGTGCGGGCGCGGCGCTGCCGCTGGCATCCATCACGTTGCGCAGGAAGGCCTCGAACATCATCAGCGTCCACAGCGGCGCGCTGTAGTCGCGGCTGCCGTTCTGGTGCGCATCCACCAGGTGGGCCAGGTAGTCGCGGTTGAACCAGCCGGTGTCGGCCAGGCGCTGGCCGAGGATGGCCTCGCGCACCCGGGCCTTCAGCGGGCCGCGGAACCAGTTGGCCAGCGGCACCGCGAAGCCCATCTTCGGGCGGTAGAGCACGTCATCGGGCAGCAGCGGCTCCATGGCCTTCTTCAGCAGGACCTTACCCTCGTTGCCCTGGATCTTGTGCGACAGCGGCAGCGTGGCCATCCACTCGATCAGCTCGTGGTCCATCAACGGCTCGCGCACTTCCAGCGAGTGCGCCATGCTGGCGCGGTCGACCTTGGTGTTGATGTCGCCCACCAGGTAGGTCTTGTAGTCGAGGTACTGGATCAGGGCCAGCGGGTCCTCGGTCTGCGCCCGGGCGGCATGGTGCTGGAACACGCTGAACGCGTCGTAGCCGCCCAGTTCGCGGCGGAACGCGTCCGAGAACAGCAGCGCGCGCATCGGCCCGCGCAGGATCGAGACCGAATGGAAGTAGGCCTCCACCGAGGTGCGGGCCATGCCCTCGAAGGTGGTCTTGGCGCGGAACACGCGCGGCGCCCAGTCGGCCTTGGGGTACACGCGGCCCAGCATGCCGAACAGCGGCCGGCGCAGGCCATAAGGCAGCGCCGCGCGCATGCGCTCTTCCATCAGGTGCAGGCGGTAGCGGCGATAACCGCCGAAGGTCTCGTCCCCGCCGTCGCCCGAGAGCGCCACGGTGACATGCTTGCGCGCCAGCTGGCACACGCGGTAGGTGGGGATCGCGGAGCTGTCGGCGTAGGGCTCGTCGTACAGCCGGGCCAGGGTGTCGATGAGGCCGAAGTCGTCGCTCTTGACCACCTCGAGCCGGTGCCGCGTCTTGTAGCGGTCGGCCACCATCTGCGCGAATTCGCTCTCGTTGTAGGCCTTGACGTCGAAGCCGATCGCGCAGGTGTTCACCGGCTCGTCGGACAGGCCCGCCATCGTGGCCACCACGGCGCTGGAATCGACGCCGCCCGACAGGAAGGCGCCCAGCGGCACCTCGGCGATCATGCGCAGCTTCACCGATTCGGCCAGGCGGCGGCGCAGTTCTTCCTGTGCGGCGACCGGATCGATCGGGTTGCCGCCGGTGAAGTGCACGTCCCAGTATTCCTTGATCACCGGCTGCGCGTCGCCGCGGCGCCAGGTGAGGGTGTGTGCGGGCGGCAGCTTGCGCGCCTGCTTGAACACGGTGCGCGGCTCGGCGGCGTAGCCGAGCGCGAAGTACTCCTCCACCGCCAGCGGGTCCAGGTCGCGCCTGAGGCCCCCGTGGGCGAGCAGCGATTTCAGCTCGGAGCCGAACAGCAGCTGGCCATCGTCCAGCACCGCGTAGTGCATGGGCTTCACGCCCATGCGGTCGCGGGCCATGAAGAAGGTCTGGCGGTTGCGGTCCCAGATCGCGAACGCGAACATGCCGCGCAGGCGCTTGACGCAATCCTCGCCCCAGGCCTCCCAGGCGTGCACGATGGCCTCGGTGTCGCTCTTGGTGTGGAACACGTGGCCCAGTGCCTGCAGCTCCGGGATCAGCGACTGGTAGTTGTAGACCTCGCCGTTGAAGACGATGACGACCGAGCCATCCTCGTTGAACAGCGGCTGCTGGCCGGTGGCGATGTCGATGATCGACAGGCGCCGGTGGCCGAAGCCGATGCCCGGCTCCAGGTGCACGCTGCCTTCGTCCGGGCCGCGGTGGTGCTGCGAGTCGTTCATGCGCTCGAGCACCGCCCGCGAAATCTCGCGGCCGCCGCGGGTGTCAAAGATGCCGGTGATGCCACACATGATGTTCAGTGCCTGCTGTGGCCCCGCCGGGAGGCCTGCGATTGACGATCGTAGAGTGCCTGGTAGGCCTGGACCATGGCGTCCAGGCTGAAGCGCTGCTGCACGGTGCGGCAGCCGGCCTCGCCCAGCTGCCGCGCCTGGACCGGCCGGCTGGCCCAGTCCACCAGCGTGGCCGCCAGGGCCTGCGCATCGCCCGAATCCACCAGCGCGCCGGTGCGGCCGGGCTCCACCAGCTCGGCGTTGCCGCCCACGCGCGTGGCCAGCACCGGCAGCCCGGTGGCCATGGCCTCCAGGATGGTATTCGAGATGCCCTCGGCGATGGAGGGCAGCACGAAGGCATCCAGGCTGCGCATGACATCCGCCACGTCGCTGCGTTCACCGGGCAGCCAGGCCAGCGCGCCCAGGCCCGCGCGGTCCAGCAGCGCCTGGGCCTCTTCGCGCAGCGCGCCCTCGCCCACCATCACCAGGCGCAGCCGTTCGCGCAGCTGCGGCGCCGCCTGCAGCGCCAGCACGAAGGCGCGTGCCAGCAGGGTCTGGTTCTTCACCTTGGCCATGCGGCCCACCGTGCCCACCCAGAACTGGCCACGGCCGTCGCCCAGGGGGCAGCCGGCCAGCACCGGCCGCGGCCCGGGCGCAAAGCGCTGGGTGTCCACGCCGTTGTAGATCTGGCTCACGCGGGGGGCGGGCACGCCCACCTTGTCGGTGAGGTAGCGGCCCAGGTCGCGCGAGAGCGCCACGTACTGGCTCACGAAGGGCCGGTAGGCGCGGCGCATCCACTGGTACTTGCGGCTGCTGCCGTCGATGTCGTCCACGTCGCGCCCATGTTCGCCGTGGATGCGCACCGGCACGCCCGCGGCCCAGGCCGGCACGGTGGCCTCCAGCGCCGCCAGGTTGCGCGTGTGCACGATGGCGGGCTTGCGCTCGCGCATCAGCCGCCACAGCTGGGGGTACAGCTTCAGGCCGTGGCCGGGCGGCTTGTGCAGCGAGATGAACTCCACGTCCGGCCGCTTCACGCGGCGGCGGAACTCGGTCACCTCGGTCAGCGCCACCACCGCATGGCGGTAGGCCCCGGCCGGCATGTGGTTGATCAGGTTCACCACGCCGTTCTCGAGCCCACCGGTGTCGAATCGGTAGACCACGTGCAGCACCAGCGGGGGCTGCGCGGCCTCGCTCAAAGGCGCCACAGGCGGTAGCCCGCCGAGCGGATGAGCTGCTCGTCGAAGCAGGCCTTCACGTCGATGAAGGCGCCGCCCTTGACGAGCTTGCGGGAGATGTCCTCCAGCCCCAGCCAGAGGAATTCCCGGTGCGACACCGCCGCCACGATGGCGTCGGCGCGCGGCAGGTCCTCGAAGGGCGTGAGCGAGACGCCGTACTCGTGCTGGGCTTCCTCGTTCTCGGCCAGCGGGTCGGTCACGAACACCTCGACACCGTAGCTCTTGAGCTCGTGGATGATGTCGATGACCTTGCTGTTGCGCAGGTCGCCGCAGTTCTCCTTGAAGGTCAGGCCCAGCACGTTGACCTTGGCGCCCTTGATGTAGGAGCCCGAGGCGATCATGTGCTTGATGGTCTGCTCGGCGATGAACTTGCCCATCGAGTCGTTGATGCGCCGGCCGGCCAGGATCACCTGCGGGTGGTAGCCCAGCATCTCGGCCTTGTGCGTCAGGTAGTACGGGTCCACGCCGATGCAGTGGCCGCCCACCAGGCCGGGCTTGAACTTCAGGAAGTTCCACTTGGTGCCGGCGGCTTCCAGCACCTCGGAGGTGTCGATGCCCAGCTTGTCGAAGATGATGGCCAGCTCGTTCATCAGCGCGATGTTCAGGTCGCGCTGGGTGTTCTCGATCACCTTGGCGGCCTCGGCGGCCTTGATCGACGAGGCGCGGTGCACGCCCGGCTCGATGATCTGCTCGTAGACCTGGGCCACCTTTTCCAGCGTCTCGGGCGTGTCGCCGGACACGATCTTCAGGATCTTGGTCAGCGTGTGCTCCCGGTCGCCCGGGTTGATGCGCTCAGGGCTGTAGCCCACCCAGAAGTCCTGCTTCCACTTGAGGCCCGATTCGCGCTCGAGCACCGGGATGCACACCTCCTCGGTGGCGCCGGGGTAGACAGTGGATTCGTAGACGACGATCGCACCCTTCTTCATGTGCCGGCCCACGCTGGTGGACGAGCCGATCAGCGGGCGGAAATCGGGGATGTGGGCCTCGTCCACCGGCGTCGGCACGGCGACGATGATGACATCGGCCTCGGCCAGCATCGCGCCATCGGCGGTGTAGACGGCGTGCTTGGCGGCAGCGAGCTCTTCATCGGGCAGTTCACGCGAGGGGTCCACGCCGCGTTGGCAGGACTCGACCTTGTTCACCGCGATGTCGAATCCGATGGTGCGGGTCTTCTTGCCGAAGGCCACCACCAGCGGCAGCCCCACGTAGCCCAGCCCGATCACTGCAACCGTTGTCATTCTCAGGGTCCCCCAATGTCAAAGTTCGATATCTTCCCCCCATCCGACCCGGGGCTGGCCTCGGTTGACGGATTGAAGGGCGCTGGCCGCGAATTTTTTGGCAGCGATCAGCGTCGCATCAGCACGTTCTTCAGGTCGGCCCAGAAGGGCGCCGGATCGTCCCACGACCAGAGGTAGTAGCGCACCCGGGGCCGGAAATAGTCGGCCACGAAACGCCACAGCTCGGCCAGCGGGCGGACGCGGAAGTGGCGGTCCTGGATGCGCCCCGGGGCCAGCAGGATACGCGCCAGGCGTTTCACTTCGGTGGCCACCATGCGGCAGCGCAGGTCGCCCCGCGGTGCCGGCAGCGCCCGCATCGGCAGGCCCAGCGCCGAGCGGTAGGCCAACTCGGCGAAACCGGCACCGGCATGCAGGGCCAGCGGCAGGCTGCCCCAGAAGCGGCCGTTGATCTCCATCAGCATGGCGCGGCCGGTGGCCGGGTCCCAGCGGTACTCCACCATGGCCACGCCCTGCCAGCCGATGGCGCGCAGCAGGGCGATCGAGCGCTGCTGCAGTTCCACGTGCTGGTCCAGCGGCACGGCATCGCAGACGCTGGAGAAGCCCCCTTCCGGCGGCCACTCGGCCACGCGCAGGTGCTGGAAGCGCCGCAAGGCCTCGCCCTGGTGCATGAAGAAGAACTGGCCCAGCCCCATGCCGGGGCAGTACTGCTGCAGCAGGGGCCACTCGCCCAGCGTGTCATGGCGCTGGCCCCAGGCCCGCAGCGCGGCCACGTCGTCGATGTATTCGGCCTTGACCATCTCCATGCCGGCGGCCTCGAGCCGCGGTGCCACGGCGTTGGCATCCTTCCACTTGGCCACCGCGGGCAGCGGGAAATCACCCGCCAGCGCCTCCACCTCGGCCAGGCTGCGCGGCTCCTCGCTGCGGGGCACGTCGATGCCCACCGCGCGTGCGGCCGCCAGCGTGCGCTGCTTGTCCAGCACCACCGCCAGGGCCTCGGGGTCCGGCAGCACCGGCACCAGCGAGCCCAGCGCCGCGCGCTGGCGCAGCAACCAGGCGATGTTGGCCTCCGACACGGTCATCAGCGCCACCGGGCCGAGTTCTTCCCCCAGTGCACGCAGCGCCGCGAGCAGGGCCTCGCTGCGCGGCGGCCCGGCGACCAGCCGCCGCCAGACATGGCGCGACGCCAGGCCCAGCGCGGTGGGCTGGTGCGACACCGCGATCACGCGCACGCCGGCCTGGCCCAGCTCACGCACCAGCGACAGCCCGATCTGGCTTTCCACGCCCAGCACCACGCAGGGCGGCAGGTTGTTGGCGCTCATCGTTGCGCCGCCGGCAGCCCGCGCCTGGCCTGTTCCAGCCGCAGGAAGTGCCCGTGCAGCCACTCGCGCAGCGCGCCGCGCTTGTTCTCGGTGAGCCAGCCCACGACGAAGATCGACAGCGCGCAGGCCCCGGTGGTGGCCAGCCACGCCAGCGGCGTGCCCGGGTCCAGCGCCAGCACGGTGCCCCAGGCCAGGAACAGCGGCTGGTGCAGCAGGTAGAGCGTGAAGGTGTAGTCGGCCAGCGCGCGCACCGGGCGGCGCACCGCATCGAACAGCGGCGCGAGCGTGGGCGCGACGATGCGCATGCCGGCGAAATTGGCGAACACCAGCACCGTCAGCACGTAGTCGGCGAGGAAGAACTTGCTGAAGGTGAGCTGGGTGTGGGCCGAGGCGCCGATCCAGTCCTTGAAGCCGGCGGTGACGGCATCGAAGAAGCCCACCCCGTGCAGCCCGACGATCGCCGCGCTGGAGCCCAGCACCAGCGCCCAGGCCAGCCCGAGCGAGAGGCGTTGCAGCGCCTGCCAGCGGTACAGCAGCACGCCCGAAGCCCAGATGGGCGCCAGCATCGCGATCTTGGGCCCGAGGAACAGCGCCAGGCCCACCACGCTCCAGAGCCGCCAGCGGCCCGGCATGAAGGTGGCCAGGCCGAACAGCACGTAGTACCAGAACTCGTAGGTGATGGACCAGAACGGCACGTTCGAGAAGCTGGTGATCGAGATGAACCACCACTCGTTGAACATCAGCAGGCTGGCCATCAGGCGCACCAGGAACTGGTCGTACGGGTAGCCCTTGTAGTGCGCCGGCTCGATGTGGCGGCCGACGGTGTCCAGCAGCAGGCACAACACCAGCGCCGGCACCACCACCGAGAACACCCGCGCCACGCGGCTCGCGGTGTAGCTGGGCCAGTCGCGTTCCTTGCTGTCGGTGACATAGGCGATCACGAAGCCCGAGAGCACGAAGAACACGATCACCGAACTGTGGCCGTAGTTGGACATCGGCAGCACATCGGTGGTGAGCCAGCGCTGGTTCGAGTGATACAGGTACACCAGGCAGGCGGCCGCAAAGCGCACGAGGTCGAGGTAGACGGAAAACTGTCGGTTCACGGCCGCGGCCCCTTCACATCAACCGGCGCAGCGCCTGCTCGACATAGCGGCGCCCCGTGCTCCAGGTGCCGACCGTGGGCTGCCGTTCACCTGTGCATGCGGCGGGCTGCTGCGGGTAGCTGCCCACCTCGTAGCGCGCTCCCAGCAGCGCGCACAGCCGCTCGAAGCGGCGCACCACCCTGTCGTCGGGATCGCTGCGATCGGGTTTGAGCATCTCGAAGTTGTGCGACACGATGACGAAATGCCCGCACCCGCCCTGCACCGCGCTGGCCAGCGCCTCGGCCAGCTCGCCCAGGCCACAGCCGTTGACCTGCGCCGAACGGGCGCGGCCGAAGCCGTCGCGGAACACCGTGACGGGGTAGGTCACCACCGGGCCCACCCGCCACTGTGTCTGGTAGGTCGGCGGCCGGGCCACGTCGGGGCCGCTGACGGCATAACAGTCGTTCAGACTGGAGTCGATGGTGATGCCGCAGCGGGCCAGCGCCTCGAAGGTGTCCCGGTTCGCCGCGAAGCTGCCGGCGCGGAAGGCCGTCACCGCGCGCCCGGTGATCGCTTCCAGGGCCCGCTTGCCATGGCCGATCAGGGCCACCTGCTCGTCCAGCGTGTACATGCTCAGGTGCTGGCGCTTGGCCTGCACGTTGGCAATCAGCGGTGGCCGGATCTCGTCGGTCCACTCCGGGTGCAGGTGCAGTTGCACCTCCTGGCCTGCCGACTGGATCAGCTCGACGATGGTGCGCAGGTGCTGCTCGCCGAAGCGCGCCGCGAACAAGGGCTCCACGAAGAACACGCCCTTCAGGCCATGGCGGTTCATGATCTCCAGGGTCTTGGGCAGCGCGTAGTCGCCCCGCGCCGAGCGGCCGTACACGTAGCGCTCGAAGCTGCCCGGGAAGTTCTGGTCCAGCCGGTCCCAGCCGTTGCACCAGAGCTCGACGTCGAAGCTCAGGATCACCCTCATGGCCGCCCCCGCCGGCTGGCCAGCAGGCCGCGAACGGCCGACTCGATCACCGTGAAGCAGGTGTCGAAGTAGGGTTCGTCGCAGGTGTGCGGATCGTGGATGTGGATGCGGCGCGGCGTGCTCCACAGCCCCAGCATGCGGATCGAGTCACGCGGGATGCCCGCCGCCACCAGCCGGTGGGCGTGGCGCACCTCCATCACGAGCAGCAGGTCGCGCGGGCGGGGCTGGTAGTCGGTGATGTCGGTGGCGCGGTGGTCACCGAGGTCCACCCCGGACTGGCGCGCATGCGTGACCGCCAGCGGAAACGCCGGCGCGCCGGTGGTGGTGGCCAGGCCGATCGAGACGCACGGCTCGCCCAGTGCACGTGCCACCCCGGCCGCATAGGCACTGCGGTTGATGTTGCCCAGGCACACGAACACCAGGCGGTCGAAGGCCCGGGTGTCGGGCTCGGCCCACACGCCCAGCCGGCCAGCCACCCAATCGAGCTGCGCCAGCGCGAGCCGGACCATGCCCCGCCAGGTGCCGTGGTTCAGCACGATCAGCTCGCGGCAACGCTGCACCAGGCTCATGATCGGAGCAGGTTGCCCGCCATGCGGGCGCCAAAGCGTGCCGGGGTGCGGTCCCAGGGCGTGAAGCGGGGCAGCTGAAAGCGGTCGCTGTCGCGCCTCGTGGCGCCCCAGGCGGTGGACACCGCGGCGTCGAAACCGAGTTCGCGCGTGATCTGCACCGCCTCCGGGCCGTAGTCCTGGCCGGGCTTGCCGTTGGGGTAGGCGAACAGGCCGACGCGTTCGCCCAGCAGCGCCTCCAGCGTGGCCTTGCTCTGCGCGATCTCGCGCCTGGCTTCGTCGCGGTCCAGGCGCGCGAGGATCGGGTGGCTCACGGTGTGGGCGCCGATCTGCATGCCGCCGGCCCGCAGCGCACGCACCTGGGCCGAGCTCATCATCAGGTCGTCGGCCAGCGGCGCACCGGCCAGGTCGGCCAGTTGCTGCACCTTGCTGGCGCGCTCGGGCGGCGACAGGTACTTCACCACGCCCAGCACCGCATCGACCGCGGCGCGGCGCTGTGCCGGCGTGAGCAGGGTGAACTCGGCCAGCCCCTGCAGGCCCAGCGGCGACAGGTCCAGCCGCGCATGGGGCGTGCGGCGAAACGCCTCGATGACGGTGTCGTTCCACATGCGGCCGCCGTCGAGAAAGCCGGTGGCGATGAAGAAGGTGGCCGTCATGCCGTGGCGCTGCAGGATGGGCATGGCCTGGGTGCAGTTGTCGGCGTAGCCATCGTCGAAGGTGATCGCCAGCGAGCGCGCCGGCAGGCCGCCACGGTCCAGGCGGGCCACGGCTTCATCGAGCGGCAGCACGTTGAACATCGACCCCACGATGCCGAGCAGGTGGTCGAAGCCCTGGGCGTCGATCTCGTCCGGGAACAGCGGGTCGGGCTGCGGCAGCACGCGGTGGAAGATCAGGATCGACAGCCGCGCGCGCGCGCCGGCGGGCGACAGCAGGGTCAGCGGCAGGTTCAGCACGGCCGGCGTTCCGTCAGCGCTGGCGGCTCGTGGCCTCGAGCTGGGCCTGCAGGCCGCCCAGGCCCGCGGCCACGAACTCGCGCAGCGCCGCCTCGGCACCGCCGGGCTGGTTCTCCGAGGCGAACAGCACGATCGACGCCGCATCGTCGCCATGGCCGACCAGGCGCTGGCGTGCGCCGTACAGCTTGGCGACCACATCGCGCGCGGTGAGCTTGCCGTCCACCCAGTACAGGTGCCACAGGCGCAGGCGCTGGCGCTCGGCTGCGGCCGACAGGCCTTCGGTCTCGAGCACGTTGATCTCGCGCACCTCGACTGCGGGCGTGCCGCCCTCGACCACCCGCCACCCGGAGGCCACGGGGTTCCAGGTGCGGTCGTCGGCCCGGACCACGGGGCTGATCGAGCTGACCAGCTTGCGCTTGTCGTCCTGGTGCCGGTAGTAGGCCAGGTGCACGCCCACGCGTGCCCCGCTGGCCGCCACGTAGCCGCCGCGGGCGGTGGCGTTGGCGTGCTGGAACGCGGGCGTCCAGTCCACCGGCGGCGCCGAAAGGGCCTGCCAGCGCCCGCCCAGGTCGGCCGGCAGCACGAGCCGCGGATCGGCCTGTGCCTGCGCACGCGCGTCGCGTTCGAGCACGGCCCGGGGCAGCAGGCACACCGCGACGATGGCAACCAGCATCCACCACAGCGGTGCCGGCGGCAGCGGCACGGCCGGCCCCACCGCCGGCGCCACCACGGGCGGCTCCAGCAGCGGATCGGCCCAGCGCGCGCCGATCATGAACAGCGCGCCGATCACGATGCCGAAGAAGACCCAGCCGTAGATCAGGTGGTCGGCGCCAGCGGCGATCTTGTTGTTCGACAGGTGGCCGAGCATCACGATCATGTAGGCCCGCACCCAGTTCGCGACGATGGGCACGACGACGGAGACGCCGGCGAAGATCCAGCGCTTGCGCATCGAGTTGTAGTTCAGGTAGGCGAACAGCGAGCCGACCATGATCGAGGCCATCAGGTAGCGCACGCCGCTGCAGGCCTCCACCACCGACCACTTGCCCGACGGGATGACGAATTGCAGCCCCTCGCGGTACACCGGCACGCCCGACAGGCGCAGCGCGGCGATGGTGAAGTCGGCCGTGGCCTGCATCAGCGGCGGCATCATGAACTCGCCGATCGGCACCGCGAAGAACAGGAAGCCCAGCGGGAACAGCACCGTGCGCGTGACCGGCCAGCCCAGCACCGCGGGCACGCACAGCACCAGCATCGCGGTGAAGGCCAGTTGCGTGACGGCATTCACCGCCACCAGCTCGCCCAGCAGCCAGGCCGCGGCCAGCAGCACCATCGGCAACAGCAGCCAGGGCATGGGCGCAGGACGCAGCGGTGCCAGTTGCGCACGCAGGCGCCAGGCCAACCACAACGAGATGGGCGGCACCACGAAGGCGTGCGCGAAGGTGTCCGAGCGCCACCAGATGCCCACCATGTCGGCCGCGGTGCCGTGGAACACCCCCACCACGGCCAGCAGCAGCAGCAGCAGCGGCGGCAGCGCGGTGCGCCAGTGTGCCGGTATGCCTGCGGGGCGCTGCGCCGGAATCGGTGCGGTCGACGACATGCTCACCCCAGGCTGCGGACGATGAAGGGCCCCAGCCAGTTGGCCAGGCCGATGGGCATGCGACGCCAGGTCTCGATCAGCAGCTTGAACTTGGCGTTGTTCGGGTTGTTCTGGGGCACGGTCTCGCGCTTGTACAGGCAGTACTCGTAGTGCAGCGGCGTGGGCTCGAAGCCCCAGTTCTTCTTGAACGAATAGGAACCCGTGCCCTGCTTGCTGCGGCCGTAGTCGAAGGTCTTGAGGCCGCGTGCGCAGGCGCGGCGCATCAGCTCCCAGTACTTGAAGTCGTTGCCGGCCAGGTCGCGCGCGGCGGTGTCGTCGCCCGCGTAGTAGGGCAGCACCTCGTCGCGGAAGTAGAAGCTCAGCACGCTCGAGATCGGCTTGCCATCGGGTGCACACACGGTGAGCACCTCACAATCGTCGCCGAACTCGTCGCGCAGGGCCTGGAACCAGCGCCGGGGCATGGCGGGCGTGCCATGGCGGTGCACGTTGTCGGCATACAGCGCGAAGAAACGGTCGACGCCGGGGTCGATGTGGCTGGTCAGGCCGTTCTTGATGCCCTTGCGCACCATCGCGCGCTGCTTGCGCGGGATGGCCAGCATGTTGGCCTCTTCCTCCGGCAGGATCTCCTTGCGGAAGGTGACGTACAGATCCTGCAGCGGCCAATCGTCGTGCCGGCGTTGCACGTTGCGCAGCTCCAGGTGCGGCACGCCCAGTTGCTGCGCCAGCTGCTGCGCGTGGCGTTCCAGGGCATCGGCCGCGGCAGCATCGTCGGCCGCCACGCCGCCATAGACGGCAAACGGCAGGCTGGTGAGCGCGCTGCCGAACAGCAGGCTCTTCACATGCGCCAGTGCCAGCACGCCGGTGATGCGGCCGGCCTCCTCGGTGAAGAGGAAGTGGGTGTCATGGCGGAACACCTCGCGCAGCACCTTCTGCCAGCCGCTGCGGTGGAAGAAGGTGGCCTGCGGGCAGGCCTGCACGAAGGCATCCCAGCGTGCGGCGGTGGTGGTGTCTTGCGGGGAGAGGCGGTGGACGGTGGGCACGGGCGTTGGCTGCGGTCAGATCGGCATCGGCGCGGTGTCACGCCCGAAGGTCACCGGCGCTGCGGCGCGCGCAAGGAAGATCTCGTCCATGCGCCCCCAGCGGAAGTCGGCCAGCAGTTGCTGCAGGCGGCGTTCCATGCGGGCGATGTTGACGTAGTGGCGAAAGCGCGTCTTCATGTCGATGCCGGGAATGCGCGGCTGGCCCTGGTCGATTTCCCAGGGGTGGAAGTAGAAGATCGCGGCCTCCTGGTCGTCGGCGTTCACCTTGTTGAGCATCCAGCGCGACAAGGCGTAGGGCAGCAGCCGGAAATAGCCGCCGCCGCTGGAGGGCAGGTTGCGCTTGAACAGGCGCAGCGTGGTGACCGGGATCTCGAGCAGCTGCTCGTTGACGCGGTAGGCGAAGCGGGGTGAATCGGGCATGCCGTAGTGGTCGTGCCGGATCGGGTAGATGCTGGAGCTGTAGCGGTAGCCCGCGCGCGCCAGCGTGTCGAAGGCCCAGAGGTTGCCGGTGCCGATGGAGAAGCTGGGCGCCCGGTAGCCCTTGACCTCCAGCCCGGCCAGGTCTTCCAGCACCGCCTTGGCGCGGCGGATGTCTTCGTAGAACGCGGCTTCGCTCAGGTCGCTGGCGCGCTCGTGGCCGTGGCCGTGGCTGGCGAGTTCATGGCCGCGCGCGACGATCTCGCGCACCAGCTGCGGGTAGCGCTCGGCGATCCAGCCCAGCGTGAAGAAGGTGCCCTTGGCGCGGCCGGCGTCCATCAGGTCGAGGATGCGGTGCACGTTGCGCTCGACACGGCATTCGCGCGTGTCCCAGTCGCTGCGCCGGATGTAGGGCGCGAAGGCGGAGACCTGGAAGTAGTCCTCGACGTCGATCGTCAGCGCATTGGTGATGGCCGGCGCCAGGGCAACGCTGCGCTCGCGCGGCGCGGCGGCAGCGGACAGCGGCGGGAGCGATTTGGTGATGGGCATGGGGGTTCCGGGCCAGCGTCGTCGGCGGGCGGGTCAGTGGCCGCCGGCCAGCAGCCAGGGCCAGAGGTCGGCGGCAATGCGTTCGGCGGCACGGCCATCCCAGAATTCGGGCACGCGACCGCGCTTGCCGCGGCCGGCGAGGATGTCGTCCACGCCGGTGAGGATGGCCGCACGATCACGGCCGACCATGGTGTTGGTGCCTTGTTCCACGGTGATCGGACGCTCGGTGTTCTCACGCATGGTCAGGCAGGGCACGCCCAGCGCGGTGGTCTCTTCCTGCAGGCCGCCGGAATCGGTGAGCACCAGCGTGGCGCCGGCCATCAGGCCCACCATCTCGAGATAGCCCTGCGGCGGCAGCACGCCCACGCGCGCCGGGTCGGTGAGGCCACCGAGGCCGAAGCGCTCGATGTTGCTGCGGGTGCGTGGGTGCATCGCGAACACCAGCGGCAGCTGGCGCGACACCGTGTCCAGGGTTTCGAGCAAGGCGCGCAGGGTGGCCGCGTCGTCCACATTGGACGGGCGATGCAGCGTCACCACGGCGTAGCCCTTCGGGTGATGCAGCAGCGCGGGGTCGATGTCGTGCGCGCGCAGGGTGTCGGCCGCGCTGCGGGCACGTTCGCGGCTGTCGAGCAGCGAATCGATCATCACGTTGCCGGTGAAGCAGATGCGCTCGGCCGCGATGCCCTCGCGCAGCAGGTTGTCGGCCGCGCTGCGCTCGGTGGTGTAGAGCCGGTCGGCCACCTGGTCGGTGAGCACGCGGTTGATCTCTTCCGGCATCTTGCGGTCGTAGCTGCGCAGCCCGGCCTCCACGTGCGCCACCGGCACGTTGCGCTTGACGGCCACCAGCGTGCACGCGAGCGTGGAGTTCACGTCGCCCACCACCAGCACGCAGCTGGGTTTGTGCTGGTCGATCACCGGCTCGAACCGGCGCATCACCTCGGCAGTCTGCACCGCGTGGCTGCCCGATCCCACCTCCAGGTTGATGTCCGGCTGCGGCAGGCGCAGGTCCTCGAAGAGCTGGTGGCTCATGCCGTGGTCGTAGTGCTGGCCGGTGTGCACCAGCAAGGCCGGGATCGGCGGCTGGTGTGCGGCCAGCGCACGCAGGATCGGCGCCATCTTCATGAAGTTGGGCCGCGCGCCGACGACGCAGATGACCGGGCCGATCGGGGACGGGGGGACAGCGGAAACACTCATCGGGAAACCTTGCGCTGGCGGTTCGAGGCGGCGATCACGGCTCGCCCGGCCGCTCGGACTTGGGGCTGACCGGGATGTCGACCTCGGGTTCGGCAGGCTTGCCGACGGCCGCCACCAGCTTCTGGAGCATCGTCAGGATCTGCAGGTTCGTGCGCTCCAGGCGCAGCATGCCGCGCTCCAGGCGCTGCAGCTGGTCGCTGCGCTGCTCGGCGGTGAGGTTGGCCAGCTGGCGCGACATGGCACCGGCCGCCTCGGCGTCGAGCTTGATCTGGGAGAGGTCGAGGTCCAGCGCCACGGTTTCGTCGCCGGCACCGGCCGGCGCGGTGACACGCACCGCCGCCGCCGCGGCCTTGGGCACGGGCACGTTGGCTTCCTGGGCGAACTCACGCACCACTTCGTCGACATCGGCCTTCGTCAGGTGCGTCTTGCCCGCGAGGAAGCCCAGCAGCAGCAGGCGGTCGCACACCGAGTTGATGCGCCGCGGGATGCCGCCACTGGCCTTGTAGATGGCCTCGAAGGTGTCGGCATCGAAGCTGGGCTTGCCGGTGGAGCCTGCGCACTTGAGCCGGTGCTCGATGTAGCGCTGGGTTTCCTCCAGGTCCATCGGCCCGATGTGGCAGGTGGCCGCCACACGCTGGCGGAACTGCTCCATCTCGGGGCGCTGCAGGATCTCGCGGAACTCGGGCTGGCCCACCAGGAAGCTCTGCATCAGCGCCTGGTTGCCGAACTGGAAGTTCGACAGCATGCGCAGCTCTTCCACCGCGCGCGGCGTGAGGTTCTGGGCTTCGTCGACGATCAGCAGGCAACGCTTGCCCTTGCTCGTCTGGCTGATCAGGAAGGCCTCCAGCGTGATCAGCAGTTCGGACTTGGGCACGTCCTTGACGCGGAAGCCGAAGGCCGCGCCCACCATGCGCAGCGTGTCCTCGGCGCCCAGCTGGGTGGTGACCAGGTGGCCGACGATCACATTGGTTCCGTGCAGGCCGTCGATCAGCGCCCGCAGCAGCGTGGTCTTGCCGGCGCCGATCTCGCCGGTGATGACGATGAAGCCCTCGTTGCGCGAGACGCCGTAGTCCAGGTAGGCCTTGGCGCGCCGATGCTGCTTGCTGCCGAAGTAGAAGCTCGGATCGGGGTTGAGTTGGAAGGGCTTGTTGGTGAGCCCGTAGAACGCTTCGTACATGGCTCGTCAGAAATTCAGACCCAGGTTCGCGATCAGCGCGTTCTCGTTGTAGGGCGTGGTGGCGTTGTCGAATTCGACATGCCGCAAGCCCAACGAGAAATTGCTGCGCACGCCAAGCCGGGTGGTCCAGTTCAGGTTCGTCGAGCGCATGTCGCTGGACTGCAGCAACGTGCTGCCACGGTTGCGGTTCTGCGAATGCGTGAGGCTCAAGCCGGTTTCGGGCGTGAGCCGATGGCCCAGCGTGAGCGTGAAGCCCCGCAGGCGCACGTGGCTCGCGGCCGACAGGTCGTCGAAGACGTTCGCGGCGCGGTCGACGCGCCGGCTGTCGCTGCGATAGGCGTTCAGCGTCAACGTGGTGCGGATACCCTGCAGTGCCACCGACACTTCCTGCCGGCTCACCAGCATGGTGGCGGCATTCAGGAAGCCGGGGCTGACACGCTGGTCGGGGCCATAGCCCAGCCGCACCAGTTCCTGCTCGACCAGCTGCCTGCGCAGGGTGGGGTCGGGCTGCACAGAGGCATACCGGGCAAACAGCAGGTCGCCCAGGGCCACCGAACCGGTGTCGTTGTACGAGGGCGAGGAGGCGGACACGTCGCGCGAGCTGGAGATGCGCCACATGCTGCGCGACATGCGGTGGTCGAAGCTCAGCGTGTGCGCATTGCCGAAGTACCGGTGGTCGGCCTGCGCCGCCAGGCGCGTGCGCTCGGTGGGTGTCCACTCCACGCCCATGCCGTAGGTGCTGCTGTTGCTGCTTTCACGCGTGATGACGTCACTGCGTTCGCGGCCTGCGCGGCCCGACACTAGCAGATCGCTGTCGACCCGGTAGTTCAGGCCGCCGGTGTAGCTGTCGGTCGCGGTGCTGCGGCCGGCCCCGTAGCTGGTGCGATGGCGCGAGGCCACGGCTGTCCAGCCCAGCCGCGCCGGCCGCGCCGGGCCCAGGGTGACCGAGCCGGTGTCGGTGGTGAAATCACCCTGCGCCGTGTTGGCGCTGGACTGTTGCGCATGGTTGAGCCGCGCATCGACCCGCACCTGCCCGCCAAGGGTGCCGCGCAGCGTCGGCGCCACGTTGAAACTGCGCACCTCGGTGACATTGGGATGGTCGCTCGTTCGCTCCACCGGCTGCGCGCCGAAGGCCGAAATCAGCGACTGCGAGATGTTGGCACCGGCGTCGACAAAGAACACGTTGTCGATCCACTCCGACTTCAGCGCCGCGCGCAGCGAATTGGCCGTGCCGTTGGTCGACGATTCGCGCGCATGCATCGAACCTGCGAGCTGGTAGTCCAGCGTGCCTTGCACGCGCGCGCTGCGGCCGCTGAGGCTCAAGCCCGCGGTGAGCACCGTCACCGCATCGGAGCGCTTGGCCGCGTCATTGAGCCGCACGTTGTCGGTGAAGGTCTGGGTGATCGCCAGCGAGGGCGCCACCGACCAGGCTCGCACCGCGTTCGGTGCCGGTGCGGACAGCTCCTGGGCCCAGGACCCGCCGGACACGCCGGCCAGGGCCAGCAACGCGCAGGTCAGCGCGCCCGGGCGTGGCCGGGGCCTGCGGTCGAGGGGACGGCCGGGCGCGGAGCACATCATCCGGACCTCAGCTCGCCTCGCCCTTGGGCTTGTCGTCCTCTTCGTAGCCGTAGCCATAGCCGTAGCCATAACCGTAGGCGCCATGCGAGATGGTGCGTGCCTTGTTCAGCAGCATCATCCGCACCGGGCAGCTCTCGATCGTGGACAGTGCATGCTGCACATCGGCCTGCAGGGTCTTGCCCGCATGCACGACAACGACGATCTGGCCCATCTGCGACGCGAGCACGCGCGATTCGGTGGTCAGCAGCAGCGGCGGCGAATCGAAGATGATGATGCGGTCCGGGTAGCGCGTGGCCATGTCGTCGAGCAGCTGGCGCATCGAGTCGCTGGCCAGCAGTTCGGTGGCGCGGGGGTGCGGCGTGCCGCTGGGCAGCAGCGTGAGCTTGTCGATGTTGGTGCGCAGCAGCACGTTGGACATCTCGGCCCGGCCCTCCAGCAGGTCGAGCAGGCCGGGGCCCGGGGGCAGGCCCAGCATGCGCAGCACCGAAGGCCGCGCCACGTCGGCATCGACCAGCATCACGGTGTGGTCCAGCTCGGCGGCAATGCTCATCGCCAGGTTGACCGAGGTGAAGCTCTTGCCCTCGCCGGACAGCGCGCTGGTGACCATGATCAGGTTGCCGTGATTCAACGGCACCGCACCCTTGCCGACGGCGTTCTGGATCAGCGGGCGCTTGATCACGCGGTACTGGTCGGCCACGTTCGAGCGCGGGGCATTGGGTGTCACGACGCCTGCGGCCAGCAGCGCGTCGAGGTCGAGCTCGACGCGGCGCGAGGTGACCACCGGCTCGCCGACCGGCACCGATGCCGGTGCTGCGGCCGGGCTCGCTGGTGCCATGGCGGGCCCCGTGGGCACGGCCGGCGCGTGCACCGGCAACGCTGCCGCGGCCACCGGCGCGGCGGGCGCCTGCGGCGGGGCCACGGGTGCGGCGCCGGCGTCGTCGCCAGGAACCTCGATGCCCGCCTGGCGGATCTGGGCCAGCCGCTGCGCGGCCTGTTCGATCAAGCTGCTCATGCCTCAGCCCACCTGCCTGTTGGTCAGAATGACCAGCACGATCATGCCGATCGCATACAACACCACCAGCCCGCCGGAGCCGGCCAGGAACCGCGCCAGGTCCACCCGCACGCGGCGCGTGTCGGCCTCGCTCATCACCAGCGACACCACCCCCAGCACCGGCAGCCCGGTCTTGGACCGCAGCTCATAGGCCGCGTCGTAAACGGGGCGCAGCTGGCTCGCCGCGAACGCGACGAACAGGCCCATGCCCAGGGCTGCCACCAGCGCCAGCGGGTACAGGATGAAGCGGTTCGGCGACACCGGCTTGGGCGATACGCGTGGCGGGTCGATCAGGCGGAAATCGGCCACGCCCGAGGCCACGTCCAGGTCGCCCGACATCACGGCCGACTGCCGGCGCGCCACCAGGTCCTCGTAATTCTTCTTGATGATCGCGTAGTCGCGGTTGAGCTGCGCAGCCTCGGCCTCGATCTGCGGCGAGGTCTTGAGCTGGGTTTTCGCCTGCGCGTAGCGGCCCGAGTACTCGGCCACGCGCGCGCGCAACGCCGCCACCTGCACTTCGGAGGTGGCGAGCACGCGGCTGAGTTCCTGGTAGGCCAGGTTGGTCTGCCCGCCCACCGCGACCATCGGCGCGCTGGCCGCCAGCTTGCGCTGCTCGGCCACTTCCTTCTTCTTCTGCACTTCCAGGTCGGAAATCAGCTTGCGGGTGCTGATCACGTCCGGGTGCTGGTCGGTGTAGCGCTGAAGCAAGGCGTCGAGGTTGCGGCGCTGGGCCTCCAGCCGCGCGTCGATCTCGGGCGTGGAGATGGTGACGTTCGCGTCCTGCAGCAGGTCTGGCAGGCCGGTGCCGGCGGTGCCGGTCTGGCGCTGCTGGGCCAGTTGCTGCTTGGCTGAATCACGGGCGTTCTCGGCCTCGCGCAGTTCCAGCCGGGCCTGCTCGAGTTGCTTGGCGATCTCGCCCAGGCGGGTGGCGGAGTCGCGGCCATCGGCCGTCTGGACGTCGATGTTGCGCAGCCGGAATTCCTTCAGCCGCGTCTCGGCCTCTTCGAGCTTGGCCTCGTAGTTCTTGATCTGCTCGTTCAGGAAGACCTTGGCCGAATCGGTGTCCTTGCGGCTGGCACCGAGGCTGGACTCGACGAAGATCGACACCAGCGACTGGATCACCCGCTTGGCCTTCTCCTTGTCGGACTCGCGGTAGTTCAGCGTGTACAGGTTGTCGCGGCCGGTGCTCTTGATCTCGAGCGTGCGCATCAGCGTCTCGATCAGCGCCTCCTGGTCGGCCTTGGACTCGTTCTTCAGGTCCAGGTCCGCCATGCGGATGAGCTTCTCGATGTTGGGCCGGCTGATCAGCGTTCGGCTGAGCATGCCCACCTGCTGCTCGACATTGGGCTGCACTGTCAGGCCCGACATCAGCGGCTTCAGGATCGACTGGGTGTCGACGTAGATGCGTGCCGTGGCCTCGTACTTGTCCGGGATGTAGTGCACCGCGATGGCCCCGCCGATGCCGACCACCCACGCCGCGATCAGCGCCGGCCACCGGAATTTCCACATCCGGCGGACGATCGTCGACAGCTGATTGAGCAGTTCTTCCATGTCGTTTGGGTTCCGCAGTCGTCAGTCGATCCGGGCGCGCAGTCAGATCCGCGCCGTCAGGGGATCGGGGACCCGCCGGCCCCGGCGCAAGGGCATCAGAACAGGCTCTGGGGGATGATCAGGATGTCACCCGGACGCATCTCGACATTGGCCGAGACATCGCCGCGCTTGATCAGGTCCTTCAGGCGCACCGCGTACTGCTTGTTGCCTTCGGCGCTGCGCAGGATGGTGGCGCTGTTGCCGGCGGCGAAGTCGGTCAGGCCACCCACAGCCACCATCACGTCCAGCAGCGTCATCTTCTGCTTGTACGGCAGGGCCTGGGGCTTGGCAGCCTCGCCGACGACGCGGATCTGCTCGCTGTACGGGCCGACGAAGCTGGTCACGATGACCGTGACCACCGGGTCGCGCACGTACTTGCCGAGTTGCTTCTCGATTTCGCGCGCGAGCTCGGTGGAGGTCTTGCCCTGCGCGGTGAGTTCGTCGATCAGCGGGGTGGCCACCTTGCCGTCCGGGCGCACCGGCACTGCCATCGACAGCTCCGGGTTGCGCCAGACGATGATGTTCAGGCTGTCGCCCGGCCCGATGAGGTAGCTGTAGGTCTGCGTGTCGGCCACGCTCGGCGCCGGCGGGAAGCCGGGCGAAGCGCAGGCGCCGAGCAGGGCCACCAGGACCACGGCGCCCAGCCGTGCCGCACGATCCGAAACCAGGGAAATGATGGCGTTCAACATGCTTCCTCTCTTTTGGGTGGCTGCTCGGGCGCCCGAACCGGCGACAGGCTTTGCCGGCCCGGAAGGCGCAATGGACGCGCTCGACGCCGACCGTGGGTCGTGTGCCAATTCGCATCATGACACAGCGTCATGACGCCCCGGCAGCAGGGGCGCGCCCCCGCGCTGGCCGAACGGGCAAAAATTAACGCCCGTCGTCCCCGCGGCGGACGCCCTGGCCTGGCGAGCGGCCGGGTTCAGCCCGCCGGGCCGGTGGCGGCCGCAGGCGGGCCCAGCCGCCGCGCCTCGAGTAGCTGGTGGCCCACCGCGCGGCTCAGGCTCGACGGTGACTGCTTGCCGAAGTAGGTGCCACCGGGGTACAGCTGCACCACCGGCGCCAGGCGACAGATGCCCAGGCAGCTGGTGCGCGTGAGGCGCCAGTCGTCGTCGGGGTCGTCGGCCGCCCGGATGGCCTGCATGCGGGTCAGGCGTTCCCACACTTGCTCGCACCCGGCGGCCTGGCATTCGTCGCCGGTGCAGACCAGCACCCGCGACGGCGCTGTGGTTGCTGCCGACCCCGGGAAGACCGAGGCCGGCCCGCCCGGCATCACCGACGACGGCCCGACGGACAACGGCCCCTGCGACAGAGGCCCGACGGAGGCCTGTGACAACCCGCCCGTTGCACGGGAGCCTGCCGCCTGCTCACTGGCCGCACTGGCGGCGCGGGACGCCGAATCGCCGCTGGCGTCCGCCGCCGCCGCCCGGGCAGCGGCCTGTCGGCGGGCGCTGGCCAGCACCATCAGGGCCGGCATCAACAGCAGTTCACACCACTGGCCGGCAAACAGGCCGACCGCCGTCATCAGGCCGAAATTGGACGTGGGGATGAAGTCCGAGCCGAACAGCAGCAGGAACTGCGTCACCAGCAGGATCGAGATCGCCATCACGGCGCGGCCAGAGGATTCGAAGCTGCGTGCCGCGGCAAAGATCGGCGAGATGCCGCGTTCCAGCCGCTCCTTGTAGCCATGGTAGAGGTGGATCGTGTCGTCCACCGTGATGCCGAGCACGATGCTCGCGATCATCACGGTGGCCATGTTCAGGTAGATGCCGGCGGCCCCCATCAGCACGAACACGAAATACAGCGGCGCGAGGTTGGGCACCATGCAGATCGACGCGGCGGCGAACGACCGCCACAGCACCAGCATGAAGAAGAAGATCTGCCCGAACGCGCCAATGAAGCTGCTGGACTGGCCGCTGACCAGCAGGTTGACCTGGTCGGCGAACAAGCGCCCCTGCCCACCCACCTCGGCCTGCACCCCGGGAATCGGCTGCGTCTCCAGCCGGCGCTTGATGCGCACGATCATGTCGCCGATTTCCTGCGCGCCGTGGATGTGCAGGTTCACCAGCACCCGGCCGCGTTCGAAATCGCGGTTCACCAGCTCGTACAGGTCGGTGCCGTCGTAGACCAGCAGGTACTGCCGCAGCAGGCGGTCGGTGGGCGGCAGGCCGCGCTGGGCGGCCTGCTCGCCATTCATTGCCCAGTGCATCTCCTCGACCAGATCGGCCATCGAGAGGGTGCGGTCCACCTCGGGCTGCTCCTCCAGCCAGCGCTGGAACTCGCGCAGGGCGCGCAGGCGCTCCACGCTCTGCAGGCTGTCGCGCTCGGCCCCGCGCAGCGAGATCTCGAGCGAGGTCACGCCCATGAACTTGGCTTCGACCAGCCGGGTGTGGCGCACCGCCGGGTGGTTGGGCGAGAAGAAGGTCAGCAGGTCGGACTCCACCTTCACCTGGCGCACCAGCGGGAAGGTGGCCACCAGCAGCACCAGCATGCCGACGATGACCGACTTCGGGTAGCGCATGCTGAACATCGTGATCCGGCCCGCGACCCGACCGAGCACCTTCATCCCCGACTTGCGATGCACCGGCCAGCGGTGCTTGTCCCAGCGCAGCAGCAGCGGTGGCAGCAGCACGTACACGGTGATGAACACCAGCAGGGTGCCGAATGCCCCCGCGACCCCGAACACCTGCACCGGCGGCACCGGCACGAACACCAGGCTCAGCAGCCCGGCGGCCGTGGTCAGCACGTTGAACATGCCGGGCTTGAAGGTCTCGTGCAGCGCGCGGTCCAGGCGTTCGGCCCGGCGCAGGCCGGCCTCTTGCGCGCGCTGGATGCCGGCGTACAGGTGCATCAGCGTGGCCAGCGTGTAGGCCGACAACAGGGTCGGCACGATCGCCGAGGCCATGGTGTAGGGCTGCTGGAAGGCGGCGATCGCGCCCACCGTGGGCAGCACGACGGTGGACATGCCCAGCGCGCCGATCACCACCGGCCGGATGCGCCCGACCACCCACCACAGCAGGGCCAGGCCGATGCCCACCGTCAACGGCACGAAGGTGGCCGTGTCGCGCAGGATCGATTCGAGCTGCGCGACGTCCATCGTCACCGGCCCGGCATCGCCCGCATAGTGGGAGCGCAGGCCGGCGCGGTTGATGGCCGCTGCCGTGGCGATCTTCACGGCCAGGCGCTGACCGCTGTCGGCCAGCGTCTTGGGCCGCACGGCCACGGCCAGGTAGCGGCCATCACGCGAGGCCAGCGTGCCGGGCGCGAAGCGATCTGCCAGCACGCGGCGCTTGATGTCTTCGCTGCTGGCCTTCTTCAGGCTCTTGAGGTCGATCAGCGGGCTGACGCTGAAGCCGTCGCGCGAGCCGGCGATCTTCTCGACCGACAGCACGCTGGCCACCCGGTCCACCAGCGGGTGGTCGCGCAGCTCGTTGCTCATGGCCTGCAGGCGGCGCAGGAAGTTCTCGGTGTAGAGGTCGTCGCCCTGGAACAGGACGGTCAGCACCTCGTCGCTGGGGAAGTCCTTGCGCAGGGCATCACGCACCGCCATGGCCGGCGCATCAGCGGGGTAGTAGACCTCGGGCGAGTTGTTGAAGCTCAGCCGCAGCATCAACGCGCCGCCCACCCCGTGCAGCAGCAGCACGATGGCCAACGCCAGCGGCCAGGCGAACATCGGCATCGCCATGCCGTAGCGGCGGCCGAAACATCGCGTCAGCAGCTGCCGCCACATGGCCGCGCGCGCCTCAGAAACGGGTCTTCACGCCCACCGCGACCATGCCGTGCTCGCGATGGAATCCCCCCAGGGTGCGGTCTTCGCCGCGGAAGTGATGCGCGGTGATGAAGAACTCGTGCGGCTCCCATCCCACGTAGGACAGGCGTGGCGAGAGGTAGACGTCATGCACGTTCAGCCCGCTGGCAAACCGCAGGCCGAGCTTCCAGCGCCCCTGGCCGAAGCTGGTCTGCACTTCGCCGTTGACCCCGGTGTAGCGCTTGAGTTCGAGCACCGGGCCGTCAACCCTCAGCTGGCGCGTCAGCAGCTGGAGATTCACCCGGGTGTCCTTGCCGCCAGGGAAGAACTCGACCGCGCCGATCCAGTCCCAGCTGCGCCCGGTGGCCATGCTGCCGTCCAGGCGCGTGGCGGGCACGTCGCTGGCCGTGCCGAGCTCGGAGCGCAGCGTCACGCCGCCCGCCACGAACTCCATGTCGGCGCCGACGAACTTGTTGTAGGGCTGGATGCGGGTGAGCGTCATGCGCAGCGGGTCGAGCCGGTAGTAGGGCAAGGGCTGGCGCGTGTGCGCCAGCGTCAGCCCCAGGTCGACCGGTGCGCCGGCGCGTGTCACGCGCACGGCGGCCCCACCCGACCCATCCAGGTCCTCGCGCAAGCTGGCAAAGCGGGCAATCGCGCCGATCGCGGGCGTCTGCGGCAGACCGAACACGCGGCCACCGCGCCGGTCGATCGGGCTCCAGACACTTTGCAGGTCAGGCAGCAGCGCCGGCTTGAAGCCGGGCATCACGATGGCATCGAGCTTGAGCTCCTCGAAGCTCTGCTCCCAGCGCAGCATCGGCTGGGGCAAGCGGCGCTCGGCAAGGTCGTCGAGCACGAAGCGGCTCAGGTCGACGCGGCTCACGCGGTCGATCGTGGGCACGGCATCCACACGGCCCCACAGCACGGTTTGCGCGCCCAGCGTCAGCCGGGTGTCGCCACGGCGGTAGCGCACGAACGTGTCGGTGAGCTCGGCGCCGCTGTCGTCGTAGTGGCCCGGCCCGTCGCGCTGGGTCACGGCCTCCAGCCGCGCGCCGGCCCGGAACTCCCATTCGCGCGCGGGTTGCCAGGCGACGAAGGGGCTGACCCGTGCGGTGGCGGTGCTGCGTGCCTCGGGTGCGTCGACCAGCCGCCCGGCCTCGACCAGCACGCCGTCGAGGCCCCAGCGCAGCACTGGCTTGAAGCCTCGGCCGGCACTGCGGTTGGCGCCCGCGCCGGCGGCGCTGCCCTCGTCGGCGGCGGCCAGCTGCAGCGGCGGCTCCGCCGCGTGCACCGGTGCCAGCCACAACGCCAGCAGCAACAGGCCCAGGGGCCTCAACATGGGGTGTCCGGAGGCCTTGGTGTTCTTGGTCATCGGCGTGCGTGTCATGGTCGGTACTCCGACTCTAGCCCTTGGTCGGAGAGTGCCTGTTGCGTGAACAGCTTGGTGGGCAACTTCCGGTCGTAGATCGCCTGCTGGACCACCAGGCGGGTTTCGTGGCCGCTGGCCAGGTCGGACAGCCGGCTGTCGGTGACAGTCCAGAAGCCCTGCACCTGCTTCCTGGCCCCCAGCAGCCAGCGTTTGCTGGGGCTGCGGTCGTCCCGCTCGAAGTAGTCCACGCGGTGCACCAGTGCCGTGCTGGGGTCGATCCAGCTCAGGCGCTTGCGGTAGACAGAGTCGTCCGCGTCGATCGGCGTGCTTTCCACCACCTCGCAGGCCACGCCGTTGAGCGTCTCCTTGCCGACGAGGCGGTGCCGGTCGGCCGCGGGCTTGCGCTCGCGCAGGTCTTCGTAATAGAAGTCGGAGCCGACGAACCGCCCGCCCTTGCGATCGCCCGCGATGCGACGCACCCGGTCCAGCTCGGGCAGGTAGAGCCATTGCTCGTTGCTGCCGTCGGCCTTGTCGATGCTGAGCAGGCCGGTGCCCGCGATGTCCTTGGGCTCGAGGAAGCGGGCCAGGTTCCAGGCCTCGCCGCGACCACGCTGCAGCCGGTAGGTCACCAGCTCACGCACCCGGGGCGCTCGGCCCTTCTCGGCAAGCTCCATCCGCGTGAGCAAGGTGAGGTCGCGGCCGATGGGCCTGTCGCTCACGCGCTGCATCAGGGACAGCGCGTCGTCGGCATGCGCGGCATCCACCCTGCCGAGGCCCAGCGCAAGCATTGCGGCCGAGGCACACAGTCGACGCCTTTGCATCTGCATCTGGTTTGTCTCCGAAGCTTCCCGGTGCAAGGTCACGACACTTTGAAGCCTATGTCTGGCCACGCGGCCGGTTCTGGGCATGGTTCAAGGATAACCGCTGGCCATGGAGCCCATCGCCGATGAAGCCCCAGTGCAGGATTCTTCCGCCGTGCAGCGCCCAGGCCCTGCTCTAAGATGCGCGGGAGTTTACAGACTGACCCTTCCGGGAGACGCCCAGCCATGCGAACCTGCAGCAACCGACCGCACCAGGGGGTGTCCGAGGTGGTACCCAAGGCGCGGACGGAGGCTTCGGGCCCGGCAGCGCCCGCCGCGGCCGGTGGCCGCGTGATGCACGGTGCCCAGCCGATGCGGGTGGCAGCATGAGCGAACCCCGGCCTCCCGTCACCTTGTCGAGCGAACTGCTCGAGGCCCTGCGCGCCATCCTGGGCAGCGATGGTGTGCTTGCCGATCCCGACGCCGTTGAGCAGGTCACCCGCACCTGCCTGCCCGACCGGCAGTTGCCCTCAGCCGTGGTCTACCCGAAGAACGCCGCCGAGGTACAGGCCGTCGTGCGGGCCGCGGCCCGGGCAGGCGTGCCCGTGTGGCCGGTGAGCACCGGCCGGAACTGGGGCTATGGTGAACGCAACGCATGCTACGAAGCGGGCATCACGATGCTGCTCGAGCGCATGGGCCGCATCTGGCATGTCGACGAGCAACTGGGTTACGCGGTCGTGGAACCCGGGGTCAGCTACAAGCAACTCAACGACCACCTGAAGCGGAGCGGCTCCCGCCTGTGGGCCGATTGCGCCGGCAGCACGCAGCACGCCAGCGTGCTGGGCAACGCGCTGGACAAAGGCCGCGGCCTGACGCCGATGGCCGACCACTATGGCGCCCTGTGCGGCATGGATGTGGTGCTGGCCGATGGCACGCTGCTCGAGACGGGCGGTGGCCCGGCCGGCCACAACACCGTGCGCCACACCTACAAGTGGGGTGTGGGCCCCTACCTCGACGGCCTGTTCGTGCAGTCCAACCTGGGCATCGTGGTCAAGGCGGGCGTGTGGCTGATGCCCGCGCCGGAGGTGTTCGATTTCGCCGCCTTCGAGTACAAGGCCTCGCCCGACCGGCTGGGCGCCTTCATCGACGACCTGCGGGAACTGGTGATGTCGCGCGCCATCCGCGCGCACCCGCACCTGGCCAACGACTTCGCGATGATGTGCATCCTGTCGCAGTACCCGCACGAGATGCTCGAAGGTCGCCGCCACCTGACGGACGACGCCGCGGCGCGCTGGCGCGTGCAGCATGGGGTGGCGCGCTGGACCTTCGGTTGCGGCCTGTACGGCAGCCGCGAGGAGGTGCGCTACCAGAAGCGGATGATCCGCAAGGTGCTGGGCCGCTACGGGATGGTGCAGTTCATCGGCGCCGCGATCCGCGACGACTGGTTCGGCAGGCTGGTGCGGTACGTGGCACCGATCGCCAACCGGCTGCTGGGCAAATCGCCCGAGTTCACCGATGTGATGGTGCCGGCCATCAACCTGTTCCGCGGCATCCCGACTGACGAGTTCGTTCGCCAGGCCTACTTCAAGTCGCACAAGGAAAAGCCCAGCACCGACATCGACCCCGCGCGCGACGGGTGTGGTTTCGTCTGGATCGGCCCGGTGGTGCCCTTCACGTCCGAGCACGTGATGAAGGCACTGGCGCTGAGCCGCCTGGTGTTCGAGAAGTACGAGTTCGACTTCTTCGTCGAGGTGATCGTCGAGAGCCCTCGCTCGGTGATCGTGCTGGTGGGCGTGTTCTACGACCAGAAGGACGCCGTCGACAGTGCGCGTGCGCGCGACTGGTATCACGAGGCGCGTGACACCTACATCGCTGCGGGCTACCCGCCCTACCGCGCCACCACGATGAGCATGCCCGATGCGATGGACACCAACCTGCCGGCCAAGGCGCTGCTGGCCCAGCTGAAGGCGGCCCTGGACCCGCAGAACCTGATCGCGCCCGGGCGCTACGGCACGCCGCCCCGATAGGGCTTCTGCATGGCCAAGCATGTCTTCCTGACCGGCGCGACCGGCACCATCGGCAGCGCACTGGTGCCGCGCCTGCTGGCCCCCGCGGACACCCAGGTGACGGTGCTGGTGAGGGCGCGTGATGCCGCAGACCTGAAGCAGCGGATGTCGGCGATGCATGACGCCTGGGGGCTGTCACCCGACCATCCGGCACTGGCCCGCCTGCATGCGCTGCAGGGCGACATCTCGCTGCCGCGCCTCGGGCTCACCGAGCTGGCGTTCGACCAACTCGCGCACGAGGCCACCCACCTGATCCACTGCGCCGCCAGCGTGAAGCTGAACATGTCGCTCGAACAGGCGCGCGCCACCGCGGTCGCGCCGACCCAGACCATGCTCGACCTGGCAGAGCACGCGCAACGCGCCGGCAACCTGTGCAAGGTGGACCTGGTGAGCACCGTGGGCGTGTGGGGCTGCGCGCCGGGCCACATGCCCGAACGCGCGGACCTCGGCGAGCGCGAGTTCCACAACACCTACGAAGCGACCAAGGCCGAGGCCGAGCGCGTGGTCTGGCAGCGTGGTGCGAACCTGCCCATCACCGTCCATCGGCCCAGCATGGTGATCGGCGAGCGCGGCAGTGGACGGGTGCTGCACTTCCAGGTCTTCTACCACCTGTGCGAGTTTCTTTCCGGCGTGCGAACCTTCGGCGTGATGCCCGACCTGGGTGACACGCAGCTGGACACCATTCCGGTGGACTGGGTGGCCGACGCGATCTGCTGGTCCAGCGACCAGCCGGCCATGTCGGGCGGCATCCTCCACCTGTGTTCCGGCCCGGAGCGCGCCATTGCATTGACGCGGCTGCAGCAGCGTGTACGGCAGGCATGGCAGGCCCACGGGCGGCCGGTGCCGCCCCTCCGGCATGTGAGCCGCCGCCTGCTGGAGCGGGCGGTGCCGGTGATCGGCTGGTTCGCGGGTGACAAGACACGCCGGGCCCTGCGTGGCCTGCCACCCATCCTGGCCTATCTGTCCGAGCGCCAGGGGTTTGCCAACCCGCAGACGGCGCGCACCCTGGCGGCCGCCGGCTTGCCGGTGCCGGAAGTCGATGACTACCTGGATGCCGTGCTCGGCTACTACCTTTCGCATCGCACCCCCGGACAACGGCCGGGTGGCCCATCATGAGCACCACGCGCGGGATGTCGACCACGGCCGTGCCGCCTCCGCCCAACACGGTGCGGGCGATGCTGGCCGAGCGTGCCGCGGCAACACCGATGGCGCTGGCGTTCCAAGCAGAGGCCACACCCGGTGGCGGCTGGCATCCGGTGCGTTGGCAGGACTTCGCCGATCGGGTGCAGCGGCTGGCCCGCGGGCTGGCCGCCGCAGGCTTGCGCCACGGCGACCGCCTGGCGTTGATCGCCCCCAACTCGCTCGAGTGGGAGTTGCTGCAACATGCGGCACTCTCGCTGGGCGCGGTGGTGGTCGGCCTGGACGCGCATGACTTGCCGGAACGCCTGGCCACCATGTGCGGCATTGCCGATGTCGTGGCCTACGCCACGACAAACCCGGCCCTGCTGGCACGGGTCGACCCCGAGCGCCTGGCCAGCGCCCGTTTCCTGCTGGACCTGGGCACTGCCGTCGACGGCGCCCTTCCGGCCACGCCGCCGCGCTTCACATGGGCCTCGATGGACGAGCTCGCCACCACGGCGTCACCGCCGACGTCGTCGCCCGCCGCGGACGACATCGCGACCATCATCTTCACCTCCGGCACCACCGGGACCCCAAAGGGCATCCCCTTCAGCCATCGGCAGGTGTGCCTGACCACAGAAGCGATCTGCGAGGTGTTCAGCTTCGTTCCGCCGGACGGCCGCCTGCTCTGTTGGCTGCCGCTGTCAAACCTGCTACAGCGCATGATCAACTTTGCCGCGCTGCGGCGTGGCGCCACGACCTACGTGCTGGGCGATCCAAGGCGCGTGATGGAGGTGGTGGCTGGCGTCGAGCCTGACGTGTTCGTCGGCGTGCCCCGGTTCTTCGAGAAGTTGCACGAGGGCATCGGCGCCGGCATCGCGGCGCAGCCCGCGCTGCCACGCCTGATTGCAGGCTGGGCCTGGGCCACCGGCCGCCGGGCCAGCGCACTCCGGCTGGAAGGCCGTGCACTGCCGCCCTGGCTGGCACTGGCGCATGCCGTGGCGGATCGGTGGGTGCTTGCACGCATGCGCCGCATGATGGGCCGGCGATTGCGCTGCATGGTCACGGGATCGGCGCCAACACCACCGCACCTGCTGCAGGAATTCCATGCATTGGGCTGGTTGGTGCTCGAGGCCTACGGCTTGAGCGAGAACGTGCTGCCGATGGCGATGAACCGGCTGGACGACTTCCGCTTCGGCACTGTCGGTCGGCCCCTGCCCGGCAACGACATCGTGGTGGGCGAGGACGGCGCCATCAAGGTGCGGGGCCCCGGTGTCTTCACAGGCTATCTGGGGGACAACACGAATCCGCTCGATGCACAGGGCTACTACACCACGGGCGACCTGGGGCGGTTCGACGCCGACGGCTACCTTTCGCTGGCAGGCCGATCGAACGAGCTGATCAAGACCTCCACCGGCCGGCGGATTTCACCGCTGGGCGCCGAGGCGCAGTTGCGTCGCGTGGCCGGCATCGACCAGGTCGTGGTCGTCGGTGCCGGCCGCAAATGCCTGGTGGCGCTGTGCACCCTGCAGCCGGGCCTGCAAGACAGCGTCGACGGTCGAACCCGCCTGGTGAACGCGCTACGCGAGCGCCTGGCCGAACTGGGCGAGCATGAACGGCCGAGCGGGATCGCGCTTCTGTCACGCCCGTTCACGATCGAGGACGGTGAGCTCACGACCAACCTCAAGCTGCGACGCTCGGCGATCGAGGCACGGCATGCTGGGCTGATCGAGGAGTTGTACCGGGCCGTCGATCAGGCTGGTACGACCGACCCTCGCAACGCACCTGTCATGTGATTGCCCGGCGGCACGGTTGGGCGACCATCCGCGCGGCACCCAGGCAAAAAAAAGCGAGGGCTGAGCCCTCGCTTTTGTTGGGTGAGGCCGTTGATCAGGCCTGGGCGCGCGCCTTGCGGCGGGTGGCCACACCAACACCGATCAGCGCCAGGGCCGCCAGCGACAGAGCACCCGGCTCCGGCACGAACGTGGCGTTGGCGGTACCCGGGTTGACACCAGGGCCCTTCGGGGTGATGACGGTCACGACGCCCGTGGTGGCATCCACCGTGTAGGACGTGTTGGCCGAGTTACCACCGGCATTGCCCACCGCCAACTGGATGTTGAACGGAATCGGCGCTTCGAAGAAGCCGCCCACGCCCGTGGTGCCGGGTGCGGGGGTCAGCTGCAGGTTGGCCGACAGGCTGGTCAGCGCGTCGCCGGTGGCGCCCAGCGCGGTCGAGCCGAAGGCGATGGCGAAGGCCACCGGCGACGGACTCGACGCCAGCGTGGCGGTACCCAGGTTCACCATCGGGCCGACACCGTCGTTGCCCGGGTCACCCAGCAGGTTGACAACCATGCTGACACCGACCGGGCTCATGTTGAAGAAGTTGCCAGCCCAGGCGCCAACACCGGAAAGGGTGAAGTTGCCGATGATGCCGTAGTTGCTGTTGACGCCGGAGGCGACCACGCCGTTCGAGCTGTTCATGAAGCTGGTGATCTTGATGTAACCAGTTTCAAGGAAGCCCTGAACGCCAGTGTTGCCACCGATCGTCAGCGTGCTGTACAGGTTGGACTGGAAGCCAACCGCCTGGAACGGGCCGTCAGCACCGCTCACGACACCGGCAGCGCCGAGGCCGTTGGTGGCAGACGGGTTCAGGGTCACCAAAGTCGCAGCAGTCGCCGCGCCCGCTGCAAGCAACGAGCTGGTCACGAGCGCCGCGGAAAGCAATCTTTTGAGAGACATATGCATTCCTTCAAGAAACGATGTTTAAGGTATTCGGCGGCCGGTCCGCTTGTCGAACACGATGTTCTGGCGCCGTATCTACAGGTAAGCAATCGGTGTGCCATCAGTGCCGTCATCACCTAAGCCGTTGAATCGCATCGCATTTTTGGCCATCACCGGGAGCAGCGGGGCGCCGGGGCACGGCGGCTGTAAAGTATCTCGACAGGACCGGGGCGGCGCGCGCCTGCCGAAGATCAAGGCGAATCCGCGCAGGCGCCACGCCGCGCGCGGAGCACAGATCACCAAACAGGAAGTGCTGGCCCGGCGTCCCCAGACGCCACCGCAAGGGCCAAAGCGGCCTACAGCCCCTTGAGCAGGGCGACGACCTCGTCCTGTGCCGAGAACTTGTCGCCCAGCAGAGCGAGCTTGTCGAGCTCGGCCTTTGCGGCGGCCTTGTCGCCAGCGCGGATCAGCAGCTTGGCGAAGCTCAACCGCAGCGAGGAGGCTTCCGGTGCGAGCGCAAGCGCCTTGCGCTGCAGTTCGAGCGCCCGCGCGTACTGCTTGTCTTCGGCCAGCGCCGTGGCCAGGGTGTCCATGATGTCGGCCTGATTGGGCAGCAGTTGGTTGGCCCGCTCGGCAAACGGCAGCGCTCCCGGCTTTCCTTGCTGCAGCAGCATCGACGCGATGTTGTTGTTGGCGGCCGCGTTGTCCGGCTTCAGTTCCAGCGTCTGGCGGAATCGCGCTTCAGCACCCGCCAGATCCTTGCGCTCCAGAGCCATCAGCCCCAGGTGGAACACGAAATCGGCATCCGTGGCCTGCTTGCGGAGCCACCCTTCAGCAAACCGGTCGGCTTCTGCTTGACGGCCTGCCTTGACCAGCACGGCATGAAGCCGAATGGCCACATCCGATGCAGCCCCTCGGTCCAGGGCAGCCCTGAACGCCGAGGCCGTCGGTTCCCACGCCCGCTGCCGGGCGTGGATCTCCCCTTCGAGCACGTAGCCGACGGGTTCGTCCGGCCGCTGCTTCTGCACGGCGCGAGCGACCCTGATCGCATCGTCCGGCCGTTTGCGCAGCATCGCGATGCGCATCTGGGCCTGCTGTGCTGCCAGGTGCTTGGGGTCGGCGTCGAGCACCCGCTGCAGGCTTTGAGAGGCCGCCAGGTAGTCGCGCTTCGCGATGTAGGCATCGGCCAGTCGCAGTTGCGGACCGGGCGCCGCAGGATGCGCCGCCACGATCTTGCGGAAGCTGTTGATCGCCTGCTCGGTGTCGCCGGCAAAGAGCTGGGCGCGACCCAGCGCATCGAGCATGTCCAGGTTGTCCGGCACCGCCGCCATGCCTTCCTGGGCGGCAACCAGGGCCGCCTTGGCGTCACGCTGGGCAAGATGGTGATCGATCAGGGCCAGCCGGGGTCCGATTTCGGCCGGATTGGCCTTGACCGCGTCAGACAACAGCTTGGCCACGTCCTCGGGCTTGGCGCCCGTGCGCAGTCGCAGATCAGCCACCGCCAGCATGGCGGTCACGTTGCGCGGCTCGCGGGCCAGGGCGTCCTCGTAGCGCTTCAGCGCCTGGGGCAGCTTCTTCTCGATCACATCCAGCGTGGCCAGTGCCACAACACCGGGAAAGTAGGTCGGGTCCAGCGCATGGCCCTTTTCGTATGCCGCCCGGGCACCTTCGGCGTTGCGCTGCATCAGCAGGATCCGGCCGCGCAACAGGTACGGCAAGGGCTTGTCGGCCATCTTTCCCTGCAGCCGATCGACCGCCCGCAGCGCATCGGCCAGCTCGTTGCGCCTGAGCCGCATGCTGATGATCGCCAGATCGGCGAACGAACTCGGGTCCGACGCGGCCACCGCCTCGAGGCGGGAAAAGCCCACCGTGGGATTGCCCTTCGCGACCTCGGTCAGCGCCAGCGCGGTGAGCAGCTTCGGGTCACCCGGGCTGGCCTTGTCGGCCTGGACGAAATACACCTCGGAGCTGGCCAGGTCACCACTTTGCAGGTGCGCTTGCGCAGCCAGCGCCAACACCGCGGACGACGGCTTGGGTTGCGCCAGCAGCGGTTGCAGCGCGGCGACGGCCTTCTCGGGTTGGCCCAGCCGCAGGTGGGCGTCGGCCAGCAACTGGCGCGCCAGCGGTTGCGCCGGTGACACCTGCACCGCCTTGTTCAGGTGACTCACCGCCTGCATCAGGGCACCGGCCTGCAGCTCGATCGCGCCTGCGAGTTGCAGCACCGATACGTTCTGCGGCGACAGGCGGAGCAGTTGCTGGGCGCCCTCTCGCGCGCGCTTGATGTCGCCGTCGGCCAGGGCCAGCTGAGCTTCGTAGAGCTGCGTGATCGGGTGCTTGGGCCAGGCCTTCTTCAGCAATGCCAGCTGGGCCTTGAACCCGGCGACGTCCTTGCGTTGCTGCAGAACGCCGATGAGGGCGGTGTGTGCGCCCAGATCGGCCGGATCGATGGCCAGGATGGCTCGAAACGTCTGCATGGCCGCATCGGTATCGCTCTGGCCCAGCCACTGCAGTTCACCCTTCAATTGCAGCGCGTCGATTCGTGTCGGGGCATCCGCCACCACCTGGTTGACCAGTGCGAGGGCATCGCCCACGTTGCCCGCACCCGCCACCAGACGCGCTTTCATCAGCCGGGCCCGCACGCTCTTGGGTGCCAGCCGCAATGCCGCATCCACCTCGGCGGCGCCCTGATCAAGCTTGTTCTGGGCGATGTATGCCACGCCGACGACGGTCTTGAGTTCGGCGGCTGCCTCGGGATCGGGCAATGCGAGCTGACCGAACCGCTCGGTCACGGCCTTGACCTGGCCGACGGACGCCAGGCCCTCTGCCAGCAGGGGCACCACGAGGTTGTCGGCCTGTCCCAGCGTGCGGGCGCGTTCGAGTTCCACCACCGCGCCGGCCGGGTCGCCGGAGCGCAGCAGGGCCTGGCCCATCATCAGCCGCGCCGGGCCGGACTGGCCATTCTTCTGGAGCGCTGCCTTCAGCTGGACCACCGCCGCGCTGGTCTCTCCCTTGTCGAGGTAGGTCTTGGCCGAGGACAGCAGCGCCTCCTCGCTCTGGCCGCCGCACGCGGCCAGCACAAAGAGCACCGCCCAGGCCCAGGCCTGGCCGATTCGCAGCAACGGACTCACAAATTCTCCTGCTCGTCAGAGGTCGGCGTGCTGTTTGATCGCCAACCGATTCATCAGATCGTAAAGGGTCGGACGACTCACGCCCAGCAATTCCGAGGCCTTGGCGATATTGCCGTTGCTTCTGCTGAGCGCCATCAAGACGGCATGCCGTTCGGCGCTTTCACGCACCGTGCGCAGATCGAGGTCGTTGAGTTCCTGTTTGCCACCGGCAGCGGCCGGCGAAGGCAGGCCGAGGTCGGCCGCCAGGATCCGGCCGCCGTCGCACATGATGGACGCCCGCTTCACGGCATTGAGCAACTCGCGCACATTGCCGGGCCAACCGTGTTGCTCGATCGCCTGCAGCGCGTCATCGGAGAAGGTCATGGACCCGCGCCGCTGGTCCTGGGCAAACCGCTGCAGGAAGGCGTGCGCGAGCAGCACCGCGTCTCCCTGGCGCGCGCGCAGTGCCGGGATCTCCACCACGATCTCGGCCAGGCGGTAGTACAGGTCTTCGCGGAAGCGCCCGGCGATGATCTGCGCCTTCAGGTCCTGGTGGGTGGCGCAGACCACGCGCACATCGACCGGGATTTCCTGGCGCCCGCCCAGGCGTTCGATCTTGCGCTCCTGCAGGAAGCGCAGCAGCTTGGCCTGCAGCGGATGCGGCAGATCGCCGATCTCGTCGAGCATCAAGGTGCCGCCGTTGGCGGTCTCGATCTTGCCGGGTGTTGTCTTGGAGGCGCCGGTGAACGCGCCGCGCTCGTAGCCGAAGAGCTCGCTCTCGAGCAGCGTTTCGGGGATGGCCGCGCAGTTGATCGCGACGAAGCGGCCTTGGCGCTTGGAGGCCTGGTGCAGCCCCTGTGCCAGCACCTCCTTGCCAGTGCCGCTTTCGCCCAGCAACAGCACGGTGGCATCGCTGGCGGCCACGCGCTCGACCAGGCGGCACACCCGCAGCATCTCGGGATCGCGTGTGACCAGGCCGGACAGCGCGTCGGGCTGGTGCAGCGCCTGCAGCCGCCGGTTCTCGGCCTGCAGTTCGGCCAGGCGGTAGGCGCGATCGATCGTCAGGCCCAGCAGTTCCGGTTCGAACGGCTTGGCGAAGAAGTCGTAGGCGCCCAGCGCCACGGCCCGCAGCGCATTGGCCTGGTCGTTCTGGCCGGTGAGCACGATGACCTTGACGTTCGGATCGATGTCCAGCAACTGCTGCAGCAGGGCAAAACCTTCGGAGGTGGCGTCGGGGTCGGGCGGCAGCCCCAGGTCCATGGTGACCACGGCCGGCTGGTAGCGCCGGAACTGCACCAGGGCACTCTCGCGGTCGGCCGCGGTGATGGATTCGAAGCGGTCGAGCGACCACTTGATCTGCTTCTGCAGCGCGAGGTCATCCTCGACGATCAACAGCGGTGGCGGGCTGGCGGAATTCATCGGTCGGCGGGCATGTGCAGGTCAGCGGCCTTGCGGGCATCGAACAGTGGCAGCAGGATGGTCACCGTCGAACCTTTGCCGACTTCGCTTTGCACGTCGATGCTGCCGCCCAGCTCCTTGATGTACTGGAAGCTCTCGTAGGCGCCTATGCCCATGCCGCTGTCCTTGGTGGTGTTGAAGGGCCGGAACAATCGGGTCTGGATGAACTCGGGCGTCATGCCCGCGCCGGTGTCACCGACCACGAGCATGGCCCTGCCAGACGACTGCTGCAGCCGCACCCAGACCTTACCTGAGGCCGGCGTGGCATCAAGGGCATTCTGCACAAGGTGGCCGATCACGCGCTCCAGCCGGTCCTCGTGGCCCCGGGTGGCGATCTCGTCGACGAGCTCCAGTTCGAGCACGCGGCCGCGGCCGCGGGCATGGGCCTGGATGCGCCGCAACATCGCCGCGAGCTCCACGCCCGAGCTGCCGCCCACCGGTTTTGCACCCTCGCGCAGCTGCAGCATCATCTGCTTCATCTTCTCGAGCGAGCTCTCGACGGTGAGCAGCATGTCCTGCTGGAACTCGGGGTTGTCGCGCAGGCGCTGGGCGTTCTTCATCATCAGCGAGAGCTGGGTGATGATGTTCTTCAGGTCGTGCACCACGAAGGCCGACATGCGGTTGAACGCATCGAACTTGCGCACCTCCAGCAGCGCCTCGGTCGCCTGCATCTGGGCCAGGAAGCCGGCGGCCTGGCGTGCAGCGGTCTTCAGCAGGTCACGCACCTCCCAGTTGGTTTCGATCGGCGTGCGCGGTCGCGAGAGCACGACGAAGCCGATCAACTGCTCCCCCACCAGCAAGGGCACCACCAGCCAGGCCGAGGGGCTGGTGGCCAGCCACAGCGGCATCGTCAGGTCGCCGTAGCGGCGCGGCTGGGCGCGGAACTCGTCGATGTCGACGATCCACTCCTTCTCGCGCAGGAAACGGATGAAGTTCGAGTCGGCGGGCTCGCCTTCGGTCGCCGCGGGTCCGTTCCAGCGGGCGGCCTGCACGAAGTGGTCGCCCGCCAGGCTGCGCGACCACAGGCTGCCGGCCGGGCATTCCACCATGTCGGCCAGGCCCCGCACCACCAGCACCCCCACCTCCTGCGGCGCGGACTTGGTCGACAGCATCGCGGTGAAGCGCAGCCACTCCTGCCGGTAGTCGTAGCGGTAGCTGAAGAAGTTCTTGCTGAGGAACACCCGCAGCCGCGAGCGCAGCGAGCCCGACACCAGCAGCACCGCCAGGAACAGCAAGGCGGCCATCAACAGGGCCAGTTGCAGCGCACGCCCCCACTCGCCGCCGAAGTAGCGCACGTAGTAGCCCACGCCGGCGATGAACAGCAGGTAGGCGCCGATCAGCATCAGCGCCGCCGAGTAGAAGGCTGCGCTGCGCGACACCTTCAGCTTGCTGATCCAGGCCGCCTGGCGCCGCGAGGCGGTGAACAGCAGCGGCGTGGACAGCGCGTACACCGCGCCGCGCACGCTCAGCGCATCGGCATCGAATCGCCCGAACATCACGGCCTCGGTGTGCACGTACACGTCGTAGACGAAGTTGAAGCCCAGGCCCAGGCACAAGGGCTTGGCGTTCCAGCGGGTTTCCTCGGCCTGGTTGCGGAACAGCTGCTCCACCAGCACCAGGCCCAGCACGCCCAGCGCCAGCGCCTCCACGAGCACCAGGCGCCCCAGGGCCTCCTGCCCGAAGGCGAACCCCGTCTGCGTGACGATGGCCGCGGCCAGCAGGCCCAGCGTGACCAGCGTCAACGGGCTCGCGCGGCGCGCATCAGGTCCGGTGCCGCCCCCTGTGGGTCGCAGCAGGGACAGCAGGAACACCAGCCAGCAGCCCTGGCGCAGCAGGTCCAGGCCATTGGCAATGTGGGCCGTGATCATCCACTCGGAGTGCTCGTCCACCAGGGCGGCCACGCCCCACACCGAGGTCAGCAGCACGGCGGCCAGGAAGGCCACCGATGAGCGGTCGCGCAGCGGGCCGAGGTGGCCCGAGCGCAGCAGGTACACGGCGAAGGCCGCGTTCAGCGCCGCGGCCAGCGCGAAGCCCACCGGCGCGAGGTTCACCGTCGCGTCCATCAGCGCCCCACGCTGGCCGCCGCGGCGGCGCGGGCGCCCGGCCCGCGGCTCAGCGCGCGCCCTTGCCCGTGAGGACCACGCCCACCGTCTCGAACAGGATCACGAAATCGAGGAACAGCGAGTGGTTCTTGACGTAGTACAGGTCGTACTGGAGCTTCTCCGCCGAATCCTCGACGGTCGAACCGTATTGATACTTGACCTGTGCCCACCCCGTCACACCCGGCTTGATGCTGTGCCGGACCGCATAGTAGGGGATCTCCTGCGTCAGCTGCTCGACGAAGTACGGGCGCTCCGGACGCGGGCCGACCAGGCTCATCTCGCCCTTGAGCACGTTGAACAGCTGCGGCAACTCGTCGATGCGGGTGCGGCGAATGATGTTGCCCACCCGGGTGACACGGCTGTCCTGCGCCGCGGCCCACACCGGCTTGCCGTCTTTTTCGGCATCGGTGCGCATGCTGCGGAACTTGTTGACCTTGAACACCCGGCTGTTCGCGCCCACGCGCTCCTGGCGGTAGAAGATGGGGCCGCGGCTCTCCAGCTTGATCGCGATGGCGGTGAACACCATCACCGGGGCGGCCAGGGTGATCAGCACCAGCGAGCACAGGATGTCGAAGGCACGCTTGACCGTGGTGCGGTACAGCCCTTGGTTGAAGCCGTCGCCGAAGATCAGCCACCCGGCATTGACGTAGTCGATGCGGATCTGGCCGAGCATGCGCTCGAAATAGGTGGTGATGTCGAACACGCGGATGCCGGCGAGCTTGCAGTCGAGCAGCTCGCGCAGCGGCATGCTGCCGGAGCGGCGCTCGGTGAGTGCCACGACGATCTCGTCCACGCCGAGCTGGCGCGCGGTTTCGGTCAGCGAGCGCTGGCCACCCAGGCGTTCGGCCTCGGGGATCGCGATCTGCTTTTCGTTCGGGCCCGGGAAGTAGCCGACGATCCGTGCCAGCGGGTCGGCGCCCTTGAGCGTGGCGCCCACCATCTGCGCGGCGGGGCCGGTGCCGAAGATCAGCACACGGTTGGTGGTGCGCGACTGGCCGGTCCAGTGGCCGACGAACACGCGGCGCACGATCACCATCGAGATGACGAGCATCGCCGAGACGCGCGCCGCCGCCGAGTTGGCGAACCCCAACGGCAGCAGGCTGAAGATCTGGTAGGTCAGGGCCAGCGCGAGCACCAGGGCCAGCCCGGCCCGCAGGCAGGATTCGCCCAGCGTGCGGTTCACGGTGCGCTGGTACAGGCCGGAGGCCATGTTGATCACGAACATGCCCATGGCCAGCGTGAGCACCTGCGGCCCGGCCATCGGCACCACCATGTTCACGCTGCCGCCCTGCACCATCATCACCGCGGCCAGCGCCAGCAGCGCGAGGCCCACGTCGAACAGGATGCGCCGGAGGGTCCAAACGTGAAAGTAGTGGTTGAATACGCGAATCATTTCTTCTCCCGCCAGCGTTGACCCCGCCGACACCTCGTTGGCCACCGGACGGTTTCCGGAAGCCATGCTGGCGTCATGGGGGAACGACCCTGGGCTGTTTGCTCTGTTGCGAATCGTTGCGTGTGGGTCCTCAACAACCCCACCGCGGCGGCCGCGTTGGTCTCATTCCACTGTAAGCAGGTGAAATCGCCCGCCGCAACCCCGGCCTTGAGGGGTGCATGAGACCGAAGTCACGTTCTCACCGATTGAGTTCGTACCGACCTGGTGCCTTGGCCGTGTTCCGGGCGGCCCGGACCGGAAACCATTTGTGAGCGCCCGCCGTCAGCCAGGTGTCCTCGGGCGGTGCTGCCGGCATGTTGCCGCGGCGGGGGTGACGCCGTGATGACGCCTGTCCCGGCTCCTGCGCCATCGATTCGGGCCGTTCATGCCGACGAGAGGTCACGGTAGGTCTGGCTGCGGCCCAGGGCGTTGACGCAGTCACGCCAGGCCGGATCGCCCGACTTGAGCCGGAAACGGTAGCTCGACAGATCGTTCGGCCGGTTCGGCAGCACCGTGGCCTCGACCACCGAATGCACCTGCGAGCCCAGCGCCACCGTGATGCGACCCGTGGCGCCCGGCGGCAGCGGCCGCGAGCAGGAGGCGCGAAATTCGTCGTGCGAGAGCTCGGTGATGTCCAGCGGGTAGGACGCGCCATCGCCGGTCTCGCCGGCGAGTTGCAGCGCCGCCGGGCAGCTGACCGAGTAGCGCGGCTGGCGCCGGCGTTCGGTGCCGTCCGGCCGCGGGTCCGGCAGCAGCGGCAGCACGGTGGCATAGGCCTCGTGGTGATAGATCGCGCGCAGGGTCTGCACCTGTTCGGTGTCCAGCCCAGCGAAGAGCTGGGTGCGGCGGTTGAAGAAGTGGTCGAGCAGCTGCGCGGTCATCACCGGGTGGTTGGTGGTGAAGTAGCGGCGCGGCGCGTGCTGGATGTTCGGCAGCCGGGTGTGCACGAAGTACTGGTAGAGGTTGCGGTGGCCGGGCCGATGGCCGTAGACGCGCTCGAAACGGGCCGGCGCCGTGTGCAGGTCCAGCGTGGCCCCCACCGCCGGCGCGCCGTTGACGAAGGCGTAGTGCGGCACCGGCTCGCCGGGCAGGCGCTCGAAGAGCAGCAGCGACTCATACATCTCGATGTGGCGCGGGTTCACCGCGATCACCAGGTGCCGGGTGTCGAAGTGGCCGGTGCAGTACTCGAACATGAACTTCATCAGCGGGAACAGGATGCGCCCGCCGGTGGCGCGGAAGTCCGGGTGGATGGCCAGCGCCGAGATCTCGGCGATCTTGCCGCCCTTGGCGCGCACGGCCGAGAGATCGAAGGCCGAGCGCATCGGGAAGCCGAAGGCGCCCTCGCGCACGATCGACAGCGTGCCCACGACCTGCCCGTCGAACTTGGCGCACAGCGTGGTGGTGGTGGGCAGCGCGTGGTAGTGGGTCACGCGCAGGCCCGAGGGATCGGGCCGCATGAAGCCCGCGCCCACATAGGCATCGTGCAGGATGCGGAAGCAGGCCTCGAGCTCCTCGACGCTATCGGCGATCTTGAGCGTCAGCCGGCGGTCCGGGTCCGCTTCGCAATCGACCATCGAGCGGAACAGCGCAAAACGGCCCCGGCGGGGCGCCATGGCGAGCAGGCGGCGGGCTGTGCTGTGCAAGGCCCATCGAAACATCGAACGGGCAGACCTCTTCATGAAGGGTAACTCACTGATTCGGGCTGGCGGAGGCGCATGCTAGTAGCAACGCGACGGCCCACTCGTTACCAAACGATGGTGCGCGTTAACGTCGGCGGCAGGCTTGCGGGGCCTCAACGCTCTTTCATCAGCTCCAGCACGTAGCGTCCCGGTATGGCGTAGGTGATGCCGGACGGCAGCGCCAGTGCCGACTCCTTGGTGGCCTTGAGCAGGCCCATGTTGACCACGCCGACCACGGTGCCTGTCTGTGCATCGAGCAGGGGACCACCGCTGTTGCCGGGGTAGGCGGTGGCGTCCAGCTGGTACAGCACGAACGGCCCCTGGCGCAGCTGCGTCACCGCGCGCGGGTCGAGCTGCCGCGAGTTCGGTGCCGGCAGGGCCACCGCGGTGACCGACGCCACGATGCCGCGGTGGGTGACCGGCCGGTACCCCAGCACACCGGCCACCGGGTAGCCGATCAGCGCCACGGCATGGCCGTCACGCAGCAGGGTGCCATCGCTCAGCGCCAGGGCGGGCAGCGCGCTGCCGTCGATCCTCAACAGCGCGAGGTCGTGTGCCGGCTCGTTGCGCACCACCGTGGCGGCGCGCAGCTCGTGGGCCTCGTTCGGCCGGGGCAGCAGCACCATCAGGCGCGCATCGGGGTCCGCCGCGCTGCCGGCGGGCAGCACGTGGGCATTGGTGACCACGAGGTTGCCGTTGCCCACCACGAAGCCGGTGCCGTGGAAGGTGAAGCGCGGCGCCTTCAGGGGGTTGTAGCTGCCCACGGCCAGCACCGAAGGCTTGACGGACTCGATCACCTCCACCAGGCCGGCCCGCGCGGACGACAGCGCCGCCACGCACAGCAGCAGCACCGCCCAGCCGTGCCAATTCCGCATCACGCACCCACCGTTCACTCAGGGCCGTGGACAGCACAGGTCCACCCCACCAGCGCCGGATTCTGCCAGCCGGTGGGCTGGCGGCGCCTGCGCTACAGCCCCATCGGCTCGGTGGCCGCGATCGACAGCGGCTCCAGGTCGGCATGGGTCTGCCCCAGCTGCAGCGCGTGCACGCAGGCGAACCAGGCCACGTCGGGCTGCTGCACGCGCAGGCCGTAATAGGCGCCGGCCGCGGTGGCCGTGCGGCGCACCGCCACCGCCTCGACCACCGAGCGCAGGCCTTCGCCGAGCTCGACCACCAGCGCCCCGCGGGTGCCCTCGGGCAGCGGCGTGCGGCACTCGGCCTGGCAGCCGCCCATCGACATCTCCACCACCACGAGCTCGAACTCCACACTGCCGCCATAGGAGCTGACCTTCAGGCGCGCCGGGCAATTGATCGAGTAGCGCTGGTGCTGGCGCAGCGCCTCGCGTTGGCGGCTGCTCTCCGTGGTGCGCGGCAGCACGGGCTGGTAGTCGTCCAGGTCGTAGATGCTGCGCAGCAGCAGCTTGCGGCGGTCGTCCAGCGCGTCGAAGACCTGGGTCTTGCGGTTGAAGAAGTAGTCGATCATCGCGCCGGTCATCACCGGGTCGTTGGTCGTGTGGTAGCGCCGGCCGGGGGCCCGGATGTTCGGCAACCGCGTCTCCACGAAGTAGCGGTACAGGTTCTTGCGCTCGCGCTTGTGGCCGTATACCTGCTTGAACCTGTCGCGCGCGAGTGCCAGGTCCAGCGTGGCGCCCACCGCCGGGGCGCCGTTGGCGAAGTCGTAGCGGTCGACGACGTTGGCCTGCAGCCGCTCGAAGAACAGCAGCGACTCGTACATCTCGATCTTGTTCGGATTGACCGCGATGACCAGGTGCCGGGTGTCGAAGTACTCGGTGCAGTACTCGTACATGAACTTCATCAGCGGGAACAGGATGCGCCCGCCGGTCTTGCGGAAATCCGGGTGCACGGCCAGGGCCGAGATCTCGGCGATGCGCCCTTCCTTGGCCCGCACCGCGCCCAGGTCGAACACCGATTGCAGCGGGAACCCGAACACGCCTTCGCGGATGAGCGACATGGTGCCGACCACCCGCCCGTCCACCTTCGCGCACAGCGTGGTGGTGGTGGGCAGCGCGTGGTAGGGCGTGACGCGCAGGCCCGAGGGATGTGGCTGCATGAAGCCCGACGCCACGTAGGCGTCGTGCAGCAGCCGGAAACAGGCTTCGAGTTCGTCCTGCGTGTCGGCGATCTTGAGTTCCAGCGCGGGGCCCGGCGCCGGGTCGCACTCGACCATGGCCCGGAACAGGGCAAAGCGCCAGTCGCGCGGCAGCAGCGACAGGGCCGCGCGCGCGGCCTGGTGCAGCAGTTTCTTGACAGCCGAGCGCAGGGAACGCTTCATGGAGCACTTTCGCGATGCCGGGCCGGCGGCCCACCGTTGAGTCGGTTGGCCGGCCTGCAGCCCCACAGCAGACTACGGCGCGGGCCGCGCAGTCTTGAGCGTATACCCGAGGCCTGTCGCAACCGGATACACATCTTCCGACCCGCGCTGACCCAGGTCAACCGGGCCGCTGGACCAGGCGCACCCGGCGTTGGTGCCCGGACGGCTGCCCGATGTGGCCCAGCGGCAGCTCGGTGCTGGCCTTGATGCGGTTGAGCACGATGCTCGAGCGCACGCTCACCACGCCCGGCAGCCGGGTGAGCCGGCGCAGCACCGATTCCGACAGCTCGTTCAGCGATGCGGCGACGATCTGCAGCAGGTAGTCGGCCTCGCCGGCGATGGCATAACAGTCCAGCACCTCGGGAAATTCGCCGATCGCGCGCTCGAAGGCCGCACCTTCCTCGCCCCCATGGCGCGCCAGCGTGACATGGGTGAACGAGCGCACCGCCAGCGACAGCAGGGTCGGGTCCAGCAGCGCCACGTAGGCGCGGATCACGCCCAGCGATTCCAGCCGCTGGGTGCGCCGGCTCACCTGCGAGGGCGACAGGCCCAGCCGCTCGCCCACCACCTGGTTGGTGGCATGGCTGTCACGCTGCAACTGCACCAGCAGTGCGATGTCCAGCGGGTCGAGCAGCAGGTCATCCATGTTGACGGCATTCTATGCACGGTTTGTGCGCGAAACAGCGAAATCCGCGCATCGGATGCAGACACATTGCGATGACATTGCTCAAGAATCCGGCCATCCCGTGCCATCCCGTGCCGCCCCGCACACCCGCCAAGGAACGCCATGACCCAGCCCCAGCAGACCGAACCCCACAACCCGATGGGCACCGATGGCTTCGAGTTCATCGAATACGCCGCGCCGGACCCGGTGGCCATGGGCGCCGTGTTCGAGCGCATGGGCTTCCGTGCCATTGCACGCCACCGGCACAAGAACGTCACGCTGTACCGGCAGGGCGAGATCAACTTCATCCTCAATGCCGAGCCCGACTCCTTCGCGCAGCGCTTCGCGCGCCTGCACGGGCCCAGCATCTGCGCCATCGCGTTCCGGGTGCGCGATGCGAAGCTCGCCTACGAGCGTGCGATCTCGCTGGGCGCCTGGGGGTATGCCGGCGTGGCCGGGCCGGGCGAGCTGAACATCCCGGCCATCAAGGGCATCGGCGACTCGATGATCTACTTCGTGGACCGCTGGCGTGGCAAGAACGGTGCGCAAGAGGGTGAGATCGGCAACATCGGCTTCTTCGACGTGGACTTCGAACCCCTGCCCGGCGCCACGCTGAACCCGCCGGGCTGCGGCCTGCAGATCATCGACCACCTGACGCACAACGTGCACAAGGGCCGCATGGCGGAGTGGGCCGAGTTCTACGAACGGCTGTTCAACTTCCGCGAGATCCGCTACTTCGACATCGAGGGCCAGGTCACCGGCATCAAGAGCAAGGCGATGACCAGCCCCTGCGGCAAGATCCGCATCCCCATCAACGAGGAAGGCAACGAGGCCAAGGGGCAGATCCAGGAGTACCTGGACACCTACCACGGCGAGGGCATCCAGCACATCGCGCTGCTGTCCGGCGACCTCTACCGCACGGTGGACCAGCTGCGCACGAACGGGGTGACGCTGCTGAGCACGCCCGACACCTACTACGAGCTGGTGGACAAGCGCATTCCCGGCCACGGCGAGAACCTGGCCGCGATGCGCGAGCGCCAGATCCTGGTGGACGGCAAGCCGGGCGACCTGCTGCTGCAGATCTTCTCGGAGAACCAGCTCGGGCCGATCTTCTTCGAGTTCATCCAGCGCAAGGGCAACGAGGGCTTCGGCGAAGGCAACTTCAAGGCGCTGTTCGAGAGCCTGGAACTCGACCAGATGCGCCGCGGCGTGCTGGCGCCCAAGGGCTGAAGCTGCCGTCCGGCCGCCCGGCCGCGGCGAACGTTCAGTAGCCGGCCGCCTGGGCCGCCGCCAGCCATTCGGCCACCGTGCCGAGCAGCAGCACCTCGTCGCCCACCTCCGGCAGGCAGTAGTACACCAGGCCGCCGGCCGTGCCGATGTAGGCGTTGCTGCCGGTGTAGTGGCGGTAGTAGTAGCCCAGCGCCGAGGCCGATGCCGCATTGGCCGGCCACAGGTGCTGCGGATAGGCGGCTTCGAGGTAGGTGAAGATGCGGTCGGCGTCGCTTTGCTGCGCCTTGGGCGGCAGCTCGATCGCCGAGTTCACCAGCGCCAGGTTGGCGCGCGTGTAGGGCCCGGTCTTGGGCGGGTTGCGCACCGGCAGCGCGCTGAAGGTGGAACTCGCCGCCACGACCTGCCAGGCGGCAAACGCGTCGATGGTGGCCAGGCCCGGCGCGGTGAGCCTGCCAAAGACGGTGAAGCCGCCGTTCTGGCTGTCCAGGAACAGGTTGTCGGCCAGGTTGACGAACCACTCGCTGGTGGCGCTGTCCGGGTCGCCGCCGATCTTGGCCATCGCCACCGTGCCGCGCAGGTTCGAGCGGGTGGGGCTGAACTCATTGCGCACCGGCGCGGCCGCGGGCACCTTGCGCGCGCTGCCGGCCTCGGTGAAGGTGTAGCCGCCGCCCTGCAGCACGAAGCCCGGCACGCTGCGGTGGAAGAACATCCCGTCGTAGGCCTTGCCGCGCACGTAGCTCAGGAAGTTGGCCACCGTGAGCGGCGCGGCCGTGTCGTGCAGTTCGATGTCCACCGGGCCGAGCACGGTGTTCAGCCGCACCATGGTGGCCCCGGCCGGCCAGGGCAAGGCACAGGCAAGCAAGAACAGAACGTTCAACAGCCGCCCGGCGAGGCGGCGACTCCAGCGCGACATACCCGGGTCCTCCAGCGGACCGCGAGCTTATTACATGCGGCAGCCCCGGCCCGGGTCGGCCAGCGCCTTGCTGGCCACGCCGATGAGCTTGTTCTCCTTGCCGCTCACCTGGCGCAGGTAGATGTCCTGCACCGGGTTGTGGCCCTTGGACAAGGTGAACGCGCCACGCGGGCTGTCGATGCGGGCCTTCTCCAGCGCGGCCGCAAACTCGGCCTTCTTCGACAGGTCGCCCTTGGTGGCGGCCAGGCCGATGCCCAGCATCTGCGCTGCGTCGTAGCCCTGCACGGCGTACACGTCGGGCTGCAGCTTGAAGCTCTTGGCATAGGCCAGGCGGAACGCGTTGTCGCGGGGTGTGCCCAGGCTGTCGGCATAGTGCAGCGTGGTCAGCAGGCCATCGGCATCGGCGCCCTGGGCCTCCAGCGTGCCATCGGTCAGGAAGCCAGCGCCGTACAGCGGGATGGTCTTCTTCAGGCCTGCGGCCGCATAATCCTTGACGAACTTGACCGCACCACCACCGGCAAAGAACGTGTACACCGCGTCGGGTTTGGCGGCTGCGATCTCGGTGAGCAGGGCCTGGAATTCCACGTTCGGGAACGGCAGGCTCAGCTCCTTGACCACCTTGCCACCGCCTTTTTCGAAGGCTTCCTTGAAGCCTCGCACCGACTCGTCGCCCGCGGCGTACTTCCAGGTGATGGTGACCACGTTCTTGTGGCCCTTCTTGGCCACGACCTCGCCCATCGCATAACCCGGCTGCCAGTTCGAGAACGAGCTGCGGAAGATGTTGGGCGCGCACATCGGGCCGGTCACCGCATCGGCGCCGGCATTGGGCACGATCAGCGGTGTTCCGCTGTCCTTGGCCACCTTGGCCATGGCCATCGCCACGCCCGAATGCACCGTGCCCACCAGCACGTCGACGTTGTCGCGCTTGATCAGCTTGTTCACGTTGTCGGTGGCCTTGGCGGGGTCGGATTCATCGTCCACCTTCACGAACTCGACCTCTCGGCCGGCGAGCTTGCCGCCCTGCTCGGTGACATAGAGCCGGAACCCGTTTTCGATCGCCGTGCCCAGCGCCGCGAAGGTGCCGGTGTAGGGCAGCATCAGCCCCACCTTGAGCTTGGCGGTGCTTTGCGCCTGCGCCAGCGGCGCGGCCAGCAGCGCCGCGGCGGCGATCCATCCCAGCGTGAACTTGCTCATCATGTGTCTCCGGTGTGTCGTTGGAAGAAAGGGGTGACGGCCGCGATCAACCTCTCGGGCTGGTCGCGGTGGGGTGAATGGCCGCAGTCCGGCAGTTCCAACAGTTCGGCCTGCGGCACGCGGCGCGCGATGCCGCGGATCTGCTCGAGCGTGCCGTACTCGTCCTCCAGGCCCTGCGCGGCCAGCAGCGGGCATGCGATGGTGCCGAGTTCGTGCTCGATCGACCAGTGGCGAAACGGCGGGTGCAGCCAGATGTCGTTCCAGCCCCAGAAGGCCGAATCGGGATCGTCGTGGTAGCGCGCCAGGCGCTGGCGCAGGTCGGTGTGCAGGTAGGCCTCACGCGCCTGGGCGATGCTGGCCACCGACAGGTCCTCGACCCGGATGTGCGGCGCCAGCACGATGGCACCGGCCACCTGCCGCGGATACCGCGCCGCATGCAGCAGCGCGATCGAGCCGCCGTCGCTGTGGCCAAACAACCAGGGCGGCGTGGCCATGCTGTCCACGCCCAGTGCCTTGAACAGTGCGGGCAACACTTCCTCGGCCTGGCGATGCAGGAAGTCCAGGCCCCAGGCCTCCTCGGCCGCGCGTGGCGTGGACCTTCCATAGCCCGGGCGCGAATACACCAGGCCGCGGCAAGCCAGCGCGTTGCACAGGCGTTGCGGAAAGTCGCGCCACATCGCCAGCGAACCCAGGCCTTCGTGCAGGAAGACCATCAGCGGGGCCGCGGCTCGTCCGCCCTCCCCCTGCGCGGCCAGCCCGCGCTGCGGCGCCAGCCACCGGTGCTCGATGCGCACCGCGCGGCCGCGCCAGTCGAGTTCGGCGAAGGCCGCCTGCGTCACGCCGGGCGCTCCCGCTCGCGCAGCTTGAAGCGCTGGATCTTGCCGGTGGCGGTTTTCGGCAACTCGGCAATGAACTCGATCACCCGCGGGTACTTGTAGGGCGCGAGCCGGTCCTTCACGAAGGCCTTGAGCTCGTCTTCGGTGGCCGCGGCACCGGCCTTCAGCACCACGAAGGCCTTGGTCTTGGTGAGGCCCTCGGCGTCGGCCACGCCGATCACCGCGGCCTCCAGCACCGCGGGGTGCTGCACCAGCGTGGCCTCCACCTCGAAGGGGCTGACATAGATGCCACTGACCTTGAGCATGTCATCGCTGCGGCCGGCGTAGGTGAAGCTGCCGTCGGGGTTGCGCAGGTACTTGTCGCCGCTCTTGGTCCAGCCGCCCTGGAAGGTGTCGCGCGTCTTGGCCCGGTTGCCCCAGTACATCATCGCGGCCGAGGGGCCGTGGATGTAGAGGTCGCCGGTCTCGCCATCGGGCACCGGGTGCCCATCGTCGCCGCGCAGCGCAATCTCGTAGCCGGGCACCGGCCAGCCGGTGCTGCCGTAGCGCACGCGGCCGGGCTGGTTGGAGATGAAGATGTGCAGCATCTCGGTGGAGCCGATGCCGTCGATGATGTCGACACCGAAGTGGCGCTTGAAGCGTTCGCCGATGTCGGCCGGCAAGGCCTCGCCAGCCGAGGACACCAGGCGCAGCGCCACCGCCTCGCGCGGCGGCAGTTGCGGATGCGCCAGCATGCCCGCGAATCCGGTGGGCGCGCCGAAGAACACGGTCGGCTTCAGGCCGCCCACCCCGCCCTGCCAGCGCCGGAACACGGCCTCGGGTGTGGGCCGCTCGGCCATCAGCAGCACGGTGGCGCCCACGCTCAGCGGGAAGGTCAGGGCATTGCCCAGCCCGTACGCAAAGAACAGCTTGGCGGCCGAGAAGCAGATGTCCCGCTCGCCGAGGCCCAGCACGCCGCGGCCATAGAGCTCGGAGGTCCAGTACGGGTTGCCGTGCGAGTGCACCGTGCCCTTGGGGCGGCCGGTGGAGCCGGAGGAATAGAGCCAGAAGCCCGGGTCGTCGACATGGGTGGCCGCCGGCTTCGGCGCCGGGGCATGCGCCTGCACGAAGACCTCGAAATCAACCTCCGCCGGCTGCGGTGGCGTGGCGGTGCCGGGCACGGCCCGCAGCGGCGCCTGCGGGCGCGAGACGATGACCTGCTGCACCTCGTGGTCGGACTTGATCAGCGCCGCGCCGAGCACCGGCAGCAAGGCGCCCGACACCAGCACCGCCTGCGCGCGCGAGTGCTCCAGCATGTAGGCGTAGTCGTCCGCGGTGAGCAGCGTGTTCACCGCCACCGGCACCAGCCCGGCGTACATCGCGCCGAGAAAGCTCACCGGCCAGTCGTTGCCGTCGTGCATCAGCAGCAGCACGCGCTCCTCGCGCTTGATGCCCAGCGCGCGCAGCCCGGCCGCCACGCGGCGCACGCGCTCGGTGAGCTGGCGGTAGCTGAGCGCGCCGTGGTCGTCGACAAAGGCCGGCTGCTCGGCGCGCGACAGGTTGCGTGCCAGCAGGTGGGCCGCGAAATTGAAGGCCTCGGGCGGTGGCTCGACGCCTGGCACCGGCGTGGCGGGGACGGCGGGGCTCATGTCAGCCGACCCAGGCCGTTGCGGCCGGCGCAGGTGCCGGCCCGCGGCGGGGCGTACACAAGGCGTTGGTGAACTTCATGCTCGGGCTCCTGGACGGTGGGACGCACGGGCTGTGCGGTGCTGCCCAGGCACGATGGTGGGCTGAAACGCTCAACGCGTGAATGCGATGCGACCCTCGGCCGGCACGCGGACGGCAGGTGCTGCAGGCGGGCATTGACGAGGGGCAGGTGACACTGCGGCGGCCTTCGAAGGCCGGCCCGCTGACACGAAGCGTCTTGCGGGTCGGAAAGAGATGAACTATTGTGCGTGTCTGAAAGATAAGTTCCACTCCACACGATGTCAAGCACTATATTGCATGAATCCGGGTTAGCACCGAGCCCGGCGCCCGAGGGGGGCGATGGCGAGGAGAAGAACCCGTTCCTGGTGGCCCTGGGTGAGCGGGTGCGCGCCTTGCGCGCGCGCCGCGGCATGACGCGCAAGGCCGTGGCACTGACGGCGGACGTGTCCGAGCGCCACCTGGCCAACCTGGAATACGGCATCGGCAACGCCTCGATCCTGGTGCTGCTGCAAGTGGCCGGCGCACTGCAATGCTCGCTCGCCGAGCTGCTGGGCGATGTGAGCACCTCCTCTCCGGAATGGCTGCTGATTCGCGAGCTGCTCGAGCACCGCGACGAAGCCACGCTGCGCCGTGTGCGGGTGGCCATCGGCGAGCTGCTGGGCACGGGCGGCGGCAACGCGGCGCGCAGCACGCGGGTGGCGCTGGTCGGGCTGCGCGGGGCCGGCAAGTCCACGCTCGGCCAGCGCCTGGCCGACGACCTGGGCTTCCCGTTCGTTGAACTCAGCCGCGAGATCGAGAAGTTCGCCGGCTGCAGCGTCGGCGAGATCCAGGGCCTGTATGGCCAGAACGCCTACCGCCGCTACGAACGCCGCGCCCTGGAAGAGGCGATCCAGATCTACCCCGAAGCGGTGATCGCCACGCCCGGCGGCATCGTTTCCGATGCGGCCACTTTCAACCTGTTGCTGGCGCATTGCAGCACCGTGTGGCTGCAGGCCGACCCGGAAGACCACATGAAGCGGGTGGCCGCCCAGGGCGACCTGCGGCCGATGGCGGCCAGCAAGGAGGCCATGGAAGACCTCAAAGGCATCCTCGCGGGCCGTGCTGCCTTCTACTCCAAAGCCGAGTTCCACCTGAACACCAGCGCCCAGCCGCTGGAGCCCACCTTCAGCGCACTGCGCGAACTCGTGCGCAAGGCGCTGCGCCTGCCGGTCTGATCGCTGGGCCACCGGCAACACGCAAGAAACTGCTTGACGTTCATTGAATGTGCACTATCATGCGTGCCATCAACACCGATCAATGCATTATCTTGCAACTCAGGAGCTGAGCCCGTGAGCACCCCACCCCGTGTCGACTACCAGACCTCGCCGGCCCAGTACCGGCATTGGCAGCTCAGGTTCGAAGGCCCCGTCGCCACGCTGGCGATGGCGATCGACGAGAACGCCGGCCTTGCGCCCGGCTACAAGCTCAAGCTCAACAGCTACGACCTGGGCGTGGACATCGAGCTCAACGATGCGATCAACCGCATCCGCTTCGAGCACCCGGAGGTGCGCACCGTGGTCGTGACCAGCGCACGCGACAAGGTGTTCTGCTCGGGCGCCAACATCTTCATGCTGGGCGTCTCCAGCCACGCCTGGAAGGTGAACTTCTGCAAGTTCACCAACGAGACGCGCAACGGCTTCGAGGACTCTTCCAGGCACTCGGGCCTGAAGTTCCTGGCCGCCGTGAACGGCGCCTGCGCCGGCGGCGGCTACGAGCTGGCGCTGGCCTGCGACGAGATCATCCTGGTGGACGACCGTTCCAGCGCCGTCAGCCTGCCCGAGGTGCCGCTGCTGGGCGTGCTGCCCGGCACCGGCGGCCTGACCCGCGTGACCGACAAGCGCCACGTTCGCCACGACCGCGCGGACATCTTCTGCACCACCACCGAAGGCATCCGCGGCCAGCGCGCGAAGGACTGGCGGCTGGTGGACGAGATCGCCAAGCCCGCCGCCTTCGCTCAAAAGGTGCAGGAGCGCGCGCTGCAGCTGGCCGCGCTGAGCGACCGCCCCGCCGACGCGAAGGGCGTGGCGCTCACCCCGATCCAGCGCACGCTGGAGGCCGATGCATTGCGCTACGGCCACGTCAGCGTGGAAATCGACCGCGCCCGCCGCTGCGCCACCTTCACCGTGAAGGCGCCGCAGGGCGCACAGCCGCAGACCCTTGCCGAGATCGAGGCCGCCGGCGCCGCCTGGTACCCGCTGGCGCTGGCGCGCGAGCTGGACGACGCGATCCTCTCGATGCGCACCAACGAGCTCGAGATCGGCACCTGGCTCCTCAAGACCGAGGGCGAGGCCGCCGCGGTGCTGGCGCTGGACGCCACGCTCGAGGCCCACGCCACGCACTGGCTGGTGCGCGAGACCGTGGGCGCGCTGCGCCGCACCTTCGCGCGGCTGGATGTCTCGTCGCGCAGCCTGTTCGCGCTGATCGAGCCGGGCTCCTGCTTCGCCGGCACGCTGCTGGAGCTGGCGCTGGCCTGCGACCGCAGCTACCAGCTGGCGCTGCCCGACGACGCCGCCCGCGCGCCGGCCATCACCGTGGGCGAGGCCAACTTCGGCCGCTACCCGATGGTCACCGGCCAGAGCCGGCTGGGCCGCCGCTTCTACGACGAAGCCCCCGCGCTGGACGCCGTGCGTGCCCGGCTCGGCCAGCCGCTGGACGCCGACGCCGCCTTCGCGCTGGGCCTGGTCACCAGCAACCCTGACGACATCGACTGGACCGACGAGGTGCGCATCGCGCTCGAAGAGCGCGCCGCGATGTCGCCCGACGCGCTGACCGGCATGGAAGCCAACCTGCGCTTCAACGGCCCCGAGAACATGTTCACCCGCATCTTCGGCCGCCTGACGGCCTGGCAGAACTGGATCTTCCAGCGCCCCAATGCCGTCGGCACCAGGGGCGCCCTCAAAACCTACGGCACCGGCGAAAAGGCCGCCTTCGATTGGCATCGGGTCTAACCAGGAAAAGACATGTCCACGATCAACTACAGCGAGAAGATCCCCAACAACGTCAACCTGAGCGAAGACCGCACGCTGCAGCGCGCGCTCGAGCAGTGGCAGCCGAACTACCTGCAGTGGTGGGGCGACATGGGGCCGGACGGTTCGCAGAACTTCGACGTGTACCTGCGCACCGCGGTGAGCGTGGACCCGCAGGGCTGGGCCCAGTTCGGCCACGTGAAGATGCCCGACTACCGCTGGGGCATCTTCCTGAACCCGGCCGAGCGCGACCGCAAGATCCACTTCGGCGACCACAAGGGCGAGGACGCCTGGCAGGACGTGCCCGGCGAGCACCGCGCCAACCTGCGCCGCATCATCGTGACCCAGGGTGACACCGAGCCCGCCAGCGTGGAGCAGCAGCGCCACCTGGGCCTCACCTGCCCCAGCCAGTACGACCTGCGCAACCTGTTCCAGGTGAACGTGGAAGAAGGCCGCCACCTGTGGGCCATGGTGTACCTGCTGCACAAGTACTTCGGCCGTGACGGGCGCGAGGAAGGCGAGGCCCTGCTCGAGCGCCGCTCGGGCAACCAGGACAACCCGCGCATCCTGCAGGCCTTCAACGAGCCCACGCCGGACTGGCTGAGCTTCTTCATGTTCACGTATTTCACCGACCGTGACGGCAAGTTCCAGCTCTGCGCGCTGGCCGAATCCAGCTTCGACCCGCTGGCGCGCACCACCAAGTTCATGCTCACCGAAGAGGCGCACCACATGTTCGTGGGCGAATCGGGCGTGAGCCGCGTGATCCAGCGCACCTGCCAGGCGATGAACACGCTGAAGACCGATGATCCGGCCAAGCTGCGCGCCGCCGGCGTGATCGACCTGCCGACGATCCAGCGCTACCTGAACTTCCACTTCAGCGTGACGATCGACCTCTTCGGCGCCGACCAGTCGAGCAACGCCGCCACCTTCTATTCCACCGGGCTGAAGGGCCGCTTCGAGGAAGGCAAGCGCGCCGACGACCATGTGCTCAAGGGCCAGACCTACAAGGTGCTGGAGGTGAACAACGGCATGCTCAGCGAAAAGGAAGTGCCGATGCTCAACGCGCTGAACGAAGTGCTGCGCGACGACTACATCAAGGATTCGGTGGGCGGCGTCGAGCGCTGGAACAAGGTGATCGAGAAGGCGGGCATCCCGTTCCGGCTGAAGGTGCCGCACAAGGCCTTCCACCGCAACATCGGCTCGCTGGCCGGCGTGAAGGTGTCGCCCGACGGCCGCCACATCCACGACCACGAGTGGAACCAGAACGTCGAGCAGTGGCTGCCCACCGACGAAGACCGCGCCTTCGTGGCCAGCCTGATGGGCCGCGTGGTCGAGCCCGGCAAGTTCGCCGGCTGGATCGCGCCGCCGGCGCTGGGCATCAACCGCCAGCCGGTGGATTTCGAGTACGTGCGGTTTAATTAGCCCACCCCCCGGAGCGGCTGCGCCGCTCCCCCTCAAGGGGGCAACGCCAGCGGCCTGGCGAAGCCAGTTCCGCGGCGTTCACCGGTGAAGACCCCCACCATCAAGCCAACTGAGGTGATCACCATGGACATGAAGACGACGGTGATCCAGCAGCACCTGATCGACCCCGAGATCTGCATCCGCTGCAACACCTGCGAGGCCACCTGCCCGTCGGGGGCCATCACGCACGACGCGCGCAACTACGTGGTGGATGTGGGCAAGTGCAACCAGTGCATGGATTGCGTGCCGCCCTGCCCCACCGGCTCGATCGACAACTGGCGCAGCGTGCCACGGATCATGGCCTACAGCGTGGAGGCCCAGCTCGGCTGGGACAGCCTGCCGCCCGAGCTCACCCCCGAGCAGTTGGCCGCGGCCGGCGCCACGATCGAGGGCGTGGCCGAATCGATGGCCAGCGACGCGCCAAGCACGCAGCCCACCGCCGGCGCGGCCGGCGAGGCGGCATTCAACGCCGCGCAGTACAACGCCACGCTGCCGCCCTGGTCGGCCGCGCATGCCTACACCAACCTCTATGGCCCCAAGGCGGCGGAGAAATGCGTCACCGCCACCGTGGTGGGCAACGTGCGCGTCACCGATGTCGGCCACGAGTACGACACGCACCACCTGATGCTCGATTTCGGCAGCATGCCCTTCCCGGTGCTCGAGGGCCAGTCCATCGGCATCGTGCCGCCGGGCACCGATGCGGCCGGCCGGCCGCACCATGCGCGCCAGTACTCGATCGCCAGCCCGCGCAACGGCGAGCGGCCGGGCTACAACAACCTCTCCCTCACGATCAAGCGTGTGCTGGAGGATCACCAGGGCCGCCCGGTGCGCGGCGTGGCCAGCAACTTCCTGTGCGACCTGCAGGTGGGCGCCACGGTGCAGGTGATCGGCCCCTTCGGCACCAGCTTCCTGATGCCCAACCACCCGCGCTCGCACATCGTGATGATCTGCACCGGCACCGGCTCGGCGCCGATGCGCGCGATGACCGAATGGCGGCGCCGGCTGCGGAGTTCGGGCAAGTTCGAGGGCGGCAAGCTGATGCTGTTCTTCGGCGCGCGCACCAAAGAGGAGCTGCCCTACTTCGGGCCGCTGCAGAACCTGCCGAAGGATTTCATCGACATCAACTTCGCGTTCTCGCGCACGCCCGGCCAGCCCAAGCGTTATGTGCAGGACCTGATGCGCGAGCGCGCCGCCGACCTCGGTGCGCTGCTGGCCGATGGCAACAGCCACTTCTATGTCTGCGGCCTGAAGGCGATGGAAGAAGGCGTGCTGCTCGCGCTGCGCGACGTGGCCCAGCAGGCCGGCCTGGGCTGGGACAGCCTGGGCGCCGCGCTGAAGCGCGAAGGCCGGCTTCATCTGGAAACCTATTGATCTGCGTCTAGCACCGAAGTGGGTGGGTGGGCGGCCTCGGCGCCGAAGCGGGAGCCCACACTAAATCGCAGCTTGCCCGGCGTCGCGCCATGGGCGCATAGTGCATTCGTCCTGTCATTCCAAGGGGAATGCATCATGTCCAAGAACACCCATACCCTGCCACGCCTGCCGCTGCCGGTGCTGCCATCCGATGTACGCGGCATCACCCGCCTGGGCTTCGATGCCGTGGTCGGCATCACCAACCTGGTGGAGGCCATGCACCATTCGATCGCCTCGCGCGCCGGCATCGTGGGCCCCGCCCCGGCCGGGCGGCCGGGTGGCATCACGGGCTTCGTCTACGGCGCGGTGCGCGGCACCACGCGCCTGCTGGGCAAGGGGGTGGACGCCTCGCTGGCTGCCCTCAGCCGGCTGGCCGATGCGCCCGCCACCACACCCGAGCGCGAGGCGGTGGTGGCGGCCATCAACGGCGTGTTCGGCGACCACCTGGCCGCGAGCGGCAACACGCTGGCCATCGAGATGTCGTTGCGGGTTGGCGGCCAGCCGCTGGACCTGGCCGCGCCGCTGGCCGAACAGCTGCCCGGCGCCACCGGCCGGCTGCTGGTGCTGCTGCACGGCCTGTGCATGAACGACCTGCAATGGACGCGCCAGGGCCACAACCACGCCCGCCTGCTGGGCACCGAACAAGGCTTCACGCCGGTCTACCTGCACTACAACAGCGGGCTGCACGTCTCGCAGAACGGCCGCGAGTTCGCGCGCCTGCTCGACCAGCTCGTCACGCACTGGCCGGTGCCGGTGCAGGAGTTGGTGATCATCGGCCACAGCATGGGCGGCCTGGTGGCCCGCAGCGCCTGCCATGAGGCCGCGCAGGCGAACATGCCCTGGCTCGCGCAGCTGAAATCGCTGGTGTTCCTGGGCACGCCGCACCACGGCGCGCCGCTCGAGCGCGGCGGCCGGCTGGTCGACCGCGTGCTGGGCATCAGCCCCTACGTGGCGCCGTTTGCGCGCATCGGCAAGACACGCAGCGCCGGCATCACCGACCTGCGCTACGGCAACCTGCAGGACAGTGACTGGCAGCAGCACGGCAGCCGGCACGACCAGCACCACGACAGCCGCCGCCCCACCCCCTTGCCCGAGGGCGTGGCGGTGTACCTGGTGGCCGGCAGCTACAGCGAGACCCCGGGCGACCTGCACAGCCAGACGGTCGGCGATGGCCTGGTGCCACTGTCCAGCGCGCTGGGCGAACATGAGAACCCGGCACTGCGGCTGACGGTGCCCCAGGAGCGCCAGCTCGTGGTGACCGGTGCCAACCACTGGGACCTGCTGAGCCGGCCCGAGGTGAGCCGGCAGTTGCTGGCCTGGCTCTAGCACCACGGGCCGCGCCCGGCGGGGTATCGTGCCGCCATGCACGACACCCCGCCGCCAGCCCTGGGCCGGCACCTGCGCCACACGCTGCTCTCCGCGCGTGACCTCACGGCCACCGTGGGTCCCTTCGTGCTGCTGGCGCTGGGGCTGCTGGTGCTGGCCTACCTGGTGCTGGACCCCACACCGCCCAAGCGCGTGGTGCTGGCCACCGGCACCGAGCGCAGTGCCTACACGGCCTTCGGCCAGCGTTATGCCGAGTTGCTGAAGCGCCAGGGCATCACGGTGGTGCTGCGCACCACCGAGGGGGCAGCCGAGAACCTGGCGCTGCTGCGCGACCGCACTTCCGGGGTGGACGTGGCCTTCGTGCAGGGCGGCAGCGACACCGGCAACCCGGCGCGCCCGGCCGGGGCGGAAGCGCCGCCGCTCGAATCCCTGGGCAGCCTGTTCTACGAGCCGGTGTGGCTGTTCTACCGCGAGCAGGCCGCCCAGCGCCTGCTGAAGGCCGACCGGCTGGAACGCCTGGCGCAGCTGCCCGGCTGGCGCCTGAACATCGGTGCGCCCGGCAGCGGCGTGCCCACCCTGATGCTGCAGATGCTGCAGGCCAACGCGCTGGCACCCGAAGCGCTGACGCTGACCCGGGAGCCCGAGACCCCCGCGGTGGTGGCGCTGCTCGAGGGCTCGATCGACGCACTGGTGTTCGCATCGGCGCCTGAGTCGCTGATGGTGCAGATGCTGCTGCGCACGCCCGGCATCCGCCTGTTCGACCTGCCCCAGGCCGAGGCCTATGCCCGGCGCTTCCCGTTCATGAGCGCGGTAGTGCTGCCGCGCGGCATCGTCGATCTGGCGCAGGACCAGCCGCCGCAGGACCTGCACCTGGTGGCCCCCACCGCGATGCTGCTCTCCCGCCGCGACACCCACCCGGCGCTGCAGCAGCTGCTGGTGCAGGCCGCGCAGCAGGTGCATGGCGGTGCCGGCTGGTTCCAGCACAAGGGCGAGTTCCCGAACACCCGCAACACCGACCACCCGCTGGCCGACGAGGCCGAGCGCTTCTACCGCAACGGCCCGCCCTGGCTGCAGCGTTACCTGCCGTTCTGGTTTGCCAACCTGTTCGATCGCATGTGGGTGGTGCTGGTCTCGATCATCGCGGTGCTGATCCCGCTGTCGCGCGTGGTGCCGCCGCTGTACCAGTTCCGCATCCGCTCGCGGGTGTTCCGCTGGTACGGCCAGCTGCGCAGCATCGAGGCGGCCATCGGCCAGCGTCCGGCCGACGATCTGGCGCAGGAACTCGACGCGGTGGAGGCCCGCGTCGGCGAGGTCACGGTGCCGCTGTCCTATGCCGACGAGCTGTATGCGCTGCGCGAGCACATCGCGCTGGTGCGGCGCCGCCTGGGCACCCCGGGGGCCGGCCGGATTGACAGGCCGGGCGCCGACGGATCGAATCGATAACGTCCAAAAAGGGAGGCCATTGATGACCGGCAACTTTCGGCGGCGGCTGCTGCGCGCGGGCCTGGGCGCGCTGGGCCTGCAGCTCGCGGCACCGGCCCGGGCGCTGGCGCCGCAAGCGGTGGAAGACGATGCCTTCACCGGCCTGCCCGGCACCCGTGTGCGCTTTGCCCCCGAGGACACGGCCCGCAGCCTGCTGATGGCCGAGGACGAATGGCTGGCCGCCACCGGTGATTTCCAGCGCCGGGCCGTGATGCAGCGGGACACGCCGGTGGACCCGGCGGCATTCCGGCGCTGGAACGGCGAGGCCGCGCGCGCCTGGCTGCCCGAGCAGCGCCAGCGCTGGCGCCAGGTGCTGGCCGCGCTGGCCCCGGCCTTCACGGCACTGCGCATCCCGCTGCCGCCCGAGGTGTGGCTGGTGGCCAGCAACGGGCAGGAGTCCGCGAACCACCCCTACACGCGCGGCAACGCCGTGGTGCTGCCCCACCCCATGCCCGCGCTCGGCGTGCCCGATGCCCTGTTGATGGCGCACGAGCTGTGGCACGTGGCGGCGCGGCACGCACCGGCACTGGCCACGCGGCTGTATGCCGAGCTGGGCTTCGAGCCCATGCCCGAGCTGGAGTTTCCGGCCGCCTGGGCCGACATCCGCATCGCCAACCCGGATGCCCCGGCGAACCGCCACGCCATGCCGCTGGTGCTGGCCGAGCGCCGCACGCGGGTGACACCGGTGCTGGTGGCCGCCCGCACCACGCTGCGGCCCGGCGAGACCTTCTTCGATGTGATGGACGTGCGCCTGCTCGAAGTGGCCCACGACGCCGGCGCCCCACGCAGCCAGGCCGTGCTGCGCGACGGCCAGCCGCTGTGGCACCCCGTGAACAAGACACCCGGCTACCTGCAGGCGCTGGGCGGCAACACCGGCTACGTCATCCACCACGAGGAAGCGCTGGCCGACAACATCGCGCTGCTGGCCACCCAGGCCCGGGTGCGCAACCCGGCGCTGCTGCAGCGCCTGCGGGCGGTGCTGGAGGGGCCGCGCTGAGCGCGGTGATGGGAGCGCCGCGCTGAGCGCGGTGATGGGAGCGCCGCGCTGAGCGCGATGGTGGAAGCGCCGCGCTGGGCACGGCGCGACCTCAGGTGCTGCGCTGTGCCCGGTCGGCCTTGTTGCGCTGCTCGATCGCCTCGCGGGCGTGGCGCCAGTCGTCGTCGGTCCACTCGCGCAGTGCCGCGAAGTTGCCGCCGGTGGCCTGGTACTGGCCGCCGTCGATCGCGATCGTTTGGCCGTTCACGTACTCGGCCTGCGGGCTCATCAGGTAGACGGCCAGGTTGGCCAGCTCGGGCATCTGGCCCGCGCGGTCCATCGGGTTGCCGCGCGTCTTGTGCTCGCCGCCCTTGGGGTTGAGCCGCGCGCTCATGCCCTCGGTGGGGAACAGGCCCGGCGCGATGGCATTGAAGCGGATGCCGCGGCCGGCCCACTCCACCGCCAGCGATTGCGTCATCGCATGCACGCCGCTCTTGGCCATGGCCGAGGGCACGACGAAGGGCGAGCCGTTCCACACCCAGGTGGTCAGGATGCTCAGCACCGAGGCCTTGCGGCCTTCGGCCAGCCAGCGCTTGCCGCAATCGAGCGTCATGCAGAAGGTGCCGCGCAGCACGATGTTCGTCACCGCATCGAAGCCGCGGTAGGACAGGTCCTCGGTGCGGCTGACGAAGTTGCCCGCCGCGTTGTTCACCAGGCCGGTGAGCGCGCCGCCGTCGGCCCACACGGTGTCCAGCATCTCGGTGATGGCCTCGGGCTGGCGGATGTCGCAGGCCAGGCCCACGGCCTTGCCGCCGTGCGCGGCCATCAGCTCGCCGGCCGTGTCTTCCACCACCGGGCCGCGCCGGCCGCAGAGGTAGACCTGGGCGCCCAGCATCAGGAAGGCCTCGGCCATCACGCGGCCGAGGCCGGTGCCGCCGCCGGTGACGAGGAAACGCTGGCCGTTGAGCAGGCCGGGCTTGTACATCAGGTCGTCGTGGTTCATGGCATGTCCCGGCTCAGCGGCCCTTGTAGTGGGGTGCGCGCTTCTCAATGAAGGCGCGCACGCCTTCCTGGAAATCCTCGCTCTGGCTGCACAGCACCTGGTTGCGGTCTTCCAGCGCGATCACCGCTTCCAGGCTGGCGGCATCCACCGCGTGGCCCAGCGCGTCCTTGGTCAGGCGCAGGCCCAGCGGCGTGGCGTGCAGCATGTCGTCGGCCAGGGCCTGGGCCTCGGCCTGCAGTTCGGGCAGCGGCGCCACGCGGCTCACCAGGCCCAGCTGGTAGGCGCGCTGCGCGGCCAGGAAGCGGCCGGTGAGCATGTACTCGGCCGCCACCGAGCTGCCCACCATGCGCGGCAGGAAGTAGCTCACGCCCACATCGCAGGCCGACAGGCCGATGCGGATGAAGGCCGCGTTCATGCGCGCATCGGGCGTGGCCAGGCGGATGTCGGCGGCCAGCGCCAGCGCGAAGCCGCCACCGGCGGCCGCACCCTGCACGATGGCGATGATGGGCTGCGGGCAGCGCCGCATCGCGATCATGATGTCGCGGATGCGCTGTTGGTGCGCCAGCACCTCCGTGACGCCGCGGCGACCACCGGTCTCCCGCTCCTTCAGGTCCAGCCCGGCGCAGAACGCCCGGCCCTCGCCCTGCAACACCACCACCCGCTCGGGCGAGCCGGCATGCAGGCCCTGGAAGTAGCCGCGCAGCGCATCGACCAGCGTGTCGTCCAGCGCGTTCAGGCGCTCGGGCCGGTTCATCGTGATCCAGGCCACGTCGCCCTGCAGGCGGCGCAGCAGCACGTCGTCGTTCTTGCTCATAGCGACCTCGAAATCACTTCTTTCATGATCTCGCTGGTGCCGCCGTAGATGCGCTGCACGCGTGCATCGGCGTACATGCGGGCGATCATGTATTCGTTCATGTAGCCGTAGCCACCCCACAGCTGCAACAGTTGATCCAGCACGCGGCCCTGCATCTCGGAGCCCCAGAGCTTGGCCATCGAGGCGGTGGCGGTGTCGAGCTGGCCCACCACGATCTGCTCGACGCAACGGTCGATGAACGCGCGGCCCACGGTGAGCTGGGTGGCCACCTCGGCGAGCGTGAACTTGGTGTTCTGGAAGTTGGCGATCGGCTGGCCGAAGGCCTGGCGGTCGCGCACGTACTGCAGCGTGGCCTCGTAGGCACCCTCGACACAGGCCTGGGCCTGCACGCCGATGATCAGGCGCTCGTACGGCAGGTCGCCCATCAGCTGGAAAAAGCCCTGGCCTTCCTTGCCGCCCAGCAGGTTCTCGGCCGGCACGGCCACCTCGTCGAAGAACAGTTCCGAGGTGTCCTGCGCCTTCATGCCCATCTTGTCGAGCACGCGGCCGACGCGGAAGCCCACGCAATCCTTCGTCTCGACAATGGCGATCGAGGTGCCGCGCGCGCCCTGGGTCGGGTCGGTCTTGCACACCACCAGCACCAGGCCGGCGAGGAAGCCGTTGGTGATGAAGGTCTTGCTGCCGTTGAGGATGTACTGGTCGCCACGCCGCTCGGCGCGGGTGCGCACGCCCTGCAGGTCCGAGCCCGCGCCGGGCTCGGTCATCGCGATGGCGCCCACCAGTTCACCGCGGGCCAGCTTCGGCAGATAACGCTTTTTCTGAGCGTCCGTGCCGTGGTTCAGCAGGTAGTGCGCGACGATGGAGTGCACCGAGGTGGCCATGCCGCTCAAGCCGCGGCGCGCCATCTCCTCGTAGAACACGGCCTCGTGGCGGAAGTCGCCGCCGGCGCCGCCGTACTCTTCCGGGATGTCGGCGCACAGGAAGCCCAGCTCGCCGGCATGGCGCCAGATCGCGTGGCCCACGTGGCCGCGCTTTCGCGAGGCCTCGTCGTCGGGCACCATCTCGGCCTCGATGAAGCGCGCGGCCGAATCGCGCAATGCTTCCAGGTCGGCGTCGCTCCACGAGCGTTTGAATTGCAGCGGCATCTCGATCTCCTGTGTCAGCGGCGCAGCCACGCGCCGCAGGTCGGGCCTTCGCCCAGGGGCCGCCGCGGAACCGGCTTCGCCGGGCCGCTGGCGGCGCCCCCTTGAGGGGGAGCGCCGGAGGCGCTACGGGGGTGGGTCAATTTACGCGGCGGGCCTTGCCGGCCCAGTACGGTTCGCGCAGCGCGAATTTCTGCAGCTTGCCGGCCGCCGTGAGCGGCAGCGCGTCGCGGAACTCCACGCTGCGCGGGCACTTGTAGCCGGCGATCAGGGTCTTGCAGTGGTTGATCACCGCGGCCTCGTCCAGCGCGCTGCCGGGGCGCAGCACGATCACCGCGTGCACGCGCTCGCCCCAGCGCTCATCCGGCACGCCGATCACCGCGCTCATCGCCACGGGCGGCAGCTGCGCGATCGCGTTCTCCACCTCGGCCGAGTAGACGTTCTCGCCGCCGGTGACGATCATGTCCTTGATGCGGTCCACCACGTAGAGGTAGCCGTCCTCGTCCATGCGGCCGCCGTCGCCGGTGTGCATCCAGCCGTTCTTCAACGCGGCCGCGGTCTCCTTCGGCTTGTTCCAGTAGCCCTGCATCACCATCGGCCCGCGCGCGACGATCTCGCCCACCGTGCCCAGCGGGCAATCGTTGCCTTCGGGGTCGACGATGCGCACCTCGGCAATCGGCACCGGGCGGCCCGCGGCGCGCAACCAGCGCGCCTGGTTCGGCCCCGGCCGGTGTTCGGCCGGGCCCAGCACCGCGATGGTGGGCGAGAGCTCGGTCATGCCGTAGGCCTGCGAGAAATCCACGCCGGGCAGCGCCTGCATTGCGCGCTCCAGCAGCGCGGCATCGATCGGCGCCGCGCCGTACAGCAGGTTGCGCATCGAGCGCAGGTTGAACTCGGCGAAGCGCGGGTGGTCCAGCAGGCGCTGGATCATCGTGGGCACGAGGAACATCTCGTTCACGCCGTGGGTCTGCACTGCGTTGAAGATCGCCAGCTCGTCAAACATCGGCACCACGATGGCGGGCACCAGCCGCATCATCAGGATCAGCGTGAGCCCGCAGCCGGCCACGTGGAACATCGGCGCGGCCACCAGGCCGATGTTGCCGGGCGCACGCGGCACTGCCGCCATGTTGCTCAGCGCGTTCACGAACAGGTTGGTGTGGCTGAGCATCACGCCTTTGGGCATGCCGGTGGTGCCGCCGGTGTACATCACCGCGGCCAGGTCGTCGCGGCCGCGGCCGGCATCGGCCACCGGCGCGGCCTCGTCCATCAGCGCCTGCAGCGACAGCATGCCTTCGGGCACCGCACCGCGGCCGGCGTACAGCACGGTCTTCAGCGAGGTGGAGAGGCCCCGCAGCGCCGCCACCATCGGCGCGAAGGTGGCGTCGACGATCAGGATGCGGGTGTCGCAATCGTCCAGCGAATAGGCCACCTCCTTCGGGCTCCAGCGGATGTTCACCGGGTTGATCACGCCGCCGGCCCACCAGGTGCCGTAGAAGAACTCGACAAACCGCAGCGAGTTCAGGCTCATCATGCCCACGCGGTCGCCGGGGCCGAGGCCCAGGCGCTGCAGCGCGCCGGCGAAGCGGGCGATGCGGTCGGCGAACTGCGCGCGGGTCAGGCGCTCTTCGCCGCAGACGGCCGCCAGCGCCTCGGGCCGCTCACGCAGGCCCTTGTGCACGGGTTGGGTCAGGTACATCAGCGGGTCTCCTGAGGGGTGACGGTGGCGGGGGAAGCACAGCCCCACGCGGCCAGCGCATCCTGCAGCGTGGCGGGCGTGGCCGGCTCGGGCAGGCGGCCCGGCGTGCGCGAGAAGCGCGGCGCCGGCGCCGGCTGCACCACGCCGCCCACGGTGACGAAGGTTTCGCGGGCGCGGTTGTGGGCGTGTTGCGGGGCCTCGTCCCAATCCAGCACCGGGGCGAAGCAGGCATCGCTGCCTTCGAGCAGCGTGCACCATTCGTCGCGGGTGCGGGTGCGGAAGATGTCGGCCAGCTTCAGCTTCAGCAGCGGCCAGCGCGCGGGGTCGAGCTGCGCATCGAAGATCGCATCGTGGATGCCGCAGCGCTCCCGCAGCTCGGCATAGAACTGCGGCTCGATCGCGCCGATGGCGATGTACTTGCCATCCGCGCAGGCATAGGTGTCGTAGAAGTGCGCGCCGCCATCGAGCATGTTCTCGCCGCGCTGGTTGCTCCAGCGGCCCATGGCCTTGAAGCCGTACATGAAGGCCGAGAGCAGCGCGGCACCATCGGTCATCGCCGCATCCACCACCTGGCCGCGGCCGCTGCTGCGCGCTTCGGTCAGCGCGGCCAGCACGCCCACCACCAGCAGCATGCCGCCACCGCCGAAATCGCCCACGTAGTTCAGCGGCGGCACCGGCGCCTCGCCGGCGCGGCCGATGGCATGCAGCGCGCCGGTGATCGCGATGTAGTTGATGTCGTGCCCCGCTGCCTGGGCCAACGGGCCGTGCTGGCCCCAGCCCGTCATGCGGCCGTACACGAGCTTGGCGTTGCGTTCGAGGCAGGCCTCGGGCCCCAGGCCCAGGCGTTCCATCACGCCGGGGCGGAAGCCTTCGATCACGATGTCGGCCCGGTCGATCAGGCGCAGCGCGGCGTCCACGTCGGTGCTTTGGCGCAGGTCGAGTTCCAGCACCTGGCGGCTGCGGCTGGTGACATCGGCCGCCAGCAGCTTGCTGCCGGGCCGCGTGATGCGCAGCACCTCGGCGCCCAGGTCGGCCAGCACCATCGCGGCAAAGGGCGCGGGGCCGATGCCGGCGAATTCCACCACCCTCACGCCTGTCAGCGGCCCGTTCGAGCCCATTCCCGCGGTCTGCGCCATCTGCACACTCCTGGTCCACACATTCGGCCGGTGCCGAGGCTCAGATGGTGGTGCAGCGGCTGCGCGGGGGCCATCGTCGGAAGCGACGAACCTGGGCTTGGGGAGGTTGTGCAGGGTGCTTGTGCGGCGTGGACGGGGCAGGTGCGGCGCGACAAAGGCGTGGGCGCTCAGCCTGCGGCGCACGGCTCCGGCGGTCGGCCCTGCGGGCCGACTTCCCGGTCTTGGTCGGCTCGGGGGGCGCGCTGTCCATTTAGCTTCGCCCGCTGCGCGGGCTGCGCACAGCGCCAGCGAGTCAGTTTACGAAGCGTGCCCTGCGGGCACGCCGCCCCCCGAACCGCCCAAGACCGGCGCCTGCGAACGCGCGCCGCAGGCTGAGCGCCCACGCCTTTGCGAA
>JACRAZ010000042.1 GCA_016213205.1 Burkholderiales bacterium
GTCGGCCAGCACGGTGGCGGCGCCGAAGAGCTCACGCCCGTCGTTGATCACGCCGTCGAGGTTGCGGTCCATCACCAGCAGGCCGTCCTGGCCGCCGACCCAGCCCACTTGCGTGGTGTGGCCGGTGCCGGTGAGGTCGAAGCTGGCGCCCTGGCCGATGGCCTGGGTGCTGACGCCGTTGCCGTCCAGGTCCAGCACGATCGGGGTCACGCTCAGCAGCGCGGCGAGCTGCGCCGAGCTCATCGCCTGGATGTCGGCGCTCTCGAAGGCCTGCACCTGGCTGCTGCTCATCGCGGCCAGATCGGTGGTCTCGAGGCCCGCGATCTGGTTGGTCTCGAAGGCGCGGATCTGGGCGGTGGTCAGGGCCCGGATCTCGGCGGTGGTGAAGGCCGCCAGGTCCGAGGTCTCCAGCGTCGCGATGTAGGCGGTGGCGATGCCGGCGATCTGGCCGGTGGTGAGCGCGGCAAACTGGCTGGTGCCCAGCGCGTTGAGGTCGCTGGAGCCCATCGCGTTGAGCTGCGCGGCCGTCAGTGCCGCCAGGTGCGCGGTGTCGAAGGCGACGATCTGCGTGCTGGTGAGCGCGGCGATGTCATCGGTGCCCAGCGCGCGGATCTGCGAGCTGGTCAGCGCGTTGAGGTCGGACGAACCGAACGAGCTCACCTGGGTGGTGGTGAGCGCGGCGATCTGCCCGCTGGACAGGCCGGCCAGCTGCGTGGTGCTCAGCGCGGCGAGTTCGTTGGTGCTCATCGCGGCGACGGCGGCGGTGCTGAAGCCGCGGATCTGCGCGGTGCTCAGCGCGGCCAGGTCGCTGGTTTCGAGGTTGGCCACCTGGGTGGTGGTGAGGCCGGCGATCTGGCTCGAGCGCAGCGCGGCGAACTCGGTGGTCGTCAGGCTGTTCAGGTCGGCCGTGTCCAGTGCCCGCAGCTGGGCGGTGGTGAGCGCAGCCACCTGCGTGGTGCTCAGGGCCACCAGCTGGTTGGTGCTCAGCCCCTCGACCTGTGCGGTGGTGAGGCTGGCGATCTGGCCGCTGGTCAGCGCGGCCAGCGTGGTGGTGCTCAGCGCCGCCAGGTCGGAGGTGGCGATGCTGCGCATCTGCGTGCTGGTGAGCGAGCCGAACTGCGTGGTCGAGAAGGCCGACAGCTGGGCCGTGGACAGGGCGTCGAGCTGCGCGGTGGTGAAGGCACGCACCTGCGCGGTGGACAGCGCGGCGACATCAGCGCTTTCCAGGTTGGTGACCTGGGTGGTGGACAGGCCCGCGATCTGGCTCGTGCGCAGCGCGGCGAACTGGGTGGTGCCCAGCGCGTTCAGGTCGGCCGTGTCCAGCGCACGCATCTGGGCGCTGGTGAGCGCGGTCACCTGCGCGGTGGACAGGGCCACCAGCTGGTTGCTGGTGAGCGCCACGATCTGCGCGGTGTTCAGGCCCACGATCTGGGCGCTCGTCAGGCCGGCCAGCGTGCTGGTGCCGAGTGCGGCCAGGTCGGTGGTGGTGATGCCGCCGAGCTGGGCGCTGGTGAGCGCGCCGAACTGGGTGGTGCTCAGTGCCGTCAGGTCGGCCGAGGACAGGGCGCCGATCTGCGCGCTCGAGAAGCCGCGGATCTGGGCCGTGCTCAGCGCGGCCAGGTCCGAGGTTTCGAGGTTGGCCACCTGCGTGGTGGTGAGCGCGGCGATCTGCGAGGTCTTCAGCGCGGCGAACTGCGTGGTGCCCAGGCTGTTCAGGTCGGCCGTGTCCAGCGCGCGGATCTGCACGCTGGTGAAGGCGGACACCTGGTTGGTGGACAAGGACACGAGCTGGTTGCTCGTGAGCGAATCCACCTGCGCCGTGGTGAGCGAGGCGATCTGGCCGCTGGTGAAGGCGGACAGCGTGGTGGTGCTCAGCGCGGAGAGGTCACCGGTCTCGATGCCGCGGGTCTGGGTGGTGCCCAGCGCCGCGAGCTGCGAGCTCGACAAGGCGCTCAGTTCGGCGCTGGTCATCGCCGCCACCTGCGCGCTGCTGAAGCCGCGCATCTGCGCGGTGCTCAGCGCGGCCAGGTCGCTGGTTTCCAGGCTCGCCACCTGGGTGGTGGTGAGGCCGCCGATCTGGCTGGAGCGCAGCGCGGCGAACTCGGTGGTGGTCAGGCTGTTCAGGTCGGTGGTGCTCAGGGCCCGCAACTGGGCCGAGGTGAGCGCGGCCACCTGTGCGGTGCTGAAGGCCACCAGCTGGTTGGTGCCCAGGCCATCGATCTGCGCGGTGGTGAGGCCGGCGATCTGGCCCGTCGTCAGCGCGGCCAGCGTGGTGGTGCTCAGCGCGGCCAGGTCGGAGGTGGCGATGCTGCGCATCTGCGAGCTGGTGAGCGCGCCGAACTGCGTGGTGGAGAAGGACGAGAGCTGCGCGGTGGACAGCGCATCGAGCTGTGCGGTGGTGAACGCGCGCACCTGGGCGGTGGACAGCGCGGCCACATCGGCGCTTTCGAGGTTGGCCACCTGGGTGGTGGACAGGCCCGCGATCTGGCTCGAACGCAGCGCGGCGAACTGGGTGGTGCCCAGGCTGTTCAGGTCGGCCGTGTCCAGCGCACGCAACTGCACGCTGGTGAGGGCGGCCACCTGCGTGGTGGACAGCGCGACGAGCTGGTTCGTCGTCATGCCTTCCACCTGGGCCGTGCTCAGGCCGGCGATCTGTGCCGTGCTCAGCGAGGCCAGCGTGGTGGTGCCCAGCGCGGCCAGGTCGGTGGTGCCGATGCCGCGCAGCTGGGCGCTGGTGAGCGCCGCGAACTGCGAGCTCGACAGCGCCGAGATCTCGGCGGAGGACATCGCGTCGATCTGCGCGCTGGAGAAGCCGCGGATCTGCGCCGTGCTCAACGCGGCCAGATCGGAGGTTTCGAGGCTGGCCACCTGGGTGGTGGACAGGCCGGCGATCTGGCCGGTGCGCAGCGCGGCGAACTGGGTGGTGCCCAGCGCGTTGAGGTCGGTGGTGCCCAGGCTCGACAGCTGCGCCGTGGTGAACGCGGCCACCTGGCCGGTGGACAGCGCCACCAGCTGGTTGGTGGTGAGCGAATCCACCTGCGTGGTGGTGAGCGCGGCGATCTGGCCGGTGGTGAGCGCGGCGATCGTGGTGGTGCTCAGGCCGGCGAGGTCACTGGTCTCGATGCCGCGGGTCTGCGCGGTGCCCAGTGCGGCCAGCTGCGAGGAGCTCAGCGCGCTGAGCTGGTTGCTCGTCATCGCGGCCACCTGCGTGCTGCTGAAGCCGCGCATCTGCGCGGTGCTCAGCGCGGCCAGGTCGCTGGTCTCGAGGTTGTTCACCTGCGTGGTGGTCAGCGCATTGAGCTGCGAGCTGCGCAGCGCGGCGAACTCGGTGGTGGTCAGGCTGTTCAGGTCGGCCGTGTCCAGCGCGCGCAGTTGCACGCTGGTGAACGCGGCCACCTGGCTGGTGCCCAGGGCCACGAGCTGGTTGCTCGTGAGGCCTTCCACCTGCGCGGTGGTGAGGCCGGCGATCTGCGCGGTGCTCAGGCCCGCCAGCGTGGTGGTGCCCAGCGCTGCCAGGTCAGAGGTGGAGATGCCGCGCATCTGGCTGCTGGTGAGCGCGCCGAACTGCGTGGTGGAGAAGCTGGCCAGCTGCGCGGTGCTCATCGCATCGAGCTGGGTGGTGGTGAAGCCGCGCACCTGGCTCGTGCCCAGGGCGGCGAGGTCGGTGGTCTCGAGGCTGCCCACCTGGGTGGCCGTGAGGCCGGCGATCTGGCTCGTGCGCAGCGCGGCGAACTGGGTCGTCGTCAGCGCATTGAGGTCGGTGGTGCCCAGGTTGGCGAGCTGCGCGGTGGTCATCGCCGCCACTTGCGTGGCCGACAGCGACACGAGCTGGTTGGTGGTGAGCGCATCCACCTGTGCGGCGGTGAGGCCGGCGATCTGCGCCGTGCCCAGCGAGCCGAGCTGCGTGGTGCTGACGGCGGCGATGTCGGCGTTGGGAATCGCGCGCAGCTGGCCGCTGGTGAGCGCGGCCACCTGGGTGCCGGACAGGGCGTCGAACTGGCTGGTGGTCAGCGCCTCGATCTGGGTGGTGGTGAAGCCACGGATCTGGCTCGTGCCCAGCGCATACAGGTCGCTGGTTTCGAGCGCGCCCACCTGGCTGGCGGTGAGGCCGGCGATCTGGCTGGTGCGCAGCGCCGCGAACTGGCTGGTGGTGAAGCTGTTGAGGTCACCACTGCTCAGGCCCGAGAGCTGGGCGGTGGTCATCGCGGCCACCTGCGTGGCCGACAGTGACACGAGCTGCGTGGTGCCCAGCCCATCCACCTGCGTGGCGGTGAGCGCGGCGATCTGGCCGCTGCCCAGGCCGGCGAGCTGCGTGGTGCTCACGGTGGCCAGGTCGGCTGCCGGGATGGCCCGCAGCTGCGAGCTGGAGAAGGCGCCGAACTGGGCGGCGCTCAGGCCGGCCATCTGGGTGGTGGTGAGCGCATCGATCTGGGTCGTGCTCAGGCCCGGGATGCGCGCGGTCGGGATGGCGGCCAGGTCGGTGGTCTCCAGCGCGGCCACCTGGGTGACGGTCATCGAGCGCAGCTGGGTCGTCGTCAGGCCGGCGAACTGGGTGTCGGTCAGCGCGTTCAGCGTGGTGGTGCCCAGGCCGGCGATCTGCGCCGTCGTCAGGCCGCCGACCAGCGTGCCGCTGAGCGAGGCCATCTGGGTGGTGGTGATGCTGGCCAGCGCGCTGGCGGTCACGGCGCCGATCTGCGTGGCCGTGAGCGTGTTCAGTGCGGTGGTGCCCACGGCCGCCAGGTCGGTGCCTTCGACGGCGCGCATCTGGGTGGTGGTGAAGCTGTCCAGCAGGGTGGTGCTCAGCGTGCTGAACTGCGTGGTGCCCAGCGCCGTGATCTGGCTGGCGGTGAACGCATTGAACTGCGTGGCACTCAGCGTGTTCAGGTCGGTGGTCTCGAAGGCCGCCACCGCCGCGTCGGTCAGCACCCGCAGGCCGCTGGTGGACATGTGCGGGATCTGCGTCACCGTGAGCGCTGGCACCTGGGTGGCGCTGATGCCGGCCCAGTCTTCCGTCGTCATCGCGGCAATTTCGGTCGTGGTCAGTGCCGCGACTTCGGTCGTGGTCTTGCCGGTGAATGCGCTTGCCATGGTGTGTTCCTTAGGCGAAAGGCTGGACTGCAGGTCAGCGGGTCTATCTGGGTGTCGTCTGGGCGGGTCGCGGTCGGCCGGGAGTTGCCTCCCGGGCCTGCCTTCGACACAGCCTTCGTCGGGATATCGGGTGGCCGATGGCGAACTTGAGCCGCCAGCGGATCTGGCCGGCAAATCGGCACTTTTTCCCGCTTTCCAGGGCCCCTGGGCGGCGCCGGCGCGGATAAGCTGGTGCAAACCCGCCCATTTCCCGGCGCGCCGCCGCGCGGCCAGGGGCACCATGGCAGGGCGCAGGGCACTTCGGCCCGGCGCGCGCTGCCATGGCTGACGCACAAGACCGCAACCTACCCGCCTCAGAACGAAAGATCCGCAAGGCCCGCGAAGACGGGCAGGTGGCCCGCTCGCGCGACCTGGCCCACCTGGCCATGGTGGGCGGCGGCGGGGCGCTGCTGGTGGCGTTTGCGCCCCCGCTGGCCCTGTGGCTGCAGAAGCTGCTGGGCACCGGCCTGCGCTTCGATGCCAAGCTGCTGGCCCAGCCCGATGTGCTGACGCAGCGCCTGGCCGAGCTCACCTGGGCCTGGCTGATGGTGCTGGTGCCGCTGGGCGCCATCGGGGCGGGCCTGGCGCTCGCCTCGGGCATCGCCTCGGGCGGCTGGAACTTCACGATGAAGCCGCTGGCCCCCAAGTTCAGCAAGCTCGACCCGCTGTCCGGCCTGGGCCGCCTGGTGTCCGCCGAGCACCTGGCGCAGGTTGGCAAGGCCTGCTTCCTGGCCCTGCTGCTGGGTGTGATCGGGTTTTTCTACCTGAAGTCGCACCTGGCCGACTTCCACGACGCGCTGGCGATGCCGCTGCCCAAGGCACTGCAGCACACCGCCGGGGCGCTGCTGGGCGGGCTGGGCCTGCTGGTGCTGGCGCTGGCCGTGTTTGCCGCGGTGGACGTGCCGCTGCAGCGCTTCATGGTCCTGAAGCGGCTGAAGATGAGCCACCAGGAAATGAAGCAGGAGTACAAGGACGCCGAAGGGAACGTGGAGGTCAAGGCCAAGGTCAAGGCGCGCATGCGCGAGATGGCCAAGAAGCGCATGCTCGCCGCGGTGCCCGGTGCCGACCTGGTGGTGATGAACCCCACCCACTACGCGGTGGCGCTGAAGTACGACGACGGCAAGGCCGCCGCACCGATCGTGGTGGCCAAGGGCGCCGACCTGCTGGCCATGCGCATCCGCGACATCGCACGCGAGGCCAAGGTGCCGGTGCTGCAGGCGGCGCCGCTGGCGCGTGCGCTGTATGCGCACACCGAGGTGGACCAGGAAGTGCCCGCCCGCCTGTTCCAGGCCGTGGCGCAGGTGCTGGCCTACGTGTACCAGCTGCGCGCGGCCCTGGCCGGGCGCGGGGCGATGCCACGCGAGCTGCCGCCCATCGTGGTGCCGGCGGACCTGGACCCGGCGAACAAGCCCGCGGCCAACGACGACATCGCCGACGAAGACGCGTGAGTCCCGCGGCAGCGGCGCCACGGCGGGTGCCTGCATCAGGCGAGCTTTCCCCCCGCTTATCGGGCTAAAGATTTCCGGTGCGCCCGGAACAATCCTCTGTCATGGTGCCCCCCAGCTCACTTCGTTCGCAGCCCCTGGCGCAGGCGTGCCCGGCGCTTCGCTTGTGCCAAGGGGAGTTCAGGACCTTCGGAACGGCCGGGCGGTCCTGATGAACCCGTTCCTGGCCCGCCTGCAAATGTTCGTCGGCCCCCGCGCCGGGGTGCTCCGGGCGCTGATGGCGCCGGCCTTCATCGTCATGGTGCTGGCCATGATGGTGCTGCCGCTGCCGGCCTTTGCGCTGGACCTGTTCTTCACCTTCAACATCGCGCTGGCGCTGATGGTGATGCTGGTGGCCTCGCACATGCTGCGGCCGCTGGACTTCGCCGCGTTTCCCACCATCCTGCTGGTCACCACGCTGCTGCGGCTGTCGCTGAACGTGGCCTCCACCCGCGTGGTGCTGATGGAAGGCCACACCGGCACCGCGGCCGCGGGCAAGGTGATCGAGTCCTTCGGCCACTTCCTGATCGGCGGCAACTTCGCCGTCGGCCTGATCGTGTTCGCGATCCTGGTGGTCATCAACTTCATCGTCGTCACCAAGGGCGCCGAGCGCATCGCCGAGGTCGGCGCGCGCTTCACGCTGGATGCGATGCCCGGCAAGCAGATGGCGATCGACGCCGACCTGAACGCCGGCCTGATCGACGAGAAGGAAGCCAAGCGCCGCCGCGCCGAGGTGGGCGAGGAGGCGGAGTTCTTCGGCTCGATGGACGGTGCCAGCAAGTTCGTGCGCGGCGATGCGATCGCGGGCATCCTGATCCTCGTCATCAACATCATCGGCGGCTTCATCATCGGCGTGGCCCAGCACGGGCTGTCGGCCGGCCAGGCCGCCGAGAGCTACATCCTGCTGGCCGTGGGCGATGCGTTGGTGGCGCAGATCCCGGCGCTGCTGATCTCGGTGGCCGCGGCCATGGTGGTCTCGCGCGTGGGCAAGGACACCGACATCGGCAGCCAGATCCGCAAGCAGGTGTTCTCCAGCCCCAAGGCGCTGGCCATCACCAGCGGCATCATCGCGGCGCTGGGCATCATCCCGGGCATGCCGCACGTGGTGTTCCTGCTCATCGCCGGCGGCATCGGCTGGCTGGCCTGGGTGCTGGCCGAGCGCGAGCGCGTGGCCAAGGAGGCACCGGCCCCGATCGCCCGGCCCGAGCCGCCGGCCAATGCCGAGGCGAGCTGGGACGACCTGCAGCCGGTGGACACGCTGGGCCTGGAAGTGGGCTACCGCCTCATCGCGCTGGTGGACAAGGCGCGCCAGGGCGACCTGCTCAGCCGCATCAAGGGCGTGCGCAAGAAGTTCGCGCAGGAGGTGGGCTTCCTGCCGCCGCCGGTGCACATCCGCGACAACCTGGAGCTCAAGCCCAGCCTCTACCGCGTGATGCTGCGCGGCGCCGTGGTGGGCGAGGGCGAGGCCTACCCGGGCATGTTCCTGGCCATCAACCCCGGCGGCGCGAGCATCAAGCTGCCCGGCACGGCCACCATCGACCCCGCCTTCGGCCTGCCCGCGGTGTGGATCGAGGAGCGCCAGCGCGAGATGGCCCAAATGAATGGATTTACGGTGGTTGATTGCTCGACCGTCGTGGCTACCCATCTTTCACACTTGATGCAGGTGAATGCTGCCAAGTTGCTGGGTCGGGTGGAGACCCAATCCCTTGTCGAACACGTCACCAAACTGGCCCCGAAACTCATCGAAGACGTGATCCCCAAGATGGTCGGCATCGCTACCGTGCAGAAGGTGCTCCAGCTGCTGCTGGAAGAAGGCGTGCACATCCGCGACATGCGCTCGATCGTCGAGTGCCTGGCCGAACACGCCGCCACCGTTACCGACCCCGGCGAGCTGGCCCGCCGCATCCGCATCCACCTGGCGCCGGTGATCGTGCAGCAGATCTACGGCCCCACCCGCGAGCTCGACGTGATCGCGCTCGAACCCGAACTCGAACGCCTGGTCACGCAGGCCCTGACCTCGCCGCACGGCGTGGCGCTGGACCCCGGCGTGGCCGACACCCTCACCCGCGAGGCCGCCAACACCGCGCGCCGCGCCGAAGACATGGGCCACCCGGCCTGCCTGCTGGTGCCGGACCTGATCCGCTCCCAGATGGCCCGCTTGCTGCGCCGCTCCGCCCCGCGCCTGAAGGTGCTGGGCCACAGCGAGATTCCTGAGACCCACTCGATCCGGATCGGCTCGATCATCGGAGGCACGACATGAACGTCAAGCGCTTTACGGCCAAAACCTCTCGCGAGGCCCTCGCCTTGGTGAAGCAGGCCCTGGGTGACGATGCGGTCGTGCTGTCCACGCGCCCCGGCGCCGATGGCGTGGAGGTGCTGGCCATGGCACCGGACGGCCTGCAGCAGATCGAACGCGCCGCCGCCGGCGCGCCCACCGTGCGTGCCGCTGCCGCCGCGCCCGCGGCAGCCCGGCCGCAACGCGCGCCCAGCGGCGACCCGCGTGCGCCCCAGGTGCCCAACTCGGTGGCCGGCCACACCGGCGCCGAGGTGGACCTGCGTGCCGCCCGCGTGGCCGAGCACCAGATCCCGGTGCTGCGCCAGGAAGCCGCGCCGCAGCGCGGCCGCACCGAACCCCGGCCCACGCTGGCGCAGCGCGCCGCGCGCGAGCGCATCGAGCCGCGCCTCGAAGGCGGGCTGGACGCCGCCGTCGAGAAGGACGTGGAAGCCCTGGGCATGAGCACGCTCACCTTCCAGGACTATGTGCGCGAGCGCATGCTCAAGCGCCGCCAGGCCGAGATCGAGCAGGGCCCGATGTCCGCCGCCGCGCTGGCCGCGGCCGAGGCGCCGATCCGCCGCGCCGCCGCCCCGGCCGCCGCCACGCCGCGCCGCGAGGTGCCGGTGCTGCGCGACGAGGTGCGCCTGGCCGAACCCGAGCCCGCGCCCCGCATCGACCTTTCGGCCCAGCGTGAACGCACCGAGATGCTGGGTGAGCTGCGCTCGATGAAGCACCTGATCGAAGAACGCTTCGGCATGCTGGCCTTCATGGAGAAGCTGCAGCGCAACCCGCGCCAGGCCGAGCTCTCGCAGCGCCTGCTCGACAGCGGCCTGTCGCCCGCGCTGATCCGCAAGCTGGTGGCCAGCCTGCCGGCCGACACCACCGACGAGATGGCCTGGGCCGCCAGCGTGCTGGAACGCAACGTGATCACCGACGAGCGCGAGTCCGGCATCGAAGACCAGGGCGGCGTGTTCGCGATGATCGGCTCCACCGGCGTGGGCAAGACCACCTCCACCGCCAAGATCGCCGCGGCCTTTGCCACCAAGCACGGCGCCGCGAACCTGGGCCTGATCACGCTGGACGCCTACCGCGTGGCCGCCCACGAGCAGCTGCGCACCTACGGCCGCATCCTCGGCGTGCCGGTGCACACCGCGCACGACCGCGCCTCGCTGGAAGACCTGCTGGAGCTGCTGTCGGCCAAGAAGATGGTGCTGATCGACACCGCCGGCATGGCCCAGCGGGACACCCGCACCCGCGAGCTGCTGGAGATGCTCTCGCACCGCTCGATCCAGAAGCTGCTGGTGGTGAACGCCGCCGCGCAGGGCGAGACGGTGGAAGACGTGATGGTGGCCTACGGCGCCGCCAGTTGCCGCGGCATCGTGATCAGCAAGCTCGACGAGGCCGTCAAGCTCGGGCCCGCGCTGGACGCGGTGATCCGCCACAAGTGCAAGGTGGTGGGCGTGGCCAACGGCCAGCGCGTGCCCGAAGACTGGCACCGCCTGTCGGCCCAGGCGCTGGTGCAGCGCGTGCTGCGCGGCGGCGGCGGCTCCTCGTGGCGGCTGGATGCGGGCGAGGTGAACCTGATCTTCGCCGGCCGCCATGCGGTCAGCAGCGCCGCGGCGCAACTCTGAGCCCCTTGGCCCCCAACCCGCACGGCTGCCCCCTTCACGCTTCCATGCACGACTTCATGAGCCCCCGCAGCGCGCCCCTGGACCAGGCCCACGGCCTGCGCCAGCTGTTCGCGGCCCAGCGCCAGCGCTTCGTGCCGCTGGTGCACAACCGGCACGTGGCCTTCGGCGGCGTGGCGATGGAGCGCCTGTGCGCCGCCTTCGCCGAGGCCCAGCTGCACACCCTGGTGGTGGATGCCGCCGAAAGCGCCTCGGCCGCGCACGAGCTCGCGCTGGTGGATCTTTCCGCCTGCATCGAACCCTTGTCGCCCAGCGTGTCCTACCTCGCCGCGCGCGGCCTGCCGATGCGCCACCTGGATGCACGCGGCAGCACCAGCGCCTTTCTCGGCGCGCTGGCCGAAGCCGCGCCGCGGGCCGATGTGGTGCTGGTGCATGCCGGCGCCACCGACCTGGCGCGCCTGTTCGCGCGCCGGCTGCCGCGCCCCATCCTGCAGGCGGCCGATGCGCCCGAGAGCCTGACCCATGCCTACGCCTCGATGAAGCTGCTGACCCAGCGCCTGGGCGTGATGACCTTCGACCTGATGCTGGCCGCCGACGGTGCCTCGCCGCGCGTGCCGCGCATTGCAGAGCGCCTGGCCGAATGTGCCGACCGCTTCCTCGGTGCCGTGATCACCGACTGGGCGCTGGCCGACCCGCTGGCCGACGAACGCGAGCCCCTGTCGCCCGCGCTGTGCCGCCTGGCCATGAGCCAGCTGCGCGGCGGTGACGAACAGCCCGAAACCTCCGCCGGGGCGCCGTACGCCCGGGTGGATGCCGCGCGCCGGGACGCCGCGGCCCGCCGAGTGAACTGATATGTCCGGAGCCCTATCCATGTACACCGCCAAAGGCCGCCTCGACGCCAACGCGATGCTCAAGCAGTACAGCCCGCTGGTGCGCCGCCTGGCCCACCAGATGATCGCGAAGCTGCCGGCCAACGTGGAACTCGACGACCTGATCCAAGTGGGCATGATCGGCCTGTCCGACGCGCTGTCGCGATTCGATTCGGCGCAGGGCGTGCAGTTCGAGACCTTCGCCACCCAGCGCATCCGCGGCGCCATGCTCGACGAGCTGCGCGGCAGCGACTGGATGAGCCGCGGCGACCGCCGCCACCAGCGCTCGATCGAGACCGCGGTGCACAAGCTCGAGCAGCGCCTGGGCCGTGCCCCCAGCGAGGGCGAGATCGCCAAGGAGATGGGCCTCACGCTGGGCGACTACCAGGAACTGCTGGGCAAGGTGCGCGGCACCCAGCTGGTGTACCTGGAGGACATGACCGGTGACGACGGCGACGACGACTACCTCGACCGCCACGTGGTGGACGAGAGCGCCAACCCGCTGTCGCTGCTGAACGACCACCGCATGCGCGCCGCGCTGGTGGAGGCCATCAAGAACCTGCCCGAGCGCGAGCAGTACGTGATGAGCATGTACTACGAGCACGACATGAACCTGAAGGAAATCGCCGCGGTGCTGAAGGTGACCGAGAGCCGCGTGTGCCAGCTGCACAGCCAGAGCATCGCGCGCCTGCGCAGCCGCCTGCGCGAGTGGTGAAGCGGCGCCTTCCGTGAGCACCAGGCCGCCTGCGGGCGGCCTTCGTGTTTTCAGGCCGCCTGCGGGCGGCCTTCGCGTTTTCAGGCCGCCTGCGGCAGGCCTCGTGCCTTCAGCCCGCGACGCTGGGCACGCCGCGCTGCGGTGCCAGCGCGCCGGGTTCGGTGGGCTGCTCGGCCTCGTCCGCGCCCAGCAGGGCGTGCGGCCCCAGGCTGAAACTGAAGCTCGCGCCCTGGCCGGGCGCACCGCTGGCGCGGATGCGCCCGCCATGGCGCTGCACGATGCGTTGCACGATGGTCAGGCCGATGCCGGTGCCACCGAACTCCTGCTCGCTGTGCAGGCGCTGGAAGGGCTGGAACAGGCGCTCCGATTGTTCGGCGTCGAAGCCGGCGCCGTTGTCGGCCACGGTGAGCAGCAGCCGGCCCTCGGCGTCGCGCTCGCCCACCAGGCGCACCAGCGGCCGCGGCACGTGGCGGGTGAACTTGGCCGCGTTGCCCAGCAGGTTCTGCAGCACGATGCGCAGCTGCGGCGGCGAGGCATGGGCCGACAGGCCCGGCTGCACCTGCCACTGCACCGGCGCGGCCCGCTCGAGCACCGGCAGGCCGGCGATCACCTCTTCGGCCAGCGCGCTCAGGTCCAGGTGCTGGCGCTCGATCGCGGCGCTGGACGAGCGGGCCAGCTCCAGCAGCGCTTCCAGCGTGTGCAGCATCTCGTGCGCGGCGCGGGCCTGCAGGTCCAGCAACTCGCCTTCACCGGTGCCCAGGCGCTCGCCCAGCCGCTGGCGCAGCAGCTCGGCCAGGCCCTGCACGTGGCCGATGGGCGTGCGCAGCTCGTGGGCCAGCTGGCGCGCAAAGGCGTCCAGGTCGCGGTTGGCCTGCTCCAGCTCGCGGGTGCGGGCGGTCACGGCCAGCTGCAGTTCGCGGTTGTGCTGCACCAGCATCTGCTCGGTGAGCTTGCGCAGCGTGATGTCGCGGCCCACGCCGTGGTAGCCGATGAACTGGCCCCGCTCGTCGAAGCGGGGCGCGCCCGCCAGCGCAAGCCAGATCGTGCGGCCATCGTCACGCTGCACCGCGAACTCCAGCGCGCGGAAGGGCTGGCGCGCATCGAGCTCGGCGCGGTGGGCCTCCCATTGCGCGGGCGACAAGGCCTCGGGGTAGGCCTCCCAGCGTGTCTTGCCGGCATTGCGCTGCACCAGCGTGCCGAAGCGGCGCAGCATCTCGTTGGAAGGCGGCGGAAAGCGGTGCTCGGCGTCGGTCTGCCAGTACCAGTCGGCCGACAGGCCGGCCATCACCGCGTAGCGCTGCTCGCTCGCCTGCAGCCGGCGGAAGGCCTGCTTCGGTGCGGTGATGTCGCGCGCCACGCCTTCGTAGCCGGCGAAGCTGCCATCGCGGTGCAGGCGTGGCCGCCCGCTCAGCGCCACCCAGCCGTGCTCGAGCGTGCCCAGGCCGGTGACGGCGATCTCGATGTCGCGGAAGGGCTCCTGCCGAGCCAGCAGCTCATGGAAGGCATGCCAGCCCATCGCGGGCGGCTGGCAGAAGCCCAGCTCGTCGTGGCGGCGGCCGAGCAGATCGCCCAGCGCGCGGCCCGCGGGTTTGGCGATCGGCGCATCGGCCGACAGGCTGGACAGGCGCAGCCGCTGGTCGAGCTCCCAGTACCAGTCGGTGGACAGCTCGGCACGGGCGCGCCAGCGCCGCTCGGATTCGCCCAGCACGCCCTCGACCTGCGTGGCCAGGTCGCCAAAGGCCGAGGGCACGGCCGCGCGGCGCGGTTCACGCAGGCCGGCCACGGCCGATTCCCAGGCGCCGCGGCGCAGCTCGTTCACGGTTTGGCGCAGCGTGCGGGCGGCCAGCCGCTGCGAGCGCCACAGGCTGGCCACCAGCGCGCACAGCAGCAGCACGCACAGCGCGGCGGCCCAGAGGCCCTGGGTCAGCTGGCTGCGGGAGGCGGCGTCGAGCGGTTCGTGGGTGAGCAGCGGGCTCAGCAGGAAGGCGGCCAGCACCCCGGCAGGGGCGGCCAGCAGGCCCAGCACCAGGCCCAGGCGATGCACGCTGCGCGTAGCCGCGGCGGGCGGCACGGGTGGCGCTTCGAGGTCGGCCCACGGCAGTGTTTCACCGTCCGTGGCCATGGCCGAGCCCTGCCGCGTGCGCGGCCCGCGTACTGCGAATCCCAATTTTCGACGACCTCTTGTGGTGGCGGCCGAATTCGTGCCCGTCCGCGCGTTGGAAGAGGTGGGGTCGTATGCGAGTGTGCCTGCGCAGGCACGGGTGGGCAACCGGGGATGTCGCTTATCCGCACCCGTGGCAGGTGCGGGTTAGGGCGCTGCGGTGCGCCGCGGGCCGCGTTTTTGCCGATCCGAGGGGCAGTGCCCCCGGAACGGCCCGTCGGGCTCAGGCGGTGTAGGAGCCGGTCGTGCGGCTGCCTTCGGGCAGGCCGCGTGCGCCGTAGAGGCCGGCGCCCGGGCTGTTGTCGGGCATCAGCACGTCGATCGCGCGGTCAAGCGCGGCGGTGGCGCGCGCCAGGGCTTCGCGTTGCGAGGCCACCTGGGCGCTGGCGCGCGCCAGGCGGCGGCGCATGGGTTCGGGCACGCCGCCGTTGCGGGCGGCATGCATGAAGCGCTGCACCGCGGCGGCCAGCGCGCGGTGCAGTTCGTTGGCGTGCATCTCCACCGCGGGCGCATTGCGCTCGCGCAGCGATTCGGCCAGGTTGTTCAAACCCTGCTCCACGGTCGCCACGGCGTGTTCGAGCTCGCTGGTCTGCGCGAGGGCCTGGTGCTCGATGGGGGTGGTGATCATGCGGCGTCGACCCGTGGGTTGAAGGACAGTGGGCGTCGGGGCGCGCGCGGTGTCAACCGCGCGACTTCGGCGTCAGCAACTCGTGGGCATTGGCGATCAGCTTGTCGGCGATGGCCTCGGCATTGACCTCGAACTTGCCATCCCGGATGGCGTCCGAGATGCGCTGCACCTTCGCTGCATCGAACACGGCCGTGCTGTCACCCTCGGCAGCACCCATCAATGCCCCGGCGGACAACTCGACCTTGGCGCTCGGCTCGGCCGCGTTGCCGCTGCCGCCCTTCTGGGTTGGCGCGGATTTGCGTTCGGTGACGGTGGGGGAAACCGCCGCCTTGTTTTCGAGAGAACCGATCTTCATGGTGGACTCCAACAGGGCGGGTCACCTGACTTTGCCCTGAGACATGCTCGGGGTATCGGCCCGCATTTCGGGGACTTTAGGGCTTTCGCACATTCTTTTCATCGCCCCCCCGATTCAGGGGGCCATGCCGGTGCCCCCGGTATTCTGCGGCAAATGCTCAAAGTGCGAGCTCCAGCCGCCGCTCGGCGGTGGGCAGGCCACTGAGGATGCGCCCGGATTCCACCCGCACGCGGGCCGTCTGGCCCTCGATGCCGGGGCTGACGGCCTGGCCCTCGACACTGACCGCGTAGCCCGGGCCCACGGCCACCACGCGCACCAGGTCGCCGGCATTGAAGAACTGGCGCGCCCGCAGGTCGCCACGGTGCAGCGCCTGGCCCGCGGGCAGCGGGCGGGCCAGCGCGCGGCCCAGCGCCATGGCCGGCTGGGTGAGCACCGGGTCGGGGCCGGCGGCCAGATCGACCTCGGCGCGTTGCAGGTGCCCGGCCTCCAGCACCGTGCCGGCCGGCAGCGCGCTGGCAGCCACCAGCGCCTGCGCATACAGCTTCACCGTGACCGGCAGGTACACGTTCCACTTGGTCGGGCCCTGCAGGCAGCGCAGGCCGATGCGGGTGCGGCCATACGGCCGCAGCCCGGTGGGCAGGTAGGGCTGGATCTGGTCGCAGGGCGCGAGCTTCAGGCGCGGGTCGAGCTGGCCCAGCTCCACCTCTACGCGCACCGGCCCGGCACCGGCGCCCAGGGCCTGGCCGGCGGAATCACCGGCCAGCCGCTGCAACTGCTGCGCGAGCACCGCATCCACGGCCGAGGGCTCGGCCCGCGCCAGGCCGGCCGCGGCGGCCAGGGCCAGCCCGCACACCACAGGCAGGGCGCGCGCGGCGCGCGAGACATCGGCGATCTTCTGCATGCCGCCATGGTGGCCGGGCGGGCCTGCTGCCGGTGGCGCGAAATGCCGGGTGATGTGCCGTCTATTCCGGCTCATGTTCACCCGGTGGCTGCCCACAATGGCTTCGCATCGAAACCCTCATCCCGCTGCCAGCCCCGAACGCCCGACAGTGCCCACGCCATGCAACGCCTGACCTCCACGCTCGATTTCCATGCCCAGGCGCTCACGCTGCGGGCCGAGCGCCAACGCCTGCTGGCCAGCAACATCGCCAATGCGGACACCCCGGGCTACCAGGCACGCGACATGGATTTCACCAAGGCGCTGCGCGAGGCCACGGCCACGCTCAACGCCCCGGGCGGCACGGCCCAGGCCGTGCCCGGCGCGCTGGCCACCACGCATGCCGGCCACCTGAGCGTGGCCGCCGGCGCACGCAACGAAGACGAGCTGCTCTACGCCACCGGCCCGCAGGACAGCCTGGACCGCAACACCGTGGACCTGGACCGCGAGCGCGCGGCCTTTGCCGAGAACGCGGTGAAGTACGAGGCCACGCTGCGCTTCATCAACGGCAGCGTGCGCAACCTGACCGAAGCGATGCGCAGCCCGACCCAGGGCTGACGAGAGGGCTGAGCCATGAGCATGTTCAAGATCTTCGATGTCTCCGGGAGCGCCGTCAGCGCCCAGAGCCAGCGGCTGAACACGGTGGCCTCCAACCTGGCCAATGCCGACACGGTGGCCGGCCCCGACGGCCAGGCCTACAAGGCACGCCAGGTGGTGTTCCAGACCACGCTGATGGGCGAGGTGGCCAACGGCGGCCCCGCGGCCGCCGGCGTGCGCGTGGCCAACGTGGTGGAAGACAACACCCCCGGCCGCCGCGTGCACGACCCGCGGCACCCGGGCGCCGACGCGCAGGGCTATGTCACCTACAGCAACGTCAACGCGGTGGAGGAGATGGTCAACATGATCTCGGCCTCGCGCTCGTACCAGAACAACATCGAAGTGATGAACACCGCCAAGAGCCTGCTGCTGAAGACGCTGCAGCTCGGGCAGGGCTGAGCCACCGCCTGAGCGGCCGACCGATCGGAACCCGACATGAGCACCACCACCGGCACCACCAGCTCGACCAACAACCTGGCCAGCCAGGTGCAGGCCGCCAGCGGCGCGAGCAAGACACTCAGCGCCAGCGAGCAGACCGACCGCTTCCTGAAGCTGCTGGTCACGCAGATGCAGAACCAGGACCCGCTCAATCCGATGGACAACGCGGAGATCACCACGCAGATGGCGCAGATCAGCACCGTCAGCGGCATCGACGACCTGAACAAGTCCATCGGGGCAATGAGCTCGATGCTGCTGCAGTCGCAGTCGCTCGAAGCCGCCGGCCTGGTGGGCAAGACCGTGCTCGTCAACGGCAACGACCTCACGCTGGCCGAGGACGGCAGCACCGCCGCCGGCTTCGAGCTGGCCGGCCCGGCCGATTCGGTGAAGGTGCAGATCAAGAACGCCGCCGGCAAGGTGGTGGACACGCTTGAGCTCGGCGCTGCCGCCTCCGGCCGCCACAGCTTCGAGTGGCAGAACAAGGACCCGAAGCAGAACACCGGTTTCACCTTCACCGTGACGGCGATGTCCGCCGCCAAGATGGTGGAGAGCAAGCCGCTGGTGGCCGACGGCGTGGCCGCGGTCTACAACGATGCAGGCCAGCTCAGCCTCGAAACCTTCAATCACGGCGTCGTGAAGTACGCCGACGTCAAGGGCATTTCCTGATCCGACCGCCCCGGATCATTCCCGCGCATCCACCAAGGAGCACACCATGTCTTTCCAGCAAGGTCTGTCCGGCCTGAACTCGACCAGCAAGAACCTGTCGGTCATCGGCAACAACATTGCCAACGCCAACACCTTCGGCTTCAAGGGCTCGCGCGCTGAATTCGCGGCGGTGTATGCCACCTCGCTGAACGCCGCCGGCGGCAACGCGGCGGGCATCGGCGTCAACGTCACCGCGGTGGCGCAGCAGTTCACGCAGGGCAACATCGCCACCACCGAGAACGCCATGGACCTGGCGATCAACGGGCGTGGCTTCTTCCAACTGCAGCGCACCAACGGCGACACGCCCATCGGCCAGGTGATGTACTCGCGCAGCGGCCAGTTCAAGGTGGACCGCGACGGCTACGTGGTGGACACCGCGGGCCTGAAGCTGCTGGCCCGCAAGTGGGACGCGGTGACCAACCGCGCCACCGGCGAGGCCACCACCATCTCGCTCAAGGGCGACACCGGCGGCAAGCCCGCGGCCACCGGCGCCGGCGTGGGCGCGGCCTACAACGGCATCCGCATCACGATGAACCTGGACGCGCGCCAGGACGCCCCCACCGATGCGATGGACTTCACGCTGCCCGACACCTACAACTACTCCACCTCGCAGACGCTGTACGACTCGCAGGGCGCGCCCCTGACGATGACCTACTACTACCGCAAGACTGGCGCCAATGCCTGGGACGTGTTCGGCACCATCAACGACGTGCCGATCGACGGTGCCGGCGGCACCGGCCTGATCACCTCGCTCACCTTCGACGTGGACGGCGCGCTCTCGGCCAGCACGAACGCGACGATGGACATCGTCGACCCGCGCACGCCGCCGCTGGATGCGGCCGCGGCCTTCCTGTTCGACGACCTGCCGCTGGACATGGCCAAGTCCACGCAGTACGCGTCGAGCTTCGGCGTCAACGAGCTCACGCAGGACGGCTACGCCGCCGGCGAGCTCACCGGCATCCAGTTCGACGATTCGGGCGTCATCAAGGCCACCTACTCGAACGGCCGCGCCAACATCGTGGGCCAGTTGCAGCTGGCCGACTTCACCAACCTGCAGGGCCTGGCGCCCACCGGCGGCAACCTGTGGGCCGAGACCTTTTCCTCGGGCGCGGCCATCCGCGGCGAGCCGGGCTCCAGCTCGCTGGGCGCGCTGCAATCGGGTGCGCTGGAAGAGTCCAACGTCGACCTCACGGCCGAGCTGGTGAACATGATCACCGCGCAGCGCGCCTACCAGGCCAATGCGCAGACCATCAAGACCGAAGACCAGGTGCTGCAGACCCTGGTGAACCTCCGCTGATGAGCAGGGGCTGAGGCGCAGGCAAGGGGCACACCATGGACCGCATGATCTACCTGGCGATGGCCGGCGCGAAGGCGACGATGCAGCGCCAGGACGTGGTGGCCCACAACCTGGCCAATGCCTCCACCACCGGCTTCAAGGCCGAGCTGGCGGCCTTCCGCGCCGCACCGGTGGTGGGCGAGGGCGCCAGCACACGCGTCTACGCGCTCGAATCCACCCCCGGCTACAAGCCCGATGCCGGCCCCATCCAGGCCACCGGCCGCGCGCTCGACGTGGCGATGAAGGGCAATGCCTGGCTCGCGGTGCAGGGCACCGACGGCACCGAGGCCTACACCCGCGCTGGCGCGCTGGAGCTCAACACCGAGGGCCTGCTCACCACCGCGGGCGGCCTCACCGTGCTGGGCGACGGCGGCCCGATCACGCTGCCGGCCAACGCGCAGGTGGAGGTGGCCAGCGACGGCACCATCACCGCCAAGGTGGGCAACGGCCGGCCGCAGGGGGTGGGCAAGCTCAAGCTCGTCACGCCCGAGGCACCGCTCACGCGCGGGCCGGACGGCCTGTTCCGCGCCGCCGAGGAACTGCCCGCCGATGCCACCGCACGGCTGCAGAGCGGCGCGCTCGAGGGCAGCAACGTCAGCGCCATCGAGAGCATGGTGGCGATGATCTCCGCCGCGCGGCAGTTCGAGCAGCAGATGAAGATGCTGCAAAGCGCGCAGGACAAGGAACAGGCCGCCACCAAGCTGCTGGGCATGGGCAACGGCTGACGCCGCGCACCACGCCCCCGGCCGAGAGAAGCGCCCCCTAGCGGGCGCTTTTTGCGTCTTCGGCACCCTCAAGTTCGCCGGATCATCGTGGCATCACGACCGAAGGAGCGTCGCCATGATGCGATCTCTGTGGATTGCCAAGACCGGCATGGAAGCCCAGCAGACCCAGCTGGACGCCATTGCCCACAACCTCGCCAACACCGCCACCAATGGCTTCAAGCGCGGCCACGCGGTGTTCGAGGACCTGATGTACCAGAACCTGCGCCAGTCCGGCGCCAACAGCTCGGAGCAGACCACGCTGCCCACCGGGTTGCAGATCGGTGTGGGCGTGCGGCCGGTGGCCATGTCGCGCAACTTCTCGCAGGGCAACCTGCAGAACACCGGCAACACGCTGGACCTGGCGGTCAAGGGCCATGGTTTCTTCCAGATCCAGATGCCCGACGGCTCCACCGCCTACACGCGCGACGGCTCGTTCCAGCTCAACGCCCAGGGCCAGATCGTCACCCAGAACGGCTACCTGGTGCAGCCGGGCATCACCGTGCCGGCCACGGCGCAGAGCGTCACCATCGCCACCGACGGCACGGTGTCGATCACCCAGCCGAACCAGACCGCCACGCAGTCGCTGGGGCAGATCCAGCTCGCGCATTTCGTCAACCCGGCCGGGCTGGACCCGCGGGGCGAGAACCTGTTCGTCGAGACCACCGCCTCCGGCACGCCGAGCACCGGCGCGCCGCTGTCCAACGGCCTGGGCTCGCTGGCCCAGGGCTATGTGGAAACCAGCAACGTGAACATGGTCGAGGAGCTGGTCTCGATGATCCAGACCCAGCGCGCCTACGAGATCAACTCCAAGGCCATCCAGACCTCCGACCAGATGCTGCAGCGCCTGGCGCAGCTGTGAACCGCGCCCGCAGGCCCGGCTGAACCATGAACACCCGCCTTCTCCTTGCCCCGCTGCTGGCCGTGGCCAGCCTGGCCGGCGGCTGCGTCGCCCTGCAGCGTGTGCCGCAGGTCGACGTGGTGCCTTCGCCGGCACTGCCGGCCGCGGCCGTCGCGGCCCCGGCCGCGCAGCCGCCCGCCCCGGTGCCCACCGGCGCCATCTTCCAGGCCGACCGCTACCGCCCGCTGGTGGAAGACCACCGCGCGCGCCTGGTGGGCGACACCATCGTGGTGCAGATCACCGAGAAGGTCTCGGCCACGCAAAAGGCCACCAGCTCGGTGGACAAGTCCGGCGAGACCGATTTCAGCATCACCGCGCTGCCCGGCGTGCGGGCCGCCCGCCTGGCCCGCATGGGCGCGGCCGGCAGCAACAGCAACACCTTCGAGGGCAAGGGCGTCACCGAGAGCAGCAACGACTTCTCCGGCACCATCACCGCCACCGTGGTGCAGGTGCTGCCCAACGGCCACATGGTCATCGCCGGCGAGAAGCAGATCGGCGTCAACGCCAACGTGGACGTGCTGCGCTTCTCGGGCCAGGTGGACCCCCGCTCCATCGCCCCCGGCAACAGCGTGCTGAGCACGCAGATCGCCAACGTGCGTGTCGAGCAGCGCGGTCGCGGCCAGGCGGCCGAGGCGCAGTCCATGGGCTGGCTCTCGCGCTTCTTCCTCACGCTCATGCCCATCTGAGGCTGCCATGTCCTTCAACCCCGAACGTGCGCTGCGCTGGGTCATCACCGCCAGTTTCGTGATCGCCAGCGCGGCCATCTGGTGGCCGGTGCAGGCCGCGCGCATCAAGGAGCTCGCCAGCGTGCAGGGCGTGCGCAGCAACCAGCTCACCGGCTACGGCCTGGTGGTGGGCCTGGACGGCACGGGCGACCAATCGACCCAGGCACCGTTCACGCCGCAGAGCCTGGCCTCGATGCTGCAGCAGATGGGCGTCACCGTGCCGCCCGGCACCACGATGCAGCCGCGCAACGTGGCCGCGGTGCTGATCACGGCCGACCTGCCCGCGTTTTCGCAGCCGGGCCAGCGCATCGACATCAACGTGTCCTCGGTGGGCAATGCCAAGAGCCTGCGTGGCGGCACGCTGGTGGCCACGCCGCTCAAGGGCGCCGACGGGCAGATCTACGCGATGGCGCAGGGCAACCTCGTCGTCGGCGGGGCCGGCGCCTCGGCCGGTGGCTCGAAGGTGCAGATCAACCACCTCGCGGCCGGCCGCATCCCCGAAGGCGCCACGGTGGAACGCGCCGTGCCCACGCCGCTGGGGCAGGGCGGTGTGCTGCAGCTGGACCTCAACAGCAAGGATTTCCACACCGCGCGCGCGGTGGCCGGCGCCATCAACGAGGCCAAGGGCCCGGGCAGCGCCCAGGCAGTGGATGGCCGCGTGGTGCGCGTGAGGCTGCCGGCCGATGCCGACATGGTGGGCTTCATTGCCGACATCGAGGACCTGAACGTCACGCTGGCCAAGCCCGCGGCGCGCGTGGTGCTCAACGCCCGCACCGGCTCGGTGGTGATGAACGAGGCCGTCACGCTGGCCGAATGCGCGGTGGCGCATGGCTCGCTCTCGGTGACGATCAGCTCCACGCCGGTGGTGAGCCAGCCCGGGCCGCTGTCGCCCCAGGGGCAGACGGTGGTCACCGAGAAGACCGACATCGCCATCACCCAGCAGGGCGGCTCGCTGATCCAGCTGCCCGCCGGTGCCAAGCTGTCCGACGTGGTGAAGGCGCTCAACTCGTTGGGCGCCACGCCACAGGACCTGCTGGCGATCCTGCAGGCCATGAAGAGCGCCGGCGCCCTCAAGGCCGAACTCGAAGTGATCTGAGGCTCGCCATGGCTAGTATCCCGACCACCTCGCTGGCCACCGATTCACGCGGCCTCGAGGCCCTGCGCCGCACCTCCGCGCAAGACCCGAAGGCGGCCGTGCGCGAGGCGGCCAAGCAGTTCGAATCGCTGTTCATGAACGAGCTGCTCAAGAGCATGCGCGCAGCCAGCATGTCCAGCGGCATGATGGACAACGAGGCCACCAAGCTGGGCACCGAGATGCTCGATGCGCAGCTGGCCAACAAGATGAGCGGCCAGAGCGGCGGCCTGGCCGACATCATCGCCAAGCAGCTCGAACGCCAGATGGGCCTCTCGCCCGGCCCGATCCCGAGCACCCAGCCTGCCAACACCAGCCTGCCGATCGTCTCCCCGCCCGGCAGCACGCCCAAGATTCCCGAGAAAAGCGCCGCCGGCTTCGTGCAGCAGCACAGCCAGGCCGCGCAGGCCGCCGAGGCGAAAACCGGCATCCCGGCCGCCTTCATGCTGGCCCAGTCGGCCCACGAGACGGGCTGGGGCAAGAAGGAGATCATCGGCCGCGATGGCACGAACTCGAACAACCTGTTCGGCATCAAGGCCGGTGCCCACTGGACCGGCCCCACGGTGGACGTGACCACGACCGAGTTCATCGGCGGCCGGGCGCAGAAGGTGGTGCAGAAGTTCCGCGCCTATGCCAGCCACGAAGAGTCGTTCGCCGACTACGCCAAGCTCATGAAGGACAGCCCGCGCTACCAGGCGGTGCTGAACGCCGGCGGCGACGCCAAGGCCTTCGCCCAGGGCCTGCAACGCGCCGGTTATGCCACCGACCCCGCCTATGCCTCGAAGCTCACGCGCGTGATCGACACCACGCTGCGCCTGCAGCGCGGGCAGGCCTGAACCCGGACCCCCCGCAGGAGCTGAACCATGTCGATGCTGATGCAACTGGGCACCCGCGCGATGTCCGCGGCCTACCTGCAACTGCAGACGACCGGCCAGAACATCGCCAATGCCAACACCCCCGGCTACTCGCGCCAGGAGGTGGTGCTGGGCACCAGCGAGGGCCAGTTCAGCGGCGCCGGCTTCGTGGGCCGCGGCGTCACGGTGCAGACCATCGTGCGCGCCTACGACGCCTACCTCACCTCGCAGGCCGCGGCCACCAAGTCGGTGGCGGCCTACGACCGGGCCCGCCTGTCCATGCTGGACCAGATGCAGGGCACCTTCGGCACCGGCGCCGGCGGCCTGGGCAATGCCGCCACGCAACTGTTCAATTCGTTCTCCGACCTGGCCGCCGCGCCCGCCGACCTGGCCGCGCGCCAGGCCACCATCGCCCGGGCCGAAGACTTCGCCTCGATGGCGCGTTCGTACAGCGACCAGATCGAGGTGCTGCAGGCCAACGTGTACAACGAGGTCAGCAACTCGGTCGACGAGGTCAACACCTTCGCCCGCGGCGTGGCCGACCTGAACAAGAAGATCACCGCCGCGGTGGCCACCGGCCACTCGCCCAACGACCTGATGGACGCGCGCGACCGGCTGATCGGGCAGATCTCCGAGAAGATCGACATCGAGACCGTCAACGCACCGGACGGCAGCATCAGCGTGTACGTGGGACGTGGCCAGAGCCTGGTGCTGCGCGGCCTGACCAACACCGTGGTCACCCGGCAGGACGAGTTCGACCCCGCGCGGGTCTCCATCGGCATGGTGGTGTCCGGCGAGTTGCGGCCGCTGGACCCCAAGACGCTGGGCGCCGGTGCGATCCCCGGGCTGATCAAGTTCCAGAACGAAGACCTGGTCGACGTGCGCAACCGGCTGGGCCAGATGGTCGCCAGCCTCGCCACCGCGATGAACGACCAGCAGTCCTTCGGCATCGACCTGGCCGGCACGCCGGGTGATCCGCTGTTCCAGCTGCAGGCCGCGCCCGCGCTGCCGGCGGTGACCAATGCGCTCGACGGCTTCGGCGCCCCGATCGCCAAGATCACGCTCACGCTGCAGGACGAAACCGTGCTGAAGGCCAGCGAGTACCTGCTCGAGGAAGACCCGGCCAACCCGGGCCTGTTCCAGGCCACGCGCCTGAGCGACGGCACCGTGTTCAGCGGCCTGGCCGACGGCGACACGTTCGAGGGCTTCAGCTTCACCTTCGGTGCCACCGCATTCCAGACCGGCGACCGCTTCCTGCTCAAGCCCGTGAGCACGGCCGCCATGAGCGTGAAGGTGGCGCTGGCCGACCCGCGTGGCCTGGCCGCGGCCAACCCGCTGACGGCGAGCAGCAACCCCGCCAACCTGGGCACCGGCTCGGTGGGCGGGCTGGTGATCGATGCCCTGCCCGGCGCGGCCTACCAGGACATGGTGCTGGCCTTCACCAGCGCCACCGGCGACTACGAAATCCGGGACTCCGGCGGCGGCGTGCTCGCGACCGGCACCTGGAGCGCCAGCCAGCCGATCAGCTACAACGGCTTCTCGCTCACGCTCAAGGGCGTGCCGGCCAATGGCGACAGCTTCGACATCGACGTCGTGGTGCCGCCGGCCACCAACAACGGCAACGCGCTGGCCTTCGACGACATGGCCAACCGGCTCATCACCGATGGCCGCACGATCAACGACGCCTATGCGCAGACGCTGTCCAACGTGGGCGTGCGGGTGCGTGGGGCCGAGGCCTCGGCCCAGACCAGCGCCGGCGTGGCCCAGCGTGCCGAAGAGGCGCTCACCAGCAAGGTGGGCGTGAACCTCGACGAAGAGGCGGCGCGCCTGATCCAGTTCCAGCAGGCCTACCAGGCCGCGGCCAAGATGCTGCAGACCGCGCAGTCCCTGATGGACATGCTGGCGCAGCTCGACCGCTGAGGAGATTCACCATGAACATGCGCGTCTCGAACTACAGCCGCTTCTCGGGCGCCGTGCAGTCGCTGCAGGAGCGGCAGGTGGACCTGAGCAAGGCGCAGACCCAGCTCACCACCGGCAAGCGCATCTCCGCGCCCAGCGACGACCCCACCGGCGCAGCCCGCGTGGAGCGCGCCTACACCCAGCAGCAGCGCATCGCGTCCGAGCAGCGCTCGGTGGGCCTGAGCCGCGCCTCGGTGGCGCAGGTGGAATCGGCGCTGGCCCAGGTGGGCGACACCCTGCTGCAGGCGCGCGAGCAGGTGGCCGCCGGCGGCAACGGCAGCTACAGCGGCAGCGAGCGCAAGGCGCTGGCCAGCCACCTCAAGCAACTGCGGGCCGAACTGCTGGCCGTGGCCAACCAGCCCGACGGTGCCGGCGGCTACCTCTTCGGCGGCCAGGGCACCAACTCGCTGCCCTTCCTGGACGGCCCCACCGGCGTGGCCTTCGCGGGCACCGGCGGCACCGGCCAGCTCTCGGCCTCGGAGCAGATGCCCACCTCGGTGGATGGCGGTGCGCTGTGGCTGTCCATCCGCAGCGGCAACGGCGTGTTCGAGACCGACGGTGCGCGTGATGCCACCACCGGCAAGTACACCAACCTGGGCAGCGGCTACATCGCCGAAGGCGGCATCGCCGACCCCTCGGCGCTCACCGGCGGAAGCTACGACATCACCTTCAGCGTGGCCGCCGGCGTGACCACCTACACCGTGGCGCCCAGCGGCCAGACCGGCACCTACAGCTCCGGCGCCACCATCACGGTGGACGGCATGGCGCTGAAGTTCGCCGGCGCCCCGGCCGATGGCGATGTCTTCACCGTCCGGCCGTCCACCGTGGACATGAACCCGTTCAAGGCGCTGGACCGGGCGATCGCGGTGCTGGACGACCCCACCGCCAACGCCGGCGCCGTGGCGCAGGCGGTGAGCAACGGCGTGCGCGACCTCGACCACGCGATCACCAACTTCCAGGGCGCGCGTTCGGTGGCCGGCGCCACGCTGACGCGGCTGGACAGCATCGACAGCCGCAATCAGGATCGCGACCTGTGGGCCAAATCGGTACAGTCCGAGGTCGAGGACCTGGACATGGTGCAAGCCATTTCCGATTTCCAGAACAAGCAGACCAGCTACCAGGCGGCCCTGCAAAGCTACACGATGGTGCAGCGCATGTCGCTGTTCGACTACCTGAAGTGACCCTTGAACGCACAGCCTTGAGGCAAGGCGGAACCGACCGATGAACGCTCACCCCGTGCTGGGGCAGGTGGCCCTGGGCTACTCGCCGATGATCGACCGGCACCGCGCCGTCACCGCCGTGCGCGTGACCGTCTTTCCCGCCCGCCAGGACGCCACGCCCAAGGCCGGTGAACTGCTGGCCGCGATCGCGGACACCTGGCCGGCCGACGCCGGCCGCGTCTCGCTGAACATCGTGGGCGAAAGCCTGCTGCACGACCTGCTGCAGACCGAGCTGCCGCTGAACATGATGGTCGAGGTGCCGGCCTTCATGGCGGCCGACATCGCGCACACCACCGCCATCCAGACCCTGCACCAGCGCGGCAACACCCTGCTCATCAAGGGCCGGCCGCTCACGCCGCTGCCGCGCGAGGTGCTGCCGTGCTTTGCGTACTCCATCATCGACCTGTCCGACGAGCGGCGCGACGGCACGCCCGCACCCGGCGGCGTCTCGCGCACCATCCCGCACGTGCAGGGCGAGGTGCGCACGCTGGTGCAGATGAAGGAGGCCTTCGACCGCGGCGCCATCGCCGTGCTGGGCTGGCCGATCGAGGACACCATCACCAGCAGCGGCAAGGCCTCGGCGCAGCCGGACCTGCAGGCCATCGTCGAACTGATCAACCGGGTCGACCGCCAGGAACCGGTGGAGCGGCTCGAAGCGGTGATGAAGAACGACCCGACGATGGCGTTCAAGCTGATGCGCTACATCAACTCGCCGGCCTTCGGCCTGTCGGTCGAGATCACCTCGTTCCGCCACGCCATCATGCTGCTGGGCTACCAGCGCCTGAAGCGCTGGCTCGCGCTGCTGCTGGCCTCGGCCAGCCGCGACGTGAACATGAAGCCGGTGATCTACGCCGCCGTGCGGCGCGGCCTGCTGATGGAAGAACTGGTGCGCGACCAGGGCGACCCCGAACTGCGTGGCGAGGTCTTCATCTGCGGCGTGTTCTCACTGCTCGACCGCATGATGCGCCAGCCCTTCGACGACCTGCTGCGCACGATTCCCGTGCCCGAGAAGGTGCGCGCCGCGCTGGCCGACGACAGCGGGCCGTACTACCCGTACCTGGAGATGGTGCGGGCGATCGAATCGGCCTCGATCTACGACATCCGCACCGCGGCCGACACCATGCTGATGGCCGTGGCCGAGGTCAACCGCGCGGTGCTGCGCGCCCTGGCCGCCGCGCGCCAGCTGGACTGATCCGCGGCAACGCGCCGTGTCCGGGAACGCCACCTGCGGGTGGCGTTTTCACTGCGCCACGTCGCAGGCGAAGTAGGTGACGAACCCTTCCTGGTAGGCCACGCCCACGTAACGCACACGCGGCTCCAGCAGGTTGCGGTGGTGGGTGGCCACGCCGCGCCAGCCCAGCAGCACCTGCTCGGGCACGCGGAAACCCTGCGCCACGTTTTCCACGCACAGCTCGCTGCCGGTGCGGTCCACCCGCTGCGCGAAGCCATCGTGGCTGGGCCGCCGGCGCGTGGCCATCGCGGCACTGTGTTCGGCGGCCAGCACCCCCAGCGCCGGTGCGGGCACCAGCGCCGGCAGGCCCTGCGTCAGGCGGTAGCCGTTGATGGCGGCGAGCACCCGTTCGGCATAGTCCGGTGCCCCCGTCGAGGGGCTGTGCTGGGCCATGGCGGCCGGGCCGGCCAGGCCGAGCGCGAGCCACAGGCCGCACAGCCGGCCGCGCAACAGGGGGCGGGGGGTCGAAGGCATCGGCCCAGTGTCCCCGCAGCCGCCCCGGCGTGGGGTGGCACTTGTTCACGCCGGCCCGTGGCGCGTCGAAAAACCTCAATTTCGGCGTTGCCCGGCCGATGCCCAGGAAGAGCGGGCAGTGGTGCCCGCCGTCTGTGACTGCACACCCGCTCCATGCTCCTGTACTCCGAAGGGCGCCGCCACCGGTGCCCCGCCTGTGGCGATGCGCTGCTCCGCATCCCGCGCACGGCCGACGACCGTTCGGCACCGGGCGCGGCGGCGCTGGCGCGCTACCGCTGCGCCGGCGGGGCCTGCACCTGGCAAGGCCTGCTGCCGCAGCAGGGCCGGCGACGTTCGCGCATGGGCTGGGTGCACACCGTGCCCTGGCCGAGCCGGCGCGAGACGCTGCGCGCCGCCTGGCCGGTGGCGCTGGCGCTGGCCGGGGTGGCCAGCGCGGCCATCGTGTCCTCGGTGTGGCCGCTGGAACGGGCCACCCGGCCGATGCGCGCCGAGGCGCCGTTGCCGCCCGGTGGCCACCACGAAGGCGTGGCGATCGCCACCGCCCACCCGCTGCTGCAGGCGAGCGATGATGCGCCGCCCGCCATCGAACGCCTGGCCTTGCGCCAGGGCTGCGCCTGGGGCAAGCCGGGCACCAACCCCTACCGCGGCACGGTGGACCAGGCCCTGGTCACCGCCAAGCTGCCACCCGAGGTGGTGCAGCGCATCGCCGAGAAGGTGGGCCGCGGCCAGCTGGACGACCGGCTCGAGATCAGCAACAACGGCATCCGCACCGAGCGCGACGAACGGGTGTTCGACCCCCGCAACGTGGCGCTGACCTACGGTCACACGATGTGTGTCAATGCCCGCGTGAACTTCAAGCAAGGCCACGTGGAGCGCGCCAGCCTCTACGAAGCGGCCGACAAGCAGGGCAACCTGTACTCGGTGATGGTGCCCGATGTGTGTGGCAATGTCTCGGTGCTGGGCGCGCGCCTGGAGCGCAACCGCAAGCGCGTGCCGCTGCCGGTGCTGGCGCTCACCGCGCACGGCGGCCCCTTGTTGATGACGCTGGGCGCCGAGGGCGAGGACCCCACCGGCCGTGCGCTGCCCGAGCCGGGCACGCTGGCACTGGTGCTGGGCGTGTTGGCGGCCTGGGTCGGGCTGGGCCGTTGGCGGCAACGCCGGCGCGCGGCCGCGGCACGGCACTGACACGCCGGCCGGCGGCGGGCGCGGGCGGGCCGATACGCCCCGCACCGGTGCCCTGACCAGCGGCCTTCGATTGGGGGCGGACGGTACGATCCCGACACACCTGCTGCACAGGGCGGCCACTACACTGGCCGGATGTCCGTGCTGTCCAGGTCACAAGCCCTGCCCTCGAACGCGCAGCTGAGCGCGTTGCTGGACGCGCTGGACGAGCCGGTGCTGCTGTTCGACGGCCGCCGCCGCGTGAGCTACTGCAACCCCGCGGCCATGCGCCTGCTGGGCTGCGAACCCGGCCAGGACGCGCAGGCCGCGCTGGCGCAGGTGGCCGAGCCCGAGCGCGGCAGCCTGGTGGCGGCGCTGTCCGCGGTGGCGGGCGAGGGCCGCTGGCAGGCCCGCCTGTCCGACGGGCAGGCACTGCCTTGCGTGATGTCGGTGGTGAGCGGCGGCGCGCGCATGCTGCGCGTGCGTGGCGCACCGGCCGCGGCGTCGTCGGGCGCCACCGAGGCCCGGTTGCCACCCGCGGCCACCAGCGAGGTGGTGCGGCTGCTGTGGGATTCGCCGCAGCCGATGACGGTGCAGAACACCGAGTTCCAGATCGTCGCGGCCAACCGCGCCTTCTGCGAGACCACCGGCCGCCAGCCGGCACAGCTGCTCGGGCGCGACCCGGTGGAGTTCATGCCCGACGTCGACCGCGCGGCACTGGCCGAGTCACGCCGCCAGCTGCTGGCCACGCTGCACGAAGGCCGCCAGCCGCAGCTGCGTGTGGAGCGCTGCCTGGCCGACGCACAGGGCCGCCGGCGCTGGTTCAGCTTTGCGCCGCGCTGGGTCAGCGCCGACGACGGCGAACCGCTGCTGCTGGCCATCCTGCACGACATCACGCTGGAGCACCAGGCGCGTGAGCACGCCGAACGGTCGGTGCACGAGCTGGAGCACTGGTTCGACCTCAGCCCGATCGGCATGCTGGTGTACGACCCCACCGGCCTGATCGTGCGCAGCAATGCCGCCTTCGAATCGCTGGTGGGCCGCACGCCGGTGATGCTGCGCGACGCGCCGGCCGATCTGTGCCAGCTGCTGGCCTGGGAAGGCGACCGCCCGCACCCCGCGCTGCGCGCCGACGCGCCCGCGCTCGAGGTGCGGGGTGGCCTGGCGCTGCCCGATGGCCGGCGCCTGCGCCTGCGCGCACGGCTGCGCGCCTTCCGCACCGACACCGGCCAGGTGCGCGTGATGGCGGTGGTGGAAGACCGCAGCCTGGAAGACGAGCGCGACCTGGCCCAGCTGGAAATCGGGGCGCTGATGGACACCGCCGGCGTCGGCGTGGCCACCTACGAGGTCTCGCGCGGCTGGATCAGCAGCGCGCCGCGGCCGTCCGCCGGCCGCGTCAGCCGGCCGGGCGGCGCGGCGGCGGAGCCGGCGCCGCCCGAGGGCCGCGGTGGCGGTGGCCCCCCGCCCACGGCGCCCGGGGGCCTGGCCGCCGGCCGGCAGTCCATCGGCCGCGAGCCGGTCGACCCGGCCTCGACCGAGGAATTCGAGCGCCTGCAACGTGCATTGCGCGAGGGCCAGCGGGCCCAGGTGCGTTATGCGGTGCACCTGCCCGACCTGGGCCAGCGCTGGCTGCTCACGCGCGTGGAGCCGGGTGAACTCACCGGCGGCCGGTTGGCACTGTCGGTCGTCACGCTCGACATCACCGAGCAGGAAGAGGCCCACCGCCGCAGCGAGCAGTTGCTGCGCGAGCTGTCCACCATCCTCGACGGCACCACCGCCGGCATCGCCTACCTGCGTGGCGAGCGCCTGGTGCGCTGCAACCGGCGTTTCGAGGGGATGCTCGAGCGGCCCGAGGGCCGCAGCGCCGGCGCCTCGATCGACGAGGTGTTTGCCGACCAGCCCGCGGTGCAGGCCCTGCTGCGCCAGGCCCTGGCCGAGGACGGCCGCTACGAGATCGAGTTCGCGCAGGGGCCGGCCTGGTTCGCGCTGTCGGTCTCGCGCGCGCTGGCGGCCGGCGGCGAGGCCGAGGCGGTGGCGGTGCTCACCGACATCTCGCGCCTGAAGGCGCAGCAAGCCGAGCTGGAAGCGCTGGCGCGCGAGCGCGAGCTGATGTTCAGCCTGTCCGACGTTGGCATCGCCTACGTGCGCGGCGGCCGCATCGAGCGCGCCAACGACGCGATGGCGCGCCTGACCGGCTACACCGTGGAGGCGCTCAAGCAACTGCCGCTGTACCGCCTGTTCGAGAGCGAGGACGTGTTCGAAAGCCTCAAGGCCCAGCAGGAGGGCGATCTGCAGCAGGCCGGCCTGTGGCGCGGCGAGCGCCGCATGCGCCGCCGCGACGGCCGCCTGGCCTGGGTGCAGGTGAGCAAGCGCAGCGTGTCCGAATCCGCCCCCGAGGCCGGGCTGATCTGCTCCTATGTGGACATCGACGAGCGCCGCCGTGCCCGCGAGGCGGTGCAACTGCAGGCCGAACGCACGCGCGCCATCCTCGATTCGGTGCTGGTGGGCATCGTCACCGTGGGGGACACCGGCATCGAGTGGATGAACCGCTCGGCACGCCGCATGTTCGGTGGCGAGCTGGCCGATTTCGTCGGCGAGCCGATCTCCATCGTGGCCACTGCCGAGCCCGATCACCCGCTGCGGGCCACGCACTACCTGCAGTCGCTGGAAGAGGGCCAGGCCGAAACCTTCGAGTGCCGGCTGCGCGGGCGCGACGGGCGCGAGTTCTGGGTGGTGGGCAACGCGGTGGTCACCGGGCGCGAATCCACCGGCAGCCAGATCACCTTCGCGCTGCTGGACATCGAGCGCCGGCGCCAGGCCGAGGTGAGCATCGCGCAGGCCCAGGCCTCGCTGCAGCGCATCATCGAGACCGCGCCGCTGGCCATCGCGCTGTTCGATGCCACCAGCGGTCGCGTGTTACGCCTGAACCACATGGCCGCGATGTTCTTCGGCCAGCCCGAGGAGGCCGTGCTCGGCCGCCCGCCCGAGGATTGGTTCGGCTGCGCCGAGGCGCAGGCCCTGCGCGCCGACCTGGAGCAGGCCCAGGCCCAGACCGAGGTGCTGCGCCGCGAGCTGCCACGCACCGACGGCGGCGGCGAACGCCGGGTGTGGGACGTGCGCATCGTGGCGCTCGACGCCAGCCCCGAGCCGCAGCTGCTGCTGGTGGCCAGCGACGTGACCGAGCAGCGCGCGGCCGAGCAGGCGCGCTTCGACGCCGCGGTGTCGCAGCGCGAGATGCTGGTCAAGGAAGTGCACCACCGCATCAAGAACAACCTGCAGGGCGTGGCCGGCCTGCTGCAGCAGACCGCCGCGCGCCGGCCCGAGGTGGCCACCCTCATCAGCGAGGCGGTGGGCCAGGTGCAGGCCATCGCCCAGGTGCACGGGCTGCAGGTGGGGGTGTCGGGGCCGCTGCGCATCAAGCCGCTGCTCGAGGCCATCACCGCCTCGGTGCAACGCACCTTCGGCCGCCCGATCAGCGTGCAGACCGAAGGCCTGCCGCCGCACCGCTATGCGCTGCCGGAGGCCGAATCGATCCCGATCGCGCTCACCACCAACGAGCTGCTCACCAACGCCATCAAGCACGGCAGCCCCGGCGGCACGGTGCGCTGCGTGCTGCGTTGCGACGAGGCCAGCGTGGCCATCACGGTGGCCAACGCGGGCACGCTGCGCGCGGGGTTCAGCCTGGCCCAGGTGCCGCCGGGTGTCTCCGGCCTGGGCCTGGTGCGTGCCTTGCTTCCGCGCCGTACCGCCACGCTCTCGCTGCTGCAGGTGGGCGAGGAGGTGCAGGCCACCGTGGTGCTGGTGGCACCGAGCATTTCGCTGCTCGAGCCGCTGTAGGCCCATGGGCGACAATGACCGCGCTTTTGCAGACAGGACCCTCCCGATGGCCGACAAGGGCAAGATTCTGGTGGTCGACGACGACCGGCTGGTGCTGGCCACCGTCACCCACGGCCTGGCACAGGCCGGCTACGAGGTGATCGACGCCGACAACGGCGACGACGCCATCCTGCTGGCGCGCCAGCACAAGCCCGACCTCGCGCTGCTGGACATCCGCATGGAGGGCAAGAGCGGCTTCGACGTCGCGGCCTACCTGCGCGAGTACCTGCACACCCCGTTCATGTTCCTGTCCGCCTTTGCCGACGAGGAAACCGTGCGCCAGGTGCGGGCGTTGGGGGCGGTGGCGTACCTGGTCAAGCCGCTGGACATCGGGCAGATCGTGCCCACCGTGGAAGCCGCATTCGCCAACCTGCCCTCGCGCGCGGCCGACCGGCCACTGCCGCGCCCGGTGGTGGCCGTGAACGATCCGGTGGCCGCTGCCGTGCCCGACAGCGTGCCCATGGCCGTGGGCGTGCTGATGCACCGCTACTCGCTGCAGCGCGGCCAGGCGCTCGAACGGCTGCAGAAGCTGGCCGCCGACGAGGGCCGCCCGCTGGCCGAACAGGCCGAGCGGCTGATCCAGGCCGTGGAGCTGCTGGCACGGCCAGGACAGGCCTGATGCGCAGGCGCACGCCAACCCGGCAGTGGCCGTGGTGGCGGGTGCTGCTGTGCCTCGGGTGGTGCTGGGCCTTCGCGCCGGCGGCGGTGGCCCAGGCCGAAACGCCAGCGGAAGTGCCGGCGGTGGCCGCATCGGCCGCGGCCGAGCCCGAGGCTGGCACGGTGCAACTGAACCAGCGCCGCATTGCGCAACTGCGGGCCAGCCTGCTGGGCGATTCGCCGGCCGAGCGTGCCGAGCTCGCGCGCATGGCCATCGCCGCGGCCGCCGCCGCGTCGGGGCCGGGCGTGGTGACCCACACCCGCACCGGCGACGCGGTGCGCTTCGAGGTCGATGGCACGACCATGTTCTTCCTGGTGCCGGCCGATGTGGCTGGGCCGCGCCCCGGCCTGGGCTTCGAGGCAATGGTCGCCGATGTGCAGCGCCGGCTCCAGATCGCGGTGCGCGAGGCCCGCGAGGCGCGGGAACCCCGGCGCATCGCGGCCGGGATTGCGATGTCGCTGCTGGCCACGGCGGTGGCGCTGGTTCTGCTGGCGGGGGGGGTACGCCTGCGCCGGCGCGCGGAGGCGGCCATCGGGGCGCGGGTGCAGCAATGGCAGGCCCGCAACCCCACGGTGCGGGCGCTTGCGCCGTATTCGCTGCATGCCGGCGCGGCCGGCCGCTTCGGGCTGGGCCTGCTGGCCTGGGGCCTGGGCCTGCTGGTGGTGGACGCCTGGCTCGCCTTCGTGCTGCACCAGTTCCCCTACACCCGGCCCTGGGGCGAGCGCTCCAGCGCCTGGCTGCTGGAGGTGCTGCAGCAGTTTGCGCTGGCCATCGCCGCCGCGGTGCCGGGCCTGGTGACCGCGGCGCTGATCTTCGTGCTGGCGCGGCTGGTGGTGCGCGCCAACTCGGCGCTGCTGCGCCGCGTGCAGGCCGGCGAGCTGCACCTGGGCTGGCTGGATGCGGACACCGCCGAGCCCACGCGCCGGGTGGCCAACCTCGTGATCTGGCTGTTTGCGCTGGCCATGGCCTACCCCTACCTGCCCGGCGCCAACAGCGAGGCGTTCAAGGGCGTCACCGTGCTGGCCGGGCTGATGCTGTCGCTGGGGGCCTCGGGCGTGGTGGGGCAGGCGCTGGCCGGCCTGAGCCTCGCGTATGCCCGCTCGTTGCGCGTGGGCGAGTACGTGCGCATCGGCGAGACCGAGGGCACCGTGGTCTCGGTGGGCCTGCTGGCCACCCGCATCCATACCGGCCTGGGCGAGGAGGTGAGCCTGCCCAGCGCGGTGGTGTTCGGGCAGCCGGTGCGCAACTTCTCGCGCCTGGTGCGCGATGGCCAGTTCATGCTGCACGTGGGTGTCACGATCGGCTACGCCACGCCCTGGCGCCAGGTGCACGCGCTGCTGCTGGAGGCCGCGCGCCGCACGCCCGGCGTGGCCAGCGATCCGGCGCCCTACGTGGTGCAGACGGCGCTGTCGGACTTCTATGTCGAGTACCGGCTCTGCGCCCAGAGCAACCGCCACGCGCCGCAGCGCCGCGCCGAGGCGCAGACCCAGCTGCACGCCAACATCCAGGATGTGTTCAACGAGAACGGCGTGCAGATCATGTCGCCGCACTACCGCTCCGACCCGGCCACCGTGCAGGTGGTGCCGCCAGGCCCCTGGTCGAGCGAGGCCGACACCCGGGCGGCGCCGGTGCTGCCGCCGGGCGGCCCGCTCAATCCTTCAGCGTGAAGTAGAAGCGCGCACCCTGGCCCACCTCGGATTCGGCCCAGATCTCGCCGCCGTGGCGGCGGATGATGCGGCGCACCGAGGCCAGGCCCACGCCGGTGCCCTGGAAGTCGCCGCTGCTGTGCAGGCGCTGGAACACGCCGAACAGGCGGTCGGCGAAGCGCATGTCGAAGCCGGCGCCGTTGTCGCGGATGCAGTACACGCGGCGGCCGTCCTGCTCGGTGCGCTCGAAGCTGATCTCGGTGCGGGCGGCCTTGCCGGAATACTTCCAGGCATTGCCCAGCAGGTTCTCCAGCGCCATGCGCAGCAGCGTGGGGTCGCCCTGCGTGGTGAGGCCGGGCTCGATGCGCAGTTCGGCCTCGCGCTCGGGCTGTGAGCGGCGCAGGTCGTCCACCACGTACTGCGCCAGCTGCGACAGGTTCACCGGCTGGCGCTGCAAGGGCTGGGTGGACAGCTGCGACAGCGACAGCAGCGCGTCGATCATGCTGTTCATGCGCGCGGCCGCGCTCAGCACGCGGTCGAGGTGGTCGTTGCCGATGCGGTCGAGCGCGCGGCCGTAGTCCTCTTTCAGGATGCGGGTGAAGCCCTCGACCACGCGGATCGGCGCGCGCAGGTCGTGCGAGATCGTGTAGCTGAACGACGCATGCTCGGCCGCCAGCGACAACGCGGCGCTGTCGGCCTGGGCCGCGGCATGGCCGTCGGCCGGCACGATGGCCAGCAAGTGCTGCGGCGGCCGCCCGGGCGGCACCTCGAGCGCCTGCAGCCAGGCCACCCAGCCCTCGTGCTCGGCGGCCTGGCCGGGCTGCAGTGTCTTCAGGCCCTGGCGCAGGCCCTCGGGCAGCGCGGCAAGCGCTTCGTCCCAGGGGCGGCCGGCCGGGGCCTGGGCGTCGATGCCCAGCAGCTTGCCGGCCGCCGGGTTCAGGCGCTGCAGTTGCCAGGCGCCGCCCTCGGCCGGCGCGCCCGCCAGGCACAGCGCCACCGGGCCCTCGCGCAGCAGGGCCGCGAAGCCGGCTTGCTCGATGGCCACCGCATCGGCGGCCTCGGTGGGCCGTGCCAGGCCCAGGTAGCCGGCGAAGTGGCCCTCGCTGTCCAGCCGCGGCTGGCCGCGCAGCGCCCAGTGCCGGTGGCCCGATGCCGAGCGTTGCACCAGCCGCTGCTCGGGCAGCGGCTGACGGGCCTGCATGCGCGAGGGCAGGGTGTCGTCGCCGCCCTCGAAGCGTTCCCACAGGCGCTCGCCGCTGAAGGCGCCATCGGCCCACGAGGAGGCCGGCGCACCCGCCGGCGGCTGCAGGCGCACGAGCCGGTGCTCGGCATCGGTCTGCCACAGCCAGGCGTCGTTCAGTTGCTGCAGCAACTGCCATTGCTGGCGTGCGTCGTGCAGGCGGGCCTGCTGGCGCTGGCGTGCCCACAAGGCGCCGGCCAGCAGGCCGGTGGCCGCCACCAGCAGCAGCGCCAGCACCGACCACAGCACCCCCGGCCCCTGCGTGCCGGCCAGCAGCGCGGCCACGATGGCGGCGCAGGCCACGGCCACCACCAGCGGCAGCGCTGCGCCTTCGGGGCGGGCAGGGGCTGGGCTGGCTTCGCGGTCACGCGGCATGGGCGGGATTGTAGGCAGCGCACAGGCGCGCCCACGGTGCGTGCGAACCCGCGCACATTCGGTGGCATGCTGCGGCACCGGCCTCAAGTTGGCCGCCGCAGAACCGAAACAGTGTGAACGATTGCCAGGCGAAAAAGCCGGCACGGCATGGTGCCGGCCGGCCGCGGCCCGCACAATGCAAGCACGGCGGGGGGGAAAGGGCCGGGCCGAAGTGCGGCGGCAAGCCCGTGCTTTTCGCCTTGACGCAGCGGAACGCACACACCATGCTTGCGTGCGCACAGTCTGGCGGCGCCTTGGGGTTCAGGCGCTCAAACCTTGCCCGGTGACACTCATGACCGAAGCTACCCCACAGACAGGACCGGACCGCGCCGCGGTGCTGGACGCTCAAGCCCTTGCGGGCCTGAACATGCTCGACCCCACCGGCGCCAACCGCCTGGTGCACCGGGTGTTGGCCACGTACCACGCCTCGCTGGGTCGGCTGGTGCAGCAGATCCAGGAAGGGCGTGAACGCGGGGACCATGCCGCGGTGAGGCTTGCGGCCCACACCCTAAAATCGTCCTCCGCCAGCGTCGGAGCGCTCGAACTGTCGCGGCTTTGCGCGTCCACGGAACAGGCCATCCGCGAGGGGCAGCTCGAGGCCGTGCCCGCCATCGTCGATGGCCTGCAGGCCGAAGCGCGCCGCGTTGAACTGGCCGTCCAAGACCTCCTGTCCGCCTGACATCGCCCTACATGACCTTGCCGCACGCCTTTGACACCGACGACTCGCCCGAGCGGCCGAAGGTGCTGCTGGTCGATGACGACGAGGTCAACCTGATGCTCACCGCGGTGGCGCTGCGCGAGCGCGGCTTCGAGATCACCGAGGCCGGCTCCGGCGAACGCGCGCTGGCGCTGCTGACCGACTGGACGCCCGACATCATCGTGCTCGACGCGATGATGCCCGGGCTCGACGGCTTCGACACCTGCCGCGAGCTGCGCACCTTTGCCGGCTTCGAGAACATGCCGGTGCTGATGCTCACCGGCCTGGACGACGATGCGTCGATCACCCGCGCCTACCAGGCCGGCGCCACCGACTTCTTCGTCAAGTCCACCCAGTGGAGCCTGCTGGCCGGCCGCCTGCGCTACCTGCTGCGCAGCTCGCGCACGCGCCAGGAGCTCGAGCGCAGCAAGACCAAGCTGGCCCGCGCGCAAGACCTGGCCCGCATGGGCAGCTTCGACTGGCGCCGCCCCACGGCCGGCCACCCCGGTGGCCTGGTGCTGGCGCCCGAGGGCCTGCGCGTGTTCGGCTTCATGCCGAACGAGAAGGTCTCGCTGCGCCGGCTGCTGCGCATGGTGCCCGCGCCCGAGCGGCGCGGCATGGCGCGCGTGCTGCACGAGGTGCTCACCTACGCCTCGGTGCTGGCGATCGACGTGCCGGTCACGCTGCTCGATGCGCGCCAGCGCATCGTGCACGTGGAGGCCGAGCCCGAGTTCAACGAGCACGGCCATTCGGTGGGCTACACCGGCATCGTGCAGGACGTGACCGACCGCCGCGTGGCCGAGGACCGCATCCGCCACCTGGCCAACTTCGACGCGCTCACCGGCCTGCCCAACCGCCGCCAGCTGATCTGGCGCACCGAGCGCGCGCTGGACCACGCACGCCGCCTGGGCCACCAGGCCGCGCTGCTGCTGATCGACCTGGATCGTTTCAAGGTCATCAACGACACGCTCGGCCACGCCAGTGGCGACGAGCTGCTGGTGGAGGTGGCACGCCGCCTGCGCGCCTGCGTGCGCCACTCCGACCAGGTGATGGAGGGCACGCTCGAATCCGTGGGCTCGCGCTCACACCGCACGCTGGAGGCCGTGGGCCGCCTGGGCGGCGACGAATTCATCGCGCTGCTGCCCGAGGTGGCCGACGATGGTGATGCCGAGCGCGTGTCGCAGCGCATCCTCGATGCCATGCGCGAGCCCATCTTCGTGGGCGGCCAGGAGTGCTTCGTCACCGCCTCGGTGGGCATCGCCATCTACCCGCGCGACGGCCTCTCGGTGGCCGACATGATGCGCAACTCCGACGTCGCCATGTACTCGGTGAAGTCGGCCGGGCGCAACTCGTCGGCCATCTACAGCCCGCAGCTCGCCGGCCGCGGCCGCGAGAAGCTGGAGCTCGAGAGCGCCTTGCACAAGGCCATCGAGCGCAACGAGCTGGTGCTGCACTACCAGCCCAAGATCGACGTGCGCTCGGCCCGCATGGTGGGCGCCGAGGCGTTGATGCGCTGGCAGCGCGGGCCCACGCTGGTGCCGCCGGGCGACTTTATCCCGCTGGCCGAGGAAACCGGCCTGATCGTGCCGCTGTCCGAATGGGCGCTGCGCGAGGCCGCGCGCCAGGCCAAGGCCTGGGGCGTGAGCTTCGGCTTCTCGGATTCGATTGCGGTGAACCTGCCGAACCGGCTGTTCGAGCGCAGCGACCTGGTCGAGCACATCCACCAGTCGGTCTCCACCTACGGCGTGCCGCACCGCTCGATCCAGCTCGAGATCACCGAAACCGGCCTGATGAAGGACCTGCAGAACGTGATTCCGGCGCTGCACCGGCTCAACGAGATCGGCGTCGAGATCTCGATCGACGATTTCGGCACCGGCTATTCCTCGCTGGCCTACCTCACCACGCTGCCGATCTCCGAGCTCAAGATCGACCGCAGCTTCGTGCGTGAGCTGGGCATCACGCCGCAGAGCTCGGCGGTGGTCACGGCCATCATCGCGCTGGCGCGCTCGCTGGGCCTGCGCGTCATCGCCGAGGGCGTGGAGAACCTGCGCCAGATGGAAGTGCTGCACCGCCTGGGTTGTGGCGTGATGCAGGGCTTCCTGTTCAGCCGGCCGATCCCGCCGGACGACATCGAGAAGTGGCTGCAGCAGACCGTGCTGCCGCGCAAGGCCCCCTGGATCGCCCAGGCCGGCGCCGACCGTGCGCTGGAGCCCCCGCGCTCTGCCGGCCTGCGCCCCTGAGCCCACCCCCACCCGCAGTACAGATCCCCGCGATGGAAGCACAACGACCTGCCGCCACCGCGGCCCACGCATCGGCAGCCGCCGCCGCGTCGCCCGCTGCGGGCAACACCCCGGCCCAGCTGGCCAAGGGCGCATTGCGGCGGCTCGCGATCTCGAAACTCGAACCCACCCCGGCCAACTACGCCCGCTTCTATGCCGAGGAAGCGGGCGAACACCCGCCGGCCGAAGGCGCGCTGCCGCCCCGCGCAAAGCCGCTGGTCGAGCGGCTGGTCAGCCGCGCGAGCGACGACCCGGCGATGCGCACCGAGCTCGCCACCGCGTTGATCGAGGGCCGCTACGACGAATTGCAGCGCCTGCTCGACCGCGGCTCCGACGGCAGCGCCGCGCAGGCCCAGGCCTGGGCCACCCTGATCGACCGCCTGGCGCGGGCACTCGAGCGCGGCAGCCGGCAATGGACGCCGGGCCGCAAGAAGGAGAGCCTGCAGCGCGTGCTCGACTCCAGCCGCAGCGACGCGCAGCGCCTGCAGCAGCGCTTGCGCCAGCTGATGACGGCCTGGGAGGGCGACGGTGCCGACACGCCGGTGGAGCTGAACGCCGACAACCACGAGGCCGCTGCCGCAGCCACTGCCGAGGCGACGGCGCCGGCCACCGCGGCACCGGCGGCCAGCACCGCGCCCGATCACCGCCCGCGTGTGATGGATGCGCTCGAAGGCGCGGTGCGCGCCGGCCTGCCGCCGGATGAACCGCGCGCCACCGAGCTGGCCGACGAGCTGGCGCAGCTGGCCCAGCGCATCCATGCCGAGGGCGCGACGATCCACCTGGCCGAGGCGGTGGTGGAGGTGTGCCAGCGCGCCCGCCGGCTGTTCGCGCACCGCCACAACCTGGTGGACGAGCTGATGGCCTTGTGCCGCTCGCTCACCGACGGCATCACCGACCTGGCGGAGGACGAAAGCTGGGTGCGGGGCCAGACCCAGCTGCTGCGCGCCGGCCTGGAAGACCACGCCGGCACCCGCGCCGTGCGCGCTGCCCGCGAGCTGCTGGCCGACACCCGCGAGCGCCAGCGCTCGGTGCGCACCGAGCGCGCGAAGGCACGCGACGCGCTGAAGGCGATGATCACCCACATGCTCAGCGAGATCGGCGAGCTGGGGCAGGTGACCGGCCGCTTCAACGACAAGGTGGCCGGGTATGCCGACGTGATCGAGCGCGCCGACTCGATCGAGAACCTCGCCGACGTGGTGCGCGAGCTGGTGGGCGACACCCGCGCGGTGCACGACGTGGTGGCCGGTGCGCGCCAGCGCATGGCCGAGGAGCATGCGCGCGCCAGCGCACTGGAAGGCCAGGTGCGCCAGCTCGAGGGCGAGCTGCGCCGGTTGTCCGACGAAGTGTCGACCGACGTGCTCACCCAGATCGCCAACCGGCGCGGCATGATGCAGGCCTTCGAGACCGAGCGCGCGCGGGTCGATCGCGGCGGGCCGGTGTTCGCGGTGGGCCTGCTGGACATCGACAACTTCAAGAAGCTCAACGACACGCTGGGCCATGCCGCCGGTGACGTGGCCTTGAAGTCGCTGGCCGCCCGCGTGAAGGAGTGGTTGCGCCCGGTGGACCACGTGGCCCGCTTCGGCGGCGAGGAGTTCGTGGTGCTGCTCACCGCCACCCCGGTGGAAGAGGCGCAGCAGGTGCTCACGCGGCTGCAGCGCCAGCTCAGTGCCAGCCTGTTCATGCACGATGGCCGCGAGGTGTTCGTCACCTTCTCGGCCGGCGTCACCGCCTACCGGCCCGACGAGGCGCTGGAGCTGGCCCTGGAACGCGCCGACGAGGCCTTGTACGAGGCCAAGCGGACGGGCAAGAACCGCACGTGTATCTCCTGAACCCCCCCCGGAGCGCCTGCGGCGCTTCCCCCCCAGGGGGGCGACGCCGGCGGCCCGGCGGAGCCGGTTCCGCGGCGTCCACTTGAAGGGCAGCTGGTGCAGCTGGCGCTGCACTTTGCTGCGCTGGGAGGGCGGCGCAGGATGTGGGCGCGGAGCCTGTTGGGCACCAGTGTCCAGATGACGTAGCCCGAAGCGGCTGCCACGAGCGCTGTGACGATGATCTGCTGGAGCATTTCAGCATCCTAACCACAATGTGACGCGGTAGGTCACGAACGCCGCGGCATAGGCCAGCGCGAACAGGTAGGCCGCCATCGCCAGCGGGTAGCGCCAGCTGTTGGTCTCGCGGCGCACCGCCACCAGCGTGGAGATGCACTGCGGCGCAAACACGTACCAGGCCAGCAGCGACATCGCGGTGGCGAGCGACCAGCCCTGCGCGATCACCGGCACCAGGTTCTCGGCCACCGCATCGCCGGCGGCCGACAGCGCGTACACCGTGCCCAGCGCGCCCACCGCCACCTCGCGCGCGGCCAGGCCCGGCACCAGCGCGATCGAGATCTGCCAGTTGAAGCCGATCGGCGCGAACAGCGGCTCCAGTGCCTGGCCCAGCCGCCCCGCCAGGCTGTGCTGGATGGCCGCGCCGGTGGCGCCTGCCGGTGGCTCGGGCCAGGTGGACAGGAACCACAGCAGCACCATCAGCGCGAAGATGATCGTGCCCACGCGCTGCAGGAAGATGCGCGCGCGCTCCCACAGCCCGAGCGCCAGGTTGCGCAGCCCGGGCAGGCGGTAGGGTGGCAGCTCCAGCATCAGCGGCTGGTAGTCGCTCTTGAGCCAGACCCGCTTGAACACCCAGGCCACCGCGCAGGCCGAGGCCACGCCCGCCACGTACAGCACGAACAGCGTGAGCCCGCGCAGGTTCAGCGGGCCCAGCGCGCGGTCGGGCACGAAGGCGCCGATCAGCAGGGCGTACACCGGCAGCCGGGCCGAGCAGGTCATCAGCGGGGCGATCATGATCGTCGCCAGCCGGTCCTTCCAGTTCGCGATGGTGCGCGTGGCCATGATGCCGGGCACCGCGCAGGCAAAGCTCGAGAGCAAGGGGATGAAGGCCCGGCCGGACAGGCCCACCTTGCCCATCAGCGTGTCCAACAGGAAGGCCGCACGCGGCAGGTAGCCCGAGTCTTCCAGCACCAGGATGAAGAAGAACAGCACCAGGATCTGTGGCAGGAACACCAGCACGCCGCCGGCGCCGGCGATCACCCCATCGACCAGCAGGCTGCGCAGCGGGCCTTCGGCCATGTGGGCGAGCGTGAACCCGCCCAGTGCCGACATGCCGTCCTTCACCGCCTCCATCGGCCAGGCGGCCCAGGCGAACACGGCCTGGAACATCACGAACAGCAGCACCGCCAGGATCACCAGGCCCCACACCGGGTGCAGCAGCACGGCGTCGATGCGCAGGTCGAAGCGCGGTGCCTGCAAGGCCTGGGGTGCGGCCAGCGCCAGGATGCGGCGCACCTCCTGCAGCCGCGCGGCCGCGCTGCCGGTGGCCCGCGGCGTGGCGGGTGCGGCCGCGGGGGCATGCTGCTGCAGCCAGGCCAGCAGCGCGGCATGGCCATCGTGGCGCACCGCGACCGTCTCGACCACCGGGCAGCCGAGTTCACGCGCCAGCACCCGGGCATCCACGCCCAGGCCGCGCGCCTGGGCCAGATCGGCCATGTTCAGCGCCACCACCATCGGCCGGCCCAGCGCGCGCAGCTCCAGCACCAGGCGCAGGCTCATGCGCAGGTTGGTGGCATCGACCACCGCCACCAGCAGGTCCGGCACCGCTTCGCCGACGCGCCGGCCTTCGATCACCTCCAGCGTGACCTGTTCGTCCGGCGTGGCGGGCTGCAGGCTGTAGGTGCCGGGCAGGTCCACCACCAGCACGCTGCGGCCATCGGCCAGCCGGGCCGTGCCGAGCTTGCGCTCGACCGTGACACCTGCGTAGTTGGCCACCTTCTGGCGCGCGCCGGTGAGCAGGTTGAACAGCGCCGTCTTGCCGCAGTTCGGGTTGCCGACCAGCGCAATGCAGGGCGGCCGTGCGGCGGCCGTGAGCGGGGTGGCGGTCATGGGCGGCGGGGCGGGCAGGGCGGTGGCTTCTGCCCCTGTGTTTCAGGCCGGCACCACTTCGATGCAGCTGGCCTCCAGCCAGCGCAGTGCAAGCAGGGTTTCGCCCACCAGCACCGCCAGCGGTTCACGGCCGCCGGGGCCGCGGCGCACCAGGCGCACCGGTTCGCCCGGCAGGAAGCCCAGCTCTCCCAGGCGCTGCAGGTGCGCCGGCTGCAGCGGCGGCACGTCTGGCCGCAGGCCGCGCACGGTGGCAGGAACGCCCAGGGGCAGGTCGGCGAGCAGGGTCATGGCAACGGTCGGCGCGTGAATCTAAATGAGAGTGTCTCTCATTTAGATTGAGCTGACCAGCCCGACCCGACGCCAGGGTTTGCGCTGGATCAGGCGTAGGCGATGCCGTGCTCCACGAGCCCGGCCAGGCCGATGTTGGCCAGGTTCAGCTCGGTGTCGGCGGCCATCATCGCCAGGCCCGCCGGCGTGGTGCCGCCCGGGCCGAGCAGCGGCGTGAAGCTGTCGATCACGGCCTGGCTGGGCGCCACGCCGGCCACGTTGGTGTAGAGCAGGGTCACCACCGCGGCCGCGCTCGGTTGGGGGCCCAGCGCGTGGTCCAGCGCGGCCTGCATCAGGGCCTCGGGCGTCATGCCGCCATCCAGCAGGCCCAGGCCGATGCCCACGTAGGCCGGCTCGTTGACCGCCGCGCGGCCGAACACCGCGCCCAGGATGCGCACCACGCTGCCCGCGTGGCCGTCGAGGTCGAGGGCCAGCCGGCCATCGGCGAACTGCAGGCGCTCGACCTGGCTGAGCTCGTCGCGCCCGTCACCGGTGCCGGTTTGGGTCACCGTCCAGCCATTGCTGCCGTGCTGCAACTGGTAGGCATCCCGCGCCGCGCCGTAGCGTGCGAGGTCGATGCCTTCGCCCCCATCGAGCGTGTCGTTGCCGGCGCCGCCCTGCAGGGTGTCGTTGCCGGCCATGCCGGCAAGCGCATCGTCCGCGGTGGTGCCGGTGAGCGTGTCGTCGCCCGCGCTGCCGGCGATCAGGCCGGTGCGTTTGGCCGCCAGCGTGTAGGCCCCGAGGCCGGTGTCGAAATCGGCCGCCGCCAGGTAGTAGGTGCCCCCTGCAGTGGCGGTGTAGGTGAGGCGGGCGTTGCCGTTGTCGCCCCCGTCGTCGTCGAAGGCGAGCAACTGGCCCTGCTCGTCGAACAGGCGCAGGTAGGGGTCCACCAGCCCGTTGGTGCTGCGCAGCAGGTCGAAGCGGTACTGCGTGCTGCCCTCCAGCGTGACGCGGAACATGTCGCTGTCCGTCGGTGCGCTGATGCGGCCGAAGCTCGCAATGCCATCGGTGGAAAGCCGGCCGCTGGTGGCCGTGGTGGCGAGGTAGTCGTCCGCCGGCTTGCTGGCCGAGATGGCGTAGGTGCCGGTCCCCTCGGAGTGGTCGAACGCTGCCAGGTAGTAGGTGCCGTCGGTGGTGGCGGTGAAGTACAGCAGCGCATCCTTGGCGTCACCGCTGTCGTCGTCGAAGGCGATCAGGTCGAACTTGGGTTGCGGGCCGTACAGCACCAGGTAGGGGTCCACCGTCTTGCTGGTGGCCAGCATGTCGAAGCGGTAGGTCACCCCGGCCTTGAGCTCCACCTTGAACATGTCGCCGTCGTTGGGGGCGTTGATGCGGGCGTTGACCATGCTGCCGGTGTCGAGCAGCGCGCCGGTGGTCTCGGCGCTCAGCGGGTAGTCGTCGCCGGTCACCGGGCTGGTGGTGCTGAAGCTCCAGCCGCTGCTGCCGGCGAAGCTGTTGCCCGCCGTGTCGCGGAAGGCGCCGGCATCGACGCGCACGCTGTAGCTCGCGCCCAGCGCCAGGTCGCTGCTGGGGTTCACGGTCACGGTGCTGCCGCTGATCGTGACGCGGGCGGTGTCGGTCGCCGCCACGGTGACGGTGCCGCCGCCACCGCTGCGCTCGATGATGATGTTGCCGCTGCCGGCGCGCACCGGCTCGTCGAAGGTGATCAGCAGGTTCGCGCCCACGGTCACCTGGGTGGCCTTGTCCGCCGGCGAGAGCGCCACGATGCGCGGTGCGCTGGTGTCGCTGTCCACCGTGCTGAAGTTCCACAGCGTGCTGCCGCTCAGGCCTGCGTAGGGGTTGCCGGACTGGTCGACGATCGCGCCCGCGCTCACCGTCACGTGGAAGGACTTGCCGGCCGGCAGGTTCACGCTCGGGTCGATGATCGCGGTGTTGCCGGAAAAGCGCAGTTGCAGCGTGTCGGTGGCGGCGATGCTGCGGAACACGCTGCCATCGGCGTTGACGATGTTGATCGTGCCGCTGCCCGCGCGCACGCTCTCGTTGAACGTCAGCACCAGGTCGGCGCCCACGGTCACCGTGGTGGCGTTGTCGTCCGGGTTCAGGTCCACCAGCAGCGGCGCGGTGGTGTCGGCGTCGGGCAGCAGTTCGTTGAGCGTCTTCGTCACGTCGCCGAAGCGGAAGCGCTCGACATTGGTGATCTGGTCGGTGCCGCTGGGCCCGGCGAGCGTGAGGGTCCTGCCGCTGACCGTGACCTTGTAGCTCGCGTAGTTGCCGTCGAACACCGCGGTGTCGGTGCTGCCGTCGCCGCCATCGAGGGTGTCGTTGCCGGGCCCGCCGATCAGGGTGTCGTCGCCGGCGCCGCCGTTGAGCGTGTCGCTGCCACTGCCGCCATCGAGCCGGTTGGCGGCTTCGTTGCCGGTGAGGGTGTCGTTGCCGCTGCCGCCCACCGCATCCTCGATCGTCGTGTTGTACGCGATCGCGATGTTGTTGGTCATGCTGTTGGCCGAGGTGAAGCCACCCGGGCGCAGGTCGATCTGGCTGGGCGTGGACCAGCCCGAGAGGTTCAGCGTGTCCTGCCCGCCGCTGTCGAACAGCGTGAGGATGGGGTAGGGGTTGCGCCAGAAGTCGTAGATCGCGCCGGTGCTGCCGCCCACGGTGGTGGAGAAGCCGTACACCGTGTTGTCCAGCCGCGTGGTGGTGGAGGCGCCGTAGATCGACTGGATCGCCGCGATGTCGTTGAGCATCGGCGTCTGCGGCGAGTAGGGGGTGCCGTCGGCGGCCGTCCAGTCGGCCTGCATCACGTCGGGCGAGAAGCTGGAGCCCGCGCCACGCGGGCCGAAGTAGGACATGACCGACAGCACCAGCGTGTCCTGGTACGACGAGGGCGACCAGTTGCCCTCGCCGTTGTAGTCGCCCATGTGGTCCAGGCCCAGCGCGTGGCCGATCTCGTGCACGAAGGTGGCGAAGCCGTAGTCGCCGACCACCGGGTTCACGAGCTCGAAATCGGTCACGTTGAACCAGGCGCTGCCCATCGTCGGGAAGTAGGCATGGGCATAGCCGATGCCGGTGCTGGTGTAGCCGAACTCGATGTCGGTGTTGGGGCTCGAACTGCGCTGGAAGTTCGCCGCGATCAGCTCGTCCCAGGTGGCCATGGCCAGCGTGGCCATGGCCTGCTGGCTGGTGTTGAAGGCGCGGAAGCCCGCGTCCTCGCCCTCGGTGGCGATCAGGCCGCCGGCCTGGGCGGGGAAGGCATAGGTGATCGTGCTGCCGTTCCAGTGGTAGCCGGAGTCGAGCTGCGCCAATACCTGCGCCAGGGTCCAGTTGGCGATGGCCATCGTTGTGGTGTCTCCCTCAAGGGCGCCCTGGGGCCGGCCATGCCGGACCTGCCCGCCAGCGCATCGGCCGGCAGCTTAGCGCAGCGGTTCATGCACGCGGCGGCGCATTGCGTGAATCGTGCGGCATGTGTCGCAAGAAGCTGGAAGACCGGCGAGCGCCGCCTGCCGAGACTGGCGCGCGACGCGGCCGGCCCGGTTCCGGCGACGGCCCGGAACCCCCAGGAGACACCCACGATGAACCCGCCCCGCCACCACCACCACCCCATCACCGCCGGGGGCCGCCGCGCGCGCCTGCGTGCGCCGGCCGTGGCCGCGCTGGCCGCGCTGGCCCTGGCCGCCTGCGGCGGCAACGACGAAGAGCCGGCTGGCCCCAGGACCTACCAGGTGCGCGACCTGAGCTTCAGCACCCACTCGCTGCCCAGCGCGGCCAAGGCCCTGAAGACACCGGGCACCCCCGGTGTGGTGGTGCAGGCGCAGAGCAAGCTCGCGCGCCAGTTCGGCGGCACCCAGGTCGACCTGAACCGCGTGAGCTACACCCGCTACCGGCTGGCCAGCCAGGGTGATCGCCAGCCCGACGCGGTGCTGATCGCGGTGCCCGGCACACTGGCGGCCGCGCACAGCTACCTGATCCTGGCCGAGACCCTGCTGGCCCGCATGGCCCGCGACCATGGCCTGGTGGTCGAACTGTGGGGCGTGGACCGCCGTTCGGTGAACCTGCAGGACATGGAGGGCCTGCAGATCGCCGAACGCGAGCGCGATCCCAGGATTGCGCTGGACTGGCTGTTCGGCGAAGAACTCGGCCTGGAGCGCAGCCCCAAGCTCTCGCGCCGCGCGGTGTTCCACGAATCGACCGAGCTCGCCTTCATGGCGCACTGGACGCCGCTGGTGCATTCGCGCGACATCGACGCCATCGTCGAGGCCGCGCGCCAGACGGCAAAGAACGGCAACGTGTTCCTCGGCGGCCACTCGGCCGGCACCGGGTTCGCTGCGCGTTATGCGGCCACCGATTTCAACTTCAGCGGCAGCGGCGCGCCGCAGCCGGGTTATGCCAAGCTGCGCGGGCTGGTGATGTTCGAGGGCCAGGGCGGCGCCCTCGCCACCGCCGAGCCCACCGCGGCCCAGCTCGATGCCGTGATCGCCGCCGCCGACGGTGGCCTGTTCGCGGCCGTGCAGGCCGGCACCGTGAGCGCGTTTGCCACCGGCGGCAACATCACGCCGCGCACCAATGCGTCCACCGAGATCACCGGCCTGCAGATGGCGGTGGAAGGCACGCTCAACGGCAGCCAGGCGCTGCTGCAGGTGAACCAGAAGGGCCTGGCGGGCAACAGCGCCTATGCCAAGGTGCCGGGCTTCACGGTGCGCGATTTCGGCGTGACCGCGGGCGCCGCGCTGGGCAGCTTCATGGACGACGACAACCTGGCGCGCACCGCGTTCTATTCGCTCTCGATGGGCTCGCTCGGCACCACCCGCGGCGATGGCCTGCGCACCTGGGTCGACATCGACGAACCCCAGCCCGCCAGCGCGCTGCGCGACTTCGGCCCGATGCCCGCCACCATGGCCGGCGCCGCGCTGCCGCCCTGGGGCAAGGAGGTGGAGGTGACCAGCTTCAAGCGCTTCGTGGCCGCCCTGTACGCGGGCGACTCCACCTGGAGCGACTGGTACTACCCCAGCGCCGGCCTGCTGATCGGCAACAGCACCGCCGGCGGCGGCGCCAACCTGGGCCTGGACACCAGCGCACTCTCGCTGCCGGTGGCCCAGGGGGGGCGCGGCCGCAGCGACATCGCCAACCAGACCCAGGCGCGCAAGATCGACGTGCCCGTGATCGCCTTCGGCGGCAGCAACGGCCTGACGCCGGTGCCGGGCGTCTGGCGCGGCTTTGCCGAGGCCATCGCGCCTTGCGCCGCGCCCACCTGCACGCCGGGCACGCCCCGCACGCCGGCCGGGCAGGCGCCGCTGGCCTCGGCCCGCACCTACGGCGGCGTGGCCGGCGGCTTCGAGGTGTACATCAGCGAGGGCTACACCCACGTGGACGTGCTCACCGCCGAGGACAACGCCACCAACAACGTGGTGCGGCCGCTGGCGGCCTTCATCGCGCGCAACCTCCGGAAGTAGCGCTGCGGCCCCGGACACCCGGTGGCCGGGGTGGTCGGCCCGCGCTGCATGCGTCACGGCTGCGACAGCGCGGCCAGGGCATGCCCTCGGGTGGCCGGCGGTGGTGGGGTGCTAATGTCGCCAGCCCACGGGGAGGGGCCGGCATGGACACGCAGCAGATCTGGGTTGAGCGCGACGGGCGCACCGCGCTGCTGGGCAGCAAGCCGCAGTACGGCCTGGGCGAGCTGAGCCGCTGGACGGGCCTGCGCATCGGCCAGTTCGAGGTGCGCACGCAGCAGGCCTCGGCGCAGGCCCATGGCCGCCACCCGGTGGTGTCGCTGATGCTGCGCGGCCGCGCCCGGGCCGGCGGCATCACCCGGGCCGGCACCAGCGATCACGCGCTGCAAGCCGGCCACATCATGGTCTACGCGGGTGACGTGGCGCTGCGCCAGACCCGCTGGCAGGCCGAACCCGGCACCACCATCCTGGCGGTGGAACTCGACCGCCAGCGCCTGCTGGAGTTGGACGGCGGCGATGAACGCCTGGCCGGCCGCCCGCTGCGCTGCGACTGGCAGGTCGACGATGCCGACCTGGCCGGCCTGCTGCGCGCCATGTGGCAGGAAGTGAAGTCCGGCAGCCCGCATGGCCGGCTGCATGCGGAGAGCCTGTCGCTCGGCCTGGCCAACCATGTGTTCCGGCGTTTCGGGGCGGGCGCGGCAGGGGCCGATGGCGGCCGCCTCAGCCTGGCGCAGCTTGCGCGGGTGGAGGACTGCCTGCGCGCGCACCTGGCCGAGCCGCTGGGCCTGGCCGAGCTGGCCTCGGCCGCCGGCCTGAGCCGCAGCCACTTTGCACGCCTGTACCGCCAGAGCACCGGCCACACGCCCTACCAGCGCCTGCTGGCGCTGCGGCTGGAGCAAGCGCACCGGCTGCTGTGCAGCAGCGCGCTGCCGCTGGCCGAGGTGGCGCTGGCCTGCGGCTTTGCCAGCCAGAGCCACCTGGGGGATGCCTGCCGCCGGCACTTCGGCAGCACGCCGGGCAAGCTGCGCGAGCAGCACGCGCCGCGCAGGCACTGAGCGTGCCGCCGGCGGCGCGGCGTCAGCCGTAGAGCTCGAAGCGCAGGTCGCACGAGAACCGGGTCAGCACCGTGCCCTCGGGGGTTTGCGGCCAGGCCAGCCGGCACAGCTCCAGCGGCAGGTTGGCGATGTTGACGATGGCGTTGTCCGGCCCGCGGTTCCAGCTGGCCTTCAGGCGCTGCCACAGCGTGAGGTCGTCGAACGCGAAGGCCGCGGCCTCGTCGTCCAGGTCCAGCGCGCAGGGCGGCGCGTAGTGGCCCATCGCGTCGAACCAGGGCGTGGCCTCCTGCTCGAAGGCCGGCACGCTGCTGATGGGCGGCAGGCCGCGGCGCACCGGCCGCGAGGCGTCGGCATGGGTCATCAGCCAGGTGTCGAGCGCCTGCTCGCTGTCGAACGCGTTCATGCGCAGCACGAAGTGCACCACGTGCGTCCAGTAGGCCAGGCGGAAGTGCTGGGCCGTCTCGCGCAGGCGCTCGTCGCTCATGCCGTGGATCGGGCCGAAGCTGTGGTACAGCATGGCGCGCCGGCCCTGCAGCCGCTGCAGCACCCAGCCCACCGAAGGCCGGCCGATGCCCAGCAGCTCGAGCGTGTAGGCGCAGTGGCTGCGGCCGGCCTGCACGATGGTGGATTCCACCGCGTCGAACATCCAGCGCGGCAGGCTGTGCAGCGGGCCGACGCTGCGGTCGGGGCTGGTGTGGATGGGCTCCTGCAGGAAGCGCTGCAGCAGCGGGCCCTCGCCCTTGCGCACCACCTTGCGCTCGGTGCTGAAGGCGTGCGCCTCGATCGGCAGCTCGTAGTAGCTGTCGTACAGGTCGCCATGGCACTGGCGGGTCGACAGCATGGCCTCCAGGCCGGCCCGGCCGGGATACAGTTTCACGCCGCTCATGGGGTCCTCCTGACACCTCGGCGTGCCCGGATCGGACCGATGGGTGCGAGTTCGGCTCGCCGCTGCCCACACCATCGTCCATCGGCGGGCCCTGCGGCTTGACCTGCCCCAACAACCCGCCGGAAGGGCCTGCGCGTCAGCCGGCCAGCACCCCGCCATCCACCGCCAGCGGGTGGCCCAGGATGAAGGCCGCGTCGTCCGAGCACAGGAACAGCACCGCGCGCGCAATGTCCTCGGCCTCGCCGAGCCGGCCGATCGGGTGGATGCGGTCGATGTACTGCTGGCGCTTGGGCGCCCGCGCGATGGCGCGCTCCATCATCTCGGTGCGGATGACGCCAGGGCACACCGCGTTGACGCGGATGCCCTTGCGCCCGTACTCGATGGCAGCGGCCTTGGTCAACCCGATCACCGCGTGCTTGGTGGCACCGTACAGCGGCTGGCGCGGCGCGGCCTTCTGCCCGCCGATGGACGAGGTGTTGACGATGGCGCCACCCTCGCCCTGCCGCAGCATCTGCGCGATCTCGTGCTTCAGGCACAGCCACACGCCCTTGACGTTCACGCTCATCAGGCGGTCGAACATCTCCTCGGTGGCCTTGTCCAGCGCCTCGTGCTCGATGTCGATGGCCGCGTTGTTGAACGCGATGTCCAGCCGCCCGAAACGCGCCACCACCTGCGCCACCATGGCCTCGACCTGCTCGCCGCGCGACACATCGGTGGCGATGCCGATGGCCTGGCCGCCGGCGGCGGTGATCTCGTCGGCCACCGCCTGCGCGGCCGCGCCGTGGATGTCGACCACTGCCACCTGGGCGCCTTCTTGCGCAAAGGCCAGTGCGGTGGCGCGGCCGATGCCGCCCGCGCCGCCGGTGACCAGCGCCACCTTGCCGTGGAACCCGCTGCTCATGGCGTCAGGCCAGCGAGGGGTAGTCCACGTAGCCGTGCGGGCCGCTGCCGCCGTAGATGGGCGCGTCCGCATAGGCTTCGTTCAGCGGCTTGTTCTCGCGGAAGCGCCGCGGCAGGTCGGGCGTGGTGATCATCGGCCGGCCGAAGGACACCATGTCGGCCCGGCCGCTGGTGATGGCCTCGACCGCCATCTCGCGGGTGTAGCCGTTGTTCAGCATCCAGACGCCGGAGTACAGGCGGTGCAGGGCCTCGTAGTCGAAGGGGGCGATGTCGCGGGCGCCGCCGGTCTGGCCCTCGACCACGTGGATGTACACCGGGTGCAGCTTCTCCAACTCGCGCACCACGTGTTCGAACAGCGGCTGCGGGTTGGATTCCACCGAGTCGTTCACCGGCGACACCGGCGAGATGCGGATCGCCGAGCGATCGGCGCCGATCTCGTCCACCACCGCGGCCATCACCTCCAGCAGGAAGCGGGCGCGGTTCTCGATGCTGCCGCCATAGGCATCGGTGCGCTGGTTGGCGCCCTCGCGCAGGAAGGCGTCGATCAGGTAGCCGTGGGCACCGTGGATTTCAACCCCGTCGAAGCCGGCCGCGATGGCGTTGGCTGCGGCGGTTCGGAAATCGTTCACCACGCCGGCGATCTCGGCCGTTTCCAGGGCGCGCGGGGTGGAGGTGGGCACATAACCCTGGCCCATGATGAAGGTCTTGGCCTTGGCCGCCAGGGCCGAGGGCGCCACCGGCGCCTGGTGGCCGGGCTGGAAGTGGGTGTGCGAGATGCGGCCGGTGTGCCACAGCTGCACGAAGATCCTGCCGCCCTTGGCGTGCACCGCATCGGTCACCAGCTTCCAGCCGGCAATCTGCTCGGGCGTGTGCAGGCCCGGCGTGGCGTCGTAGCCCTGGGCGGTGGCCGAGACCTGGGTGGCCTCGGCAATGATCAGGCCCACCGAGGCGCGCTGCGCGTAGTACTCGGCATTGATCGGGCCCGGCACGTTGCCCGGCCCGGCGCGGTGGCGCGTGAGCGGCGCCATCGCCATGCGGTTGGCCAGCTGGAGCCGGCCCAGCCGGATGGGCTGGAACAAGGCGTCGGTGAGGAAGGTGTCGGTGGGGGTGCCCATGGGGATCAGTGCTCCGGGGAAGGGGAAGTCAGGGAAGCCGGCGCGCCAGGCGGCCGGAACAGGTGGTCGAGCAGGAGGGCGACGCTGTCGCGCAAGGGCTGCACCGAGTGCTCGACCTTCATGCGCAGCAGCGCCCCTTCCCAGGCCGCCCAGGCGAGGGCGGCCAGTGCGGTGGCGTCGATGTCGCGGCGGATGTCGCCACTGGCCTGCGCGCCGGCCACCAGGCCGGCCAGGCGTTGGCGCCAGCCCAGTTGGGCGGCCAGCAGGCCCTGGCGGCAGGCCTCGCTGGACAAGGTGATCTCGGCGGCGAAGTTGCCGATCAGGCAGCCGGCGGGGCAGGCGGCGCGCTCGTGGTAGGCCAGCATCTGCGCGAACACGTGGCGGATGGCGGCCATCGGCTGCGGCGGCGCGCTGGCCATCATGCGCTCCCACGAGCGCTGCATGTTCTGGGCGTAGCGCTCGACGATGGCGGCGGCAAACGCCTCTTTGCTGGCGAAGTGGTTGTAGAACGAGCCCTTGGGCACCCCGGCCTGGTCGGTGAGCTGCTGGATGCCGGTGGCGTTGTAGCCCTGCCGCAGAAACAGCGCCAGGCCGGCGGACAGCAGGCGCTCGGGGATCTCGGTCGGGTCGGCGGTGCGCGGCATGGGCGGGATAATATGACCAGTCGTCTTAAATCGTCAAGCCATCACCGCCGGCGGGCAACGGATGGGCCACCGATGGGCGGCCGACGTGCGGCCAAGACCGCGGACAGAAGACATGATCCGGCGACGGGCCGGAGTGGACCCTATGGCGCGCCATACGCAGGCTTTCCTCGCAGACCGCCTCATGCACGTCGCTGTGCCTGCTGATCGATTCGACGGAGACTTGCCCGAGACCGAGGTCATGCGCGGGCGCAGGCTCAAGCGGAATCTGGATGACTTGCGGTGCCCCTCTTCCTTTGACGAACCAACGCCGAAGCTGATCGATGAGTGCGGTGGCCGTTAGGTGCACCTATGCCTACCTTGCACTACGATTGCCCTGCGGTGGATAGATGCGGGCAGGTGGCGCGGCACCCAGCCCACAATGGCGCCGCGCACCCCGCGCCCCAGCGCCGGCGTGGATCGCTTGGCTTCGGGTCCAGCAGCTTGCACCAATAGACAAGTTCGTGGCGATGGATCACCACAGAGTCGAGCATGCGTTCGCTGAGGTTGGAAAGATGCGTGACTGCATCTACTGCGGTGTTCCCCTGACCGATGAAAACAGGTCCGGCGAGCATGTCGTCAAGAGATCGATCCTGGTCGCGCTTGATCACCTCAAGACACCAGCCCATGTATCCCACGCGCGCGCGATCTGCGAACTCGAATCCAGGCGGCGATGAAGTTCGCTGTGCAACTGGACAGGTTCATCGGTGCCTGCGCTGTTGTGTCAGTCGTCGACCCGGTCTTCCGAGTGCCCGAGAAGTGCGTTGTCTTGGCAACGGTCGCCGCGACTGCCCGTCCCATTCCGTCTGTTCACTTCCAGCGCGACCTGCACGGGATTCGTCACATCGCCGTGAACAACGTGAACGAGCTGATGTTGAACATTGGTATTGATTCTGGGCGGCCGCGTCTGCCGATCGAGAAGTGACCGTGAAGACCTTGCATGGAGCATCGAAGAACTTGTGAGCCAAGAACCTCGGCCGCAGTGGGTACCGCAGTTCTATGCCCTAGCTGAACTGACGCGGCGCAGAGAGTTGGCGGCGTTCTCGATGGCAAACCCACCCGAGACTGACTTCTCGGTTCAGGCGACAAGCGCCAAGGGGCACAGGATGTATGCGATATCGCAACACGATGAGGCTCAAGCTGATAGTGCTCGGATGAGACTCACGGCCCCTTCGAGGGTGTCCGGATAGATGTCATCTTCAACTTCACTTCCGCCAAACCGATGGCAGTTGCCTGCAAGGGGAGGTGAGGACCGCGCTAAGCCGAACTGAGCGGAGCTGGATGGCGGTTGAGCTAGCAGGATGTTTCGTGCGCCAGCAGATTTGCCAAGTGCTTGGCGGAAGCGGTGAGATTCGAACTCACGGACGGGATGAACCGTCGCCGGTTTTCAAGACCGGTGCCTTAAACCGCTCGGCCACGCTTCCACTTCACGAAGGCAGCAATGGTAACGCCAGCACGGTGACGCCCAGGCATCGTCGGGCTGCTGCGCTCAAGGAAGCGCCGGGCCGCCCCAAGCTTCCTGGCCCCCAACGGTGGGGGCGGGCTGGGCGCAGCCCGGCCCTGGGGCATCAGGCGTAGGTGACGCCGTAGTCCGCCAGCCCCGCCAGGTCGATGTTGGCGGCGTTCAGCTCGGTGTTGGCGGCGGCCAGGGCCAGGGTCACCTGGGTGTACTGGCCGCTGGTGATCAGGCTTTCGAGGCTGGCGCGTTCGGCGGGCGTGGGCAGGGTGCCCACGAGGTTGCTGTACAGCAGGTTCACCACCGCGGCGTTGCTGGGGTTCTGGCCCAGCACCGCGGTGAGCGCGGCCTGCATCAGCGCGGCTTCGGACATGCCGCCGTCGAGCAGCTCGAGGCCGATGCCCACCAGGCTGTCAAGCTCGTTCGAGGGCGCGTCGAAGCGCACGCCGAGCAGGGCGCCCAGCAGCTTCACCACCGAGCCGGCGTGGCCGTCCATGTCCAGCGCCAGGTACAGGTCCTGGAAGGCCAGGCGTTCCACGCCATAGAGCAGGTCGCGGCCATCGGTGCCGTGCACGTGGTCGAGCTCCCAGCCGCCTTGCACCGGGCGGATGGTGTAGTCGCCGATGAAGCCGCCGAACAGGCCGAAGTCGATCGAGGCGCCGCCCTGCAGGATGTCGTCGCCTCGGCCGCCGGTGAGCTGGTCGCTGCCGTTGCCGCCATCCAGCGTGTCCGGCCCGGTGGTGCCGGCGAGCTTGTCCGCGCCGCCGGTGCCCGGGATCACCGTGCGCACGAAGGCCGAGACGGTGTAGCTGCCCACGGCAATGTCGAAGTCCGAGGCCGCCACGTAGTACATGCCGGTGGTCGGCGCGGTGAAGGTGATCTCGGCATCGAGCCCGACGCCGCTGTCGTCGTCGTAGGCCAGCGCCTTGCCGCTGGCGTCCAGCAGCACCATGTACGCGTCGTCCAACGGCGCGGCCGACTGCTTGTTGCTCTTGAGGTCGATGGTGTACTGCCGGCCGGCGGTCATCGCGATGCCGAACACGTCGATGTCGCTGGGCACGCCGATCACGCCAGTGGTGGCGGCGCCGCCCACGGTGATGCGGCCGCTGCTGGCGGTGGCGCCGAGGTAGTCGTCGCTGGGCACCACCGAGCTCAAGGTGTAGCTGCCGGTGCCTTCGGAGTAGTCGTAGGCCGCCAGGTAGTAGGTGCCCGATGCCGATGGCGTGAAGTACAGCTGCGCGTCCAGCGGCAGCGGGCCGCTGTCGTCGTCATACGTGATCAGGCCCACCTCGGGCAGGGTGCCGTACAGCACCAGGAACGGGTCGAGGTTGTTGCTCTGCGGCGCGATCATGTCGAACCGGTAGGTCACGCCGGCGGCCAGCGTCACCTTGAACAGGTCGCCATCGTTGGGGCTGTCGATGCGTGCCGCCACGGCCGGGCCATTGGGCAGCACCACGCCGCTGGTGTTCACGTCGAGCGGGAAGTCGTCGGTGGCCGCCGCCGGGGCGGTGCGGAAGTTCCAGCTCGTGTTGTCGCTGATGCCGGCGAAGGCGTTGCCCGCGCCGTCGCGGAAGGCGTCGGCGTCGATGCGCACGATGATGGCCGTGTCCGAGGGCAGGTTGGCGCCGGGGTTGATGCGCACGGTATTGCCGTCGATGCTGACCAGCGCATCGCCGGCGCGGATGTCGCGCAGCACCTGGCCGGTGCTGTTGAGCAGGCGGATGCTGCCGCTGCCGGCGCGCACGGCTTCGCTGAACACCAGCGTCAGGTCTGCGGCCACGTTCACCTGCGTGGTGTCGTCGGCCGGGGTGCGTGTCTGCAGCGTGGGCGCCTGCGTGTCCTGGGTGGTGGCGCCAAGCGTGTAGGCACCGGTGCCGGTGTCGTTGTAGTCGAAGGCGGCCAGGTAGTAGGTGCCGGTGGTGGGCGCGGTGTAGCCGATGCGCGCGTTGCCGGCGCCGGCGCTGTCGTCGTCCTCGGCCACCAGGTTGAGGTTGGGCGCATACAACGCCAGGTAGGGGTCGGCCAGGCCACCGGCGGTGCGCTGCAGCGTGAAGGTGTAGGTGGTGCCCTGCACCAGCTGCACCTTGAACAGGTCGGCATCACCGGCCACCTCGAGAGAGCCGCTGGCCGCGGTGCCGTTGACGTTGACCACGCCGGTGGTGCCGGTGTCGAAGCTGTAGTCGTCGGTGGTGCCGGCGCCGGCGGTGCTGAAGTTCCAGCCGGTGCTGCCGAGCAGGCCCGCGAAGGCGTTGCCGGCGGCATCGCGCAGGGCGCCGGCATCCACCGTCACGCTGTAGGCGGTGCTCGGGGCGAGGTCGGCCGAGGGGTTGATGGTGACCGTGCTGCCGCTGATGGTCACGCGTGCGGTGTCGGTGATGGCCAGCGTCTGCACCACCTGGTTGCCTGCGCGGAGGGTGATGTTGCCGGTGCCGGCCACCACGGCTTCGTCGAACCCGAGCACGAGGTTGGCGCCCACGGCCACGCTCGCACTGTCGTCGGCCGGGGTGAGGCTCACCACGCGGGGGGCCTCGGTGTCGGAGCTGGCGGTGCTGAAGTTCCAGGCCGTGGTGCTGGCGAAGCCGGCGTAGGCATTGTTCGACAGGTCGGTGAATGCGCTGGCGTCGACGGTGACGTAGAAGCTGCGCCCGGCCGGCAGGTTGGCCGCGGGGTCGATGGTGACCGTGCCGCCGGTGATGCGCACCTGCGAGGTGTCGCCGGCCGCGATGCTGCGCACCAGCGTGCCCTCGGCATTGAAGATGCTGATGCTGCCGGCGCCGGCCTTCACGGCCTCGTTGAAGCCCAGCACCAGGTTGGCGCTCACGGCGGCGTTGCCGGCGTTGTCGGCCGGGCTCAGGCTCTGCAGCACGGGTGCCGTGCTGTCGCTGCCGGGCGCGAGCTCGCCGAGCGTGCGCACGCCGTCGGTGAACTGGAAGCGCTCCACCGCGGTGGTGGTGTCGGTGCCGCCGGTGCTGCCGCGCAACGTGACACGGTTGCCCGCCACCGAGATGGTGTAGCTGCCGAAGCTGCCGTCGAGCAGCGCGGTGTCGGTGCCGTCGCCGCCGTCGAGCAGGTCGTCGCCGGTGCCGCCCACGAGGGTGTCGTCGCCGGCGCTGCCGTACAGCTCGTCGTTGCCGCCGCCGCCCTCCAGGCGGTTGGCGACATCGTTGCCGGTGATCACATCGGCCCCGGCGCCGCCGCGGGCGTTCTCGATCGTCGTGTTGTAGGCGATCGCGATGTTGTTCGTCATGCTGTTGGCCGACGAGAAGGCCCCCGCATGCAGGTCGATGCGGCTTGGCGTGCTCCAGCCCGACAGGTCCAGCGTGTCGGTGCCCCCCGCGTCGTACAGCGTGAGGATGGGGTGCGCGTTCTGCGTGAAGTCGTAGATCGGCGCGGTGGTGCCGCCAATCGTGCTGCTGAAGCCGTACACGGTGTTGTCCAGCCGCGTGCTGGTGGAGGCGCCGTAGATCGCCTGGATCGCCATGATGTCGTTGAGCATCGGCGTCTGGGGCGAGTAGGTCTGGCCATCGGCGGCCACCCAGTCGGCCTGCATCACCTCGGCAGAGTAGTTGGGCGCGGCGTAGCGCGGACCGAAGTACGACATGATCGACAGCACCACGCTGTCCTGGTAGGACGACGGCGCCCAGTTGCCGTTGCCGTTGTAGTCGCCCATGTGGTCGAGGCCGAGCGCATGCCCGATCTCGTGGATGAAGGTCTGGAAGCCGTACTGGCCGATGGCGGTGGCCACCAGGGTGTCCTCGGTCGCGTTGAACCAGGCGCTGCCGATGGTGGGGTAGTAGGCGTGCGCGAAGCCGATGCCGGTGCTGGTGTAGCCGAACTCGATGTTCGTGCTGCCCGGCGTGCCGGGGGTGAAGGTCTGGGGCATCAGCTCGTCCCAGGTGGCCAGGGCCAGCGTCATCCAGGCGCGCTGCGAATCGTTGACGGCGCGAAACCCCGCCGCCTCACCCTGCGAGAACAGGCCGTTGGCGGTGCTGGGGAAGGCGTAGGTGATCGTGTCGCCCGACCACTTCGAGCCCCCGTTGAGCTGGTTCAGAACCTGGGTCAGTGTCCAGTTGGCGGCCATGTCGAAGTGCTCCGTGCTTGCGTTTTCTGCACCGGCATTCAATCACTTCGCACGGGGCCTGCGTAGCCCCAAAAGGAGCCAGTCAGGCCCCGGCGGCGGGTGATGTCCCCCGGCCGATGGAGCCAGCGGCCGTGCAGCGCACCTGCACCAGCTCGCGCCGGCCGCCATCCACCCGCACCGCGCTGAGCTGGCCGCCCCACACGCAGCCGGTGTCCAGCGCCAGCAGCGCGGGCTCGTTGCGCAGGCCCAACGTGGACCAGTGGCCGAACGCGATGGGCGTGCCGGCGCTGCGCCGGCCCGGCACCTCGAACCAGGGCCGGAAGCCGGGCGGGGCGGCGCCGGCGCCGTCCTTGGTGCCGAACTCCAGCGTGCCATCGTCGGCACAGAAGCGGATGCGGGTGAGCACATTGATCACGAAGCGCCAGCGGTCCGGGCCTTGCAGGGTGTCGGCCCAGCGCGCGGGCTCGTTGCCATACATCACGCGCAGGAAGCCGGCCAGGTCGGGGCCCCGCAGCAGGGCCTGCACCTCGGCAGCCAGCGCGAGGGTTTGCGCCGCGTCCCACTGCGGCACCACGCCGGCATGCACCAGCAGCCAGCCATGGGCGGTGTCGGCCAGCTTGCAGCCGCGCAGCCAGTCGAGCCAGGCCTCGCGCCGGGGGCTGGCGAGAATCTCGTCCAGCGTGTCGCTGCGGTGCGCCGGGCGCACGCCCTCGGCCACCGCCAGCAGGTGCAGGTCGTGGTTGCCCAGCAGGCAGGTGGCCGAAGCGCCCAGCGCGTGCAGGCGCTCCAGCGTGCGCAGCGAGGCCGGGCCACGGTTGACCAGGTCGCCCAGCACATGCAGGCTGTCGCGCGAGGGCGAGAAGCCGATCTCGGCGAGCAGGCGGTCGAAGTCGTCGCAGCAGCCTTGCAGGTCACCGACTAAGTAGTGCATCCAGCGATTCTGCTACGCTCGCCGCCTTGCTTTTCCGAGGGGGCGCCCATCGCGCGCGCCACCGCATGGACGTTGCGCTGCTGCTCTTTCTGATCCTGCTGAACGCGCTCTTCGCGATGTCGGAGATGGCGCTCACCGCCGCCCGCAAGGCCCGCCTGACCGTGATGGTGGAGGCCGGCGAGCACGGCGCCGCCGTGGCGATGGACCTGCACGAGCACCCGACCAAGTTCCTCTCCACGGTGCAGATCGGCATCACCTCGATCGGCGTGCTCAACGGCATCGTCGGCGAGGCGGCCTTCTCGGCGCCGGTGGCGGCCTGGCTGCAATCCAGCTTCACACTGCCGCCGCGAGCGGCGCAGATCAGCGCCACCGCGCTGGTGGTGGTGATCATCACCTTCCTCACCATCATCTTCGGCGAGCTGGTGCCCAAGCGCGTGGGCCAGATGTACCCCGAGACCGTGGCGCGCCTGGTGGCCCCGCCGATGGAGCTGCTGTCCACCGCGACGCGGCCCTTCGTGTGGCTGCTGTCGGCCTGCACCGAGGCCACGCTGCGCCTGCTGGGCATGCGCCACGCGCCCTCGCGCAGCGTGACGGAAGAAGAAATCGCCGCCAGCCTGGAGGAGGGCCTGGACGCCGGCGTCATCGAGGCGCAGGAACACCAGATGGTGCGCAACGTGTTCCGGCTCGATGAGCGGCAGGTCGGCTCGATGATGATCCCGCGGGCCGAGATCACCTGGCTCGACCTGAATGCGCCCCTGGACGATCTGCTCTCGCAGATGGCCGAGCACGGCCGCTCGCGCTACCCGGTGTGCCGTGCCGGCCTGGACGATGTGGTGGGCGTGGTCGAGGCGCAGACGCTGCTGCAGCCGCTGGCACGCGGCCAGCGGCCCGACATCTCGCAGCTGATGCAGCCGCCGGTGTTCGTGCCCGAAACCCTCTCCGGCATGGAGCTGCTCGACCACTTCCGCGCCACCAGCGCCGAGCTGGTGTTCGTGGTGGACGAGTACGGCGCGGTGCAGGGCGTGATCACCGTGCGGGATGTGCTGGAGGCCATCACGGGCGAGTTCAGCACCCCCAGCGCCGACGATGCCTGGGCCGTGCGCCGGGCGGACGGCAGCTGGCTGATGGACGGCCTGATCCCGGTGCCCGAGCTGAAGGACAGGCTCGAGCTCAAGCAGCTGCCCGAGGAGGACCGCGGCCGCTACAACACGCTGGCCGGCATGGTGATGCTGCTGCTGGGCCGGCTGCCGCACACCGCCGATGTGGTGGAATGGGAGGCTTGGCGTTTCGAAGTCGTCGATCTCGACGGCAAGCGCGTCGACAAGGTGCTGGTGTCCCGCCTCGACACCACCGAATCAGAAAGACCGAATCCATGATCAACGAAAACCTGCACAAGAAGCCCGTGGCGCTGGATCGCGTGAAGCACCGCGACCTGAAGATCGACCGCAACGCACGCGACATGACCCGCAACAAGGCGCTGAACGCGTTCTTCGTGGCCGCGGGCGAGTTTGCCGAGGCCTGCAAGGACTTCCCGGTGGTGTGGGTGCCCGCCGGCCAGGACGCCCAGGGCAAGCACCAGGTGGCGCCGATCGCGGTGTTCGGCCTGCAGGCGGGCCAGAACCTGTGCATCGACGCGGCCGACCGCTGGCGCGTGCGCTACGTGCCGGCCATGCTGCGCACCTTCCCGTTCGCCATGGCCCGCACCTCCGACACCGAGATGCTGGTGTGCGTGGACGAAGACTGGGTGGGCCTGTCCACCGAGCGCGGCGAGCCGCTGTTCACGCCCGACGGCCAGCCCACCGAGCTGACGCTGGCGGTGAAATCGCAGCTCGAGCAGCTTGAAATGGACATCGAGCGCACCCGCCAGTACGGCGCCAAGCTGGTAGAGCTGGGCCTGCTGCGCGACATGCAGTTCGACGCCACGCTGCCCGATGGCAACAAGGTGCAGGTGACCGGCTTCCTGACCATCGACGACGAGAAGCTGGGCGCGCTGTCGGACGCGCAGCTGATGGAGCTGGCCCGCAGCGGCCTGCTGGGCCTGATCCACGCGCACCAGATCTCGCTGTCCAACATGAACCGGCTCGCCGAATGGCATGCCGAGCGCGTGGCGGCTGCCGCGCCGGCCAGCGCCCAGCCCGCGGCCAACACCTGAGGCCGGTAGCGCGTGCGGCCCGGGCGCGTGCCGCTCAGCCGGCCGGTGCCGCACCGCCGTAGAGCATGATCTCGCGCGCGATGCCGCGCAGCGGCACCTGGCGCTCCACCGCGCCACGTTTGACCGCCTCGTGCGGCATGCCGTAGACGACGCAGGATTCCTCGTCCTGCGCCAGCGTGCGGGCGCCGGCCTGGCGCATCTCCAGCAGGCCACAGGCACCGTCGTCGCCCATGCCGGTCATGATGATGCCCAGCGCGTTCGGGCCCGCGCTGCGCGCCACCGAGCGGAACAGCACGTCCACCGAAGGCCGGTGGCGGCTGACCAGCGGCCCGGGCACCACCTCGACGAAGTACTGCGCCCCGTCGCGCCGCAACAGCAGGTGCGCGCCGCCCTGGGCGATCAGGGCCTGGCCTGGCAGCACACGGTCGTGGGTCTGCGCTTCCTTGACCGTGATCTCGCACTGCCGGTCCAGCCGGTTGGCGAACTCGCGGGTGAACTTCTCCGGCATGTGCTGCACCACCACGATGCCCGGGCACAGGCGCGGCAAGGCGCCGAGCACCAGTTCCAGGGCCTGCGTGCCGCCGGTGGAGGTGCCGATGGCGACGACCCGCTCGGTGGTCTGCAGCAGGGCGCCGCGGGTGTCCGCGGCGGGCAGGATCACGTCGGCCGAGTGCCTGGCCGCCGCCTGCAGCGAGCGCAGGTTGGCGCGCGCGGCGGCCCGCACGGCGTTGATGAGGTCGTCGGCCGCGTCGCTCAGGAACTGCTTGAGCCCGAGCTTGGGCTTGGTGATGATCGCCACCGCGCCGGCGGACAGCGCCGCCAGCGAGGTCTGCGCCCCGGCTTCGGTGAGCGTGGAGCAGATGACCACCGGCGTCGGCCGTTCGGCCATGAGCTTGCGCAGGAAGGTCAGGCCGTCCATGCGCGGCATCTCGATGTCGAGCACGATGACATCGGGCCACTGGGTCTGCATGCGGGCCATCGCCAGCAGCGGGTCGGCCACGGCGCACAGCACCTCGATGCCGGGGTCGGCCTGCAGCAGGCCGGAGACCACCTGGCGAACCACCGCCGAGTCGTCGACCACCATCACCTTGATGCGTGTCATGGCCATCCTTCCTGCGCCTGCTGCGGGGCAGGCTTGACCTGCAGCGACCAGACGTCGCCGCAGCTCGTGTCGAAGACGATCTGCCGGTGGCCTTCGCCGAACAGGCTCTCCGAGACGATCGGGATGCCGTGCGCACGCAGCAGCGCGCGCGCCGCGTCGCCATTGCGCTGCCCGACGGTCATGGCCCCGGCGGCCGTCTGCCCCGGAAACATGTTGCCGCCGCCGAAGATCTTGCCCTGGCACTGCTGCGGTGCAATGCCCCATTGCGCGAGCAGGCGCAGGATCAACTGCAGCGCCTCGCTACCGTAGCGGCCGTCGAGTTCGCCTGCCGATGCAGCGCCACGCTCGGGCAGCAGGAAGTGCGACATGGCCCCGGCACGCGTGGGCGGATGCCACAGCGTGATCGAGACGCAGGAGCCCAGCAGCGTGCGGATGCGGTAGTTCGCCACGCCCACGAACAGCTCACCAGGCTGCAGGTTCACATCGATCAGGATGGGGTCGGCGGCCACGTCATGCCGGCTTGCAGTAGATCGACGCGGCAACCTGCTCCAGCTCGCCGCTGATGTGGTTCAGGCTCTCGGAGTGGCCGATGCAGAGGTGGCGGCCTGGCTTGATGGTCGCACTCACCCGGGACACCACGCCGCGCTTGGTCTCGTCGTTGAAGTAGATCATCACGTTGCGCAGGAAGACCAGGTCGAACAGCCCCAGGTCGGGCAGCGCTTCGTTGAGGTTGGCGCGCGCAAAGCGGACCCGGCTGCGCACCTGCGGGTCGATCAGCAGGCGCCCCGCGTAGGGCCCGGTGCCCTTCAGGCAGAAGCGGCGCAGGTAGTCCGGCGGCACGTGGCGGGCGCGCTCCATCGAGTAGAGGCCGCGCGCGGCGTTCGCGATCATGCTGGCGCTGATGTCGGTGCCCAGCACCTCCCACGGGGCGTCGCCCAGGCAGTCGACCAGCACCATGGCCATGCTGTAGGCCTCCTCGCCGCTGGAGCTGGCGGCACTCCACACGCGCAACGGCTGCCCGCGCTCGCGCGCGGCCAGCGCCTGCGCGCGCAGGAACTCGAAGTGCTTGATCTCACGGAAGAAGTAGGTCTCGTGGGTGGTCAGCAGGTCGAGCGCCAGTTGCCGTTCGTCGGCATGCTGGTCCGACGTGATCAGCTGGAAGTACGCCTCGTAGCTGTCGAGCTGGTGATGGGTCAGGCGCTTGCCCAGGCGGCCGGCCACCAGGGCCTGCTTGGCGCTGGACAGCGTGATGCCGGCCGCGTCGTAGATGAAGCGCTGGAAGCGGCCGAACTCGGCCTGGGTGATCGATGGCATGGCTGGACCGCCTGCGGGCCTGGATGATGTCGATGCCCCGGCCCCCTCAGGCCGCCACCAGCTCGGCCGCGGCGGCCGTCCGGCCCATGGCCCCGATCTCGTCGGGCGATAGCACTTCACGCACGTTGAGCACGATCACGAACTTGCCGTTGACCTTGGCAATGCCCTCGATGAAGTCGCTGCGGATCTTGGTGCCGAAGTCCGGCGGCGCCTCGATCTCCGCGGCCGGGATCTCCAGCACGGCCTGCACGGCATCGACCACGATGCCCACGTTCTGCTGCGGGCCGTTGGCCTGGTGATCGACCTCGGTGATCACGATGCAGGTGCTCTTGGTGACCGCGGTGGACGGCCGCGCGAAGCGCACCGACAAGTCCATCACCGGCACCACGGCGCCGCGCAGGTTGATGACGCCGCGGATGCACGCGGGCATCAAGGGCACCTCGGTCAGCCCGGCGTACCAGATGATTTCCTTGATGCACAGGATGTCGATCGAGAACATCTCGGTGCCGAGCGTGAAGGTGAGGTACTGCTTCTCCTCCGCCACCGCACCGCGCGAGGCCGGCCCGGCGCGGGCCGTGACCGATGCATTGAGCACTTCGTTCATGGCCGGCTCCTGTCAGAACTTGACGAACTGCGTCGGGTCCACCGCGCCAGCGGGTGCCGCGGCCAGCGCGACCTCCGCCTTGGTGGGGGTGGCCTTGGCCGAACCGGCCTTGGCGGCGGCCACGGCCTTGCGCATCGTGACGCTGGCGTTCAGTGATTGCGCCGTGCCGTCGAGCCGGAAGAACGACATCGTCTGCTGCAACTGCTCGGCCTGGCTGCTCATCTCCTCGGAGGTGGCTGCCAGCTCTTCCGCGCTCGAGGCGTTCTGCTGCGTCGTCTGGTTCAGCTGGCTCACCGCCGAGTTGATCTGGCCTACGCCGGAGGATTGCTCGGTCGATGCGGCGCTGATCTCTTGCACCAGCTCGGAGGTCTTGCGGATGCTGGGCACCATCTGCTCGAGCAGCTTGCCGGCCTTCTCGGCCAGCTCGACGCTGCTGCCTGCCACCTCGCCGATCTCCTGTGCCGCCACCTGGCTGCGCTCGGCCAGCTTGCGCACCTCGGCGGCCACCACCGCGAAGCCCTTGCCGTGTTCACCGGCGCGCGCGGCCTCGATGGCGGCGTTCAGCGCCAGCAGGTTGGTCTGCGCGGCGATGTCGTCGATGATGCCGATCTTCTTGGCGATCTGCTTCATCGCCGCCACGGTGGCGTTGACCGATTCACCGCCGTCGGCTGCATCGGTGGCGGCCTTGCTCGCCATGCTCTCGGTGACCTTGGCGTTCTCGGTGTTCTGCGCGATCGAGGAGGTCATCTGCTCGATCGAGGCACTGGTTTCCTCCACCCCCGCGGCCTGCTCGCTGGCCGCCTGCGAGAGCGATTGCGCGGTGGCACTCACCTGCTCGGAGGCGCTGGCCAGGGCCTGCGCGCCGGCGTTCACGTCGGTCACCACCTGCGTGAGCTTCCTGAGCATGGCGTTGACGGCCAACTTCAGGTCGTCCCAGGTGCCTTCGTAGCTCTTGCGCATCGACATCGTCAGGTCGCCTGCCTGCATCGCGCCGAGCACCTCGCGCAGTTCCTGCACCGGCGTGTTCACCGCCACCATCACGCCGTTGAGGCCTTCGACCACCTTGCGGTAGTCACCGCGCTGGCGGCTGGCGTCCACCCGCACGTCGAGCTGGCCGCTCACCGCCGCGCCGGACAGCGTGTTGGCATCGGCCACCAGCGCGTTGATGGCCTTGTTGATGTTGATGAGGCTCTTGGCCAGGATGTCGTTCTCGGAACGCACCTTCACCACGGTGGACAGGTCGCCCAGCGAGATGGCCTGTGCGGTGCTGGCCTGCGCGTTGGTGGCCTCGATGCAGGCATTGAGGTTGTTCTTGATGACGTTGTACTGGCCCTTGTAGTCGGTGGTGATGGGCGGTGGGATGTCGCCCTTGGCGATGCGGTCGACATACTCGGCCGTGACGTTCAGTGGGTTGACGATGTTGGTCACCACCGCGTTCACGCCCATGACCAGCTGGTGCCAGCCACCGACGAAGAGCTCGGCGTTGGCCCGCTTGTCGAGCTGGCCGTCGGCCGCGCCCTGGATGATGATGTCGGTCTGCGCGAGTAGGTCGGTCATCGTCTTGACCATGGCGTTCAGGTTGGCCTTGATGGTGTTGAAGTCGCCGTTGTAGTTGTTGGTGATCTGCGGCGGGATCACGCCCTTGGCGATCCGGTCGACGTAGTCGGCCGTGACGTTCAGTGGGCCGATCACCGCGTCGAGCGTGTCATTGACGCCTTGCACGATCTTGCGGTAGTCGCCCTTGTGCTTGCTGGCGTCGGCACGGGTGGCCAGCTTGCCTTCGACGGCGGCCTTGGCCAGCAGGTCGGCATCGGCGATGAGTGCCTTGATGTTCACGCGGACCTGCTCGATGGTGTCGTTGATGAAGCGCTTCTTGCCGGGGAAGGTTTCCAGCGCGGCGTCCATGTTGCCCTCGCCGAACTCCTTGATGCAGGCCATGGCCTTCTTCTTCACGGCAATGTGGCCGAACACCATGTCGTTCACGCCCTTGGCCATGGTGGCGTAGGCGCCGTGGAAGCGGGCGTCGGGGATGCGCGCGTCGATGTCGCCCGCGTCGTGCTGGGCCGACATGCTGTTCATCTCGGCGATCAGCCCGTTCAGCGCATCGATGCAGTTGTTGAGGTTGTTCTTGATGGCGTTGAAGTCGCCGCTGTAGTTTTCGCTGATCTTCGGCGGGATCACGCCCTTGGCGATCTGGTCGACATAGTCCGCGGCCACGTTCAGCGGCCCGATCACCGCGTCCAGCGTGTCGTTGACACCCTTGACCACGGTGTGGAAGTCGCCCTCGTGCTGGCTGGCATCGGCGCGCGTGGCCAGCTTGCCTTCGACCGCGGCCTTGCTCAGCGCAGCAGCGTCGTCGATCATCCGGCGCACGGCGGCCTGCACCAGCACGACGGCGCGCGCCACTTCGCCGATCTCGTCCTTGGCGTCGGCCTTCAGCGTGAACTTGAAGTCACCCTTGGCCATCTGCTGCGCCGCACCCACCATCTCGTTCACCGGCCGGGTGATCGAGCGGGTGATCAGGAGGGCGAGGACCACGCCGAGCAGCACCCCGGCGCCGGCCATTGCGAGCAGCAGCGTGCGCGTCGACGCGGCCGACGTTTCGGCCGCGGCACCGACCTGCTCGGCCAGTTCGGACTGGTAGTCGACGAAGTCGTTGGTGGCCTTGGTGAAGGCATTGAAGCTCGGCCGATAGTCGCCGTTGAAGTGCTTGGTGGAGTCCTCCCACTGCTTGGCGCGGGCGAACTCTTCGAGCTTGGACGACGAGTCGGCGAACGCCTTGCGCGCCGACTTCATGCTCTCCAGCAGGTTCTTGCCCTTGTCGCCGAAGCTGAACTTCTCGAGCACATCGAAATCCTTGGCCAGCTTGCCGCGCGCGGTGGCGATCTGCTCGATCTCGACCCGGGTCGACTCGTCGGACTTCAGGATCAGCATGTTGCGATGGAAACGGCCGATCTCGTTGAGGTTGTCGGTGATGTCGTTGGCCACGCGGGTCTTGACGATCTTGTCCTTGACCAGGCCGTTGATGTCGGCCTGCAGTTCGCCGACGCGCAGAGTGCCGATGGCGGCGACAACAACCAGCAGCAGCAGGGCCACGGCGAAGCCGAGCCCCAGTCGCATGCCGATTCTCAGATTGTTGAGCATGATGTTTCCCCTGAAAGGTGAAGACGTAACGAAGCCAGAAAGTGGTGATGCGGGATGCGAATCGCGGTTGGCGCGCCTCGCCGGAGTGGTTCAGGCTGGCACCTCAATGGAGCGGCCATGGTGGGCCGCCCCCTTTCTCGCACTGCTCACGCAGCGACCGACCAGCGCCGGGACATCCAGGATCAGTGCCACCTCGCCGTTGCCGAGGATCGTGGAGCCGCTGATGCACTTGATGTGGCTGAACATCGGGCCCAGCGGCTTGATGACGGTCTGGAACTCGCCAAGCAGCGAATCGACCACCAGGCCGGCCTTCTGCTCGGCATGCTTGAGCACGACGATGTTCTCGCCCCGCGTTGGCGCCCCGCGCAGCGAGAACATCTCGCGCAGCCGCACGAAGGGCAGCACCTGCCCGCGCAGGTTGGTGTAGTCGTGGCCGGGCTCGGCCGAGAAGGCGACGCATTCCTCGATCGAATCGAGCGCGATCGCGAACACCGACTTGCCCACACCGACCAGGAAGCCGTCGATGATGGCCAGCGTCAGCGGCAGGCGCACCGTGACCTTGGTGCCCACGCCTTCCGCGCTGCTGATGTCCACGCTGCCCCGCAGCGCGGTGATGTTGCGCTTGACCACATCGAGCCCGACGCCGCGGCCCGACAGGTTGGTGACCTGCTCGGCCGTGGAGAAGCCGGGCTCGAAGACCAGCGCGTACACCTCGGCATCGCTGAGCGCGCGCCCGGGCGCGACCAGCCCGCGCTCGATGGCCTTGGCCAGGATGCGCTCGCGCCGCAGGCCGCCGCCGTCGTCCTGCACCGTGATCACGATGCTGCCGGAATCGTGGCAGGCGTCCAGGCGCAGCGTGCCGTGCGCCGGCTTGCCGCGCGCGCTGCGCTGCTCGGCGGGTTCGATGCCATGGTCCATCGCATTGCGCACCAGGTGCATCAGCGGGTCGCCGATCATCTCGATCACGGTCTTGTCGAGTTCGGTGTCTTCGCCGCTGACCACCAGCGCAATGTCCTTGCCCAGCTCGCGCGATACGTCGTGCACCACGCGCTGGAAGCGGGCGAAGGTGGCGCCGATCTTCACCATGCGCAGCTGCAGCGCGCTGTCGCGCACTTCCTCCACCAGCATCGACAGCCGCGAGGTACTTTCCTGCAGCTCGGTGTTCTGCGCACGGCGCGCGATCATGTTCACGTTGGCGCCGGCGATGATCAGCTCGCCCACCAGGTCGATCAGCTGGTCCAGCTTGTCGGCATCCACCCGCACCGAGCGGTTCTCGCGCGGCCCGGCCTCGCGCACCTGCTGCTGCCGTGTCAGCGCAGCGTCCACCACCTCGGGTTGCACCGAGCCCTGCTCGACCAGGATGGCCCCAAGCGGCTTGGCCGGCGTTGCGCACTGGGTGTTCAGCGCCGCATCCAGCTCCAGCGCCGTGAGCGTGCCGCAGCGCACCAGCATCTCGCCCAGGCGGGCGGCATCGGCCTGCTGGTCCAGCAGCTGCGCGTAGGCCTGCAGCCGGCTGTGCGGTGGCAGGATGCGCAGGACGCAATCGTCGCGCACGAACTCGAACACGTTCTCGATCGTGGCCTTGTCGGCGGTGGTCTCGTAGGCGATCTCGAAACCGAGGTAGCAGGCTTCCGGGTCCATCGCCCGGGCCTCGGGCAGGCCGTCGGTCACCGTGACGATGCCGACGATGCGGCCCAGCGTGGCGAGGTAGCGCACGAAGGCCAGCGGATCGAGCCCATGGCGCAGCACCTCGGCGCCGAAGCGCACCGAGATGTGCCAGGTGTCGGTGGCGGTTGCGTCCGGTGCGTCCGGCGAGGCGCCCTTGGCGGGCGCGGCGGGCGCTCCGGCCTGGTCGGGCGGCGGTCCGCCGGCCGGCGCCAGCAGGGCCTGCAGGCGGGCCACCAGCGGCAAGCCCTGCTGCGTCAACCCGGCATCGGGTTCTCGCTGGCCCGCGGCCACGGCGTCCACCAGGGCCTGCATGTGGTCGCGCGAGGCCAGCAGCAGCTCGACCAGGCCTTCGCTGACCGGCAACTGGCCGGACCGTACCCGGTCGAGCACGCTCTCCACGCCGTGGGTGAAGGCGACGATGGGCTCCAGGCTGAACAGCCCGGCCGAGCCCTTGATGGTGTGCGCGGCGCGGAAGATCGCGTTGACCAGCTCGTCCTTCTCGGCGGCCTGGTGCACCACGAGCAGCGAGGCCTCCATGTCGGCCAGCAGCTCGCGGCTTTCGGCGATGAAGGTCTGCAGGGCAAGGTCGAGGTCCATGTCAGTGCTTCCGTCTGGCGGGTGCGCGGCCGGGCGGTGGCAGGGCCTCGTCGCCGAAGTGGCTGGTCAGGTTCAGCAGCGTCAGCACGTCGGCCACCACGGCGCTGGGCGCCTGCAGGCGCAGCGGGCGCTGCTGTTGCAGCGCCTCCTGGCGGGCCAGCAGCAGCAGCTGCAGGCCGGCGGTGTCGATCTCGGTGACACCGGAGAGGTCCAGCAACTCGGGCCGCGGGCTGCCGAGCAAGGCCTGCTTGAGCTCGGCGGCGCGAAAGATCGTGAGTTCGCCGTCGAGCGCCAGCGCCGGTGTCGGCGCCGCCTTCTTGGGTTGTCGGGTGGCCATGGAGGGGTTCCTGGTGGTTGTTCGGGGGCGCCGCGGTGCAGCGCGTCAGGGCAGGCAGAGCTTCTTCACGGCGCCCAGCAGTTGTTCGGGCTGGAAGGGCTTGACGACCCAGGCCCGCGCACCGGCGGCCTGGCCTTCGCGCTTGCGCGCCTCCTGGGATTCGGTGGTGAGCATGATCACGGGCGTGAACTTGTAGGCCGGCATCTGCTTGACGGCCTTCACGAAGCTGATGCCATCCATGCGGGGCATGTTCACGTCGCTGATGATCAGGTGCACCTTCTGGCCGGTGAGCCGGGCCACCGCATCCTGGCCGTCGCGGCCCTCGATCACGTCGTAGCCGGCGCTCTTGAGCGCCATGCCGACCACGAGCCGGACGGATTCGGAGTCATCGACGATCATGATGGTCTTGGGCATGGGGTCCTCTAGAAGAAGGTGATCTCGGTGTCGCCCGCGGCCTGGACTTCGCCGCCGTCGTGGACGACATGCTGGTCGGTCATGACATAGGCCTTCTTCAGCTCGGCCAGGAAGGCCTGCGGGTCCGGCGCGCGCAGGGCACCGTCGCGCGCGTGCTGCAGCGCGCTCTGCTCGAAGGGGCGGGGCAGGTGCTCGATGTTCGTGCGCACCTGCGCCATGATCTGGCCCACCCGGTCCTGGAACTGCAGCTGCACCAGCGCCTCGTTGATCTCGCAGCGGATGCCCACGCTCTCGTTGCGCAGCAGCGAGCTGGCGCGCAGCAGGGCGTCGGTGAGCGCGCGGAAGTCGGCCAGCACGCGGCCGATGGAGGCTTCGGCCACCTGCAGCGATCCGTCCTCGAGCCGGACCGAATCGGTGACCACCTGGCGCGTGCGGGTGATGGCCTGGCTGATCACGGCGGCCTTGTCTGCGATGCGCCGGCCGGTCTCGCCGGAGCGCGTGGAGAGCATGCGGAACTCCTGCGCCACCACCGCGAAGCCGCGGCCGGCTTCTCCGCTGCGTGCGGCCTCGATGGCCGCGTTCAGCGACAGCAGGTTGGTCTGCTGGGCGATCTTGGCCACGTCGGCGGCCATGTCCTGCAGCTCGCTGGTGAAGCGGTCCAGGCCCTGCACGTCGCCCAGCATGGTGGCCAGGCCGTTCATCGCGTTCTTCAGCGAGGCCAGCACGGTGGCCAGCTCCGTCTCGCTGCGCTCGAACACGGCCACCATGCCGTGGTCGGCATCCTCCACGGTGCGGGTTTCGACGTTGGCGGCCTCGACGGCGGCGTCGAGCTTGCTGTTGATGCCCGCGAAGCGGCGCGCCAGTTCGGTGACGGCGACTTCCATCTGCCGGCGCGAGGCTTCGAGGTGGCCGCTCCAGATGGGTGACACCTGCTCGGTGAACCGCTGCTGGCCGGCAAGGTAGCGCGAGAGCGCCTGCTGCAGCGCCCGCTGCCGGCGCGCCAGGTGCAGCCCGATGGCCACGCCGGCGGCGGCCAGGCCGAGCGCCAGCACCAGGCTGGCGGCCTGCCAGCGGCCCTGCAGCACCACGGCCAGGGCGGCGGCGAGCCCCAGGCCGACCGGGCCTGCCAGCGGCGGCGCAGACCCCAGCGTGCCATGCGGGTGCGCTTCCAGGAGAGCGGGGCTGTCAGTCCTGGCACCGGCGGATGGGGCGGGGTGGGTGTCGATGGACACGGCGAACTCTTGGAAGGCTCTCGGGGTGATGCAGTACCTATCGGGTATTCCCCGGGCCGTGATGAGCGCGAGATCTGTCGCGAGATTGCTGCAGCGCATCAAACGGGCACTCAAGTTTTCGTCCCCGCTGCCGAGGGGGTGGGGCGCTCGATCGGCGTGGTCCGCCGATGCCGACGCGGGTTTACCCGTGTTGCCGGCGCTTGAGGGCAGAATGAATACTCGTTGTATACAAACAGAGGCGAAACCATGGCTTCCTTTCCGATGAACGCGTGGTACGCGGCGGCCTACGACGTGGAGCTGGGGCGCAGCCTGCTGGCTCGCACCATCTGCAACCAGAAGATCGTTTTTTATAGGAAGGAAGACGGCAGCCCGGTGGCGCTGGAGGATGCCTGCTGGCACCGCCTGCTGCCCTTGTCGCTGGGCCGCCTGCAGGGCGACCAGGTGGTCTGTGGTTACCATGGGCTTGTATTCAATGAAGGCGGTCGCTGTACTCATATGCCCTCGCAGGCCTCGATCAACCCCTCCGCCTGCGTGCGCAGCTTCCCGGTGCTGCAGAAGCACCGCCTGGTCTGGGTGTGGCCTGGCGATCCGGCGCTGGCCGACCCAGGGCTGGTGCCCGACCTGCACTGGAACGACGACCCGGCCTGGGCCGGCGACGGCAAGCTCATCCAGGTGAAGTGCGACTACCGCCTGGTGATCGACAACCTGATGGACCTGACGCACGAGACCTTCGTGCACGGCAGCAGCATCGGCAACGCGGCGGTGGCAGAGGCACCGTTCGTGGCTACCCATGGCGAGCGCTTCGCCACCATCACGCGCTGGATGGAGAACATCGAGCCACCGCCGTTCTGGGCCGGGCAGATCCGCCATGCGCGGGCTTATGTCGGGCCGGTGGATCGCTGGCAGATCATCCGTTTCGAGGCCCCGTGCACGGTGACGATCGATGTCGGCGTGGCCGAAGCCGGCAGCGGCGCACGTGGCAGCGAGGGCCGGCCCGGCGATCGCAGCCGCGGCGTCAATGGCCAGGTGCTCAACACCATCACGCCCGAGACGGACGGCAGCTGCCACTACTTCTGGGCCTTTGCCCGCAACTACTGCCTGGGCGAGCAGCGCCTGACGCACGAGCTGCGCGAGGGCGTCTCGCGCATCTTCCGCGAGGACGAGGCGGTGCTGGAGGCACAGCAGCGCGCGATCGACGAGCGCCCCGGCTACAGCTTCTACAACCTGAACATCGATGCCGGCGCGATGTGGGCCCGCCGCCTGATCGACCGCCGCATCGCGGCCGAGGCCCCGGTGGGACCCGGCGGCGCACGCACCATCCCGCTGCGGGCCGCATGAACGGCGCCAGCCTGCCCCGCGAGCCCGAGGCCGACGAGACCGGCAGCTCGCAGACCGTGCGCGCCCAGCTGCGCCTGCGTGGGCTGATCCTCGGCGGCGAGCTGCCGCCCGGCCAGCGCATCCCCGAGCTGGCGCTGGTGGAGCGGCTGGGCGTCTCGCGCACGCCGGTGCGCGCCGCGCTGATCAAGCTGCAGGAAGAGGGCCTGCTCGAGGCGCTGCCCGGCGGCGGCTTCGGCGTGCGCGAGTTCAGCGAGACCGACATCCACGACGCGATCGAGCTGCGCGGCACGCTCGAAGGCCTGGCCGCCCGCCTGGCCGCCGAGCGGGGGGCCGGCGCCGTGGTGCTGGCCGGCCTGCGCGATTGCCTGGCGCGCATCGACGCGCTGCTGCACGAGGGCAGCTTCACCGAGGCCGCGTTCGGCGGCTATGCCGAGCAGAACGGCCGCTTCCACCGCCTGCTGGCCGAGGCGGCCGGCAGCACCCTGGTGCAGCGCCAGATCGAGCGCGCGGCCACGCTGCCGTTTGCCTCGCCCAACGGCTTCGTGCTGCTGCGCACCAGCGGCCCCGATGCCCGCGACACGCTGGTGGTGGCCCAGCAGCAGCACCACAGCGTGGTGGAGGCCATCCAGCAACGCGAGGGCGCCCGCGCCGAGGCCGTGATGCGCGAGCACGCGCGCATCGCCCACCGCAACCTGCGGGATGCACTGCAAACCCACCAGGGCCTGCAACACCTGCCTGGCGCCCGCCTGATCCGCCGCGCCGGCCACTGAACCACGGGACACCCGCCATGCGCCAATCCACCGAATGGGCCCCGGCCCGCGTGCACCATGTGGCCGACCTGAGCCCCACGGTGCGCGAGATCACCCTGCGCCCCGAGCACGGCACGCCGGCCTGGCAGCCCGGCAGCCACCTGCGGGTGCAGGTGCGCCTGCCTGCGGCCGAAGCCGGTGCCCCCGAGCGGCTGGACACGCGGCACTACTCGCTGGTGAACATGCCGGGCGAGGGCCTCTGGCGCATTGCCGTCAAGCGCACCGAGCCCAGCCGCGGGGGCTCGCGCTTCATGGCCGCGCTGCAGGTGGGTGATGTGCTGCTGGTGCAGGGCCCGGACAACCACTTCGCGCTGCCCGCCGGGCCGGCACCCACGCTGCTGGTGGCCGGTGGCATCGGCATCACGCCGCTGCTGGGCATGGCGCGGGCGTTGGCCGAGCGGGGCGAGCCGCCGCGCCTGCTGTATGCCGCGCGCACGGCGGCCGAATTCGTCTATGCGGATGAACTGCGTGCGCTGCTGGGCGATCGGCTGGTCACCCATGCCAGCGACCAGCGGCAGCGCATCGACCTGGCGCGCGAGATCACCCAGTTGCCGCCCCACGCGCAACTGCTGGTGTGCGGCCCGCTGCCGCTGATGCAGGCCGCGCAGCAGGCCTGGGCAGCCGCCGGCCGCCCGCCCGAGGCGCTGCGCTTCGAGACCTTCGGGGCCAGCGGCGAGCGGCCGGCCCAGGCCTTCCGGGTGAAGCTGCCGCGCCACCGCCTCGAGCTGGACGTGCCGCCGCAGCTGAGCCTGCTGCAGGTGCTGCAGGACCACGGTGTGGAGGTGCTCTCCGATTGCCGGCGTGGCGAGTGCGGGCTGTGCGCGCTGGATGTGCTGGCCGTCGAGGCCGGCCAGATCGACCACCGCGACGTGTTCTTCGATGCCGAGCAGCGCCGCGCCGGCCGCCAGCTGTGCGCCTGCGTGTCGCGCGTGGCCGGCGAGGGCGCCACCGTGGTGATCGACAGCGCCTGGCGGCCCGACACCTTGGCCGCCTGAGGCCCGCCCGCCACCCCCGAACCCGGCGCGGCGGGCCATGCCCATGGCAGGCTTCTTGCCATGCCAGCATGCGATAACTGCTATCGAAGCCCGATGCCGGCGCTTGGGGCTTGCGCGGGGGTATCGTGCCGCCGCTGCATCGCACAATCCCTCCCGTTCCAACCCAGGAGACTTGGCATGATCAACCGTCGTCAGCATCTGCTGGCCCTTGCCGCCGCCACCACGCTGGCTGCCGGCACGGCGCAGGCCCAGAGCGATACCGTGAAGGTGGGCGTCATCCTGCCGATGACCGGGCCCTCGGCCTCCACCGGCCGCCAGATCGATGCCGCCATCAAGCTGTGGATGGCGCAAAGCGGCGGCAAGGCCGGTGGCAAGAAGGTCGAGGTCATCGTCAAGGACGACGCCGGCGTGGCCGACACCACGCGCCGCCTGGCGCAGGAACTGGTGGTCAACGACAAGGTGGTGGCACTGGCCGGCTTCGGCCTCACGCCGCTGGCGCTGGCCACCGCGCCGATCGCCACGCAGAGCAAGACACCGATGGTCGTGATGGCGGCGGCCACCTCGGCCATCACCGAGGCCTCGCCCTTCATCCTGCGCACCAGCTTCACGCTGCCGCAGGCGGCGGTGGGCATTGCCGAGTGGGCGCCGAAGAACGGCATCAAGAAGGTCGTGAGCCTGGTCACCGACTACGGCCCCGGCAACGATGCCGAGAAGTACTTCACCGAGCGCTTCATCCTCAACGGCGGCACCGTGATGGAGAAGCTGCGCACCCCGCTGCGCGGCGCCGATTTCGCCCCGGTGCTGCAGAAGGTGCGTGATGCCAAGCCCGACGCGTTGTTCGTCTTCCTGCCCTCGGGCCAGGGCGCGCAGTTCATGAAGCAGTTCGGCGAGCGCGGGCTGGACAAGGCCGGCATCCGCCTGATCGCCACCGGCGACGTGACCGACGACGACCAGCTCAACGACATGGGCGACGTGGCACTGGGCGTGGTGAACTCGCACCACTACTCGGCCGCCCACCCCAGCGCGGCCAACAAGAAGTTCGTGGCCGATTTCCAGGCCGCCAACAAGTTCCGCCCCAACTTCATGGCCGTGGGCGGCTACGACGGCATCCGCCTGATCTTCAGGGGCCTGGACACCACCAAGGGCGCCGGCGGCGAGGCACTGCTCAATGCGATGAAGGGCCAGATCTTCGAAAGCCCGCGCGGCCAGATCCTGATCGACGCGCAATCGCGCGAGATCGTGCAGGACATCTACATCCGCAAGGTCGAGCGCAAGGACGGCCAGCTCTGGAACATCGAGTTCGACGTGCAGAAGGCGGTCAAGGACCCCGGAAAACTCAAGTAACCCCCCGGAGCGCCTTCGGCGCCTCCCCCTGGCGCAGGCGTGCACTGCGCTTCGCGTGTGCTGGGGGCCACGCCAGCGGCCCGGCTGAGCCGGTTCCGCGGCGTGCGCTTGATGGGGCTGTTCACTATCACCATCGCGACTTGTGCTGACACTTCTGTTTGATGGCGTGGCCTACGGCATGCTGCTGTTCGTGCTGTCGCTCGGGCTGGCGGTGACGATGGGGCTGATGAACTTCATCAACCTGGCCCATGGTGCCTTTGCGATGGCGGGGGGCTACATCCTGGTGGTGCTGATGCAGAAGGCCGGCTGGCCCTTCCTGGCCTGCCTGCCGGCGGCCTTCGTGATCACCGCGGTGGTGGGCGGCCTGCTCGAGCGCAGCGTCTACCGGCCCATGTACGGCAAGCCGCACCTGGACCAGGTGCTGTTCTCGATCGGCCTCACGTTCATGGCGGTGGCGGCGGTGGACTACGTGATGGGCAGCTCGCAGCAGAACATCCAGCTGCCCGACTGGCTGCGCCAGCGCTTCGAGTTCGGCTCCGGCGCGCTCACGCTGGGCATGGGGGCGTACCGGCTGTTCATCGTGGCCACCTGCGTGGCACTGGCACTGGCGCTGCAGGGCGTGCTCACCCGCACGCGCTTCGGCAGCCGCCTGCGCGCGGCGGTGGACGACCCGCGCGTGGCCGCCGGCCTGGGCATCCCGGTGAACCGCGTGTTCCTGCTCACCTTTGCGGTGGGCTCGGGCCTGGCCGGCCTCGGTGGTGCGCTGGGGGCCGACATCTTCGGCCTCGACCCGAGCTTCCCGCTCAAGTACATGGTGTACTTCCTGATCGTCTGCGCGGTGGGCGGCACCAGCTCGATCACCGGCCCGCTGGTGGCGGCGCTGGTGCTGGGCATCGCCGACGTGATGGGCAAGTACTACGTGCCCAAGCTGGGCGCCTTCATCGTGTATGTGCTGATGATCGCCATCCTGCTGTGGCGGCCGCAGGGCCTGTTCTCGCGCGAGGGCAGGCAATGAAGGTGTCGGCGAAGCTGCTCGCGCCCTCGAAGTGGCGCCCCTGGGAGTTCGTGCTGTGGGCCGTGATCTGGGCCATGCCGTTCCTGTTCGGCCAGCACGCTGCGCTGATCAACGAGATCGCGATCCTCGCGCTGTTTGCGCTCTCGCTCGATCTGATCCTGGGTTACGCCGGCATCGTCTCGCTGGGGCATGCGGCCTTCTTCGGTGTTGGCGCCTATGGTGCGGCGCTGTTCGCCAAGCACGTGATGCCCGACCCGCTGGTGGGCCTGGCCGTGGGCACCGCGCTGGGGGCGCTGCTGGGCATCGTCACCAGCCCGATGATCGTGCGCGGCACCGACCTCACGCGGCTGATGGTCACCATGGGCGTGGCGCTGGTGCTGCTGGAGCTGGCCAACAAGTTCGACAACATCACCGGCGGTGCCGATGGCCTGCAGGGCGTGATGATGGGCGCGTTGCTGGGCCGCTTCGAATTCGACCTCGGCGCGCGCGTGGCCTCGTTCTATTCTCTGGCGGTGCTGTTCATCGCCTTCTTGCTGCTGCGCCGCATCGTGCACTCGCCGCTGGGCATCTCGATGCAGGCCCTGCGCGACAACCGCCTGCGCGTGATGGCACTGGGCATGACGGTGCAGGGCCGCCTGGCCGCGGTGTACACGCTGGCCGCGGCGCTGGCCGGCGCCGCCGGCGCGCTGCTGGCGCAGACCAGCGGCTTCGCCTCGCTGGACGTGCTGGAGTTCCACCGCAGTGCCGACGTGATGCTCGCGCTGGTGATCGGTGGCGCCGGCTGGTTGTGGGGCGGGCTGGTGGGCGCCATCGCGTTCAAGGTGATGCACGACCTGCTCTCGGCCTACACGCCACAGTACTGGACCTTCTGGATCGGCCTGTTCCTGGTGGTGCTGATGCTGGTGGGCCGCGAGCGGCTGTTCCGGCCGGCGCGCTGGTTCCGGCGCGGGGGAGGGCAGGCGTGAGCGAAGTCGTGCTTGAAACCCGCAAGCTCGTGAAGCGTTTTGGCGGCATCACCGCCACCAACAACGTGTCGATGACGATCACGCGCGGCGCGCGCCATGCCCTCATCGGCCCCAACGGCGCGGGCAAGACCACGCTGATCAACCAGCTCACCGGCGTGCTGCCGCCCACCGAAGGCCGCGTGCTGCTGCGCGGCCAGGACATCACCGACCTGGCGCCGCACAAGCGCGTGGGCCTGGGGCTGGTGCGCACCTTCCAGATCAACCAGCTGTTCGGCTCGCTCACGCCGCTGCAGAGCCTGGCGCTGGCGGTGGCCAGCCGGCGCAATGCGGCGCACCGCTGGTGGCAGCCGATGGGGCGGGATGCCGAGATCGCCGCCGAGTGCGAGCAGTTGCTGGCGCAGTTCCGCCTCACCGAGCATGCCGACCGGCCCACGCGCGAGCTGCCCTATGGCAAGCGCAGGCTGCTGGAAATCGGCCTCGCGGTGGCCCAGCAACCCAGCGTGCTGCTGCTCGACGAGCCCGCCGCCGGCGTGCCCGGCAGCGAGCGGCAGGACATCCTCGACACCGTGGCCGCGCTGCCGGCGGATGTGTCGGTGGTGCTGATCGAGCACGACATGGACCTCGTGTTCAGCTTCGCCAAGCGCATGACGGTGCTGGTCAACGGCACCGTGCTCACCGAAGGCACGCCCGAGCAGATCGCGGCCGATCCGCAGGTGAAGGCGGTGTACCTGGGCGATTCGATGGCCGGCATCCGCGACAACCCCCACGCGATGGCGCAATACGAGGCCAAGCATGGCTGACCCCCTCCTGCAGGTGCAGGGCCTGACCTGCGGCTACGGCGATTCGGTGGTGCTCACCGACGTGGGCTTCACGCTCGCTGCCGGCCGCTCGCTGGCCCTGCTGGGGCGCAATGGCACCGGCAAGACCACGCTGATCGACACCCTGGTGGGCGTGACGCGCCGCCACGCCGGCACCGTGCGCCTGGCCGGCCGCGAGATCCAGGCCCTGCCGGTGTACGAGCGGGCCGGTGCCGGCCTCGGCTGGGTGCCGCAGGAGCGCAACATCTTCAAGTCGCTCACGGTCGAGGAGAACCTCAGCGCCGTGGCCCGGCCCGGCGCCTGGGATGCGACGCGCGTGTTCGAGCTGTTCCCGCGCCTGGCCGAGCGCAAGAAGAACCTGGGTACCCAGCTCTCCGGTGGCGAGCAGCAGATGCTGGCCTTCGGCCGTGCGCTGGTGCTCAACCCCAAGCTGCTGCTGCTGGACGAGCCGCTGGAGGGCCTGGCCCCCATCATCGTGGAAGAGCTGCTGCGCGCCATCCGGCGCGTGGCGCGCGAGGAGGGGCTGTCGTCCATCGTCGTCGAGCAGCACCCGCACATGGTGCTGGGCGTCACCGACGACGCGATCGTGCTCGACCGCGGCGGCATCGCCTACCGCAACACCAGCGAAGCGCTGCTGGCCGAACCGGGGCTGCTCGACCCTTGGCTCGGCGTCAGCGCACACTGATATGTCGACCCCGGCCGTCTGGCGGCCGCCCCCAAGGGGCCGCGAATCCGGACCGGGCAACCCGGATCCGGTTTCGCCCTTCGATCTGCACTGCCCCTGGTCGCCATTGGCGACCTGTCCCAACGGACACCTGACCAGGAGATTCCCATGACCCTTCGCACCACGCCCCCGTTCCGCGCCGACCACGTCGGCAGCTTCCTGCGGCCGAAGTACCTGCTCGATGCGCGCGAGCAGCGCGCCCGCGGCGAGATCAGCGCCGAGCAGCTGCGCGCGGTGGAGGACAAGGCGATCACCGAGATCGTCACCTTCCAGCGCGACGTGGGCCTGCAGAGCATCACCGACGGCGAGTTCCGCCGCACCTACTTCCACATCGATTTCCTCGAGCAGCTGGGCGGCGTGAAGACCGACATCCCGGTCACGATCAAGAAGCCCGACGGCACCGAGGAGCTGGCCCCGCCGGTGATGCGCGTGATCGACAAGGTGCGCCACGTGAAGGACATCCAGCGCGCCGATTTCGAGTACCTGAAGTCGCAGGTGGATGCGCTGGCGCCCGGCGCCACGCCCAAGGTGACGATTCCGTCGCCCACGATGCTGCACTTCCGCGGCGGGCGGGCCGGCATCAGCAAGGAAGCCTACCCCGAGCTGGACCCCGCGTTCTACGACGACGTGGCCCGCGCCTACGGCGACGAGCTGCGCAGCCTGTACGACGCCGGCTGCCGCTACGTGCAGATGGACGACACCAACCTGGCCTACCTGTGCGACGACAAGATGCGCGAGGCCGCGCGCCAGCGCGGCGACGATCCCAACGAGCTGCCGCACCGCTATGCCGGCTTCATCAACAAGGTGGTGGCGCACAAGCCTGCCGGCATGACGCTGGCCATGCACCTGTGCCGTGGCAACTTCAAGAGCACCCATGCCGCGGCCGGCAACTACGAGCCGGTGGCCGAGGCACTGCTGTCCGAGATGAACCTGGACGCGTACTTCCTGGAATACGACGACGACCGCTCGGGTGATTTCCGCCCGCTGCGCTACCTGCCCAAGGGCAAGATCGTCGTGCTGGGCCTGGTGACCACCAAGTTCGGCGAGATGGAAAGCAAGGAGACGCTCAAGCGCCGCATCGCCGAGGCCGCCGAATACGCGCCGCTGGACCAGCTTGCCTTGAGCCCGCAGTGCGGCTTCAGCAGCACCGTGCACGGCAACAACATCGCGGTGGAGGCCCAGCGCGCCAAGCTGCGCCTGGTGGTCGAGGTGGCGCAGGAGGTGTGGGCCTGAGCATGGGACACTGATCGCCCCGAGAGGAGACCCGCCATGTCCGAAGCCCTGGTCCAGATCGCCACCGCCGGCGCGGTGCGCACGCTCACCCTGAACCGCCCCGCCGCATTGAACAGCTTCACCGCGGCGATGCATGCCGAGTTGCGGGCGGCGCTGGAAGCGGCGGCGGCCGATGCCGCCGTGCGCTGCGTGGTGCTCACCGGCGCGGGCCGCGGCTTCTGCGCCGGGCAGGATTTGAACGACCCCGAGATGAGCGATGTCGAGGCCGTGGTCGACACGCTGTACAAGCCGCTCGCGCTGAGCCTGCGCAGCTACCCGGTGCCGGTGATCGCGATGGTCAACGGCGTGGCCGCGGGTGCCGGCGCCAACCTGGCGCTGAACTGCGATTTCGTCATCGCCGCGCGGTCGGCCGCCTTCATCCAGGCCTTCAGCAAGATCGGCCTGGTGCCCGATTGCGGTGGCACCTGGCTGCTGCCGCGCATCGTGGGCCGCGCCCGGGCCATCGGCCTGGCGATGACGGGCGACAAGCTCCCGGCCGAGGAGGCCGAGCGCATCGGCATGATCTGGCGCTGCGTGGACGATGCCGCGCTCGGCGAGACCACGATGGCGCTGGCCCACAAGCTGGCGGCGCTGCCGGCCCGGGCGCTGGCGCAGACCCGCCAGCTGATCGACGCGGCGATGCCGATGGACTACGCCGCCGCGCTGGGGCAGGAAGCCCGCGTGCAGGGCGAGATGAGCCGCGCGGGCGACTTTGCCGAGGGCGTGGCCGCCTTCCTGGCCAAGCGCGCGCCGGTGTTCAAGGACCGCTGAACCGCGGCCGCCCGGCCGCGCCGGGCAGAGTGTCTCAGGCGTCCGGCGGGTTCAGGATCTGCGGGCCGATCTTCAGGATGCCGCTCACCCGTAGGCACGGCACGCCGTCGGCCTCGACCAGGCCCTGCGCGAACACCATGTTGCGCGTGACACGCAGCACCTGGGCCTCGCCCTGCAGCCAGGCGCCCCGCGGCGCGGCGGCCAGGTAGTCCAGCTGCAGGCTGATGGTGGGCAGGAAGCGCAGGCCCACCTCGGTGCTCTTGCGGTGCACGGTCATCGGCAGCAGCATGTCGGCAAAACTCGCCAGCATGCCGCCGTGGCAGTTGCCCAGCGGGTTGCAGTGGCGCGGCTCGACCCGCAGGCCCATGTGCACTTGCCCGCCTTCGTTGCGGATGTACAGCGGCCCCACGTGGTTGATGAAGTCGCCGCCCATCGGCAGGCGTTCGAAGCCGGGCGGAATGTCGGGGTGCTGCGGGCTGCTCATCGGGGCTGGGTCTCGCGGGCCACGTCGGCCAGGAAGTCGGCGGCCGCCTCGGCCGGGTCGTCGACCAGCATGTACGGGTAGTGCACCGCGAAATCAGCCCGGATCTGGTCGAGCGGCATGTCGTCGAAGCTGCCGCGCTGGTGCACGTACTCCATGTGCCGGTTGCCGGATTTGTCGAACGGGTGGTAGATCGAATCGTCGCGCCCGTTGAACTCCAGTGGCAGCAGGCCGAAGCGGTCGCACAGCTCCACGTTGAACGCGGGCGTGGCCTTGCGCCAGGCGCCGTCCAGGTACAGGTCGGTGTAGCCGTGCCAGTAGAACAGGTCGGTCTTCATGCGCTCGCGCATGCGGGCCGTGCTCAGGTGGTTGCGCACGTCGGCAAAACCCAGCCGGGCCGGGATGCCCGCCGCGCGCGCCGCCGCGGCCAGCAGGGCGGCCTTGGTCACGCACCAGCCCACGCCGATCTCGAGCACCGTGCTGGCACGCATGCCGCGCACCGAGAGCTCGATGCGGTAGGGGTCGTAGCGGAAGCCGTCACGCACCGCGTAGTACAGCGCCACCGCGCGGGCGGTGTCGTCGGTGCCTTGCGCGTGCTGCGCGGCGAAGGCCCTCACGGCCGGGTGGTCGCTGTCGATCAGCGCGGTGGCTTGCAGGGTGGCGGGTGTCATCGGGGCGGCAAGGCGGCTCGCGGTCGCCTGGGTGACGCTGGGGTGTCGAGTTTGGGACTAGGCTCGGTCGCCCGCTGTCACACGGGCGCCACCACCCGCCGAACTGCCCCCGGAGCCACCGCATGATCGAGTGCTTCTTCGACTGTTCCAGCCCCTGGACCTGGCTGGCCTTCCACAACCTGCAGCCGCTGGCCGCGGAGCTGGGCGTGCCGGTGCAGTGGCGACCGGTGCTGGTGGGCGGCATCTTCAATGCGGTGAACCCCAGCGTGTACGAATCGCGCGAGAAGGGCGTGCCCGCCAAGCAGGCCTACCTGCGCAAGGACCTGCAGGACTGGGCGCGCCACTGCGGGCTGCAGATCGTGTTTCCGCCGCGCGTGTTTCCCGTCAACAGCGTGAAGGCGATGCGGGGCTGCCTCTGGCTCGCGCCCCAGGGCCTGCTGGTGCCGTTTGCCAGCGCGGTGTTCGAGGCCTACTGGCGCCGCGAGGAGGACATCTCGCAGGATGCGGTGCTCGCGGCCCTGTGCCAGCGCCTGGGCATCGCCCCCGCGGCCTTCTTCGAGGGCATTTCGCAGCCGTCGATCAAGGCGCAGCTGAAGGCCAACACCGACGAGGTGATCGCGCGCGGCGGCTTCGGCTCGCCCACGATCTTCGTCGGCGGGGACGACATGTACTTCGGCAACGACCGCCTGCCGCTGGTGCGCGAGGCGGTGCTGCGGCGCCTGGCCGCGGGCTGATCAGCCGTCCGCGCGCGGGCTGTCGGCGGGCGGGCGCAGGGTGATGCGCACCGTGGGTGCGTCCTGCGGCGTGATCTGCGCATACAGCCGCAGCTGGTCGGCCAGTGCGCGCAGGCGTTCGGCCATGCGGTTGGTCAGTGCCACCATCAGCTTGGCGCCCACGCGGGGCTCCTGTTCGACCAGCGCTTCCAGTGCCTCGCGCGAGAGGCCGGCCGCCTGCACCGCAGAGGCCGCGGTGCAGGTGGACGAGCGGGGTGAGCCATCGAGCAGGCTCATCTCGCCGATGATGTTGCCCGGCCCCAGCACCGAGGCCGGCACGCCGGCGCTGTGGCCGGTCTCGACCACCACCTCGCCGGCCAGCAGCAGCAGCAGGTGCGCCGGGTCGTCGGGCGCGCCCTCGCGGAAGACCACCGTGCCGCGCGGGATGTGGATCAGGTGCATGCGCTGCACCACCTGGCGGATCTCGGCCTCGCTCATCGCCAGCATCGCGCTGGGCGTGCGCAGCAGGCGGCAGGCCAGATCGGCCAGCGCAGGGGTTTCGGTGAGGGGGCGTGGGGTCATGGTGCTGCTTTCATGCTGCCGTGCCGCGGCCGCTTGCGAGGGCCGGCCCGGTGGGAATCTGCCGGCACGCTACGCCCCGGGCGCGCCTGCCGCAAGAGGAAAAGCAGCCGTGCCGGTCTCCCGCCGCCCACCTGCGGGGGGGTGCGGGAACCGCCGGCGCGCCGCGGTTACCCAAGCAGCCTGGCTCAGGCGCCGTGGAAGCGCGCGAACTCGTCCAGCGCCGCGCGCCGCGTGCGCAGCGCATTCACCGGGTGCGCCGGGTTGCGCAGCCCGATGGCCATGCCGCAGAACAGCATGCGCTCGGGCGGCAGCGCGAGCACGCGGCCGATGGTCTGCGCATAGGTGGCCCAGCATTCCTGCGCGCAGCTGTCGTAGCCCTCTTCCTGCAGCAGCAGCATCACGGTCTGCAGGAACATGCCCAGGTCCGACCATTGCGGCGGGCCCATGCGCCGGTCCACCGAACAGAACAGCGCCATCGGTGCACCGAAGAACTCGTAGTTGCGTGCAAACCAGCGCAGCCGGACAGGCTTGTCCTCGCGGGCGATGCCCATCGTGGCATACATGTCCTCGCCCACCTGGAAGCGGTAGTCGCGGTAGGGCGACACCAGTTCCTTGGGGTAGACGTCGTAGTCCATCGGCTCGCGCTCGCCCGAGGCCATGCGTTGCTGCACCAGGGCCTTCAGCTCGGCCAGCGGCTCCCCCGCGAACACATCGATGTGCCAGGGCTGCAGGTTGCCGCCCGAGGGCGCGCGCGAGGCCCGTGCGAGCACGCGACGGATCACCTCGCCAGGCACCGGGTTGGGCAGGAAATCGCGGATCGACGAGCGGCGCTCGACGGCATCGGCCACATTCATCAGCCAGGCTCCGGCAAAAGGGGAAGGGCATGACGATACCCCGGATGACAAGCCCCGCGCTGGCGACCAAGATGCGGGCAGCGCACACCGGTGCCCGTATGCACGCGCCGAGCCGGCCCGAGCGGCCCCGGTGCGACCCGCCGCCCGCCGGGCCGCGCCAGGCGGCGAGGTCCGGAACGCCCACCCCGAAGGTATCCCCATGAGCCTGCCCGACACCCCGGACGCACCGCACTACTTCAGCCCCGAGCACGAGGCCTTCCGCCGCACCATGCGCGACTGGGTGGCGCGCGAACTCACGCCCCATGCCCATGCATGGGACGAAGCCGGCAGCTTCCCGCGCAGCCTGTACCGCCAGGCCGCCGGGATCGGCCTGCTGGGCCTGGGCTACCCGGAGGCGCTGGGCGGCACGCCGGCCGACATCTTCTACACCCTGATCGCCAGCGAGGAACTCGCCCGCGCCGGCTGCGGCGGGCTGCAGGCCTCGCTGCTGTCGCACAGCATCGGCCTGCCGCCGGTGCGCGACCACGGCGGCGAGGCCCTGCAGCGCCGCGTGATCCCGCCGGTGCTGGCCGGCGAGAAGATCGCCGCGCTGGCCGTCACCGAGCCGGCGGGCGGCTCGGACGTGGCCGCCCTGAAGACCACCGCGGTGCGCGAGGGCGAGCACTATGTCGTCGAGGGCGAGAAGGTTTTCATCACCTCCGGCATGCGGGCCGACTTCATCACCTGCGCGGTGCGCACCGAGCCAGGCAGCAAGGGCCCGAACGGCATCTCGGCGCTGCTGATCGAAGGCGACACCCCCGGCCTGGAGCGCACCGAGCTCAAGAAGATGGGCTGGTGGGCCAGCGACACCGCGCACCTGCGCTTCAACCGCTGCCGCGTGCCGGTGGCCAACCTCATCGGCACCGAGCACCGGGGGTTCCGCATCTTCATGACCAACTTCAACGCCGAGCGCCTGGGCATGGCCGCTCTGGCGGTGGGTTATGCGCAGGCGGCCTTCGACGAGGCCCTGGACTGGGCGCGCCAGCGCAGCACCTTCGGAGCGCTGCTCAGCGAGCGCCAGGTCATCCGCCACAAGCTGGTGGACATGCTGCGCCTGATCGACGCCGCACGCTGCCTGGTGTACGACCTGGCCTGGCGGGTCGAGCACCGGCACGGCGACCCGGCCCAGCTGGTGGCCCGCATCGCGCTGGCCAAGGTGCAGGCCACGCAGGCGATGCAGTTCTGCGCCGATGCGGCGGTGCAGATCCTCGGCGGCATGGGCTTCATGCGCGGCACCAGGAGCGAACGCATCTACCGCGAGGTGAAGGTCATGATGATCGGCGGCGGCTCCGAAGAGATCATGAAGGACCTGGCGGCACGGCAACTGGGCCTGTGACGCGCCCCGCCACCCGGCGGCCTGCACACCCCGCCATGTCCCCCCAGGAGGCTGAAGATGAGCACGGACCCTGCCACTGTCACGCTGCGCGAGATCACCGCCGAGACCGTGCTGGCGGTCTGCAGGTTGTCGGTGCACGAGGCGCAGAAATCCTTCGTGGCGCCGAACGCGGTGTCGCTCGCGCAGGCACTGTTTGCGCCCGAGGCCTGGTACCGGGCCATCTACGCCGGTGACGAACTGGCCGGATTCGTGATGCTGGAAGACCACTCGCTGCGTTCGCCGCCACCGGACCGGCCCGACGTGGGGGTGTGGCGCCTGATGGTCGATGCGCGCTTCCAGGGGCGGGGCATCGGCGCTGCCGCGCTGCGCCAGGTCATCGCGCATGTGCAGTCGAAGGGCCTGTTCTCCCGGCTCGAGTTGTCCTACGTGCCCGGGCCCGGGTGCCCGGAGCCGTTCTACCGAAGCCTGGGCTTCCGGCCCACCGGCCGCATGGATGGCCAGGAAGTGGTGCTCGAACTGCCGCTCGCGCCGCCGGCCGCGTAGCCTGCCTGGCGGGTGACGTGCCGCGGTGCCTGGACCGATACTGCACCCCGCCAACCGGAGGATCCCCATGAACCTTTTGCCTTCCGCCAGACGCGGTCTGCTGGTGCTGGCGGCGCTGGCCGCATGCCCCTGGGCCGGCCAGGCCGCACCGAACGAGGTGGTGCAGGCCCAGCGCGCGGCCATGGAACCGATGGCCCAGTTCGACGGGCTGTGGCGTGGCACCGCCAAGGTGCTCACGCCAGACCGGCGGCAGGTGGAACTGGTGCAGACCGAGCGCGTGGGCCCCATGCTCGGCGGGGCGATCCGGGTCATCGAAGGCCGTGGCCATGGCGCGGATGGCGATCTGCAGTTCAACGCCTTCGCCGTGATGTCCTACGACCCGGCCGCCAAGACCTACAGCCTCAAGTCCTGGGCCGAGGGCCGCGAAGGCAGCTTCCCGGTCGAACTGCGGCCCGATGGCTTCATCTGGTCCATCAAGGCCGGGCCGGCAACCATTCGCTACACGGCCACGGTGAAGGACGGTGTCTGGACCGAGATCGGCGAGCGCCTGATGGAAGGGCAGCCGCCGATGCGCATCTTCGAGATGTCGGTGCGCAAGCTGGGGCCCAGCGGCTGGCCGCAGGAAGGCGCCGTGCCGCCCAAGTGAACGGCCCGCCCGGCCGGCCCCCGCGGCGGGTGGCAAAGCCGCGCTGTTCATGAAGGACTTCGCGTTGCGCACGCTGCCGGGCGGCGGGCGAGCGGCGTGCGGCCCCAGAATCGACGGACTCCACAGCCGCTGAAGTTCGACGCCCGCCACCGCATGACCTTGTTCCAGAGCTGCCGCCAGGCCGCCGCGGCCCCGGGCCGGCCCCTGGCCGCGCTGCTGCTCGAAGCCTTGCGACTGCGGTTCGGTGGCAACCGGCTGGGCCTGTCCGAGTACATGGACTTCCGCCTCCACGAGGCCGATCTGTCGGGTGCCGACAAGGCCATGTTCGGCGGCGCGCGCGCGCAGGCCGTGCTCGAGGAACTGCTGATCGACGATTACGCACGCTTCCTCAGCCTGGACAAGCTGAGCATGTATGCCTTGCTGCGCGGCCACGGCTTTGCGGTGCCCGCTCTGCGGGCCACCTACCGCAGCCTGCGGCCGTCCAGCGTCACGCAGTTGCACACCCCGCAGGCGCTGGCTGCGTACCTGCGTGCACCGGGCGCGCTGCCGGTGTACCTGAAGCGCTCGTTCGGCGCCTATGGCCGCGGCAACCGGCTGGTCACGGGGCTGCAGGGCGACTCGATCGTGTTCGGCAATGCCGACACCGTGCCCTTGGCCGAGTTCTGCGCCTCGCTGGACGATGGGCGCAGCCTGGGCTGGCTGCTGCAGCAGCCGCTGCAGCCGCATGCCGAGATCGTGGCGCTGACGGGCACCCGCAAGATCTCCGGCCTGCGCGTGCACAGCTTCCTCACGCCGCGTGGTGCGCGCCTGACCCGGGCCATCTTCAAGATCAATGCCGGCGAACTGGACTCCGACAACTTCGAGCACGGCGCCAGCGGCAACCTGCTCGGGGCGGTGGACATCGACAGCGGACGCATCGTGCGCAGCATCGCGGGCACCGGCGCCGGCCAGCGCGTGAACCCGCCGCACCCGGTCACCGGCCGCGCGCTCACCGGCTTCGTGCTGCCGCACTGGCCCGCGGTGCGTGAGCTGGTGCTCGATGCGCACCGCGCCTTCCCCGGCTTCATCTGCCCCGGCTGGGACATCGCCCTGTGCCCCGAGGGGCCCGTCATCATGGAGGTCAACGCCTTCGGCGACATCGACCTCTCCCAGCATGCCTGCCGCCGCGGCTTCCTGGACGACGAGTTCCGCGCCTTGCTGGCCGAGCGGGGCCTGCTCCCGCTGCTGCGGCCCGGTGCCGCGGGCCTGCATCGTTCACCCAGGAACCACCGGCTGGGCCGGCGCAAGCACCACTGGCCCTGGTAGGCGAGGGCGCCTGCCGGCGTCCGCAGCGGCCGCTTCCCAGCACTGCGTCACGCTTTCCGGCGCGCCCGCAGGGGGCGCCGATGCTAAGGTCCCACGGTGCCCGCCGTGGCCGGCCCCGGCCGGCGCGCCACGGGCACGGACGATCGTGCCGCCGAGGGCTTGGGAACGCATCGACTCACCGGCTCGGCGCCGGCCGGGTCGCGCTCGACGACTGCCAGATGAACCTGAAGAAATGGGGCGATGCCCTGGCCTGGCGCGTCCGCGCCCGGGTGGGTGACCAACGCATCGACAACGCCATCCTGCACCTGGCGCGCCTGTGGCGGCCGCTGCTGCGGCGGCCCACCTTCATCGCGCTGGCCGGCAGCGCCGGCAAGACGACGGCCAAGGAACTGCTCGCCGGCATCCTGGCCACCCACCAGCGCGGCGTGGCCAACCCCGGCACCTTCAACATGCTGCAGCACCTGGGCCAGACGCTGCTGAAGGTGGCGCCCTGGCACCACCACTGCGTGATGGAGCTCAGCGAAGACCAGCCCGGCGTGATGGACCGGATGCTGCCGCTGCTCAAGCCCAGCATCGCGGTGATGACCGTGGTGCGCGACGACCACCTTGCGGCGTTCGGCTCGCGTGACCAGCTGGTGCACGAGATGCTGCGCGTGGTGCAGTGCCTGCCGCCCGAGGGCATGGCGGTGCTCAATGCCGACGACCCGGTGGTGCTGGGCATGGCCGCGCAGTGCCGCGCACGCGTGCTCACCTTCGGCACGGCGGCCGGCGCCGACCTGCGCGCCGACGAGATCCAGGCCGCATGGCCCCGGCGCCTGACGATGACACTGCACTTCCGTGGCCAGCGCCTGCGTGTCGCCACGCGGCTGTGCGGCGAGCACTGGGTGCCCTCGGTGCTGGGGGCCGTCGGCGGGGCGCTCGCCTGCGGGCTCACGCTCGAGGCCTGCGCCGCCGCGCTGGCCGCGGTGGAACCCTTCGAAGGGCGCATGCAGCCGGTGGTGCTGGCCGATGGCGTGACCTTCATGCGCGACGACTTCAAGGCCCCGTGCTGGGGCATCGACGCCAGCGTGGCCTTCCTGCGTGATGCGGACGCACGCCGCAAGGTGGTGGTGCTGGGCGAGCTGTCCGAGGTTCGCTCGGGCAAATCGGCCACCTACAAGGCGGTGGCGCGCCAGTTGCTGGCGGTGGCCGACGAGGTGGTGGTCGTGGGGCCCTGGGCCACCGAGGCGCTGGCGGCCAGCGGCAGCGTGCCCGGCCGGCGCGTGGTGGCCTTCATGAGCGTGCAGCAGGCCTCGGACCACGTGAACGCCCAGGCCCGGCCGGGAGATCTGGTGCTGCTCAAGGGCTCGATCAAGCAGGACCACCTGCAGCGCATCCTGCTGGCCCGGCTGGGCCGCTGGACCTGCTGGATCGACGATTGCCGCATGATCCGCTTCTGTGCCACCTGCTCCGAGAAGGACCGCGCCAGCCCGCAGGCCGCTGCGGTGCAACCCGCGCCGCTGCCGCTGGCCGAGGGCGGCCCCTTGCGCCAGCCGCCGGTGGCGGCGGATGAATGGCTGGTGGTCGGGCTGGGCAACGATGGTCCGGCCTACCAGGACACGCCGCACAACATCGGCTTCGACCTGGTGGACCACCTGGCGCGTGCGCACGGGCTCGTCTGGCAGCAGGACACGGCAGCCTGGGTGGCCCGCGGGCGCATCGGCGGGCGGGCGCTGTGCCTGTTGAAGCTGCGCACGCTGATGAACCTCTCCGGCCCAACGCTGCAGCACATCGCCCGGGCGGCGGGCATTTCAGCGCGCCAGATCGTGCTGGTGCACGACGACCTGCACCTGCCGCTGGGCACCGTGAAGGCACGTGCGCACGGCGGCGCAGGCGGCCACAAGGGCGTGGCATCGGTCCTCGGCAGCTTCCAGACCGATGCGATCCGCCGGATCAAGATCGGCGTGGCGCCGGCGGTGCCGGTGCTGGACCTGCCGGCCTATGTGGTCGCGCCGTGGCCCGAGGCGCTGCGGCCCGTGCTGGAGCAGAGCCTGGTGCTCGCGGTGGACCGCCTGCTCACGCTGAAAGAGGCGGAGCCGGCGCCGCAACGCCCGCCCGCAGCGCCGGTGGCTGGTGGCCCGGCACATCCGGCGCGCCAAGTCCACCCCTAAGCGCAACACCCGCGCAGCGATAACCTGCCCCCCGGGCGGCCGCTGCCCGGCGCCCGATTGGGGCTGCCGGCGTGGCCCGACCTCCGCGAACCGCGTCGCCAGGGAAGGGGCCGATGGCAGGACAACGACAACCCGGCACGGTGTGCGCCGCCGATGGCTGCAGCATCGACACCGGCACCCTGTGCCGCTGGGACAGCCCGCGCCCGGGCCCGGCCGGTGCCGCCTTGCAGGGCCTGCTGGCCGGCGGCGCGGCGCCGCCCGAGGAGGGCGTGCAGATCGTGCTCACGCCGCTGCAGCTGGCCGCGATCCTCGAGCGCGAGTCGATCGAGCAGGCCGGCACGGTGAAGCAGCGCCTGTGGGGCGCGGTCACGGTGATCGGCGGCGCGCTGGAACTGGTGGGTGCGGGGGCCCTGCTGCTCACGCCCGAACCCACCACGCTGAGCAAGGTGGCCGGCGCCGCGCTGGGGGCGCACGGGCTGGACCCGGCCGGCACCGGCCTGCGGCAGATCGTCTCGGGCCGGCCCGAGACCTCGCTCACCGCCGGCGCGGCCCGGGCCGCGGCCCTGTCGATGGGCGTCAGCGAGCAGAACGCCGAGCGCATCGGCCTCACGGTGGACATCGCGATCCCGATGCTGCTGGGCCTGGCCGGCGCGGCGCGGGTGCTGGCGGTGCGCCGCGGTGCCATCAGCCTGGCCGCCGAAGAGGCCGCCGGTGGCCACACCCTGGCCCGCCACGTGGGCCGCACCGAGGCGCAGCTGCGTGCCCGGCTGGCCGCCGAGCCACGCATCCGCGCGGCCACCAGCTTCCACAGCCTGGCCGAGGCCGAGCGCTGCGTGGCCGAGGCCTTGCGCGCCCACCAGGCCGCCATCAAGGCCTGGGCCAGGCTGGCCGCGCCGGGCGAGCGGCTGCCGCTGGCCCACGACGCCGGGCGCGTGGTGGGCTTCGGCGTGCTGCGCGGCGGCCATGGCGTGCAGCAGATGTCGCGCCTGGTGGTGGTGCTGCGCAAGGTGCAGAACAATGGGCGCACCTACTTCGTGCTGACCGCCTACCCCAAGCCCTGACCTGCCTGTGAACGCAACCGGCCCCGTGCCCCATCCCTATGCCCACCTGGCCAGCCTGCTGGCCGCCTGGTTCCACCAGGACTTCGACCTCGCCGGTCCCACCGCCGAAGCCGTGGCCGAGGCCTACCGCCGCGCCACGCGGGCCGACGAAGTGGCGCGCGCGGCGCAGGACATCGAGCGCTTCCTGCACGACCATGCGGGCCTGCCGCCGGCGCAACTGGGCGCGCGTTTCGACTCCCTGTTCGAGCCCGAGGTCGACCCGCTGGGCTTCGCGCCCTCGGTCGAGGCATTCCTGCGTGCCGTGCAGCGCGTGCTGCAGGCGCCGCCCGCTCCACCATCGCGCTAGGGTTTGCTCACGCGGGTCAGCGCCGTCGTGCAAACTGGCCCTGGCATGGGTGGCATGAGCACCACCACCCCGGGGCCAGGGCCTGCGCCGCTTCATGCTCGGCACGCGCGATGCGCACGGCCTGTACCGCCAGTTCGGCTTCACGCCGCTGGCCGCGCCGGACCGGATGATGGAAGCGCTGCGACCCGACATCTACCAGACCCGACCACCCCACCGAACCTGGAACCCACCCCATGAAACTCATCGGCATGCTCGATTCGCCCTACGTGCGGCGCGTGGCCATCTCGCTGCAACTGCTGGGGCTGCGCTTCGAGCACCAGTCCTTGTCGGTGTTCCGCAACTTCGACGCGTTCGCACGCATCAACCCGGTGGTCAAGGCGCCCACCCTGGTGTGCGACGACGGCGAGACGCTGATGGACTCCACCCTGATCCTCGACCTCGCCGAGGCACTGGCCCGCCCGCGCAGCCTGATGCCGGCCACCGTGGCAGAGCGCCAGCACGAGCTGCACCTGATCGGCCTGGCGCTCGCGGCCTGCGAGAAGAGCGTGCAGATCGTCTACGAACATGGCCTGCGGCCACCGGAGAAGCTGCACGAACCCTGGCTGGCGCGGGTGACGGGCCAGATGCTCGCGGCCTTCGGCGCACTGGAGCAGGCCCTCGCGCAGCGGCCGGCACTGGCGGCCAGTGCCGAGCGCTCCGATCGGCTCACGCAAGCCGGCGTGAGCCTCGCGGTGGCCTGGCACTTTGCGCGCCGCACGCTGCCTTCGGCACTGCCGGAAGCGGGCTTTGCGCGCCTGGCCGCCTTCTCGGCCCAGGCCGAGGCGCTGCCCGAGTTCGCGGCCGCGCCACATGGCGACGGCACCGTGGCGCAGCGCACCTGATGCAAGGGATGACACCCGCGACGACAGGCCCTGCCACGCCCCCCGGCCAGGTGCTGGCGGTGGCGGCCAGCCCGGCGCACGGCTTCTCGAAGCCGGCGCAGGCCTGCATCGAACTGCTGGCCGGCCTGGGCGTGGCGGGTGACGCGCACTGCGGCCGCACCGTGCAGCACCGTTCGCGGGTGGCGCAAGACCCCACCCAGCCCAACCTGCGCCAGGTGCACCTGCTGCAGGCCGAACTGTTCGACGCGCTGGCGCCACGGGGCCACCGGCTGTCGCCGGGCGACATCGGCGAGAACATCACCACCCGCGGCATCGACCTGCTGGCGCTGCCGGTGGACACGCTGCTGCACATCGGCGCTCAGGCGGTGCTGCGGCTCACCGGCCTGCGCAACCCCTGTGCGCAGCTCGATGGCTTCCAGCCCGGGCTGATGGCCGCGGTGCTCGGCCGCACGCCGGACGGGCGCCTGGTGCGCAAGGCCGGCGTGATGGCCGTGGTGCTGGCCGGCGGCCGGGTGCAGCCGGGCGACACCATCGGCCTGGTGCTGCCGGCCACGCCGCACCGGGCGTTGGAGCGCGTGTAGCCCCGCCGGTTGCGGTAGCCTCGCCGGTGCCGGCCACCCGTGGCGCCGGCCCCTGCCTGCCATCCGCACCCGGAGACCCGCAATGCCCCCCTGGCTGCCACCCGACTATGCGCTGCTGATCGCGGGCGCGGTGTTGGCCGGCTTCGTGCAGGGCTTGTCGGGCTTTGCGTTCGCGATGGTGTCGATGTCGGTCTGGGTCTGGGGCCTGGAGCCCCGCGTGGCCTCCGTCATGGCGGTGTTCGGCGGCCTCACCGGCCAGGTGTTCGCCGCGGTGCAGATGCGCCGCCCGTTGCGCCTGGTGGTGCTCTACCCCTTTCTGCTGGGTGGGGCCCTGGGCGTGCCGGTGGGCGTGGCGTTGCTGCCGCACCTGGATGCGGTGCTGTTCAAGGCCGTGCTGGGCACGCTGCTGGTGGTGTGCTGCCCGCTGATGATGATGGCGCAACGCCTGCCCCGGCTGGACCACGGCGGCCGCCTGGCCGATGCGCTGGCCGGCGCTGCCGGCGGCGTGATGGGCGGCTTCGGCGGCTTCACCGGCGTGGTGCCGGCGCTGTGGTGCACGCTGCGCAACTTCGACAAGGACCTGCAGCGCACGGTGATCCAGAACTTCAACCTGGCCGCGCTGGCCGCCACGATGGCGGCCTACCTGGCCACCGGTGCCGTCACCGCGCCGATGCTGCCGATGTTCGCGGTGGTGGCGCCAGCGCTGCTGATCCCTTCCCTGCTGGGCACACGGCTGTACATCGGGCTGAGCGAACTGTCGTTCCGCCGCGTCGTGCTGGTCTTGCTCACCGCCTCCGGGGTGGCGATGATCGCCGCTTCCTGGCCCACACTGTGGTACCGATGATGGCAAGCAAGACGATTCTGGCGATCCTGGGTCTGGCCGCGCTGGCCGCTGCGGGCTGGCATTACCGCGACACCGAGCCGCTGCGCAGCTTTCTGCACCCGGCGCGTGGGGCGGCCGGTGCTGCCGCGGGGGGCACGGGGGGCGCCGCGGGCCCGGGCCGCGGCGCCGCGGCGTCGCAGTTCAAGCTGCTGCGCAAGTGCGTGAAGGACGGCCAGCCCACCTACACCGACGATGCCTGCCCGCCCGGCAGCCAGGAGCAGCCGATGACCGGCGGTGCCGTCACCGTGCTGCCGGCCCTGCGCGAGGCGCCCACGCTGAAGCTGCCCAGTGCGGCCGGCCCGGCGGCCTCGGGCCCGTCGCTGCGCGAGGCGCTGCTGCCGCCCGGCAATGACAACCTGCGCGACAAGCGCATGGAACGGGTCATCCAGCAATGAGGGCCCGCCACCCCAGCCGCCTGGCGGCCGCCCTGCTGGCCGTGCTGGCCCTGGCCCCGGCGGTGCAGGCCGGCGGGCTCACCGTGATGGGGCCCTCCGGGGGCTTTCGCGGCCGCGAGTTCTCGGAGTGCACGCTGGCCGGCACGGGCGAGCCGCGCACGATCACCGAGCTGCGTGTGCGGGCCGGCGCCTTCGTGGATGCGATCCAGCTCGTCTACAGCGACGGCAGCACCAGCCCCTGGCACGGCGGCCGCGGTGGCACGCTGCACACCATGGTGCTGGCCCCGGACGAGCGCATCGTGGTCATCGGCGGCAAGTACGGCGACTTCATCGATTCGCTTTACGTCAGGACGAGCAAGGGCCGCAGCCAGGTCTTCGGTGGCCGGGGCGGCAAGGCGGTGTTCCATTACGCCGCGCCGCCGGGCATGTGGCTGCACGGGGTGTGGGGCCTGGCCGGCCGCCACGTCCAGGCGCTGGGCGCCTGCGTGTTCGACCCGCGTTGATCAGAACCCCGCCGCCTTGGCCAGCGGCAGCCAGGTGGCCAGCGCCCCGAGGTCGGTGACCTGGCCGTTGAAGGCCGGCCCCAGCGCATACAGGCGCCCGCCCGCCGCGGCCAGGTAGGTTTGCGTGGCCGCGTAATAACGGTAGTAGTAGCCGGAGAGGCGGCCGCTTGTCACGTGGCCGGGCACGAGCTGCGGGTAGTGGCGTTCGGCGTAGTTGAACAGCCGGTCCGCGTCGGCCTCGCTGCCCAGCAGCGCGCCGGCGGTGGCGGTGCCGCTGCGCGGGGCGCCCAGCCGGTCTTCGCTGCCTTGCTGGGCCTGCGCCACCGCCATGCCGACGAGCGGGCTGCCCGCACGCGGCAGCAGCGCGCTGAGCACGCTGCTGGCCATGGCCGCAAGGCTGCTGCCATCCACCGCCCCCCCGGTGATCGGCGAGCTGCCGCTGCCCGCCACCGGCAGGCGCGAGGCGCTGCCTTCGGGCAGCGGGCTGCAGCCCTCGGCCGGCAGGGCACGGCCGCCGTTCCACCAGAAGTTGCCGTTCATCACGAGCGTGGCGTTGCCGTCCAGCAGGTTCAGCGGGCAGGGCACCACGCCACCGCTGCCGGCGCCGAAGCTGCCGCCCTCGGCGCTGAACAGGTTGTTCGCGATCGTGAGGTTGGCACTGCGCAGCACCTTGTTCACCGGCGCCGGGGCCCGTGCCCCCACGCCCCAGCAGGGGTCCACGGTCACGTAGTCCTGCACCGCGGCGTCCCAGAACTGGCAGTCGCTGCCGGCGCCGTCGGTGGCGCCGAGCACGCGGCTGTCGTGCACGCGAATCGCGTCGCCGCCATAGATGGTGCCGCCGTCGCTGGGCGGCTGGTAGGCCGTGGTGAAGACGATGCTGTTGCCCACCGCCACGCAGTCCTGGCAGCCCGAGAACTCCAGCGCCGCCTCGCGCGCATCGACGATCAGGTTGTTGCGCGCCACGGTGCGCAGGGCCTCGTAGTCCCAGCGGCCGTCGGCCGAGAAGTAGTAGGTGGCGTCGGTCTCCTCGCCGCCCAGCTCGACCCGGCGCACGCGGTAGAAGGTGTTGCTGTCGTAGAGCACGTCCACCGAGCCGCCCTTGGCCTCGATGCCGAGCCCGCCGCCGGTGCGCGCCACCAGGTTGCGGCAGAACGCGGCGCGGTGCACGCCCACGTTGTCGATGCCGTGGCGGGTGGTCTGGCTCACGCTGCTGTCCAGCACCCACAGGTCCTGGACCTGGTTGAACTTCATGCCGTCCATGCTGAGGCTCTCGCTCGTCTCGCCATCACGCTCGTGGCGGTCGAACAGGTTCTGCACCGTCACCCGCCGCACCAGGATGTGGTGCGAGGGCTCATAGCGGCCGTACACGCTGGTGTCGAGCTGGCCATTGCGCAGCGCGCTCTGGCGTGCATCCAGCGCCGCACCGGCCACGTGGATGCCGGCCGCGGCCTGCAGCGGCTGCGGGTCGGCATGCGCCTGGCCGTTCCAGGTCCCCACCTGCGGTGGCCCGATCGTGAGGCCCTCGATCGCGATGTACGAAACCCCCAGCAGGTTGATGCCCTGGCCCAGCACGGTGGCGTTGGGCCGGCCATCGGCCGCCACGATCCAGATCGGGTGGGCCGGGCCGCGTTGCAGGCGCTGCGCGTAGACCTCGGTGCCCAGCGTGTCGGCATAGGTGCCCGGCGCCAGGCGGATGCGCACCGGCTGCGTGGGGTGGCGCGATTGCGCGGTGCGCAGCGCCTCGCGCAGGCCCGCGGTGCCCTGCGCGGGGCTGAGCTCGATCGTGACCCAGGCCGATTCGGCGATGCTGTCGACGAACGCGGTGTCCTGGCAGTTGGCGGCCTGGGCGCCGGCGCTGGCCAGGCACAGGACGAGGGCGATGCGGCCTTGCACGTGCAGGCGGCGGGACGGGTGCGAGGCGAAAGCGGACACGGCAACACTCCGTGGCAGTGGTCGGCGTGCCCCGATTCTGCCGGCCAAGGGTGTGCGTACGCTGCCACCGTGGTGCGCCGTCAGCGCACTACTGCACTTTGTAGTTGGCGAAGCCATCGTGTTTGCGTACGCTCACGCGCAATCAAGTGCAACGCAGGGCTGCGCAGGGTGGCGTCGAACACCCGCGCGGCCGCTCGGCAGGGAGGCCGAAGCGATGGGAGCATTGCCACTGCAGGAACAGACGGGCCTGGCCAATCCGCACATGGTGTCCGCCATCATGCAGGCCAGCGGTTCCCGCACGTTCATCGCCACCCAGGACATCCTGGACGAGCGTGGCAACAAGCTCTGGGCGCGTGACCAGCCGGTGACGTATTCATTGCACCAGCGCCTGCTGGAGCGCAAGCTGAAGGCCCCGATCGAGTCCTGCCTGCGCGCGGAAGACGGCGTGACCGTGGTGCACCTGCGCGACGGCCTGCAGGCCTTCGTCGAATCCGACCATGCGCTCGCCCCGGCCGTGCGGCGCCATGCCGAGCTGCTGCTGCGCGAGGTGTCCTACCTGCCCTTGCACTCGGCCATGCAACTGCTGCTGACCACCGTGCAGACCACCCGGCCGGCGGTGTTCGACCATGCCGTGGCCTCGCTGGCGGTGGCCGGGGCCATGGCGGTGGAGGGCGGGCAGGAGCGCTTCGACCTGCGGCTGGCCATGCTGGGCGGCCTGCTGCACGACCTGGGCGAGATGTACCTCGACCCGCAGTACCTGGACATGTCACGCCCGCTGGACCTGCAGGGCTGGCGCCACGTGGTGTCGCACCCGCTGATCGGCCAGATGCTGATCACCCAGCTCACCGACTACCCGCCCGCGCTGGCGGCAGCGGTGGCCCAGCACCACGAGCGGCTGGATGGCAGTGGCTACCCCGCGCGCAGTGCGGGCGCTGCCGTCTCGGACCTGGGCCGCCTGCTGGGGCTGGTGGAGGCCGCGCTGGGCATCACCGCGGCGCGGTCGGCGCCGCTGTCGCGCGCGGCGCTGGCGCTGCGCCTGGTGCCCGGCGAGTTCGACAACCGGGGTATCGGCTTCATCACCAGTGCGGCCCGTGCCGCGAACGAGAACCTCAGCGCCGCCTTGCAGGGCCAGGCCGGTGAAGGCCTGCCCGAGCGGCTGGCCGTGCTGTGCGGGCAGATCGATGCCGCAATGCTGATGGCCGAGCACATGGCCACCGGCCAGGCCCCGGCAGCCATCCGCCAGGTGTGCAACCGGCTGCAGCATCGGTTGCAGCGGCTGCAGGTGGGCACGCGGGCGATGGGCCTGTGGTCGCCGTTGGCCGGCAGTATGCAGCCGCTGGACTGGTTCGAGCTGCAGGCCGCGCGCCGCGAGCTGGAGTTCCGCCTCGGCAGCATCCGCCAGGAGTGCCTGTGGTCGCACACCGGCCTCAGCGCCGAGGAAGAGAAGGCGCTCGAGCCGCTCTGGGCCGCGCTCGGCTGACGCCGCCCCGTCGGGCGCCCTGTTTTTGGGCCATGATCCGGGAGTCAGTGGCGGCGCGCCCACGCGCGCCGCGAGCCCTGCCTTACCCTCTGGAGAACCATCGATGTCTGCACTCGGCAACTACAGCCCCGCAGCGGTCAGCGCCGTCAAGGCCATCTCGTACACCTTCCGTGCCGCGCCCACGGCCGATATCGTGCTGTGGGCCGTCAACAGCTTCAATGCCGGCGGCAGCCCGGCCCAGTTGCTGGACACCGTGTTCAACCTGTCGGTGCCGCAATCGCCGTTCTCGGCCTACGCCGCGAGCTCGACCAACGCCGCGTTCTGCACCGCCTTCGTCGAGAACTTCACCTTCGGCAGCGGCATCAGCAATGCCACCAAGGCCGCCTGGGCCAGCGAACTGGTGACGCTGCTGGCGGCCTACCCGTCGCGGGGTGCGTTCACGGTGGCCGTGATCGGGCTGATCGACAACTACAGCGGCAGCGATGCCGACATCCTGGCGCTGAAGAACACGCTGGCCGCCCGTGCCGAGGCCGCGGCGGCCTATGCACAGTCGCCCGCCGGCGCGGTGTACGACGGGCAGGGCTGGACCCAGTTGCTCGCACCGCTGCTGCCGCCGCCCACACCCACCTATGCGCTCAGCGCCAACGTCAGCAGTGTCAACGAAGGCGGCACCATCCTCTACACGCTGCAGACCACCAACGTGGCGGCCGGCAGCAGCATCGCCTACACGCTGGCCGGCACCGGCATCACGGCCGGCGACGTGGTGCTGGGCCAGCTCGGCGGCACCATGGTGATCAACAACGCCGGCGTGGGCACGGCGGTCGTCACCCTGGTGAGCGACCAGCTCACCGAAGGCACCGAAACCCTGCGCCTGCTGCTGAGCAACGGCCAGGGCCAGGTGGACGTCACGGTCAACGACACCAGCGTCGCGCCGCCGCCGCCGGCCACCTATGCGCTGTCGGCCAACGGCACCGCGCGTGACGAGGGCACCGATGTCGTCATCACGCTGACCACCACCAACCTGGCCGCCGGCACGGTGGTGAACTACACGCTGTCGGGCAGCGGGCTCACCACCGCCGACCTGGCCAGCGGCGTGCTGTCGGGCAGCTTCATCGTCGGCGGGCAGGGCACGGCCAGCGCCATCATCGGCCTGGTGGCCGACGCGCTGACCGAAGGCACCGAGACCCTGCGCCTGCAACTGACCGGCGGCCTGGGCCAGATCGACGTGACGATCAACGACACCAGCCTCACGCCGGCGCCGGTGGGCACGCCCGACACGGTGATCGTGGCCGACAACATGGCCAACAACGCCGCCCATGCGCCGGGCTCGGCCGCCGAGGGCGAGATCGCCATCAACACCTACCTGAACCACGACCTGCTGAACCAGGCCGGCGTGGACGACGTGCGCATGACGATCGTCGCGCTCAAGGCCACCAACGCCACGGCCGGAGCACCGGCCGACAACACCAACCAGAGCGCCGACCGTGCCAACGTGCCGCAGGTGAGCAACCAGACGCTGTTCACCTTCGACACCGGGCTGCTGACCGACCGCGTGGACTACAGCGCCGAGACGGGCAAGATCGTCGCGGTGATCAGCATCGAGCTGCCACCGGCCACGCAGTACGTGCTGGTCAACGACAACGGCACCGACAACGTCTTCAATCAGGCCACCGACCGCATCGACACGCTCAAGCATGTCGAGGAGGTGGTGGCCTCAGCCGGTGGCGGCGTGCTCGACCTGACGAACTCCGAGACCGAGTGGCTGATCAACTTCAGCCGCAACTTCACCCCGGCCACCGACATCAACACCACCACCGACCGGGCCACCCACCGCATCGAGATCAGCAACCTGCTGACCGGCGTGCCCTACGAGCGCAGCTACATCGACTACCGCGACGGGGGCCAGAACGCCAACGCCCTGCAGCCCACGGCCGCCTGGACCAGCGTGCAGGGCAGCGACCATGCCGAGACGCTGGTGTTCACCAGCCACGAGTCGCTGGAGGCGCGCACCAACGTGCTGCGCGGCGGCAACAACAGCGTGAAGTTCAACGAGCTCACGCGCAGCATCCTGGTGGATGTGAGCCTCACGCCCTGGGTGGCCAGCACCAACCTGGCCGACAACACCAACAGCACCGGCACCATCACCGCCACCACCACCTTCACCAATGGTGACGGCGTCACGCCGCTGTCGGGCAACACCAACGTCATCAGCTCGCACACGCCGGACAACAACATCGCCGCCGGCAGCCTGGCGATCGTCGCGTCGCAGGACGCCGAGGACGCCATCAGCTTCGCCAGCAGCCCCTTGCCCAAGTGGTTCGTGCTCGGGCAATCGAGCGGCGGCACCGACAGCGTCGGCGTGCGCCTGGCCGCAGGCCCGTCCACCAACGCGCTGCAGCTCAGCGGGTTCGAGTTCCTGCGCGACAACGGCGCCTCTGACGATGTCTACGAGATCAGCAGCATCTTCAAGGCCACGCAGGGCAGCCCGCGGCTCACCGACGGCGTTGCCAACGACCACGACACCATCCGCCTGGCCACCGAGGCGCTGGGCTCCTCGGCCGTGGGCGGCGCGGTGGGGGCGGTGAACCTGGGCACGCTCATCGGCGCGGCGCCGGGCTTCAATGTCGATTTCGACGTGCTGGACCTCAGTGCCGTCACCGCCAGCGCGCTGCTTGCCACGGGCACGGCGGGCACCGACGACGAGCTCGTCGTGGGCCCGCTGGGCACGCTGGGCGCGGTGGCGCAGTTCGAGACCCTGGTGCTGACCAACAGCTCCAACGACAAGGGCAACGTGCTCACGCTGGACCTGGACGCCGGCGTGGTGAAGGCCGGCGCCACCACCTTGTTCGCCTACGGCGGCTCGGTGCTCAGTGCCGGCGGCCTGGTCTACAACACCGCCGGCCAGGCCGGTGCCGTGGCGCCGATGAACACCGGCATGCACATCACCGTGGTCGACACCACCGCCGGCCCGGGCGGCACGCTCTGGGGCGGCAGCGCGGCCGACCTGCTGACCGGCGGCGCCGGCAACGACATCCTGCGTGGCGGCAACGGCAACGACACCCTCAGCGGCGGCGTTCCGCCCGGCAACCCGAGCTTCGCCGAGACCTGGACCTTCACGATCAGCGGCACGCCCGATGCGGTGGCCAACCCCTCGAACCGGATCACGATCGCGATGACGATCGACGGCACCGGCCTCACGCTGGCCGAAGCGCCCGGCGATGACACGAGCTACGGCGACGGCAACGGCACCTTCGCCGACGGCACGGCCACCGCACTTATCGGCACCGCGATGGCGGCGCTGATCAACGCCAACCTGGCCACCATCAACGCCGGCCCGGGCACCGGCACGCTCACCGGCGCCAGCTTCAATGCCGGCAACAACCAGGTGACCCTGACCTTCGCGGCGGGTGTCAACGCCAACGATGCGGTGACCTTCCTGCTGGCCAGCGGGGCGTCGCCCGACGGCGGCAACTTCGCGCTCTCGGCCGGCGTCAACGTGAACGGCGGCAACGGCGGCAATGACACCTTCGTGTTCGAGAAGACCGGTGCGCTCAACGGCTCCGACCTGATCAACAACTTCACCGCCGCATCGGACAAGCTCGATGTCTCGGCCTTCGCCGGGGCGGCGATCTCGGCCGCCTCGACCTCGATCAACGCCACCACCGGGGGCACGTTCGCGGGCGTGGCCACCACGGCCGAGTTCATCTACAACAAGGCCCTGGGCCAGATCTCCACGGCCGACTTCGCCACTACGGCCACCGCGGGCAAGTTTGCGCTGCCCGACGGCACGCGTTGCGTGGTGGCGGTCACGGCCGACCCCACCGGTGCCCGGGGCGACGCGGCCAACACCGCGGTGTCGCTGTACTTCGTGGAGAACGGCGCGGCGGCGGGCCTGGGGGACCTGTCGGTGTCGCTGGTGGGCACCATCACCGGCCCGGTGGAGCTGACGCTGGGCGAGATCTACACCGCGCTGACCTGACGGCGCACCGGCGGCCGCCGCCGCCGGTTCATCCGGGTGCAGGGTGCGGGCCGATCCGCGGCTGGTGCACACTGCGCCGGTGCCGTTGCACCCCATGTCTCGGAGGATTGGCATCGATGCGTCAGGAACAGACCTTGTCCCCGGCCGTTTGGCTGGCCAGCGGGCCGATCGTCATCCACAACGCGGCCTCGGTGCTGCAGGCCTTCCAGCCCGGCACGACCCGCGTCGTGCGCTTCATCGGCCCGCACCGGCTCTACCGGGCCGCGGGCTGGGATGCCAAGAGCGGCCGCATGGCCTCGGCCTACGGCAGCTGGTGGGCCGACGAGCACGCCCTCGCGCAGATCGGGGCGCGCATCGAGCGCTTCGAGGGCTTCCTGCCGCCGGAGCTGCTCAAGCGCGCCTGGCCCGCGCAATTCCGTGGCGCCGCGGCGCTGTGCGAGGACTGGAACGACCTGCGCGAGATGTTCCGCCTGGACCTGCCGCCGCGGGAGGAACTCACCGGCGTGGTGGGGCTGGCCGCGCCGCAGCCGCAGCGCTCGACGCTGGACCCCGCCCAGCGCCGCACGCCGCTGCTGGCCGGGGGCGGCGAGCAGGTGTTCTTCAAGCGCACCCCGGCGCTCAATGCGATCAACCCGCTGTGGGTGCACGCCGAAACCCTGTGGTGAGACCCCTCGCCCAGGGGGGCGCCGGCCCCGGTTTGACGAACGGCCAGCCGGCGCGGACGGGCGGCAGCGTGCGCGACAACTGATTACAGATGAAGTGAGCGTCGCTGCCAAAGAATGAGCACAGGGTTCGGGAGGACCGGTGTTCACAGGCTCGACAGGCCCCGGGTTGCCGGGGTGGGGCCGCTGCATGCCGGATGCCGTGAGCGATCGAGCCGCCGACCTTCATCGCAATCGACGGGCGCATCGCCCCGGAGGAATCAATGCACATTCGCAAGTCGATGTCCTGGCAGGCCATGCTGGTCTGCGCAGGCCTGTCATGGGCCGGCCTGGCCACCGCCAACACGGTGGCGGTGAGCGCCGACCCGCTGCCCAACCAGACGCTCACCGTCACCACCACGGCGGCCACCACCACCACCACCACCCAAACCTTCCCGCGCGGCAGCGTGCTGCGGCTGCAGGCCTCGCCCACGCCGGGCTACGGCTTCGTGGCCTGGGGCGGTGGCTACTGCATCGGCACCACGCAGCCGTGCACGCTCACCTTGTCGGGCGACCGCACGGTGACGGCGCGCTTCGGCCCCCTCCTCAATGTCAGCGTCACCGGCCCGGGGCGCGTGAGCTCCCAGCCCAGCGGCATCAATTGCGGCGCCGATTGCACCGAGGCCTACAGCCAGGGCACCAGCGTCATGCTGACGGCAGTGCCGGACGCCGGCCAGAGCTTCACCGGCTGGGGTGGCGCCTGCAGCGGCAGCGGCCTCACCTGCAACGTCAGCATGAGCGCGGCGCGCAATGTCAGCGCCACCTTTGCCGCGGCCACCGAAACCCGCTACACCCTGGGTGTGGCCGTGGTGGGTGGCGGCAGCGTGTCGTCCACGCCGGCGGGCATCAGCTGCGGCAGCGACTGCAGCGAGTCCTACCTCGCCAACACCAGCGTGAGCCTGGTGGCCACGCCGGCCGCGGGCCAGGTGTTCAGCGGCTGGGGCGGCGCCTGCACCGGCACCGGTGCCTGCACGGTCAGCATGACCCAGGCGCGCAGCGTCACGGCCAGCTTTGCCGCGGCGCCGGTGAGCCAGTTCACGCTGAGCGTGGCGGTCACCGGTTCGGGCAGCGTGTCGTCCACGCCGGCGGGCATCAGCTGCGGCAGTGACTGCAGCGAGACCTACGCCAACAACACCAGCGTCACCTTGACGGCCACGCCGGCCGCGGGCCAGGTTTTCAGCGGCTGGAGCGGCGCCTGCACGGGCACCGGCGCCTGCATGGTGAGCATGACCCAGGCGCGCAGCGTCACGGCGAGCTTCAGCGCGGTGGTGTCCACCGGCCCGGTGTACTACTTCTCCGACTGCCAGACCGGCGCCGTGGCCGGCTGCGTGCCCGGCAACAACGCCAACCCGGGCACCAGCCCCTCGGCACCGAAGCAAACCCTGGCAGGGCTCGATGTCAACAACCTGCCGGCCGGCACCCAGCTGCTGTTCGCCCGGGGCGGCGCCTGGACCAACTTCAACGTCCAGTTGCGCAACCTGAACGTCACCGCGACTGCGCCGCTGGTGTTCGATGCCTATGGCAGCGGCCCCGCACCGTGGATCAAGGCCGGCGGCATGTTCTACGCGTTCCAGTTCGGCACCTTCCAGGACACGGCCAACGACGGCGGCTACACGATCCGCAACCTCAAGCTCGACGGCCTGGGCGCGGCCGGCGTCTGGGGCCTGCACCTGCGCAACGACGTGCACCACGTGCTGATGGAGAACCTGGAGATCACCGGCTTCGAGCTGGCCGTGCACACGGTAGGGGCCACGGTGGGCAACAACTTCATCTTGCGCAACTCCAACATCCACCACAACCACGAGATGGGCCTGCTGGGTGACGGCTACGACTCGGTGATCGAGGGCAACACCTTCGCCGACAACAACTTCTCCGGCAGCGCCTTCAGCCACGCCATCTACCTGGGTGGGCACGGCAGGAACTTCATCGTCCGCAACAACACCTTCACCAACAACTCGCGCGTCAATGGCGTGTGCACCGGGGGCAACTTCACGGTGCACGGCCAGTGGGACGGGCTGCTGGTGGAAGGCAACACGATCCAGCAGGACGCCTCGGCTGGGGGCTGCTACGGCATCTCGGTCAACTCGGCCTACGACTCGCCCGAGTGGTTCCGCAACCTCGTGGTGCGGGGCAACCGGATCGTGAACCTGGGCAACTGCTCGATCTGCCTCACGTCCGCCCCCGGCGCCATCGTCGAGAACAACCTGGTCGTCAACACCCAGGCGAGCTACCACGCGGCCATCCTGGTTCCCGACCGCACGCCCGGCCCGGGCGACGATGTGGACACCGGGGCCATCGTGCGCAACAACACGATCTACCTGTCCCAGCCCACCGCCTGGAGCGAAGGCATCGCGCTGCGCCCGGGTTCGGGCACCAACCAGCAGGTGGTCTCGAACCTGATCTACTTCGGCGCCGCCACCGATCCGACGCACCGTTGCTACAACGTCGGCGCCTTGTCCAACTTCGTCGCGTTCGACAACAACCTCTGCCACCACGCCGGCAACAACGGCACCTTCAGCAACGTCTACGGCACCCTGGCGGCCGCGCGCGCAGCGGGCTTCGACCTCAACGGCCTGAGCAGCGACCCGCTGTTCGTGGCCCTGCCGGCCCTGTCCAACGGCTGGAACGACCAGATCCAGGCCGCCAGCCCGGCCACCGGCCGCGGCCATGCCACCCGCAGCAGTGCGCGCGATCGCCTGGGCGTGACACGCTCCGTGCCCAGCATGGGGTCGCGCGAGCCCGCCCGCTGACGGGCTGAAGCTGCCCCAGGCGGGGCCGGGCCTGGTCGGGCGGACAAGGCCTGGTCCGGTCCGGCCTCGGCACCGATCTCGTCGGGCCGGCACCGCAAGGTGGCCGGCCCGATGCACTTTCGGCCGCCGCGCATCCAGGGGCAAACCGGTTCGGCCACGCGCCGATGGCGAGGGCGCGGCAGAATGCTGCGATGTCCCGGACTCATACCCCTGATGGCCGCGTGGACGATGTCCACGGCCTCGTCTACCCCTGCGGCCCGGCGCCCGAGCCCGGCCAGGTGAAGGCAGTGCTGCCCGGCCTGCTGTGGCTGCGCATGCCGCTGCCCTTTGCGCTGGACCACATCAACCTGTGGGCGATCGCCGACGAGGACGAGCAAGGCCCCGGCTGGGCCATCGTGGACACCGGCACCAAGACACCCGAGGTGGTGGGCGCCTGGCGCCAGCTGATCGCGCCCGATGGCCCGCTGGCGGCCACCCCGCAGGGCGCGCGCATCACGCGCATCTTCGTCACCCACATGCACCCGGACCACATCGGCATGGCCGGCTGGCTGACGCGCAAGTTCCAGTGCCGCCTGTGGATGACGCGGCTGGAGTACCTGCAATGCCGCACGCTCGCGGCCGACACCGGGCGCGAGCCGCCGGAGGAGGCGATCCGCTTCTACCGCCAGTGCGGCTGGCCCGAAGAGGCGCTGGACGTCTACCGGGCCCGCTTCGGCAGCTTCGGCAAGGTGGTGCATGCGCTGCCCGACAGCTTCCGGCGCCTGACGGACGGCCAGCAGTTCCGCATCGGCGACCACCTCTGGCGCGTGGTGGTGGGGCGTGGCCACTCACCCGAACACGCCTGCCTGCTGTGTGATGAACAGCAGGTGCTGATTTCCGGCGACCAGGTGCTGCCGCGCATCTCATCGAACGTGTCGGTGTTCCCGATGGAGCCGGATGCCGACCCGCTGGGCGACTGGATCGCCTCGATCGAGCACCTGCGCCGCATGCTGCCCGACGAACTGCTGGTGCTGCCAGCGCACAACGAGCCCTTCCGAGGCCTGCACAAGCGGCTGGACCGTCTGGCCCATGGGCATGATCGCGGGCTGGAGCGCCTGCGCCGCACGCTGGCCGAGCCCAAGCGGGCGATCGATGTGTTCGGCGCGCTGTTCGCACGGCCGATCGACATCCGCAGCGAGGTGCTGGGCATGGCCACCGGCGAGAGCCTGGCGCACCTGAACTACCTGCTGGCCCGCGAGGAGATCCTGCGGGAGCGCGGCCCGGACGGCATCCAGCGCTACCGGGTGAAATGAGCTTGCCCTCGGCACTGGCTTGTCAGGGCGCTGTAGTCCTGGCTGCCTACAGTGCGGCCTTTCACGACACCTGATGGGCTCCATGGATCCCAAGCTCCCGCGGCCCGGCGAAGTGAGCCTCCTGCCGGCACAGGTGCGGGTCGGTCACCATGTCCGCATACCACTGGGCTGGCTCGACAACCCGTTCATGACCTCGTCCTTCCTGCTGCGCACCGAGCAGCAGGTGCAGCGCGTGCGCGCGCTGGGCATCGCGGTGTACTGCGATCCGGCCCGGTCGCAAGCGCCGGTGCCGCCGCTGGCTGATGCCGAGCGACGCACCGAGGCACCCACCGAGCAGGTCATCACGCAGGCGGCCGAACCGGGCATTGAACCGGGCACCGAACCTGGCGCTCGCGCCGAAGTCGAACCGCCCGCGCCCGGTTCAATGGCCGCGCTGCAGGCGCGCCTCGACCAGACGCAGCAACGCTTCAGCCAGGCCGCCGAGCGTGCAGGCACGGCATTGAAGGAACTGGATGCGCGCCCCCAGGAATGCATCGAGGCCGTGGCCGATCTGGCAGGCGAATCGGTCGAGACCCTGCTGAGCGACCCGAACGCGGCGGTGATGCTGATGGTCGCGCAATCCCACCAGCGCAGCGATGCCGCGCATGCCCTGTCGGTGATGACGATGGCGCTGCTGATGGCCCAGCAACTGGGCATCGACAACGACGAGGCCAAGCTGATCGCCATGGGTGCGATGCTGCACGACGTGGGCAAGGCCACGCTGCCCCTGTCCATCCTGCGCAAGACCGAGCGCAACCGGCACGAGGAGGCGGTGTACCGCCAGCACCCGCGGCGCGGGCACGACCGTCTGTCCGGGCTGGGCGTGGACGTGCCGCCGCCCGTGCTCGACGCGGTGCTGCACCACCACGAGCAGGTGGGCGGGGCCGGCTTTCCCGACGGGCTGAGCGGCGCCGACATCCGGCTGGCCGCACGCATCACTGCGATTGCCGATCGCTTCGACGTCCTCACCAACCCGATCGACCCTGCGCGCAGCATGTCACCCTTCGAGGCCCTGGCGCAGATGTGGGCGCGCGACCGGGGCGCGCTGGACGAAGCCTTGCTGCAGCACTTCATCGCGTCGCTCGGCATCTACCCGCCTGGCACGCTGGTGCGGCTGAACGACGGCCGCTCGGGTGTGGTGGTGGTGGCCGCACCGGCGGGGGCCCGACGCTGCCCGCAGGTGCTGGTGTACGACCCGGCGGTGCCGCGGCGCGATGCCCAGATCATCGACCTGGCCAACCCGGCCATGGCCGGCAGCCTGGCCGTCGAGGCGGCGATGCGGCCCCAGGACCGCCCCGAGGACGAGCTGGACTACCTGCTGCCGCGCCGCCGCATGAGCTGGTATGCCGCATCGGTGGGCTGACACCCTCCGGCCGGTGGATGCCGGCGAGAACTCTGCCACCAAGGTTCTGCGGGTTACAAGCCGAACGGGGCTATCATCGCGGCTCGGGCAAGGGTTGGCAGCTCGTCGCTGGAGGGCGAGGACACTTTGAAGTCGAGCACCATCATCGCTGCATCACTGATGTGGCGCCGCAACACAGGCAACATGCTGGTCGAGAACCCGCGTATCGACCTGTTGCCAGATGGCGCGCCCGGCCCCCGCCGCTTCAAGATCAAGGTGGCCGACCAGAAAGGCCGCCGCGGCCTGGTGGACAGCCTGCTGCGGCATCGCTACGCCTGGCGCGGCTACACCGGCGCCGGCCTGCCGACCGACCCCTCGGTCAACAAGTTCACGCTGGCGGCGATGGAAAACGATGCCTCCATCGGCACCATCACCGTGTCGTTCGATGGCCCGCAGAAGCTCGCCAGCGACGATTCCTTCGCCGAAGAAGTCAACGCGCTGCGCAGCCAGGGCCGCAAGCTGTGCGAATTCACCAAGCTCGCGGTCGATCCCACCACCGCCACCAAGCGGGTGCTGGCCGCCTTGTTCCACGTGGCCTACATCGTGGCGCACCGCATCCGTGGCTTCGACACCCTGCTGATCGAGGTGAACCCGCGCCACGTGCGCTACTACGAGCGCATGCTGGGCCTCAAAGTGATCGGCAGCGAGCGGCTGAACCGCTCGGTGCGCGCGCCGGCGGTGCTGCTGTCGGTCGATTTCTCCTGGGTGCTCAGCCAGATCGGCGAATTCGGCGGCCAGCCCGAACGTGCCGCCACCGAGCGTTCACTGTTCCCGTTCGCCTTCTCGCTGACCGAAGAGGCCAGCATCATGGCCCGCATGAAGGCCGTGCAGGAAATGCGCGATCGCCAGGACGGCAAGCCCGACGACGAGCGCGAGGAAGAACACCTGCCCTCGGACCTGATGCCCGGCTGAGCCGGGCCGCGGTGCCGGCCTTCAGCGCCGCACGTCCACCACGGTGCGGCCGCGCACCTGGCCCTCGATGAGCCGGGGCGCGTAGCCGATCACCTCCGTCAGCCCGATCTCGGTGACCATCGATTCCAGCCTGGCCAGGTCGAGGTGGCGCGCCATCAGGTCCCAGGCCTCGGCGCGCTGGGCGTTGGGCACGAAGACGCTGTTGATGCCGTACAGCGTCACCCCCCGCAGGATGAAGGGCATCACGGTGGTCGGGAAGTCGCCGCCCTGGGCCAGCCCGCAGGCGGCCACCGCGCCGTTGAACCGCGTGGCCGCGCAGGCATTGGCCAGCGTGTGGCTGCCCACCGTGTCCACCACCCCGGCCCAGGTTTCCTTCTGCAGCGGCTTGCCGGGCTGGGTGAATTCGTTGCGATCCACCACGCGCGCGGCGCCCAGGCCACGCAGGTAGTCGGCCTCCTGCGGCCGGCCGGTGGAAGCCACCACGGCGTAGCCCAGCGCGCCCAGCAGCGCCACCGCGATCGAGCCCACGCCACCGGCGGCACCCGTCACCAGCACCTCACCGTCGCCCGGCTGCAGGCCGTGGCGCTGCAAGGCCCGCACGCACAGCGCGGCCGTGAACCCGGCGGTGGCCACGGCCATCGCGCTGCGGGGCGTGAACGGGGCCGGGATCTTCAGCAGCCAGCCGGCGTCGACCCGCTGGCGCTGGGTGAGGCCGCCCCAGTGGTTCTCGCCCAGGCCCCAGCCGGTGACGACCACCTGGTCGCCGGCATGCCACTGCGGGCTGCGGCTGGCGGCCACGGTGCCGGCCAGGTCGATGCCCGGCACCAGCGGCCAGGTGCGCACCACGGCGCCCTTGCCGGTGATGGCCAGCGCATCCTTGTAGTTCAGCGTCGAGTAGGCCACGTCAACCGTCACGTCGCGGTCGGGCAGGCGCGCATCGTCCATGTCGACGAGCTCGGCGCGGGTCTTCTTGTCCTCGGTCTGTGAAAGCAGCAGGGCTTTGAACATGGCAGGTGTCTCCGCAGGGGGTTCAGGCGCCGTGTCGCAGCGCCCAGCGTTCAATGATGCCTGCAAGCGCGGCCAGCCCGTCGGTCAGGGCGGCCGGCCCGGGCTGCAGGATCAACGGGGACTTGATCTCGTGCAATTCGCCGTCGCGCACCGCCGGCACCTCCTGCCAGCCCGGGCGCGCGGCCACGTGTTCGGGCCTGAACTTCTTGCCGCACCAGGAGCCGATGATGATGTCCGGCGCCGCACGCACCACCTCCAGCGGGTCGGCCACGATGCGGTCGCGCCCCAGCCCGGCCGCGGCACGCTGCGGGAAGATGTCGATGCCGCCAGCCAGGCCCACGAGCTCGCTGACCCAGCGGATCGCGCTGATCTGCGGCGAGTCCCATTCCTCGAAGTACACGCGCGGCCGGCGCGGCAACCGCGCGGCCGAGGCGCGCACCGCGGCCAGCCCTTCCTCCAGGCGCTGCACATAGGCCGCGGCCTGTTGCGGCGCGCCCACCAGGGCCCCCAACCGCAACACGTAGCCGAGGATGCCCTCCACGCTGCGGTGGTTGCTGATCCACACCTCCACGCCGGCGCGCACCAGCGCGGCGGCGATGTCGGCCTGCATGTCGGAGAAGCCGATCGCCAGATCGGGCGCCAGCGCGAGGATGCGGTCGATGCGCGCGCTGGTGAATGCGCTGACACGCGGCTTCTCGCGCCGCGCCGCGGCCGGGCGCACCGTGAAGCCCGAGATGCCCACGATGCGGTGCTGCTGGCCCAGCGCGTACAGCACCTCGGTGGGCTCCTCGGTGAGGCAGACGATGCGTTCGGGCAGCGCAGGCATGCATGAATTCTGCCGGCATACAGCTTTCCCTACACCCGGCACTGGGGCTGCCGTGTAGGATCCCGCCAGGGAGCCGAACGAGTGACCGGGCCACTGGTACTGATCGTTGACGACAATCCCGAGAACCTCACGGTCATCGGGGAACTGCTGCAGCCGCATTGCGCGGTGCGCGCGGCCAACAACGGGGTGCGCGCGCTCAAGCTCGCTGCGCTGGCGCCCCAGCCCGACCTGATCCTGCTCGACGTGATGATGCCCGAGCTCGATGGCTACCAGGTGCTGCAGCAGCTGCGCACCGACCCGGCCACGAGCGACATCCCGGTGATGTTCCTCACCGCGCTGGACGACCAGGCCGACGAGGAACGCGGCCTGCGCCTGGGCGCGGTGGACTACGTCACCAAGCCCATCCACCCGCCGATCCTGCTCGCACGCGTGCGCACGCAGCTCGAGCTCAAGCATGCGCGCGACCTGATGCGCGACCGCAACGCCTGGCTCGAGGCCGAGGTGGCGCGCCGCATGGGCGAGAACCAGCTGGTGCAGGACGTGAGCATCCACGCGCTGGCGCGGCTGGCCGAGATCCGCGACCCGGAAACCGGCAACCACCTGCTGCGCACCCAGGGCTACGTGCGGGCGCTGGCACGACGGCTGCGCAAGCACCCACGCTTCGCGGCCACGCTCAACGAGCACACGATCGAGCTGCTGGCCAAGTCCGCCCCGTTGCACGACATCGGCAAGGTGGGCATCCCCGACCACATCCTGCTCAAGCCCGGCAAGCTCGATGCGCAGGAGTGGGCCATCATGCAGACCCACGCCCAGCTTGGCGCCGAGGCCATCGAGCACGCCGAGACCGATGTCGCCCGGCCGGTGGAGTTCCTCACCATCGCCAAGCAGATCGCGCGCAGCCACCACGAGCGCTGGGACGGCAAGGGCTACCCCGACGGCCTGGCCGGCGACGCGATCCCGGTGTCCGCACGGCTGATGGCGATTGCCGATGTCTTCGACGCCCTGATCTCCCGCCGCGTGTACAAGCCGCCGTTTCCCCACGAGCAGGCCTACCAGATGATCATCAAGGAACGCGGTCTGCAGTTCGACCCCGATGTGGTGCAGGCCTTCATCGATGGTTATGACGAGTTGCGCACGATCGCCGATGCCCATGCCGATTCGGACGAAACCGTCGCGGCCAAGGTGGCCAGCGTCGGAGGCACGCGCTGATGATTGGCCACTCGCCTCGTGTCCGGTAGTGCACCGCCCCCCGCCCGCCCGGCCGCGCTGGTGCGCGGCCGAGGCCAGCTGTTGCTGGCCGCCGTGCTGGCGGCGCTGGCCATCGTGCTGCTGGTGGGCGCGGGCGTGCGGGCCACGTTCCGGGGCCTGCGCGAAACCGAAACCGCGCGCCTGGCCGCCGTGGCCGAACTGCGGGTGGGCCAGGTGGCCGGCTGGCTCCAGCAGCGCGAGGCCTCGGCCCAGTTCGTGGCCCAACACCGCCCCTGGGGCGACCTGTTCAGGCGCCAGCGCGCCGGTGATGCGGCGGCCGCTGCGGCGCTGGCCGCTCAACTGACCGACTATGCGCATGCGCACCGGGCGCAGGCCGGTGTGCTGGTGGCGGCCGACATGCTGTCCGGCGTCGCAGCCGTGACCGGGCTGCCGGTCTTCGGGCCGGAGACACGCGTCGCTGCCGAAAGGGCGCTGCGCACCGGGCGGCCGCAGCGCACCGATTTCGCCGGCAGCGAGGCCGAGGGCGGCCCCTGGATCGACCTGGTGGCGCCGCTGCCGGAAGGCAGCGAACCGGCCCGCGCGGTGGTGGTGCTGCGCTTCGACCTGCGCACCGACATCCTGCCGATGCTGGCCACCTGGCCAGTGCCCAGCGAGTCCGCCCAATCACGCCTGGTGCGGGTGCGCGAGGGCATGCTGGTGGGGGTTCGCGCCGCCGCGTCCCAGCCACTGGCCAGATCGGACAACCTGGTGGCGCGGGTGGCCCGCCGCGAGGCGCCGGCCGGCCAGGTGATCGAGGCCGTCGATTTTCGCGGCACCCCGGTGCTGGGCATGGTGCGTTCGGTGCCCGGCACCGATTGGTACCTGTCCACCACCGTCGCGCGGCGTGATCTGCTGCTGCAGAGCCTGCGCCAATCGGCCTGGATCGGCGCCAGCGGCGTGCTGGCCCTGATGATGGTGGGTGCCGGCGCCTACCTGCTGCGGGCGCGGCATGCGCTGCAGCTCGCGCTGCATGCGCAGGCCGAACGCCAGCGCGAGGAACTGCGGCGCGACGAGGAAGCCGCGCGCCGGCTCATCTTCTTCGAGCACTCGCGCGACGCGGTGTTCGTGGTCGACCAGCATGCGCGGGTGCTGGAGGCCAATGCCAGCTTCCTGCAGCTGCTGGGCCTGGACGCCGAGGCGCTGGAGGCGCTGCATGTCTGGGAGTTCGACCCGAACTACCCGCGTGAACGCGCGCTCAGCGTGATGTCGATGGTCTTCCCCGAGCGCCAGACCTTCGAGACCCGCTGGCGTGCGCGCAGCGGCGCGATGGTGGATGTGGAGATCAGCGTCAACCGCGTGCAGGCCGGCGGTCGGCGGCTGGTGCTGTGCGTGGCGCGTGACATCACCGCCCGCAAGAGCGCCGACCAGATGCTGCGCAAGCTCTCGCTGGCGGTGGAGCAGAACCCGAACGGCATCGTCATCATGGACACCGAGGGCCGCATCGAGTACGTGAACGAGGCCTTCGAGCGCATCAGCGGCTGGCGGCGCTCGGAGGTGCTGGGCCGCAACCCGCGGCTGGAGGCCGCGCAGCAGGTCAACCCCGAGTTCCACGCCGCGATGATGGCGCTGGGCGACAAGCGCGAGGGCTGGTCCGGCGAGCACATCGAGTACCGCAAGAACGGCGAGCCCTACCACGAGTACCTCTCGGTGCTGCCGCTGCGCGAGCCCGACGGCAGCGTGACGCACTTCGTCGCGATCGAGGAAGACATCACCGAGCGCAAGCGCATCGAGGCCGAGCTCGCGCGCCACCGCGAGCACCTGGAAGAAGTGGTGGCCGAGCGCACACAGGCGCTGCAGCAGGCGGTGCAGGCGCATGCGCAGAGCGAGCTGCGCCTGCAGGCGCTGAACGAACAGCTGGTCTCGGCGCGCGACCGGGCCGAAGCCGCCAACCGCGCCAAGACGGCCTTCCTCGCGAACATGAGCCACGAGATCCGCACGCCGATGAACGCGATCATCGGCCTGACCCACCTGATGCAGCGTGACCAGCGCAGCCCCGCCGATGCCGAGCGCCTGAACAAGGTGGCCGAAGCCGCGCACCACCTGCTCGACGTGATCAACGACGTACTCGACCTCTCCAAGATCGAGTCCGGCAAGCTGCGGCTCGAGCGCACCGAGTTCCCGATCGACGCCGTGCTCGGCCGCTGCTGCGCGCTGCTGGCCGAGCGGGCGCGCGCCAAGGGGCTCGAGCTGGTGATCGATGTCGACGGCGTGCCGCCCAGCCTGGTGGGCGACCCCACCCGCCTGTCACAGGCGCTGCTCAACCTGATGAGCAACGCGGTGAAGTTCACCGAGCAGGGCTGGGTGCGCCTGCGCTGCGAATGGCTGGACACGCTGGCCGATGGCCGCATCGAGCTGCGCTTCTCGGTGCAGGACACCGGTCTGGGCGTGCCGGCCGACAAGCTCGGCGGGCTGTTCCGCGCCTTCGAGCAGGCCGACAGCTCCACCACCCGGCGCTTCGGTGGCACCGGCCTGGGCCTGGCCATCACCCGCCGGCTGGCGCAGCTGATGGGCGGCGAAGTGGGCGTCGAGAGTATCCTGGGGGCGGGCAGCCGCTTCTGGTTCACGGCCTGCCTGGAGCGTGGTGTGCTGGAAGAAGCCCCGCCCATCGCCGCGGCCGGCCAGGGCCCTCGCGTGTTGCTGGTCGAAGACCTGGCCCCGGCGCGCGAGGCCATCACCAGCATGCTGGAGCGCCAGCACCTGAAGGTGCTGGCAGTGGACACGCTCGACCAGGCGATGGCGAAATTGCGTTCGGCCCCACCCGGTCCGGCAGACGAGACAGGCCCTGCAGTCGAGGCCAGTTTTGCACTGCTGGTGTGCGAATGGCCGCTGCCCGACGCGGGCGAACTCTTCAATGCGGCGGCGGTGCGCCAGGCCGCGACGCTGCCTGACCTGCGTTGCGTGGCGCTGTGCGCCACCGATGAGGCGCGCCAGGCCCAGACCGCACTGGAGGCCGGCTTCGACCTCGTGCTGGCCAAGCCCGTCACCTATTCCGGCCTGCGCGATGGCCTGCAGCGCCTGCTGCAACCGGCGTCCGTGAAGGCTGGCGCAAGCGCAACGGCGGGTGCGTTGGCCGAACGGCCCGACTTCGGCGGCCTGCGCGTGCTGCTGGCCGAGGACAACGGCATCAACCAGGAGGTGGCGGTCGAGCTGCTCAAGGCCGTGGGCCTGCAGGTCGACGTCGCCGCCAATGGGCTCGAAGCCGTGGCCTGCGCCCAGGACGGCGACTACGCGCTGATCCTGATGGACGTGCAGATGCCCGTGCTCGATGGCCTGGGCGCCACGCGCGAGATTCGTGCGCTGCCCGACCATCGCCAGACGCCGATCCTCGCCATGACGGCCAATGCCTTCGGCGACGACCGCGAGGCCTGCCTGGCCGCCGGCATGAACGACCACATCGGCAAGCCGGTCGATCCGCAGGTGCTTTATGCCGCGTTGTCGCGCTGGATGCCCACGCCCGCGCCGGCGGTGGCCGCCGGCGCCGCTGCGCCCGCCGCCGGCGAGCCGGCGGACGACGGCAGTTCGCCCGCGGTGCGGGGGCCATCGGCCGGGCCGGTGGCTGGGGCCGAGCGTGCAAGCCTTGCGCCCGCGGAGGCCGGCGCGCCGGCGCTGTCCATCCCGGGCATCACGATGTCGCGCGCGCTGTTGTACCTGCCGGGCCGCAACGATGTGTTCCTGCGCGTGCTGCAGCAGTTCACCGAGAACTACGCCGATGCGCTGGCCGGCCTGGCGCCGCTGCTGGCGGCGCGCCAGTACGGCCAGGCCCGCGCGCTGGTGCACGCGCTGCGTGGCGCCTGCGGTGCCATCGGCGCCACCGCGCTGCTGGCCAGCGCCGAGGCCCTGGAGCAGATGCTCAAGCCCGAGGCCACCGAACGCGATCCCGACCGCGTGGTGACGGCCGCCCATGCCCTGCAGGGCGAGCTGGCGGCGCTGCTGGCCGCCATCCGGCAGCAGGTGGAGCCGGGTGATGCCTTGCCGACGGCCAGCGTGCCGGCCGAGCAGGTGGAGGCGGCCTGCGAAACCATGGACCACCTGCTGCGCGTGGCGGACTTCAGCGCCAACGCGCGCCTGCGCGAGCTGATGCCGCTGCTGCGCGCCGGGTTGGGCCAGGCCACCACCCACCGCATGGACGAGGCGCTGCGGCGTTATGACCACGAGGCCGCGCTCGCCGCGTTGCGGGCGAAGCCGCCGCGCCCGGCGGAAGGGCCGGCCGATCCGGCCGCGCCGCAGGCCTGAGGCCCGGGCCCACCGCGCCGCAGGCCTGAGGCCCGGGCCCACCGCGCCGCAGGCCTGAGGCCCGGGCCCACCGCGCCGCCCGGCGCCGGCTGGGCAGGCCGGATCAGTAGCGGTAGACGCCGCGCCCGCTCTTGCGGCCCAGCCAGCCGGCGGCCACGTACTCCTTCAGCAGCGGGGCGGGGCGGTACTTCGAATCGGCGAACTCGTTGAAGTAGACGTTCATCACCGCCAGGCACACGTCCAGCCCCACCATGTCGGCCAGCGCCAGCGGGCCGATCGGCTGGTTGCAGCCCAGCTTCATGCCGGCATCGATGTCCTCGGCCGAGGCCAGGCCCTCGGCCAGCACGAAAAAGGCCTCGTTGATCATCGGCACCAGGATGCGGTTGACCACGAAGCCGGGCGCGTTCTTCACCGTGATCGGCGTCTTGCCCAGGGTCTTGGCCAGCGCGGCCACCGCGTCGTGGGTGGCGTCGCTGGTCTGCAGGCCGCGGATGATCTCCACCAGCGCCATCATCGGCACCGGGTTGAAGAAGTGCATGCCGATGAAACGGTCGGCCCGCTGCGTGGCCGCGGCCAGCTTGGTGATCGAGATCGAGCTGGTGTTGGTGGCGATCACCGTCTCGGCCGGCAGCAGCGCGTCGAGCTGGCCCAGGATCTTGAGCTTGAGCGCCTCGTTCTCGGTGGCGGCCTCGATCACCAGCTGCGCGGCCTTCAGGTCCTCGTAGTTGGTGGAGCCCTTGATGCGGGCCAGCGCCGCGTCCTTCTCGGCCGGCGTCATCTTGTCCTTCTTGATCAGCCGGTCCAGGCTGCCGGCCACGGTGCCCAGGCCGCGCAGCACCGCTGCATCGTTGATGTCGACCATGACGACCTGGATGCCGCACACGGCGCAGGCCTGTGCGATGCCGTTGCCCATGGTGCCGGCGCCGACGACGCCTACGGTGGTGATGCTCATGTCGATTGCTCCGTGAAGGGGTTGCGATGTTGCGGTGCAGCGAATTATCCGGCCGGGTATCGTCCGGCGCATCCGGATCGTTGCGGCCGGCGTATGGAACGGGAATGAAAGTTGTCTGGATCGTCAGTGGCCTGGTCGCCCTGCTGGTGGCGGTGGCCGGCCTGGTGGCGGCTTCGCCGGCCGCGGCGCTGAACCTGCTGGCCGCGGTGGACAGCCGCCGCGTTGCCGAGGGCCAGGCCTACGGCCCGCTGGCGCGCCAGCGCTACGACCTGTACCGCCCGGCCGGTGCCGCGCCGGCCGGGGGCTGGCCCTTGGTGCTGTTCTTCTACGGTGGCGCCTGGAACCGTGGCGAGCGGGCCGACTACCGCTTTGTCGGCGAGGCGCTGGCCGCGCGCGGCATCGTCGTGATGGTGGCCGACTACCGGCTGCACCCCGAGGTGCGTTACCCGGATTTCCTGCGCGACGGCGCGGCGGCCACCGCGCATGCACTGGCGATGGCCGGGCAATGGGGTGCCAGCCCGCGCCGCCTGGTGCTGATGGGCCACAGCGCCGGCGCCTACAACGCGGCGATGCTGGCGCTCGATGCCCGCTGGCTGCGGGAGGCCGGCCATCGGCCGGCGGTGCTGGCGGGATGGGTCGGCCTGGCCGGGCCCTACGATTTCCTGCCGATCACCACGCCGGAGGTGCAGGCGGTGTTCCACCTCCCCGCCGTGCCGCCCGATTCGCAGCCCATCCGCCATGTGGGCGCAGCACCGTTGCCGGCGCTGCTGGCCGCCGGCCTGGCCGATGAGCGCGTGAACCCGCTGCGCAACACACGCCAGCTCGCTGCCGCGTTGCGCCAGCAGGGCGCGCCGGTGCAACTGCGTGAATACGCGGGCCTGGACCATGGCCGCGTGCTGGCCGCGCTGGCCAGGCCGCTGCAGGGCCTGGCGCCGGTGCTGGACGACGTGGCCGGCTTCGTGCTCGGCCTGCAGGACACCGGGCCCTGAGCAAGCGCGTTTCGGCGCACGTTGCCGCATCGGCACCGGTCGATCAGCAGCGCTCGAAGATCGCCGCGATGCCCTGGCCACCGCCGATGCACATCGTCACCAGTGCATAGCGCCCGCCGGTGCGCTGCAGCTCGTACAGCGCCTTGGTGGTGATGATCGCGCCGGTGGCGCCCACCGGGTGGCCCAGCGAGATGCCCGAGCCATTGGGGTTCACCTTGGCCGGGTCCAGGTCCAGGCTCTTGCTCACCGCGCAGGCCTGGGCCGCGAAGGCCTCGTTGGCCTCGATCACATCGAGGTCGCTCACCTTCAGGCCGGTGCGCTTGAGCACCAGTTGCGTGGCCGGCACCGGGCCGATGCCCATGATGGTGGGCTCCACGCCGGCGTGGGCATAACCCACCAGCCGCGCCAGCGGCTTCAGGTTGCCGGACTTCAGCGCCTCGCCGCTGGCCAGCACCACCGCGCCGGCACCGTCGTTGATGCCCGAGGCATTGCCGGCGGTCACCGTGCCGTCCTTCTTGAACGCGGGCTTCATCTTGGCCAGCGTTTCCAGCGTGGTGTCGGGCTTCACGTGCTCATCGGTCACGAACTGGACCGTGCCCTTGCGGGTGACGATCTCCACCGGCGCGATCTGCTCGGTGAAGCGGCCGGCGGCAATTGCCGCGGCGGCGCGGCGGTGGCTTTCCACCGCCAGCTCGTCCATCTGCTGGCGCGTGATGCCGTATTGCTCGGCCACGTTCTCGGCGGTGATGCCCATGTGGATCTTGTGGAACGGGTCGTGCAGGATGCCCACCATGTAGTCCAGCAGCTGCGCGTCGCCCATGCGGGTGCCCCAGCGTGCGCCGGGCATGAAGTAGGGCCCGCGCGACATGCATTCGGCACCGGCGCCCAGCGCCAGCTCGCAATCGCCCAGCATCACCGCCTGCGCGGCCGAGACGATGGCCTGCAGGCCCGAGCCACAGAGCCGGTTCACGTTGAAGGCCGGGGTTTCCTTGGGCACGCCGGCATTCACCGCGGCCACGCGGCCGAGGTAGGCATCACGCGTCTCGGTGGGGATCACGGTGCCCATGGCCACGTGGCCGATCTGTGTGGCCGCCACGCCCGAGCGGGCGATCGCGGCCTTGATGGCGGTGGTGGCCAGGTCCACCGGCGGTGTGTCCTTCAGGGTGCCGCCGAAGGTGCCGATGGCGGTGCGGGCCGCCCCCACCACATAGACTTCGCGTGCTGCGCTCATGCTGTGCTCCTGCTGTTTCAGGGAAATCGGGAATGATTGCGCAGCCTACCCCCGCGCCTTGTCAACAGGCTGACAGCGTGGCTTTCACCCGCACCGGCCTGCAAGGGATTCGCCCGCAATGAACAACCCCCCCGTGATCGTGCTCACCGGCGCCTTCGGCGCGCTGGGCCAGGCCGTGGCCCGGCGGCTGGCCGAAGGGGGCGCCCGGCTCGCGCTGCTTGATGCCGCGCCCAGCGCGCCGCCCCATGTGGCGGACCACCATGCCGGCCAACTGCTGCTGGCGGGCGTGGACCTCTCGCAGCCGGCGGCCGCGCAGGCGGCCGTGGCCTCGGTGCTGGCCCGGTACGGCGCGATCGACGGGCTGGTGAACATCGCCGGCGGCTTCCGCTGGGAAACCGTGCAGGACGGCAGCGCCGCCACCTGGCAGGCGATGTTCACGCTGAACCTGCTCACCGCGGTGAACGCCTGCCAGGCCGTGCTGCCCGCGCTGCGCGCGCGCGGCGGTGGGCGCATCGTCAACATCGGCGCCGGCGCGGCGGCCAAGGCGGCGGCCGGCATGGGCGCCTATGCCGCATCGAAGGCCGGCGTGCTGCGCCTCACCGAGGCGCTGGCCGAGGAAACCAAGGACCAGGGCATCACGGTCAACGCGTTGCTGCCCTCGATCATCGACACCCCCGCCAACCGGCGCGACATGCCCGAGGCCGACTTCAGCCGCTGGGTGCCCCCGCAGGACCTGGCCGAGGTGGTGGCCTTCCTGCTGTCCGACGGGGCGCGCTCGATCACCGGCGCCGGCATCCCGGTTTCGGGCCGGGTGTGATGGCCATTCGCTCAGGACTGGACGCATGAAGGTCTGCATCATCGGCGCCGGCGCGATCGGCGGCTTCATCGGCACGCGGCTGGCAGCCACGGGGGGCCACAGCGTCAGCGCGCTGGCGCGCGGCGCCACGCTGGCGGCCCTGCGCACGCACGGCTGGCGGCTGCAGCAGGGCGGGGCGGTGCTGCAGAGGCCCTGCCAGGCGTCGGATGACGCCGCGGCCCTGGGCCCGCAGGACCTGGTGGTCGTTGCCGTGAAGGCGCCGGCGCTGGCCGCGGTGGCCGCCGGCATCGCGCCGCTGCTGGCGCCGCACACGTGGGTGCTGCCGGCGATGAACGGCGTGCCCTGGTGGTTCGGCCCCGCGCTGCCGGCGCTGGGCCCCGAGCCGCTGGCCAGCGTGGACCCGGGGGGCGCCATCGCCCGGGCCATCCCGCTGCCGCAGGTGATCGGCTGCGTGGTGCACGCCAGCGCGGCGGTGGCCGAGCCGGGGCTCGTGGTGCACAAGATGGGCCAGGGCCTGATCATCGGCGAGCCGCTGGGCGGGTTGACGCCGCGCGTGGCCCAGCTGCGCGAGGCGCTGGCCGCCGCCGGCTTCGAGGCCACGGCCTCGGCCGACCTGCGGCGCGACGCCTGGTACAAGCTGTGGGGCAACCTGGTGATGAACCCGGTCTCGGCGCTCACCGGCGCCACGGCCGACCGCATCCTCGACGACCCGCTGGTCGCCGGCTTCTGCGCCGCCGCGATGAGCGAGGCCGCCGCGGTGGGCGCGCGCATCGGCTGCGCGATCGAGCAGAGCCCGGCCGACCGCAACGCCGTCACGCGCAAGCTGGGGGCCTTCAAGACCTCGATGCTGCAGGACGCCGAGGCGGGCCGGCCGATCGAGCTGGACGCCATCGTCGCCGCCGTGGCCGAGATCGGCCGCCGCGTGGGCGTGGCCACGCCGAACATCGATGCGCTGCTGGGCCTCACGCGGCTGTTCGGCCGCGTGCACGGCCTGTACCCGGCGGCCTGAACCGCAGCGCACGATGGGCAAGGACTTCGCGTCGATGGAGGACAGCAACCGCTGCGCCAACCCCAGCATCCATGAGCTCTCCGATCCGGCCCGGCGCCAGTGGCTGCGCGGCGGGCTGGGCGCCACCGTGGGCTCGCTGCTGGCCCCGCTGGCGCACGGCGTGCAGCCGGCCACCGACGAGGCCCCTCCCGGCCCGCCGCCCCCGCCCTTGCTGGGCTTCACGGCGGTGCCGGTGTCCAGCGCCGATGCGGTGCGCGTGCCCGAGGGCTACACCGCCCAGCCGCTGGCCCCCTGGGGCGATCCGGTGGGCCTGCCCGGGCGCATGCCGGCCTTCAATCCCGATGCCGGCAACACCGGTGCCGAGCAGGAAGCCCAGTTCGGCATGCACCACGACGGGCTGCACTACTTTGCGCTCGAGGGTTCTCGCCGCGGGTTGCTGGTCATCAACCACGAGTACGTGGACCCGGGCCTGCTGTTCCCCGACGGCATGCGCAGCTGGACGGCCGACAAGCTGCGCAAGGCCCAGGCCGCGCACGGCGTGGGCGTGGCCGAGATCGCCTTGCGCGCCGATGGCCAGTGGGCGCTGGTGCGGCCCTCACGCTATGCGCGCCGCATCACCGGCGCCACGCCGATGCAGGTGCAGGGGCCGGCGGCCGGCCACGCGCTGCTGAAGACCGAGGCCGACCCGACCGGCCGGCGCGTGCTGGGCACGCTGGGCAATTGCGCCGCCGAACGCACGCCCTGGGGCACCTACCTCACCGGCGAGGAGAACTGGATCTACCTGTTCGCCGCCACCGAAGACCCCGATGCGCACCAGCAGCGCTGGGGCCTGCGCAAGGGCGTGGCCGCGCGCTGGCACGAGTTCGATGCGCGCTTCAACGCCACGCGCCATCCGCACGAGCCCAACCGCTTCGGCTGGATCGTCGAGATCGATCCCTACGACCCCACGTCCACGCCGGTCAAGCGCAGCGCGCTCGGCCGCGCCGCGCACGAGGGCGCCACCGTGGCGATGACGCGTGATGGCCGCGCCGTCGTCTACATGGGCGAGGACGCGCGCTCCGAGTACATCTACAAGTTCGTCAGCCGCGACCGCATGCAGCCCGGCGGCGCCAAGGCCAATGCCACGCTGCTGGACCACGGCACGCTGTACGTGGCGCGTTTCGAGGCCGACGGCCGTGGCCGCTGGCTGCCGCTGGTGCAGGGCCAGGGCCCGCTCACGGCGGCCCGCGGCTTTGCCGACCTGGGCGAGGTGCTGGTGAAATCGCGCCAGGCCAGCGACGCGCTCGGCGCCACCAAGATGGACCGGCCCGAGTGGGTGGCGGTGGACCCCCGCACCCGCGAGGTGTACTGCGCGCTCACCAACAACCGCAACCGCGGCCGGCCGGGCGAGCCCGCGGTGGATGCCGCGAACCCGCGTGCCAACAACACCATGGGCCACATCATCCGCTGGACCGAGGACGGCGATTTCGACGGCGACACCTTCGCCTGGCACCACTTCGTGCTGGCCGGCGACCCGGCCAACGAACGACCGCAGGCCCGCGGCAACGTGAAGGGCGATGCCTTCGCCTGCCCCGATGGTCTGTGGATCGACCCCCGGGGCGTGCTGTGGATCGACACCGACATGTCCAGCTCGGTGATGGGCACCGGCGAGGCCGCACGCCTGGGCAACAACGCGATGCTGGCGGCCGACCCGCGCAGCGGCGAGGTGCGGCGCTTCCTCACCGGCCCGGTGGGCTGCGAGCTGGCCGGCGCCAGCATGACGCCCGACGGCAGCACGCTGTTCGTGAGCATCCAGCACCCGGGCGAGACCCCCTCGGAGATCAGCGACCCCGACCAGCCGATGCGCTTCTCGCGCTGGCCCGATGGTGGGCGGCCGCGTTCGGCGGTGGTGGCGATCCGCCGGCGCGACGGCGGGTTGGTCGGCACCTGAGCCGCAGATCGCTCCGCGCTACAAGTCTCGCGCCGTGGGCGCCAGCTGGCCCAGCATGAAGCCCCAGAACGGCACCACGCAGTCCAGGTGCCCCGCGGGCTGGGCGTTGCAGTCGGTGAGCGACACCTTGTCGCCGGCGCCGCGTGCCTGCATCGCGGCCAGCGTCACGGCGCTGCTGGCATAGGGCACGGTGCGGTCGTCGCGGCCGTGGTACAGGCGCACCGGCACCTCGGGCTTCCAGTCGTGCACGTTGCTCATGCGCTCGATGGCGGCGGTGTCGTCGGCCAGGTAGTTGTCGATGAAGGTGGGGTCGAACACCACGTCGGCATCGTTCGGCAGCGCCTTCTTCAGGAGCTGGTCGCGCACCTCGCGCCGCAGCGTGCTGCCCAGGTTCTTCAGCACCCCGGGGTTGAGCAGCGCCGCCACCAGCGGGTTGTCGTCGCGCACCAGCCGCAGCAGGGCGTCCAGCGTGGCTTCCAGCTGGTAGGGGCCGGCGCCCGGCACCACGGCGAGCACCTGGCCCTTCTGTGCGTGGCTGCCGGCCTGCAGCGCGCGGTGCGCGGCCATCGTCACGTAGCCGCCTTCGGAGTAACCCACCAGGAAGAGCTGCTTGTTGTCGGCCACCTTGTTCTTCTGGCGCCAGTACTTGGCCGCGGTGAGCAGGTCCAGCACCGCGGCGGCCGAGGGGGCCGAGAGCAGGTAGGGGTGCGGCGCACCCCGGGAAACGCCATAACCCACATAGTCGGCGGCCACCACGATGTACCCCAGCGAGGCCATGATGACCGCCGGCTCCGCGGCCACCGCATGGTTGCTGGGCGCCTCGGCATCGCGGAACAGCGTGCCGTGCTGGTAGCTCATCACCGGGCTCCTGGCGCCAGGCCCCTTCACCGGCACGCTCACCAGCGCCGAGGCGCGGATCTGCTTGCCATCGCCACCGGTGGTGAGGTACTCGAGCCGGTAGTTCGTCACCGCATAACGCGGGGCCACCGCCGGCGCACGCGTGCCGGCGCCCTGGACCGCCACGCTGATCTCGGCCGCGGTCACGCTGCCCAGCGGGCTGGCGGCCATGAACTGGCCGGGGCCGACGGTTTCGATGATCGGCTCCTCCGGCTCGGCCGGAGGGTCGTTGCCGCCGCCGCCGCCGCAGGCGGCAAGCAGCAGCAGCGCCAGCAGCAGCGGCAGCGGGTTCAGGTGGCGCGGGGCAGGGCGCATGACACAAGGCTCCAGGATGATCGGCGTTGCCGCAGGTGGCAGTGTGTGTCGATTGTCGCGCTGGAGCACCTGCTGCAGCTCGCGCCGCGCGGGCGGCGTCCGGCGGCGCGCAGCGGCAGCTTGTCGCGCCGGCGGGCACGGGTCGGCGCCGTGCCGGCACACTGGGCCCGACACCACAGCCACCGGGGCCGAGCATGTCCACCCAAGCGCTCGTGTTTGCGCATGCCAACGGTTTCACCCCGGGGGCCTACGCCAGCCTGCTGAACCCGTTGCGCACGCGCTTCGATGTGCGGGCGCCCGCGCTGCTGCCGCTGCGCCGGCAGGCCATGCCCTCGGGCGACTGGGCCGAGATCGCTGCCGACCTGGCCAGCACGGTGGACGCCGCGCCGCAGCCGGTGGTGGGCGTGGGCCATTCGCTTGGTGCTGTGGCGCTGCTGATGCTGGCGGCACAGCGCCCGCAGCGCTTCTCGCGCCTGGTGCTCATCGAGCCGGTGGCCATGCCGGCCTGGGCCTGCTGGCTGCTGCGCCTGGCGCCCGCGGGCGTGCGCGAGCGGGGGCCGCTGGCCCGCGCCTCACGCCGGCGCGAGGCCCGCTGGCCCGGCTTCGATGAAGCCTGGGCGCAGGCCCGGGCGCGGCGCTGGTTCGCCGGCGTGGCCGACGAGGTGCTGCACGACGTGCTGTCCGACGGCCTGCAGCCCGCCGCCGACGGCAGCCTGCAACTGCGCTTCGACCCCGCCTGGGAGGCCCGGCTGTACGAGCAGCCGGTGAGCCTGTGGCCGCTGCTGGCGCGGCCGCTGCCGCCGATGGCGCTGCTGTACGGCGAGCATTCCCGCCTGTTCCGCGCCGCCGATGCCGCGCGCTGGCAGCGGCTGCGGCCGCAGGACACGGTGCAGCGCTTCGCCACCGCCGGCCACCTGCTGCCGCTGGAACAGCCGCAGGCCGTGCTGGCCAGCCTGCGGGCCTTGCTGCAGGCGGCGTGAACGGCGCGCGGGCGGGGTGGCAGGCGGCGGGCTCAGCCCGGCATCACAGCCGCTGCGCCACCAGCGGCGAGTAGCGGTTGGAGGTGGCGTTCATCTGGCGCGCGCCGGCGTTGGCGTTGTGGAAGGTCTCCACCGTGGGCGCGCCGTCCATCGGGTTCCAGGTGATCACCAGCTTGTTGCCGCCGAGTTCGTAGTCGCCCTGGTTCAGCGGCTTCTTGGGCGGCGGGGCCTGGCCGCCCGGCGGCGTCTTCGTGTACTGCACGAAGCCGACGGCGCCGAAGTAGTAGTAGTAGGTGTTGCCGTCCCACACCTTCCACCAGCCCTTGAGCCAGGCCACGTCGTTGCTGGGCCGCTCGGCGAAGTAGCGTTCGAGGTCCACCCAGCCCTTCAGGTTGGCCACGTTGAAGGGCCCGCTGCCGCGCACCCGGGCCACCACGTCGCGCTGGCCCACGATGCCCTGGCCCGAGGCGCCGCGGATCAGCACATTGCCGTCGAAGCCCATCGCCACGTCGATGTGCAGCGTGGTGGCGTGCAGCAGGATGTCGCCCACCTGCGGCTTGCGGCCGGGCGCCGCACGCACCCAGGTGTGTTCCTTCTGGATCGTGGGCAGGTAGGTGTCGAGGTCGAAGCGCCCGAGGTTGGGCGTGATGCCCATGCGCTGGCAATAGTGGGCCACGTAGCCCATGCAGGTGGTCAGCTTGCTGCCCTTGGCCCATTCGGACTTCAGCGTGGCATGCGAGTAGCCGGTGAGTTCCTGGAAGCGCGGGCCGCCGTCGGAGGCGTGGCGCACCCCCGCGGGCAGTTCGGATTCCAGGATGCCTTTGGCCTTGTCGCGCAGTTCGCTCATCGCGTGCACTCCTGTCGGTGGTGGCGCCCGGAGGATCCGGGCCTGCCCTTGCGATTCACCTTAGGTGCGATGTCCGGGCGCGGCCGGTGCCGAAAGTAAGTTCGGGCCGCTCGGACTGGGGAGACCGTGTCGGGTGCCTCACTGGGGTACCTTCGGGCTGCGCCCTCCGGTATTCGCCCTAGGGGCGGCCCGGCGGGCTCATGCCGCCGCAGCGGCCTGCAGCCAGCGCCGCAGCAGCAGCAAGGGCTCCAGCTCGGCCCGGTTGTCCGGAAAGCACAGCCAGTAGCCCGCATCGGCCTGCAGCCGGCCCGGCGCGCCGCGCAACGGCGCCAGCACTTCGCCGCGGCGCAGTTCGTCCGCTACCAGGCAGGCCGGCACCAGGCCCAGCCCCATGCCGGCCACCACCGCCTGGATGATGGCGCTGTACTGGTCGAGCTGGATGCCGCTGTGCGGGTTCACGCCCAGCACCTGCTGCTGGGCGCACCAGCGTGTCCATGCGGTGGGCACCGTCACGTGGTGCAGCAGGCGGTGCTGGGCCACGTCGGCCGGGTGCTTCAGCGGCGGCTCGCCCTTGCGGCGCGGCGGCGCAATGAGCACCATCTGCCGGCCGGTGAGGTATTCGGACACGGCATCGGGCCACGGCCCCTCGCCATAGCGGATGGCGGCGTCGAGGTCGGCGCGCTGGAAGTCGTAGCCCTGCACATAGGGCACGAACTGCAGCAGCACCTTGGGGTGCGCGCGCTGGAATTCAGGCAATCTGGGAATCAACCACTTGGCGCCGAAGGTGGGCAGCACCGAAAGGCGCAGCGTGCCGCCATCGGCCGGGCTGCTCATCAGGTCGAGCGTGGCGGCCTCCAGCTGTGCCAGCAGCGGCTGCACCGCCAGCAGGTAGCGCTGGCCGGCGGGCGTGAGCCGAAGCCGCTTTTTCACGCGTGCAAACAGCGCCACGCCCAGCCACTGCTCCAGCTCCTGCACCTGCTTGCTGACGGCGCTTTGCGTCAGGTGCAGTGCCGCGGCGGCGGCCGACATGGTGCCCAGCTGCGCGGTGACGACGAAGGCGCGCAGCAGATGCGTGGGGGGATGCAGCCTGCGGGTCATTCTGGTTCGGAATGTACTCGTGCCGCATTGTCGCTTTCGCGGCAGGCCGGCGGTGACGAAGATGCGGCCATCGTCCGCTTCAACCTGCCCGCCCATGCACCGTCGCCACCTGCTGCTTGCCGCAACGTCTTCGCTGGTCCTGCCGGCTGCCGCCTTCGCGCAAGGCAAGCCGCTGCGCCTGATCGTGCCGTTCCCGCCCGGCGGCGCCACCGACATCACCGCCCGCGCCGTGGGCGAGCAGATGGGCCGCGAGCTGGGCCAGACCGTCATCATCGAGAACCGCGCCGGCGCCGGCGGCTCCATCGGCATGGCCGAGGTCAGCCGCGCCGAGCCCGATGGGCTGACGCTGGGCGTGGCCACCTTGTCCACCCACGGCGTGAACCCGGCCGTCTACAAGAAGCTGCCCTACGACGCCGAGAAAGGCTTCGCACCGGTGGCCGAGCTGGTGAAGGCGCCCGGCGTGCTGGTGGTGCCAGCCGCGCTGGGCGTGAAGGACCACGCCGCCTTCCTGAAGCTGCTGCAGGAACAGCCCGGCAAGCTGAGCTATGCCTCGCCCGGCAACGGCACCATCGGCCACCTGTGGGGCGAGCTGTTCAAGAGCTCGACCAAGACCTTCATGCTGCACATTCCCTACCGCGGCGCGGCGCCGGCCATCAACGACCTGATCGCCGGCCAGGTGCAGGCCTACTTCGACCAGGTGGCCTCGGCGCTGCCGCACATCCAGTCCGGCCGCGTGCGGGCGCTGGCCGTTTCCTGGCCGCAGCGGCTGGCGCAGCTGCCCGAGGTGCCCACCTTCGGCGAGCTGGGCCTGCAAAGCAACAACGTGCCCTCGTGGTTCGGCCTGGTGGCGCCGGCCGGCACCCCTGAGGCGGCGGTGCTGCGGCTGCACGCCGCGGCGATGAAGGCGGTGCACGCGCCTGGCATGGCCGAGCGCCTGGCGGGCCTGGGCCTGTACGCCACCGACCTGACGACGCCGGCGCAGTTCGGCATCCAGATCCGCAAGGAGATCGACCGCATGCGCCGCACCGCGCGCTTCGCCCGGATCGAGGTGGACTGATGCGCGCGCTGCAGGGGCTGGCCGCCGCACTGGCCACCGCACTGGCTTGTCTGGCGCCGGGCGTGCTGGCGCAGCCGCCGGCCGCGCCGGCAGCCTCCGGCGTGCGGGCTGGTGTGGGTGGGGCCGACAGCGAGATCGTGCTCGGCCAGTCGGCCAGCTTCAGCGGCGCCTTTGCCTCGCAGGCGGCGGCCTACCGCGACGGCGCGCGGGCCTACTTCGCCCACGTCAATGCGCAGGGCGGCGTGCATGGCCGCAAGATCCGGCTGGTGTCGCTGGACGATGGCTACCGAGTGGAACAGGCGCTGGCCAACACCGAGCAGCTGATCCGGCGCGAGCAGGTGTTCGCACTGTTCAACTACACCTGGACCAACACCGTGAAGGCCGTGATCCCGGTGGCCGAGCGCGAGGGCGTGCCGATGTTCGGCCCCTACACCGGCTACGAGGCACTGTACGCCGCGCACTCGCCGGTGGTGTTCACCACCCGTGCGAGTTTTGCCGACGAGCTGGGCCATATCGTGCGGCACCTGCGCACCATCGGCTTCAGCCGCATCGGCCTGCTGCACTACGACAGCGCCTCCGGCCGCGAGCTGCTGGCCGACACCCAGCGCCGCATGGCCGCGGCGCAGCTCACGCTGGCCGCTGTGGGCACCATGGCCACCGGCTCGAAAGACCCCGCCGCGGCGGTGGTGGCACTGGCCGCGGCCGACCCGCAGGCGCTGATCATCGGCGCCTCGGGCAGCGATGCGGTGGCCTTCATCCAGGCCTTCGACCGCCAGCGTGCGGGCCGCACCCGCCACTACGCGCGCAGCCTCATCGGCCACCAGCAGCTGGTGGACGAACTCGGGCCGCTGGCCGCGGGTGTCTCGATCAGCCAGACCGCGCCCAACCCGTTCCGCAACCGGGCGCCGGTGGCGGTGGAATACCGCCGGCTGCTGCAGCAGCTGGACCCGGCGCTGAAGCCCGCCTACATCGGCCTGGAGGGCATGATCTCGGCCAAGGTCTTCGTCGAGGCGCTGCGCCGCGCGGGCCCGCGCGCGAACCGTGCCGCGCTGCTGCGCAGCCTGGAGGCGCTGGGCACGCTGGATGTGGGCGGCTACAGCGTGCGCTACGGCCCGCGCCGGCATCATGGCGCACACTACGTGGACATCACGCTGATCGGCAGCGGCCAGCGCATCGTGGATTGACACTCACCGCATGACACTGCCAGACCGACCCTCGCCGCTGACGGCCGAACCCGTCCACGTCCACGCCGGTACCAGCGCCCTGGTGCTCGATTCGCCACACAGCGGCACCCACTATCCGGCGGACTTCGACCATGCCTGCCCACGCTCCGCGCTGCGCGTGGCCGAAGACACGCATGTGCAGGCCCTGTGGGGCTTTGCGCCGGCGCTGGGCGCCACGCTGATCCATGCCGCTTTTCCGCGCAGCTACATCGACCCCAACCGCGCACTGGACGAGGTGGACGAAACCCTGCTGGCCGCAGCCTGGCCCGGCCCGGTGACGCCCAGCGCCAAGGTGCGCCTGGGCAAGGGCCTGGCCTGGCGCATGCTGGACGACGGCACGCCGATCTACGCGCGCCGGCTCGGCGTGACCGAACTGCAGGCCCGCATCACGCAGTGCTGGCAGCCCTACCACCGGGCGCTGGACGAGGCGGTGGCGGCCGCACGCGTGCGGCGCGGTTTCGTGATCCTGCTGAACTGCCACTCGATGCCTGCGGTGGCGCAGGCCTATGCCACCGAACACCCGTACCAGGCCCATGCCGACGTGGTGCTGGGCGACCGCGACGGCACCACGGCCGACCCGCGGCTCACGCGCTGGATCGAGCAGTTCCTGTTCAGCCGCGGCTACACCGTGAGCGTGAACCACCCGTACAAGGGTGTCGAGATCGTGCGCCGCCACGGCCGCCCGGCCGAGCGGCAGCACGCGATCCAGATCGAGCTGAACAAGCGCCTGTACATGGACGAAAACACGCTGGAAACGCATGCCGGCTTCGCGCCGCTGCAGGCCGTGCTGCGCGAGCTGACCGAGGCCTTGCTGCGCTTCGATGCGCAGGCGATCGAGGCCTTGCCGGCCGGGCATTGACCGCGGATCTGCAGGTCTCCAGGGGCCGCGGGCGCCGGCAGCCAGGCCGGTTCAGCTGTGGATGTAGCGCTCGAACACCGGGCTGAAGTCGCGGCGGTGGAAGCGGTCCAGCACCGTGGCGTTCACGGTGTTCAGCAGGCTGTTGTACTGCTGGGCGATGCCGTCCTCGCCTGCCACGCTGCCGAGCTTGTAGATCGACCCCACCACGCCCAGGCACTGCAGCGCGTGGTCGCGCGCCTGTGCATCGCGCCGCTGCATCTTGCCGATGGTGATGAGGGCCTTGTAGATGTCCTTCAGCTGCTCGATGAAGTTCTTGCGCACGTCGATGCTGAAGACGTTGTTCTCGCCCACGGTGAACTTCAGCTCGATGTCCATGTCGATGGTGCCGGCGGTCTCGATCGTCACGTTGCTGAAATGGTGGGTGGCGTAGTCGTAGCGCTTGATGCTGCGCTTGGACGAGATCGCCGAGTCGCCGTCCACGTGGATCAGGCCCAGGTTGGTGAAGCAGTACTCGTCCTTCTTCGACTTGATCAGGAAGAAGATCTTCTCGCCGTCTTCGGTGAAGAGGTAGTCGTCGGCATCGACCTTGTTGAAGTCGGCCGGCGGCACGATGACGCCGATGTCGCTCAGGCCCAGGGCTTCGGAGGCGAGTTTCTTGAACATGGGGGGTCCTTCGGTGGCGGTGTCGGGGCGAAGACGATAACCCCGCCGGCTTCCGAAGCAGAATCCCGCACTTCAGCATCCGGGATGACGCGCCGTGCCTGCGCCGCAGCGGCCGCGGCACCGGGCCCGACCACCCGCCAACGAGAGACTGCGATGAACCAGGACCTGTTCGACAAAGGCTTGCAAACCCGCCGCGAGGTGCTGGGCAGCGACTATGTCGATGCCGCGATCAAGAACGCCGACGAGTTCAGCCGCCCGCTGCAGGAGTTCACCACCCAGTACGCCTGGGGCGACATCTGGAACCGCCCCGGGCTGGACCGCAAGACCCGCAGCCTGCTGAACCTGGCGATGCTCACCGCGCTGAACCGCCCACATGAACTGCGCCTGCACCTGCGTGGCGCGCTGACCAATGGCGCCACGAAGGACGAGATCCGCGAGGTGTTCCTCCAGGCCGCCATCTACTGCGGCGTGCCTGCCTCGATGGACAGCTTCCGCACCGCCAAGGAGGTGTTCAAGGAGCTTGGCGTCTAGGGCCTACCGGGCCCGAACCGGCCCGGTGCGGCGGCTGGCCGCCGCCAGGCCGAACAGCGCCAGCCCCGCCAGGCCCCAGCTGGCGGGCTCAGGCACCGCGCCGAAGTTCAGCGTGAGCACCATGCGCGTGTCGGGCGTGATCGACAGGCCCTGCCAGTTCACCGCGATGGCGTCGTCCGAGAACGACACCCGGCTCGCATCGAAACCCGCCATGTTGGTGGTGGGGTCGATCGAGACGCCGGTGATCGCGTCGATCGCGCCCAGCACGTCCGACAGCACGAAGCCGTTGAACGGTGCAAAGCCGAACTGCGTGGCGATGCTGAAGTCGACGATCAGCTGGTTGGCCGTGATGTCCATGGTGCCCACGCCGAACAGCACGTGCGGTACCTCCACCCCGGCACCAACCACATAGTTGCCGTTCGAGGCGCCGCCGTAGGGGTTGACCAGCGAGGGCACGAAGTACTGGTAGTTCACCGTGCTGCCCCACAGCGGGGCGGCCGTGGCCGGTACCGCGGCCAGAGCCGTGGCCAGCCCGGTGGCAACTGCAAGCCAGGAAAGCTTCATGGTGTGTCTCCGGTGAGCGCACGGATCGAGATCGTCCCGAATCGCTGACCCAGCGTAGGCGCGCGTGCGGGGTCCGCCGTTGTGCTTTGTCAACGCGGCGCCCGCGCAGGGGCGCACCCCCCCCGGAATGCGGGGGCTCGCCGTCCAGGCGGCCCCAGGCGGCAGCTTGAGGTGCCGCAACACGCTTGCGGCTGTGCGGCGCAGCATGAAGCCCCGTCCGCGCAGGCACCCTTGCCGCGCGCAGCCCGGGTTCAACCTGGAGGCAAGACCATGCTTCACCGCTCCATCCTCTGTGCGCTGCTCGTCAGCGCCTCGGCCCTGCTGTCCCCGGCGATGGCGTCCCCCATCACCGTGCAGTCGGTGCTCTTCGACCACGACCACGACGTGCTCACCGTCGGCCCGGCGGCCATCGATCCGGCCGGCAACCCGGTGAGCAACGGCGATTTCCTGATCTTCCGCGGCGACATCAACGCAACCGACCTGCCGGTGGGCAACGGCTGGGACGACTGGACCAAGGGCCTGTTCGACTTCCGGACCGACCCGCTCTACAACGCCTTCAGCTCGCTGCTGGCCTCGGGCCAGGGCAAGTTCAGCGCGGCCACGCTGCGCCTGGTGCTGACGGTGGGTGACGGCAACTTCAACACCGACGGCGTGAGCCTCGAGAACGGCAGCTTCACCGGCCAGCCGGCCATCTTCGACCAGCTGATGAACAACCCGCCGCTGGACAACGGCGTGTCGCGGATGGTCACGCTGAACCTTCTGGACTACTACACCAACGAGCAGCTGACCAACATGCTGTCCAACGGCAGTGGCGACTTCCTGAACGACGGCCGCATCGTGCTGCAGTACGCCGACGACGCCACCGTGTCCGGCGCCGCACTCACGCTCACCGTCATTCCCGAGCCGGCCACGCTGGCGCTGGTGGCGGTGGCGCTGGCCGGCTGCCTGACGCTGCGGTGCAGGGTGCGCGTGCGCCCTTAAGTCCGCCATAAGGGCCCGTTCCCAAAATGCGAATTGTTCTTTGGGCCGCCGGCGCGCACAGTGCGGCCCGATGACGACGGAACTCGACCCCCTGCGCGACTGGATCGGCCGCACCGAGCAACGCACCGATTTCGTGAGCGCCGCCAGCGCCGCCTCGCTCGCAGCCACGCTGGACCGCGCGCAGCCCGAGCCGCTGCCCGGCACCGCGCTGCCGCCGCTGTGGCACTGGATGTACTTCAACCCGGTGGCGCGCGCCAGCGAACTGGGGCCGGACGGCCACCCGCAGCGCGGCGGCTTCCTGCCGCCGGTGCCGCTGCCGCGCCGCATGTGGGCCGGCAGCCGGCTGGCGTTCTTCCACCCGCTGTGCATCGGCGACGAGATCACGCGCGATTCGCGCATTGCCGATGTCAGCATCAAGCAGGGCCGCAGCGGCGCGCTGGTGTTCGTCACGGTGCAGCACGAACTGCGCAACGCCCGCGGGCTGGCCCTCACCGAGGAGCAGGACATCGTCTACCGCGAGGCGCCCGCCGCTGGCGAGGCGTCCGCCGCGGGCCAGCCAGCGCCCGAAGGCGCCGCGTTCGAGCGCAGCATCCTGCCCGACCCGGTGCTGCTGTTCCGCTACTCCGCGCTCACCTTCAACGGCCACCGCATCCACTACGACCGGCCCTACGCCACCGGGGTGGAAGGCTACCCCGGCCTGGTGGTGCACGGCCCGCTGATCGCCACGCTGCTGATGGACCTGCTGCGCCGCGAGCGGCCCGAGGCGCAGGTGCGCCGCTTCCGCTTCAAGGCCCAGCGGCCGCTGTTCGAGGGCCGCGCCTTCGCGCTGTGCGGTGCGCCGCAGCCCCAGGCCGAGCGCAGCGTTTCGCTGTGGGCACGCGACCCCGACGGCCTGCTCGCGATGCAGGCCCAGGCCGACCTCCACTGACCGCAGGCACCTCCCACCATGCCCCACACCGACCACGCCCACCAGGACATCCGCGACGCCGTGCGCGCGCTGTGCGCCGAGTTCCCGGACGCCTACCACCGCAAGATCGACGCCGACCGGGCCTACCCCGACGCCTTTGTCGATGCGCTCACCAAGGCCGGCTGGATGGCCGCGCTGATCCCGCAGGAATACGGTGGCTCGGGCCTCGGCCTGGCCGAGGCGAGCGTGATCATGGAGGAGATCAACCGCTGCGGCGGCAACGCCGGCACCTGCCACGGCCAGATGTACAACATGGGCACGCTGCTGCGCCATGGCTCGGCCGAGCAGAAGGCGCGTTATCTGCCCCGCATCGCCAGCGGCGAGCTGCGCCTGCAGAGCATGGGCGTGACCGAGCCCACCACCGGCACCGACACCACGAAGGTCAAGACCACCGCCGTGCGCAAGGGTGACCGCTACGTCATCAATGGCCAGAAGGTGTGGATCTCGCGTGTGCAGCATTCCGAGCTGATGATCCTGCTGGCCCGCACCACGCCGCTGGCCGAGGTGAAGAAGAAGAGCGAGGGCCTGTCGATCTTCATGGTCGACCTGCGCGACGCGGTGGGCCGCGGCCTCACGGTGCAGCCGATCGCCAACATGGTGAGCCACGACACCAACGAGCTGTTCTTCGAGAACCTGGAGATCCCGGCCGAGAACCTGATCGGCCTGGAAGGCCAGGGCTTCAAGTACATCCTCGACGGCCTGAACGCCGAGCGCACGCTGATCGCCGCCGAATGCATCGGCGACGGGCGCTGGTTCATCGAGCGCGTCAGCGCCTACGTGAAGGAGCGCGTGGTCTTCGGCCGCCCGATCGGCCAGAACCAGGGCGTGCAGTTCCCGATCGCCGAGGCCCACATCGAGGTGGAAGCCGCCGACCTGATGCGCTGGGAGGCCTGCCGCCTGTTCGACGCCCACCAGCCCTGCGGTGCGCAGGCCAACATGGCCAAGTACCTGGCCGCCAAGGCCAGCTGGGAAGCGGCCAACGCCTGCCTGCAGTTCCACGGCGGCTACGGCTTCGCCTGCGAATACGATGTGGAACGCAAGTTCCGCGAGACCCGGCTGTACCAGGTGGCGCCGATCTCCACCAACCTGATCCTGTCGTACGTGGCCGAGCATGTGCTGGGCCTGCCGCGCAGCTTCTGATCCCTCAATATGCCGCTGCCGTTGGAAGGCATCACCGTCGTCGCGCTGGAACACGCGATCGCCGCGCCGTTCTGCACCCGCCAGCTGGCCGACCAGGGGGCGCGGGTGATCAAGGTCGAACGCCCCGGCGTCGGCGACTTCGCGCGGGCCTACGACCAGCGCGTGCGCGGCCTGGCCTCGCACTTCGTGTGGACGAATCGCTCGAAAGAGAGCCTGGCGCTGGACCTGAAGCACCCCCAGGCGCCCGAGGTGCTGCAGCGCCTGCTGGCCCAGGCCGACGTGCTGGTGCAGAACCTCGCGCCCGGCGCCGCGGCGCGGCTGGGCCTGAGCCACGAGGCGCTGGCGCCGCGGCATCCGAAGCTCATCGTCTGCGACATCTCGGGTTACGGCGACGACCCCGCGCGCCCCGGCCCCTACCGCGACAAGAAGGCCTACGACCTGCTGATCCAGAGCGAATCGGGCTTCGTCTCGATCACCGGCAGCCCCGACGAGCCGGCCAAGGCCGGTTGCTCCATCGCCGACATTGCCGCCGGCATGTACGCCTACAGCAACATCCTCACCGCGCTGATCGAGCGTGGCCGCACCGGCCGCGGCAGGCGCATCGACGTGTCCATGCTCGAGAGCATGGCCGAGTGGATGGGCTACCCGCTGTACTACGCGTTCGATGGCGCGCCGCCGCCGCCGCGCGCCGGCGCGGCCCACGCCACCATCTACCCCTATGGCCCGTTTCCCACTGGGGATGGCCACACCGTGATGCTGGGCCTGCAGAACGAACGCGAGTGGCAGGCCTTCTGCGCCCAGGTGCTGCAGCAGCCCGCGCTGGCCACCGACCCGCGCTTCGACACCAACAGCCGCCGCAGCGCCGCGCGCGACGCACTGCGCGCGCTGGTCGTCGAGGCCTTCGCAACGCTGGATGCGCAGCAGGTGCAGGCCCGGCTGGAGGCCGCCGGCATCGCCAACGCGCAGGTGAACGACATGGCCCAGCTCTGGGCCCATGCGCAGCTGAAGGCGCGCGAACGCTGGGTGCCGGTGGACACGCCCGCCGGCCCGGTGCCCGCGCTGCTGCCCCCTGGCGCCGACAACGCCGACAGCGTGCGCATGGACGCCGTGCCCGCACTGGGCGCACACAGCCAAGCCATCCTGGCCGAGCTGGGCTACGGCCCCGATCAGATCACCGAACTGCAGCGCAGCGGCGCGCTGTGAGGACAACCCGATGAGCGACCCTACCGACCCCGGCCAGGCGCTGGCGCAGTTTGCGGCCACGCTGCGTTTCGACGACATTCCGACGCCGGTGCTGCGCCGCACCGAAGACCTGTTGCTCGATTGGTTCGGCTCCGCGCTGGCCGGCAAGGGGGCGCGGCCGGTGGAAGCCATCGCGCGCTTCCACGAGCGCATGGGGCCGGCCGAGGGCCCCAGCGAGATCCTGATCCACCGCCGCGGCGCCAGCCCGCTGGTGGCCGCCGCGATCAACGCCGCGTCCTCGCACTTTGCCGAGCAGGACGACGTGCACAACGGCTCGGTGTTCCACCCCGCCGCGGTGGTGTTCCCGCCGGCGCTGGCAGTGGCCCAGGCCATCGGTGCCAGCGGGCGTGAGCTGCTGCTGGCCAGCGTGGTGGGCTACGAGGTGGGCATCCGCGTCGGCGAATTCCTGGGACGCTCGCATTACAAGGTATTCCACACCACCGGCACCGCGGGCAGCGTGGCCGCCGCGGCCGCGGTGGGCCGCCTGCTGAAGCTCACGCCGGCGCAGATGGGCCATGCCTTCGGCTCGGCCGGCACCCAGGCCGCCGGGCTGTGGGAATTCCTGCGCGATGCGGCCGATTCCAAGCAGCTGCACACCGCGCACGCCGCCACCACCGGCCTCAGCGCGGCCTACCTGGCGCAGGACGGCTTCACCGGCGCGCAGCGCATCTTCGATGGCGCCCGCGGCATGGCCGCCGGCATGTCCAGCGACGCCGACCCCGCCCGCCTGGCCGACCGGCTGGGCGAGCGCTGGGCGCTGGCCGAAACCTCGTTCAAGTACCACGCCTCCTGCCGCCACACCCACCCGGCGGCCGATGCGCTGCGGGTGGCCATGCGCGAACACGGGCTGCAGGCCGAAAACATCGCCCAGGTCAGCACCTTCGTGCACCAGGGCGCGCTCGACGTGCTGGGCCCGGTGACCGACCCACAGACGGTGCACCAGTCCAAGTTCTCGATGGGCACGGTGCTCGCGCTGGTGGCCCAATACGGCCATGCCGGCCTGCCCGAATTCGACGCCCACTACCGCGACCCCGACACCGTGGCCCTGCGCGACAAGGTCACGATGGTGCTGGACCCCGAGGTGGACGCGGCCTACCCCGCGCGCTGGATCGGCAAGGTGCGGGTGCACACCGTGGACGGCCGGGTGTTCAGCGCCCGCGTGGACGAACCCAAGGGCGACCCCGGCAACACGCTCAGCCGGCCGGAGCTGGAGGCCAAGGCCGTGCAATTGGCGCGTTATGCCGGTGGTGCCGCCGAGGCCGAGATGCGCGCGGTGATCCAGCGCATCTGGGCGCTGGCCGACGCACCCACCATCCCGCCGTTCCTGGGTTAGTGCCCATGCGCCTGCGCTCACTGCTGTTCGTGCCCGGCAATCGGCCGGAGCGTTTCGACAAGGCGCTGGCCGCTGGGGCCGATGCGGTGATCATCGACCTGGAAGATGCGGTCGCCCCGTCGGACAAGGCCGGCGCGCGCGAGGCCGTGCGCGGCTGGCTGGCGATGCGCCCCGCAGCGCCGGAGCCTTCGACAGCGAGACCGCTGATCCTGCGCGTGAACGGCGCTGACACCCCCTGGTTCGACGACGACCTGGCACTGGCCGCCAGCGTGTCGGCGGTGATGCTGCCAAAGGCCGAGCGCGCGGCCAGCCTCGCGCGGCTGATGGCCGCCGGCGCCCGCGCCGTGCTGCCGCTGGTGGAAAGCGGCACCGGCCTCGCCGCGCTGGACGAGCTGGCCCGCGCCCCCGGCGTGCTGTGCCTGGCCTTCGGCTCGATCGACCTGCAGGTGGACCTGGGCCTGCGTGACGCGCTGGAAGACGAACTGCTGCCCTGGCGCCTGCAGCTGGTGCTGGCCTCGCGCCTGGCCGGCATCGGCCCGCCGATCGACGGCGTGAGCACCGCGATCGACGATGCCGAGCGCCTGCACACCGATGTGCGCCGCGCGCGCCGGCTGGGCTTCGGCGGCAAGCTGTGCATCCACCCGCGCCAGATCGAGGGCGTGCACCGCGGCTTCGCGCCCAGTGCCGACGAGTTGGACTGGGCCCGCCGCGTGATCGAGGCCGCCGGTGCTGCCGGCGGCGCCGCAGTGGCAGTGGACGGCAAGATGGTCGACACCCCCGTGCTCAAGCGCGCCGAGGCCCTGCTGCGCGAGGCGCAGGGCTGATGCCGGGCTGAGGCCGAGCCCAGGCCCAGGCTGTACCGAGGGCGTTTCCGGGTCCGGCCAGGCGAGCGCCCGCGCTGGGAGGGTGACCAATCTTCAGCCCGGTGGGCCCAGCGGTTGCCGTCGGCTGCTGGCCACCGCCTGCAGGGTTCGCCCAAGGCCAACCTGCCCACTACCGGCATCCGCCGCGCGCATCGGGGCAGAGCGCGGGCCGGACTCCGGTGGATCACGCTCGAAGAGGGCATGCACCCGCCGCGCGGAGACGCCGGCGGTCCGGTCGGCCTGCATCGCACGGCGGATGGCGTCGGTCAGCAACCCGGTGCCGATGCCGTGCAGGTGCTGATCCTGGTGGGTCGCCAGGCGGCTTCGGTTCAGCGGCGAGCCTGGGTCACAGGCGGGGGGATGCGGAACACATCCCGCTGCAACCCATCCGGAAACCCCCGGCGGTCGACACGCTCGCCGCCCAGGCGCAGCACCAGTGCGCGGGCGGCGGTGTTCTCGTCGTTCATGTAGGTTTCCACCACCGGCCAGCCGAACACGTCGTGCGCGTGGACCAGCGCGGCGCGCGAGGCCTCCTGCGCGATGCCGCTGCCGCGCGCGGCAGGCAGCAGCCACCAGGTGAGCTCGCGCGGCCAGCCCAGGCCCTGCCAGAAGCCGCACACGCCCACCAGGTGCTGCTCGGCGCGGCGGCGGATCGTCCACACGCCGAAGCCCTGCAGCCCCCAGCCGCCCAGGTCGGACGCCAGGCGGGCCCAGGCGGCGCCGGGGCTCAGCGGGCCGCCGTAGGGGGCCGAGGCGGCGGCATCGGTGTAGAAGGCCTGGTACAGCGCGGCCGCCTCGGGGCCGGGCGGCAGCAGGTCCAGGCGGTCGGTGTGCAGGGTGGGGATCGTGGGCGTCATCTCGGGCGCGGGGGGTGGCACGGCCGGCCAGTGTGCGCAAGCGGCCGGCCGGGCGCAAACGCCCCCACACAAGGCCCCGCGCCGCGCAGGTGCTGCGCGGCGCGGGGCGCTGCCTCACGAAGTGCGCGTCACTTGTACGCCGTGGACATGCCGGTCTTCACCACGGGCGTCACCGGGCCAAGTTCCATGTAGGTGTCGTTGGCCGGCGTGTAGGCCGGCCAGGCCAGGCCGGCGAGGCTGGGGTTGCCGGTCTTGGCGAAGTTGGTCCACATCGTCAGCACCGTGTCCACCATCGCGGTGTCGGCCGTGCCCCAGCCCATCGAGGTGGTGATGTCGGCGATGTCACCCGCGGTGCCGGTGACGCCGTTGCCGTTGAGGTCGGCGATCGGCGGCTTGGCGCCGGCATTGGTGAGCACCAGGCCCAGCGTGTAGTTGCTGGCCATGCCCGCCGGGTAGTTGAACAGGTAGGGCACCTCGCCGCCGTGGCCGCTGGCCAGCCCCATCGCGGCCCAGCCATCGGGCACGCGGCTGAAGCGGTACACGTACTGTGGCGACTTGTACAAGGCCGAACGCTGGCTCATGAACACCGGCAGGTCGCCGCGCAGCGACGCGTAGTCGCCGGAGGTGGCGCCCACCATGAACGGCACGTCGCTGGGCATGCCGTCCTGCACGTTCTGGTAGTAGGTCTTGGGCAGGTGGTAGTTGTCCACCGCGGGGCGGTAGATTTCGCGGGGAATGCCGGCATCGATGTCCGATTGCACGATCTGCGTCCAGGGCAGCGCGCGGGCCTGCGCCAGCGTGGTGACGCCCAGGCGCTTGAACATCGCGCTGCCGATCGCCTCGTTCGAGGCCAGCGACGAGGCCGGTGTGCTGTTGGCCAGCAGCGCGCTGGCACCGCTCTGGTTGATGGCCTTGTGGAACAGGCCCTTGGCCTGGGGCGAATTCATCAGGCTGTACGTCTTTCCGCCGCCGCCGGACTGACCGAAGATGGTCACGTTGGCCGGGTCGCCGCCGAAGTTGGCGATGTTGTTCTTCACCCAGGTGAGTGCCATCACCAGGTCCATCTGGCCATAGTTGCCCGAGCCCTTGTACTCGGCCTCGGCGGTGAGCAGCGGGTGTGCCAGGTAGCCGAAGGGGCCGAGCCGGTGGTTCACGGTGACGAGCACCACGCCCTTGGTCGTCACGCCCGTGGGGTTGTTGTACTGGCGCGAGTTGTTCGACAGGATCGTGAACGCGCCGCCGTGGAACCACACCATCACCGGCAGCTTGCTGGCGTTCTTGGGCGCGGTGACGTTGAGGTAGAGCGAATCCTCGCTCATGCCGCCTTCGTTCAGCGCCTGGTAGGTGGGGTTCTGCGCGGCCTGGTCGCTCCAGGCCACGGCGTGGCGCACGCCGGTCCAGGCGGCGGGGGCCTGCGGCGGGCGCCAGCGCAGCTCACCCACCGGCGGCTTGGCATAGGGGATGCCCAGGTACTGCCAGGTGCTGGCATTGGCCTCGAAGCCGCTGAGCTGGCCGCCGGTGGTGCTGACCACCTGGCGCGGGCTGGTGGCGCGTGCAAAGTGCTCCAGCGCCGCGGTGGACGAGCGCACGGTGCGCGCGCGCGGGTCCAGGTCGGTGAAGACGTTGGCGGCGTTCAGCGCCGTCATCAGCGGCGCAAGGCTGGTGGCGAAGGCGGCGGTGGTCTGGTCGAAGTTGATCGAGGCCGCGTTGGACGACACGAGGCCGCGGATCGCGTCGGTGATCTGGATGCCGTTGTTCAGGTCGCCGTCGGCGTCCAGCGTCTGCAGCAGCACCAGCTTGTTGGTCACGCGCCGGTCGCTGGCCGCGGTGGCGCCGCTGGTGATGCCCAGGGTCGTCAGCGTGCTGGCGCCGGTGGCGGAGCCCAGCACCAGGTTGCCGATCGAGAAGCTGAGCACCTCGCTGGCCAGGTAGGTGAACTGGCCGTTGGCATCGGTCTTGTGGGGCTTGGTGGCCTGGCCGGCGACGTCCAGCCCGGTGACCGGGCTGTCGGCGAAGCTGCCGGTGAGCTGCACGTCGTCGTCGGACGAGCAGCCGGTGGCGGCGGCCAGCGCCAGCACGGACACGGCCAGCAGGCCGCGGCGGCCCAGGCGCGCGGCCGGGCTGTGGGGGGTGTTGCGCATGTGGATGTCTCCAGGTGGTTTGTGTGTTATCGGTTCGTCAGGGGAACAGCTTGGACAGGCCGGTCTTGATGGACGGCGTGCTGCCCAGGTCCACGTACAGGTCGTTGGCCGGCGTGTAGGCCGGCCAGGCCAGGCCGGTGATGCTGGGGTTGCCGGTCTTGGCGAAGTTGGTCCAGATGGTCATCGTCCGGTCGGCCACCGCGGTGTCGGTGGCATCGAAGCCGGCCGAGGCGAACACGTCCGCGCTGTCGCCCGCGGTGCCGGTGACGCCGTTGCCGTTGAGGTCGCCGATCACCAGCTTGGCGTTGGTGGCCGGGTCGATCACCAGGTTCAGCAGGTAGTGGGTGACCACGCTCTCGGGGTAGTTGAAGACGTAGGTCAGCTCACCCCCGTGGTAGGTGGTGACGCCCATGCGCTTCCAGCCCGCCGGCATGTGGCTGAAGAGGGCTGCGTACTGTGGCTTGCTGCTCAGCGCCGCCATCCACGGGAACACGTTCTTCACGGTGCCGATGGGGTCCACCGTGTCGTTGCTGTTCACGACGATCATGAACGGCACGTCGTTGTGCTTGCGGCTCTCGAAGCTGGCGCGCTCGGTGCCGGGCAGGTAGTGGTTGTCCACGTTGGTGTAGGGCACCAGCGCCGCGGCGGCGGTGACCACGTCCATCCAGCTCTTGGCGCGCATCTCGGCCAGCGTGGTGGCCCCCAGCTTGGCCGACAGCGCGGTGCCGATGGCCTCGGCCGAGGCCAGGCTGCGGGTGTCGGGGATCAGGGTGCCGCTCTGGCTGATGGCCTTGTGGAACAGGCCCGCGGCCTGGGGCGAGGCCATCAGCGACAGCACCTTCCGGCCGCCACCGGATTCGCCGAAGATCGTCACGTTGTCCGGGTCGCCCCCGAACTGGGCGATGTTCTGCTTGACCCAGGTGAGCGCGGCGATCAGGTCCATCTGGCCGTAGTTGCCCGAGCCGTTGTAGCCCGATTCCTTGCTCAGCAGCGGGTGCGCGATGTAGCCGAAGGGCCCGAGCCGGTGGTTCACCGACACCTGCACCACGCCCTTGGTGGCCAGCGCCAGCGGGTTGTTGAAGGGCTTGGTGTTGCTGGTGAGCGAGGTGAAGCCACCGCCGTGGAACCACACCATCACCGGCAGCTTGCTGGCGTTCTTGGGCGTGGTGATGTTGAGGTAGAGGCTGTCCTCGCTCATGCCGCCTTCGCCGAAGCGCTCAAGCGCGGGGCTCTGCGCGGCCTGGTCGGCCCAGGCCACGGCGTGGCGCATGCCGGTCCAGGGGGTCATCGGCTGCGGCGGCTTCCAGCGCAGGTCGCCCAGCGGCGGCTTGGCGTAGGGGATGCCCAGGAACTGCCAGGTGCTGGCGTTCGCCTCGAAGCCGCTGAGCTGGCCCAGCGTGGTGTTCACCACCTGGCGCGGGCTGGTGGCGCGCGCAAAGTGCTCCAGCGCCGCCGTGGCGCTGCGGGCGCTGCGGGGCCGCGGGTCGGTGTCGGTGAACACCGCGGCGGTGTTCAGGGCCGCCAGCAGCGGCGTGAGGCTGGTGATGAAGCTCGCGGGCGCCTGGTCGAAGTTGATCGCAGCGGCGTTGGCCGACACGATGCCGCGGATGGCGTCGGTGAGCTGGATGCCGTTGTTCAGGTTGCCGTCGGCATCGAGCGTCTGCAGCAGGATCAGCTTGTTGTTCACCCTGCGGTCGCTGGCCGCGGTGGCGCCGCTGGTCAGGCTCAGCGGCGTGAGGGTTGCGGCACCGGGGGCCGAACCCAGCGCGAGGTTGCCGATCGAGAAGCTGAGCGTCTCGCCAGGCAGGAAGGTGAACTGGCCGGCCGCATCGGTCTTGTGCGCCGCGGTGCCCTGGCCGGCCACATCGAGCCCGGCCACGGGGCCGTCGGCAAAGCTGCCGGTCATCGGCTCGTCATCGCCATTGAGGCTGCATGCGGCCAGCGAGGCCAGTGCCAGCAGCGGCACGGCCAGCAGCGCGCGGCGGCGCCGGGGGTGGGTGAACGGGCGGGTCGTGAGGGTCATGGTCGGACTGCTGCCTCCTGGGCTGGGATGTCGTGGATGGGGAATCGGGGCGGTGTGCGCGGTGCGGTGGCGTGTGTCGCAGGGCGGGCCGGTGGTGCCTGCCGGGGAGGGCAGGGCGCAGCGCGGCCACGGCGGGATCGGGGCGTCAGTCCAGCTTCACCTTGGCCTGCTCGACGCGATCTCGCGCGCGCTGGCCATCGGCGGTGGCCCACTGGTGAAACGCCGCGGGTGAAGGCGAGGGCGCCACCTCGTTGCCGGTGGCCAGCAGCCGCGCTTTCACCTCGGGCGTGTTCAGCACCTTCAACGCCGCGGCGTACAGCTTGTCGGCCACCGGCGCGGGCAGCTTGGCCGGGCCGAACAGGCCGAACCAGAACGTGAACTCGAAGCCCGGCAACCCCTGTTCGGCCAGCGGCACCAGCTCGGGCGCGATGGCCGAGCGCGTGGCACTGCTGATGCCCAGCATCTGCACCACGCCCTGCTTGCCCAGCGGCAGCACCGAGGCGGCGGTGCCGAACGAGAAGTGCACGTCGCCCTGGGCCACCGCCTGCAGCGCCGGGGCGCCGCCCTTGTAGGGCACGTGGGTCATGGGCGCGCCCACGGCCTGCTGGAACATCAGCGCGGCCACGTGGGGCGAGCCACCGTTGCCGGAGGAGGAGTAGTCCAGCCCGGCTGAGCTGGCCTTGGCGCGCGCGGCCAGCTCGGCCAGGCTCTTGGCGCCGAGGTTGCGGTTCACCGCCAGGATCAGCGGCGAGACGGTGAGCCGCGTGATCGGCGTGAAATCGGCCGGCGTGTACTTCACCTTGTAGAGCTGCTGGTCCACGCCGTAGAGCGTGCCGCTGGCCAGGCCCAGCGTGTAGCCATCCGGTGCGGCGCGGGCGATCAGCTCGGAGGCCAGCGTGCTGCCGGCACCGGGCTTGTTGTCCACCACGACGGGCTGCCCCAGCTCGCGTGCCATGCCTTCGCCCACGATGCGTGCGATGGTGTCTGCCGCGCCGCCGGGGGTGTAGCCCACCACGAGCCGGATCTGCCGGGCCGGGTAGCCCGCGTCGGTGGCCTGGGCCGCGCCGGTGCCCGGCAGGGCGGCCAGCGCGGCGCACAGCATGAAGGTCCGCATCGTCTCGTACTCCCTGAGGCCCGGTGGGGGCGTGCCGGCGCCAAGATCAGTGGGCGCCGGCAATGTATCTAACCTTGTATCTGATATTTTTGTGGAACCCGGGGCGGCCGGCATGAGGATTAACCAGCAGCCGCCCGCGCGGCGGCGCTCAGAGCTTGAGAGGCTTTCCCATGCACCCACGCCGGGGTGGCCAAGGGCGCTGGCGTAGGCGCGATGCGCAGCCCGGGTGTCCACCCGGGCCAGCAGCGCAACGCCCGCCAGCGCCCTTGGGTA
>JACRAZ010000045.1 GCA_016213205.1 Burkholderiales bacterium
CCAGTTCGCCGCCGCCGGTGAGCTCGCGTTCCCGGCCATCAACGTCAACGACTCGGTCACCAAGAGCAAGTTCGACAACCTGTACGGCTGCCGCGAGAGCCTGGTGGACGGCATCAAGCGCGCGACGGACGTGATGGTGGCCGGCAAGATCGCCGTGGTGTGCGGCTATGGCGACGTGGGCAAGGGCAGCGCGCAGGCGCTGCGTGCGCTCAGCGCCCAGGTGTGGGTGACCGAGATCGACCCGATCAACGCGCTGCAGGCCGCGATGGAAGGCTACCGCGTGGTCACGATGGACTGGGCCGCCGACAAGGCCGACATCTTCGTCACCGCCACCGGCAACCTGCGCGTGATCACGCACGAGCACATGCTGGCGATGAAGCACAACGCGATCGTCTGCAACATCGGCCACTTCGACAACGAGATCGACATCGCCTCGGTCGAGCAGTACCCCTGGGAAGAGATCAAGCCGCAGGTGGACCACATCATCTTCCCGGACGGGAAACGCATCATCATGCTGGCCAAGGGCCGGCTGGTGAACCTGGGCTGCGGCACCGGCCACCCAAGCTACGTGATGAGCTCCAGCTTCGCCAACCAGACGATCGCGCAGATCGAACTGTTCACGCGCCGCGAGCACTACCAGGTGGGCCAGGTCTACGTGCTGCCCAAGCACCTGGACGAGAAGGTGGCGCGCCTGCAGCTGAAGACCCTGAATGCGCAGCTCACCGAGTTGAGCGACGAGCAGGCGGCCTACATCGGCGTGCCGAAGCAGGGGCCCTACAAGGCCAACAGCTACCGGTACTGAGCGACATGGCCCACACCATTGCCGACCTGCCGATCAGCATCGAGTTCTTCCCGCCCAACACCCCGGTTGGCAGCGAGAAGCTCAAGACCGTGGTGCAGGAACTCGCCGCGGTGCGGCCGGAATACTTCAGCGTCACCTACGGCGCCGGCGGCGCCACGCGCGAGAAGACGCTGGCCACCGTGCGCGAGATCGCCGCGGCCGGCTTCGAGGCGGCGCCGCACCTGTCGTGCGTGGGCTCCACGCGGGCGCTGATCGCCGAGATCCTGGCCACCTACCGCGCGCAGGGCATCCACCGCCTGGTGGCGCTGCGTGGCGACCTGCCCAGCGGCACCGCGGTGGCCGGCGAGTTCCGCTATGCGGCCGAGCTGATCCGCTTCATCCGCGAAACGCAAGGGCTGGACTGGCACATCGAGGTGGCCGCCTACCCCGAGTACCACCCGGAGCAGCGTTACTCGAAGCGCGACCTGCAGCACTTTGCCGACAAGGTGGGGGCCGGCGCCAACTCGGCCATCACGCAGTTCTTCTTCAATGCCGATGCGTACTTCCACTTCGTCGACGAGGTGCGGGCGCTGGGCGTCACCGCGCCCATCGTGCCGGGCGTGATGCCCTTCCACAACTACGCCCGCGTGGCGCAGTTCGCGGCGCGCGACGGCATCGAGATCCCGCGCTGGGTGGCGCTGAAGATGGAAGGCTACATGGACGATGCCGCCTCGATCCGCGCCTTCGGCCTGGACGTGGTGACGCAGCTGTGCGAGCGCCTGATCAAGGGCGGCGTGCCCGGCATCCACTTCTATGCGCTGAACCAGTCAGGCCTGACGCTGGAGATCTGCCGGCGGCTCGGCCGCTGAGCGGGCGCGCTCACTGGACTACCCTCCGCGCAAAGCGCTCCGGGATTCGCGCTTGGGAGCGGCCCGGCGCGCTCAGGCCGCCTCGGCAGCGCGTTGCTGCAGCCAGACGCGCGGCGACAGGCCGGTGCGCGCCGAGAACGCGCGCGACAGCGTGGCGGCGCTGCCGTAGCCCACCGCATCGGCCACCCGGTGCAACGGCTCGCCGCGCGCCAGCCGCTGCTGCGCCAGCGCCAGCCGCCACTGCGCCAGGTACTCGCCCGGTGTCTGGCCCACGGCCTGCCGGAACGCCGGCGCGAAGGCGCTGCGCGACATGGCCGCCAGCGCGGCCAGCGCCGGCAGCGTCCAGGGCTCGGCCGGGCGCTCGTGCATCGCCGCCAGTGCCCGCGCCAGGCCCGGGTGGGCCAGGCCATTGACCAGGCCGGCCGGCAGCGCCTGCCGCCCGGGGTGGTCGAGCAGCCAGCGCAGCAGCTGGATCAGCAGCACTTCGGCCAGCCGGTCGGCCAGCAGCGGCTGGCCGCAGCGCACCGCATCGGCCTCGGCGAACAGCAGCTCGAGCGTCATGCGCAGCGGCGCCAGTTCGTCCAGCGTGATCACCAGCAGCGGCGGCAACGCACGCGCCAGCGGGTGCTGGCCGCCGCCGTCGAAGGCCAGCGCTGCACACACCAGGTCGGCACCGTCCTCGGCGCTGCACAGGAACTGGTGGTCCACCGGCCGTGGGTAGAACAGCAGCGTGGGCCGCTCCAGCACCAGCCGCGCCGGCAGCCCGGCCCGGCGCCCGTGGTGGCGCAGCTCGAGCCGGCCCGCGCGCAGCACGTGCAGGAAGCCGGTGCCCAGCGCCGCGTCGTAGCGGGTGATGCCGCACAAGGCCCCGGCGTGGAACAGGTGGGCACGGGCGCGGAAGTGACGGAACAGCGGGGTCAGTCGATCGGTGGACATGGCACGGTGGTCCGCGCGGTGCAGCCAGGGCCCGGCCCTGGACGAAAGGCAAACAAGATTGGACGTAATGCTAACCATCGTCCAGCACGCGCGACCACAGTGGGGCCGTGCGCCTTTGCACGCCCACCGGGACCCCGCGCCGATGAACACCGCCCGCCTGCCCCTGATCGACCCCGAAACCCTCACCGACGAACGCCGCGACCTGCTCGAGCAGGTGCGCCAGGCCTATGGCCGGGTGCCCCACATGATGCGCGCCATGGCCCACTCGCGCGTGGCGCTGCGCAGCGTGCTTGGCACGCTGGGCGCCGCGCGTGCCGGCGTGCTGCCCCCGCTGCTGCGCGAGCAGATCGCCGTGCTGGTGGCCGCGCGCAACCGCTGCGACCACTGCCTGGCGGTGCACACCGCCCTGGGCCGCAGGGCCGGCGCCAGCGCGCAGGCCATGGCCGAGGCCCAGGCCGGTGAATCCGCCGATGCGGCCACGCACGCCGCGCTGCAGTTCGCCCTGGCCGTGGTGGAGCGGCGCGGCGCGGTGCGCGAGGACGAACTGCAGGCGCTGCGCGACGCCGGCTTCGGCGACGAGGCCGTGCTGGAGATCCTGGCCCACGTGGCGCTGAACATCTTCATGAACTACGTCAACCTGGCACTGGCAGTGCCGCTGGACGTTCCCCCGCTGGCCCCGGCCTGACCGGCCGGGCCCGGGCGCCGGGCCCGCCCACCGTCACTGCGCCTGGGCCTTTGCCTGGGCCAGCAACCACTGCGCCAGCGCCCGCGCCTCGGGCCGCTGGCCGGTGGTGGGCGAGAGCACCAGCGCGTACACGCGCGTGGTGTCCGTCGCCTCGCCGAAGGGCACCACGAGCTGGCGCTTGCGCAGCAGCGCGTCGATCAGCGGCCGCCGGCCCAGCGCCATGCCCTGGCCGGCCACGGCCGCGGCAATGGTCTCGTTGTAGTTGCTGAAGGTCAGACGCGAGCGCGGCGCCACGTGGGCCAGGCCCAGGGCCTGAAGCCAGGTGTCCCACTCCACCGGCATGCCATTGGCGCTGGTGTCGATCACCTGCAGCAGGGTGTGCCGGGCCAGATCGGCCGGTGTCTGCAGCGGCACGCCGCGCTGGCGCAGCAGGGCAGGGCTGCACACCGGCACGATGGCCTCGCCGAACAGCCGCTCGCCGCCCACGCTGGCCGCGGGGCCGTAGCGCACCGCCAGGTCGAAGCCGTCGCGCACCAGGTCGCGGCGCTCGAAGGTGGCGTCCAGCCGCACGTCCACGCCGGGGTGCTCCCGTGTGAAGCCGGCCAGGCGCGGAATGAGCCACAGCGCCGCAAAGCTGGGCGTGGTGGTCACCGCCAAGGGCAGGTGCCGCTGCGGGGCGCGGATGTCGGCCAGCGTGTCGCGCAGCGGCACCAGGGCCTGGGTGCAGGCCACCAGCAGGCGCCGGCCGGCCTCGGTGAGGGCCAGCGCACGGTGCCGGCGCTCGAACAGCGGCGTGCCCAGCCACTCTTCCAGCGCCTGGATCTGCCGGCTCATGGCCGATTGGGTGATGAAGCGCTCGGCCGCGCCCTGGGTGATCGAGCCGCGCCGCGCCACCGCCTCGAAGGAGACCAGCAAGTCCAGCGGGGGCAGGCGTCCGGGGTCGGTTGACATGCGTGTGGAGAATGTGATGGATGCAAATTGAACGTTTGTCGGCAGAGGGTGCTGCGCTCAGAATTCAGTCACACCTCGCCGATCAGGTGCTTCACAGCGATACCAGCAGTGCATGCACCCGGCGCATCCATGAAGGAGTCTGCCATGCAATTCGACGCTTCCCAAGCCCTGGTGCCGCTGGCCTCTCAGCAGCCGCTGCGCCTGATCGGTGCCCGTGGCACCCACCTGCGCGCCGTGACGGGCCAGCTCTGGGTGACGATGGACCACGACCCGCGCGACCTGGTGCTGCAGCCCGGCCAGAGCCTGGTGGTCGACACCTCGCGGCCGGTGATGGTGTCCGCACTGGGCGGCAAGGCCACGGTGGGTGTATGCGCGCCGCAGCGCCCGGCCGCCGCCTGGCAGGCCTGGCTGGCGCGCCTGGCGGGCGCCGCGGTGGCCAGTGCCGGCCGGCCGCCGCAGGTGGCGCTGGCCTGAATCGGCCCCGGCACCGGCCCCTGCAGCCCTGCGGGCCGGTGCCCCACGCGGCCCCCTGCCCTAAAGGGACAAGACGGGCACGGCCAGGCCGTGCGCGTCGGTGTGCACGATGTGGTCGTCCTCGCGCAGGCTGAAGCTGCCGGCCCGCAGCGCTTCGTCCGGCCGGCAGATGCGGTGGCAGATCGCGAGCTCGACGTCGCCCTCCAGCCGAACGCCCACCACCACGGTGGCACGGCGCAGGGCCTGGACCTGCTGGTCCAGGTCGATCTTCTCCTGCAGCGAGCCCGCCAGCGCCTGCTGGGCCTGGGCGAAGGCCGGTTGAACCCGGCCCATCAGGCCTTTGGGATCGCCGTGATGCACCAGGTGCTGGACCAGCTGCTCGAGCTTGTGCACCTGCTCACGCTCGGTGTTCAGGCGCGCCAGCAGCTCGGTGCGGCGCTGTTCCAGCGAGGGGTCGTGACCCACCCGCACCCGCGTGCTGCCCACCGAGGCCGAGCCCAGGTGCGGCACGGTGATGCCGGCGCGCGCGCTGGCCAGCCCCCCGGCCAGCCGGCCCCGCGAGCCCTTGCCGATGGTGATCTGGGCCCCGGCGGCCAGCTCGCTGTGCAGCGCCGTGTCTTCCACCTGGATGGCGAGCACGGCCGCGACGACGGCGCTCTCGACGAAGCGCACCGAGACCGAGCCCTGCGCCTGCAGCCGCGCGTGGGCGATCGCGCCGCCGGTGATGTGGATGTCGCCCGCGGCCTCGATGTCGCCGCCGTCGACGGTGCCACGCACCAGCACGTCGCCGCCGGCCTGCACCTTCATGCCGGGCATCACGTCGCCGTCGATCTGCACCGTGCCGTCGAAGTGGATGTTGCCCGAGGCCATGTCCACCCGCGGGATGCGGAACAGCGGCTCCACCGTCATCGCATTGCCCACCCGCACCGGCAGGCCCTTGCGGGCCGCGCGCAGCAGGTTGGCATCGGCGCTGTCGATCGCCACGCCCTGCAATGCCGGCGGGAAACGCTCGTCGCGCCCGGCGGGGGCGTCCAGCGGCTCGCCACGCACCGTGAGCCCGGCTTCGGCCCGGGTGGGCGGCACGCGCCGCATCAGCGCCTGGCCGGTGTCGACGATCGGCACCTCGCCCAGCTCCCGGAAATCCACCAGGCCCAGTTCATCCACCTGCGGGCTGCGGTCGCGGTGGTCTTCGATCAGCACATCGAAGCGCACATCCTCGCCCGGCTTGGCCGGCACGCCCTGGGCCGCCAGCAGCTCCTGCTCACCGCTGCGCTGGCAGGCGTCGCGCAACGCGGCTTCGTCGATGCCGCTCACCACCCCGGCGGCCGCCAGCGCGGCCATCACCTCGGGCAGCGCGGGCAGGGCCGCGTCACTGCCGGGGATCAGCCGCACCCGGGCCGACAACCCGTCGGCGGCCACCTCCACCTCGACCCGCGGCGGCGTGGCCGCCACCACCTCCTCGGGCACGGCAGCACCCGGCGCGCCCCCCGCAGGGGGCTCGGCAGCGGGGGGCGACCCGGCGTTTCCTAGCGTCCTGTTGGTGTCCTGGTCATCTACTTCGGCCATCGTTGCCATGTCGTCCAGGGTTCCCGGGGGCCGCCGGCACCTCCGGGAAACAACCGGACTCCCGACGTCGGTGCCAGCGGGACGGCGCCACTGTACCGCCAGCCGCCACTGCGTGGGGGTTCCTGCGGGGCCGGGCGGGCACTGCGGCCATCCCATAATCGAATGCGTCACAACCTGCCGGCAAGGACCTGCCCATGCACCCACACAACTGCCCGCCGCGCCATCCCCTGCCCCTGGCCACGCGCGCTGTGGCCACGCTCGGTGCGGTGCTGGCCGCCGCGGCGCTGCTGCTCACCGGCGCCCCGGCGCGGGCCCAGGCCTGGCCGGCCAAGCCGGTGACCATCGTCGTGCCCTTCCCGGCCGGCGGCGGCACCGATGCGTTTGCACGGCCGCTGTTCTCGGTGATGTCGAAGAACACCGGCCGCCAGTTCGTCATCGACAACAAGGGCGGCGCCGGCGGCACCGTGGGCGCGGCGCTGGCCGCGCGCGCCGCGCCGGACGGCTACACGCTGTTCATGGGGGCGGTGCACCACGCGATCGCGCCGTCGATGTACCCGAAGCTCGACTACAACCTCGAAACCGACTTCGTGCCGGTGGGGCTGGTCTCCAGCGTGCCGCAGGTGATCGTGGTGCACCCGCAGCGCGTGCCCGTCACCGACCTCAAGGGCCTGCTGGACCACGTGCGCAAGCACCCGGGCCAGCTGAACTACGGCTCGGCCGGCAACGGCACCTCGCACCACCTGGCGGGCGAGCTGTTCAAGCTGCAGACCAAGACCTTCATCACCCACATCCCCTACCGTGGCGCCGGCCCGGCCCTGCAGGACCTGATCGCCGGCCAGGTGGACCTGATGTTCGACGGCCTGGGCTCCTCGGCCGCGCACATCAAGGCCGGGCGCATCCGGGCCATCGCGGTGGCCTCCGACAGGCGCGCGCCGGGCTTCGCCGAAGTGCCCACCGCCGCCGAGGGCGGCGTGCCCACCTACCAGGTGGCCACCTGGTACGGCCTGTGGGCGCCCAAGGGCACCCCGAAGGAGGCGATCGACGCGATGCAGGCCGAGCTGAAGAAGGCGCTGGGCTCCGACGAACTCAAGGCCGCCTGGGCCAACCTGGGCGCCAACCCGCCGAACCTGTGGGGCGCGGACTTCGGCCGCTTCGTGGGCAGCGAGATCAAGCGCTGGCACGAGGTGGTCAAGGGCTCGGGCGCGAAACTCGATTGAAGGCGCAGGCGAACCCGGCATGAACGACAACCAGAACCTCTTTGCCGCGCTGCGCGCGGGCTTTCCCGCCAACCTGGACCAGGTGGCGATCGAAACCGCCGACGGGCCCGGCGCACCGCTGCGCTACACCTGGCGCGACCTGGAACGCGGCACCGCGATGATCGCGAACCTGCTCACCGGGCTGCTGCTGCCCGCGGGCAGCCGCATCGCGGTGCAGACGGAAAAGAGCGTCGAGGCGCTGATGCTCTACCTCGCGGTGCTGCGGGCGGGCTACGTGTACCTGCCGCTGAACACCGCCTACCAGGCCGCCGAGATCGAGTACTTCATCGGCAATGCCGAACCGGCGGTGGTGGTGTGCGCGCCGAAGAACTTTGCCTGGATCAGCCGCATCGCCTTCCAGGCCGGCACCGCGCACGTGTTCACGCTGGGCGACGACCGCTGCGGCAGCCTGCTCGAACGCGCCGCGCACTGCAGCGAGCGGCACACGCCGGCGGTGCGGCGCGCCGACGACCTGGCCGCCATCCTGTACACCAGCGGCACCACCGGGCGCAGCAAGGGCGCGATGCTGTCGCACGGCAACATGCTCAGCAACGCGGTGATGCTGAAGGATTACTGGGCTTGGCAGCCCGGCGACGTGCTGATCCACGCGCTGCCCATCTTCCACGTGCACGGGCTGTTCGTGGCCTCGCACGGCGCGCTGCTCAACGGCAGCAAGATGATCTGGTTCGGCAGGTTCGACCCGCAGGCCGTGATCCGGCGGCTGGCCGAGGCCACGGTGTTCATGGGCGTGCCCACGCTGTACGTGCGCATGCTGGCCGAGCCCACGCTCACCCCGGCGGCCTGCGCGCACATGCGGCTGTTCATCTCGGGTTCGGCGCCGCTGCTCACCGAGACCTTCCATGCCTGGCGCGAGCGCAGCGGCCACACCATCCTCGAGCGCTACGGCATGAGCGAGACGGTGATGCTCACCTCCAACCCCTACCGGCCGGAGAGCGCCCGCCATGCCGGCACCGTGGGCTTCCCGCTGCCGGGCGTAGGCCTGCGCATCCGCGACGAACACGACCGCGACTGCGGGGTGGACGAGATCGGCGGCATCCAGGTGCGAGGCCCCAATGTCTTCGCGGGCTACTGGCGCATGCCCGAGAAGACCCAGGAGGAGTTCACCGCCGATGGTTGGTTCAAGACCGGCGACGTGGGCAAGCGCGACGCCGAGGGCTATGTCTCGATCGTCGGCCGCAGCAAGGACCTGATCATCAGCGGCGGCTACAACGTCTACCCGGCCGAGGTCGAGGGCTACCTGAACGACATGCCGGGCGTGGCCGAATCGGCCGTGGTGGGCGTGCCGCACCCGGATTTCGGCGAGGTGGGGGTGGCGGTGGTGGTGGCACGCCCCGGCGCCCCGCTGGACGGCGCCGCGCTGCTGGCCACGCTGAAGCAGAAGATCGCCAACTTCAAGGTGCCCAAGCACCTGTTCGTGGTGGACGAACTGCCGCGCAACACCATGGGCAAGGTGCAGAAGAACCTGCTGCGCCAGCAGCACCAGCACCTGCACTCCCGCTGAGCCCCGGTGGTGGACGCCCCCGCCCCCGACGACCGCTGCCCGCGCTGCGGCGGCGGCTTCCATTGCGGCGCGCAGGACACGGCGCCCTGCCCCTGCACCACGCTGAAGCTGGACGCCCCCACGCTGGCCGCGCTGCGCCAGCGCTACACCGGCTGCCTGTGCCTGCGCTGCCTGGGCGAGCTGGCGCAACAGGGCATTGCCATGAATCAACCGCAACATTGACGCGGGCGGTTGCGGCCGCCCGGGCGGCGCCTATAGTCTTTCTCAGGGGGCCTTCGTCTCCCTGCTGGAGGGCACCATGTTCAGGCGCTTTGTCTCCCATCCGATGGCCGTGGTGCTGGCCATCCTGACCACCCTGGTGCTGCTGGCCGGACTGGAGCGCTTGTCCGGCACCGAGGGCGCCTACCACATGCTGGCCCGCGTGGGCGCGCAGGCCACGCAGCAGGTGGTCATCGTGGGCCACCGGGTGGTGCAGCAGGTGGTGATCATCGGCCGGCGCATGGGCAACTGACCCGCCCCGGGCGCGCTCCGTCAGCGCGGCACCACCGTCTGCCCGAAGCCTTCACGCCGGTACACGCTGGGCGGCACGCCGAAGCGCTGCGCGAACACGCGGCTGAAGTGCGGCAGGCTGTTGAAGCCGCGCGCCAGCGCGATGTCGGTGATCGAGCGGCCCACCTGCGTGGGGTCGGCCAGGTCACGGCGCACGGCCTCCAGCCGCTCGCGCAGCAGGTAGCCGGCCACGCCCTCGGGCTCGTCGGCAAAGGCGTTGTAGAGCTGGCGCCGGCTGCAGCGCAGCGCCAGCGCGATGTCGTCCACCGACAGCGCGGCATCCCCCAGCCGGTGCGCCACCAGTTGCTTGATGCGGTCGCGCAGGGCCTGGCGCTGGGTGAGCGCGGTGCCACGGCCGGCCAGGTCCAGCAGCGACAGGTGCACCAGCTGCGTGATCGCCGCGCCCACGCCGCGCGCGGCCTCGGCGCTCATCTCGGGCAGCTCCTGGTAGGCGCTGCGCATGGTTTCCAGCGCCAGCCGGGCAATGCCATGGCCGCCGCCCAGCGGGCGCGCCATCAGCTCGGGCAGGGGCAGGCCGCGTTCGGCCAGGTCGGCCTTGGGCAGCATCACGATCAGGTGCTCCACCGGCTCGGGGTTGGCCACCGCGTAGGTTTCGGTGGTGTCGTAGATGCTCCACTCGCCCGGGCCCACCCAGGCTTGGCGGCCCTGCTGCTCCACGCCGGCGCAGCCGCGCTGCGGCGCCACGATCTTCAGGTAGCCCTGCTCGCTGGCGCGCACCAGGCTCTGGCTGCGCATCACCCGGTGGCGGCCCGATTCCAGCCGCGTGAGCACCACCTCGCCGGCATGGGCGGTGGTGATGCGGCCGTCGAACACGGTGTCGCCGTACAGGTCGGATTCCAGGCCGCCGAACAGCTTCCAGACCCAGTCGCGCCAGTAGGGCACCTTGTCGCGGGCACTGACCTCATCGGTGCTCATGGTGGCGCTCCTGGCGGCGTTGGTCACAGGCATGGCCGTCTCCCCGGGCATCTGGCGGTGGGCGGATTATGCGGAGCCGGGCCGTCAGCGGGTGCTCGCTTGCCCCGATGGACGCCCCGGCCCGGGTAAGCCCCGATCCCGCATGCACGGATCGACAAGCCGCCGTGCATGCCCAAGCAAGACAGGGGCGGCGCGGCTTCCTACGATCGCGCCCTGGCATCCCTGCCCCGAGGAGACCGTCATGTCCGAATCGCGCCGCCCCTCCGATCCGCGCCCGGCCCCGGCCGCTGCCGAGGCCCCACCCGCCGACCCCTCGCGCCGACGCGCCACCCAGGCGCTGGCCGCCGGGCTGGCCTTCCCGGCCCTGGTGCGCGCGGCCGAGCCGCCGGTGCGCATCGGCTACGCGATCGCGCGCACGGGCCCCTCGGCCGGCGGCGCCCAGGTCAGCCAGGAGCCCAACTACCTGCTGTGGGCCGAACAGCTCAATGCCGCCGGCGGGCTGGACGTGAAGGGCACCCGGCGCCCGATCGAGCTGATCAGCTCCGACACCCGCAGCGACATCGAGACCTGCGTGCGCAGCTACGAAAAGCTGATGGGCAGCGACAAGGTCGACCTGGTGCTGCCGCCCTGGGGCAGCAACGCCAACTTCGCTGTGGCGCCGGTGGCCAACCGCCACGGCTACCCCTTCCTCGCGCCCACCGCGCTGTCGAGGAAGCTCATCGAGATGAAGCTGCCGTACTTCTTCCTGATGCTGCAGCAGCCCGCGCCGATGACCCAGGCGCTGGTGGAGATGCTCAAGGCCAACGGCGCGAAGACCGCCGCGGTGATCTACGTGGACGACCTGTTCGGCCTGGAGAACTACGCCGCGCTGAAGGTGGCGCTGCAGGGCAGCGGCATCCAGCTGGTGGAGGAGAAGAGCTACCCGCTGGGCGTGAAGGACCTGAGCCCGGTGCTGCGCGGCATCAAGGACAAGAACCCCGATGCCTTCATCGGCTTCACCTACCCGCCCGACACCATCCTCTCCAGCAAGCAGAGCAAGGAGATCGGCTTCAACCCGAAGTTCTTCTATGCCTCGGTGGGCACCGCGTTCCAGCTCTACCGGAACGTGATGACACCCGCCGGCGCCGAGGGCGTGCTGGGCATGGGCTCCTGGAACAGCAAGTCCAGCCCGGCGGCCAAGGCCTACTTCGACGCCCACACCAAGAAGTTCGGCGGCAAGGAGCCCGACCGCTGGGCCTCGGGCGCCTGCTGGGCCGCGCTGGAGATCCTGCAGGCCAGCGTGGCCAAGGTGGGCCTGGACCGCAAGGCGCTGCGCGACCACATCGCGAAGAACGAGCACAAGACCATCCTCGGCCCGATCCGCTTCGTGGGCAGCGAGAACGTGGCCACCCCGGGCAGCGTGGGCCAGTGGCAGAACGGCGAGTTCGAGGTGGTGTGGCCCAAGAGCATCGCCACCGCGGCGCTGAATCCGAACAAACCAATCTGGAAATAGCGCCTCAAGGACGCGTGTGTCATTCGGTGCCTGGCTCGAACTGCTGGCCTCGGGGCTGATCACCGGCGGCATCTATGCGCTGGTGGCCCTGGGGCTGAACCTGCAGTACGGGCTGATGCGCATCATGAACATCTCGCACGGCGAGTTCCTGATGCTGGGCGCCTATGCCACCTGGGCCGCCACCGTGGGCTTGGGCTGGCCGCCGCTGCTGATGATGCCGCTGTCCTTCGTGCTGCTGGGCGCCACCGGCCTGCTGGTGCACCGGCTGTGCTTCCGGCGCCTGGCCGCGAGCTCGCCCACGGTGGACGTGTTCGAGGCGCGCAGCCTGATGGTGGGCTTCGGGCTGATGTTCCTGGTGCAGAACTTCGCCTCGATGGTGTGGGGCGGCGAGCTGCGCGGTTATGACTTCCTGACCATGCCGGTGCCGGTGCCGTTCACGTCGGGCGGCAGCCAGTTCGCGGCCAACAAACTGCTGGTGTTCGCATTGGCGCTGCTGTTCTCCGGCGCGCTGATCGCGCTGCTGCGCTACACGCTGCTGGGCAAGGGCGTGCGCGCGCTGATGCAATCGCCCACCGGCGCGCAGCTGGTGGGCATCAACACCGAGCGCCTGCACCCGATGATGTTCGGCCTGGGCCTGGGCCTGGCCGGCGTGGCCGGCAGCCTGCTGTCGATGACCGAGGCCATCACCCCCGCGATGGGCGAGCCCTACACGGTGACGGCGCTGATCGTCATCACGCTCGGCGGCTTCGGCAGCATGGTGGGCAGCCTGGTGGGCGGCCTGCTGCTGGGCGTGGTGGAGGCGCTGGGCATGCACTTCACCAGCCCCTCGCTGAAGATGCTGCTGTCCTACGGCGTGTTCATCGGCGTGCTGCTGTGGCGGCCGAACGGGCTGTTCAAGAAATGATGCGCTGGCAAGAGGCCGGGCGCGACTGGCTGGTGCTGCTGGCGCTGGCCGGCTGGCTGCTGGCGCTGCCGGCCCATGCCAGCGAGTTCGTCAGCTCGCTCGCGCTGAGCTGCCTGATGTATGCGGCGCTGGCCTCGAGCTGGTCGCTGTTCTGCGGCGCCACGCGCTACCTCTCGCTGGCCACCTCGGCCTTCTTCGGCATCGGCGCCTATGTCAGCGCGCTGGGGCTGGAGCAGCTGCCCTGGGCCGGCGTCATCGCGCTCGGCGCCGCGGCTGCCGCCGCGGTGGCGGTGCTGATGGGCGCGGCCGTGCTGCACCTGCGCGGCACCTACTTCGCGGTGCTGACCTTCGGCATGACCGAGCTGATCCGCCATGCCATCACCTTCAGCGAGAAGAAGCTGGCCGGCACCGTGGGCCGGGTGCTCACCACGGTGCCCGAGCCACTGACCATCTACCTCACGGTGCTGGGCCTGGCGGTGCTGGCCCTCGCGGTGGCGATCCTCGTGCGCGGCAGCCGCTTCGGCCTGGCGCTGGCCGGCATCGGCGCCGACGAACAGCGTGCGCAGACCCTGGGCGTGAACACGCGGCTCGTGAAGATCGCCGGCTTCGCGCTCACCGCGGCCTTTGCCGGCGCGGTGGGCGCGGCGATGGCGGTGCGCTGGACCTACATCGACCCGCACACCGCGTTCAACCCCTTCATCGGCTTCCAGACGGTGCTGATCGCGCTGATCGGCGGTGCCGGCACGCTGTGGGGGCCGGTGATCGCGGCCGTGGTCTTCAGCCTGCTGTCCGAAACCCTGCGCCTGCAACTGCCGCAGCTCTACATGATGGTGCTGGGCCTGCTGCTGATCCTGTGCGTGCTGTACCTGCCCGGGGGCCTGGCCTCGGTGCGCTGGGCGACCTTGCGATCGTGGGTGCGGCGATGAGCTGGGCTTGGGTTGGGCCGGGCGGGCGGCTGCTGTCGCTGGCGGTTCTTCAATGCCGACGTTCGTGGGCTGGCGCTGTGAAGGCAAGGGCGTGGGGGCTTGGCGCGGGCAGAGCGAAAAAGGCGTGGGGGCTTGGCCCGTGCTGCGCGACAAAGGCGTGGGCGCTCAGCCTGCGGCGCACGGCTCCGGCGGTCGGCCCTGCGGGCCGACTTCCCGGCCTTGGTCAATTCGGGGGGCGCGCTGTCCATTTAGCTTCGCGCCCTGCGGGCGCTGCGCACAGCGCCAGCGAGGCAGTTTGGGAAGCGTGCCCTGCGGGCACGCCGCCCCCCGAACCGCCCAAGACCGGCGCCTGCGAACGCGCGCCGCAGGCTGAGCGCCCACGCCTTTGCGAACCACCGTGGCGTGCGAACACCGCATGCCACCGCTTGAGCAGGAGAGCCCCTGGGTCTGCGGGCGCAGCGGGCCGGGGGAGGCGGCGAGGATCGCAGGCTTCGGGGCGGCGCGCGCAGCGCGCTTCCCAAACTGACTCGCCGGCGCTGTTCGCAGCGCGCGAAGCGCGCGGAGATAAATGGACGGCGCGCCCCGAAGCCGAGAACCGCAGCGAAGTCAGCCCGCCAGGGCTGACCGCCGGACTCGGCCCGCTGCGCCCGCAGACCCAGGGGCTCGGGCGCACTGCACGACGCCAGTCCACGCCGCCCAGGCCCACCGCACAAGGCCGATCCAGGCCGATCAAGCGCGCCACGCACATCGCCAAAGCCCCGTGATGACCACCGCCCCACCCCTGCTCGCCGCGCAGGACCTCACGGTCAGGTTCGGCGGCCTCACCGCCGTCGACAGCGTGAGCGCCACCTTCCACGCCGGTGAGCTGGTGGGCATCATCGGCCCCAATGGCGCGGGCAAGACCACCTTCTTCAACGCCATCTCCGGCGTGCAGCCGCTGAGCGCCGGACACATCAGCGTGCTGGGCCAGCGCCTCACCGGCCGCGCGCCGCATGCCTACTCGCACCACGGCGTGGCGCGCACCTTCCAGACCCCGCGCGTGTTCGCCGAGATGAGCGTGGCCGACAACGTGCGCTTCGGCCTGCAGTTTGCCGGCCGCCGGCGCGAAGCCCCCTGGCTGCTGCGCGACGAGGCTTCGATCCTGGCCCTCATCGGCCTGCAGGCGCAAAGCGCGCTGCCCGCCGCCGCGATCACGCCCTCGCAGCAGCGCCTGCTGGAGATCGGCATGGCGCTGGCCACCCGCCCGCGCCTGCTGCTGCTGGACGAGGTGGCCGCCGGCCTCACCGAGGCCGAGGTGGAAGCGATGGCGCAGCTCATCCGCCGCCTGCGCGACGAGCTGGACCTGGGCGTGGTGTGGATCGAGCATGCGGTGGCCACGCTGCTGCGGCACGTGCAGCGCGTGCTGGTGCTGCACCAGGGCCGCAAGATCGCCGACGACACGCCGGCCGCGGTGGTGCGCAACCCGGAAGTGATCGAAGCCTACCTGGGCGACGAAATGGTGGAGGCCGCGTGAAGACCAACGACCTGCCGCTGGCCACCGACATGGCCACCTTGAAGATCGAGGGCCTGGCCACCGGCTACGGCGCCTTTGCGGTGCTGCGCGATTTCCACCTGGAGATTCGCCCCGGCCTCACCGTGATCCTGGGCCCCAACGGCGCGGGCAAGACCACGCTGCTGAAGGCGCTGGCCGGATTGCTAGCGCGCGAAGGACGCGTCCTTTTCGATGGCCGCGAGCTGCCGCCGCTGCGCCCGGCCGACAACGTGAGCCGCGGCCTCGCGCTGGTGCCCGAAGGCCGGCAGCTCTTTCCGCAGATGAGCGTGGCCGAGAACCTGGAACTCGGCGCCTGGCTGCTGCCGCCCAAGGCACGCGCGCAGCGGCTGGCGCAGGCCTTCGCCGATTTCCCCAAGCTCGCACAGCGCGCGCAGCAACTCGCCGGCACCATGAGCGGCGGTGAGCAGCAGATGGTGGCGGTGGCCCGCGCGATGATGAGCGCGCCACGCCTGCTGATGCTGGACGAACCCTCGCTCGGCCTGGCGCCGAGGATGGTGGACGAACTGCTCGCCATCGTGCGCCGCATCGCCGATGCCGGCACCACCGTGCTGATGGTGGAGCAGAACGTGCGCAAGGCCCTCGCCGTGGCCGACCGCGGCCACGTGCTCGAACGCGGCCGCCTCGTCGCCGGCGGCCCGGCCTTCCTGCTGGCGCGATCGAGCGTGATCCGCCAGGCCTACCTCGGCAGTGCCGCTACCGCGGCCGCCCCTTCCTCCGCCCACCCCAAGGAGACCCCCATGTCCGACCTGTCCATGCTGATCAACGGCCTGTCCGTCAGCGCCGAAGGTGGCCGCACGTTCGAACGCCGCAACCCGCTCGATGGTGCGGTGGCCACGCGCGCGCCGGCCGCATCGCCCGCCGATGCGGTGGCCGCCGTCGAGGCCGCGGCCGAGGCCTTCAAGACCTGGAGCCAGACCGGCCCCGGCGAGCGCCGCGCGCTGCTGCTGAAGGCCGCCGCCGCGCTGGAGGCCAAGACGCCGCAGTTCATCGAGGCGGTGGCCGCCGAGACCGGCGCCACCGGCCTGTGGGCCGGCTTCAACGTGCACCTGGCCGCCGGCATGCTGCAGGAGGCGGCCGCGCTCACCACGCAGATCAGCGGCGAGGTGATCCCGAGCGACGTGCCCGGCTCGCTGGCCATGGCCGTGCGCCAGCCCGCGGGCGTGGTGCTCGGCATCGCGCCATGGAACGCGCCCATCATCCTGGGCGTGCGCGCCATCGCCACGCCGCTGGCCTGCGGCAACACGGTCATCCTCAAGGGCAGCGAAAACTGCCCGCGCACCCATGGCCTGATCATCGAGGCCTTCCAGGACGCGGGCTTCCCGGCCGGCGTGGTGAACTACATCACCAACGCCCCGGCCGATGCCGGCGCGGTGGTGGAAGCGATGGTGGCGCACCCGGCGGTGCGGCGGATCAACTTCACCGGCTCCACCCGCGTGGGCAGGCTGATCGCGATGACCTGCGCCAAGTACCTCAAGCCGGTGGTGCTGGAACTCGGCGGCAAGGCCCCGCTGGTGGTGCTGGACGATGCCGACATCCCCGATGCGGTGAACGCCGCGGCCTTTGGCTGCTTTGCCAATTCGGGCCAGATCTGCATGAGCACCGAACGCATCATCGTGGACCAGAAGATCGCCGATGCCTTCATCGACGCCTTCGTCGGCAAGGCCGGCAAGCTGCCGCTGGGCGACCCGCGCAAGCCTGAGCCGGTGGTGCTGGGCTCGGTGATCGGCATGGGCACGGTGGAGCACTGCAATGCATTGATCGACGATGCGCTGGCCAAGGGCGCCAAGCTGTTGTGCGGCGGCAAGGCCACCAGCACGCTGATGCCCGCCACCGTGCTGGACCGCGTGACGCGCGAGATGCGCATCTACCACGAGGAAACCTTCGGCCCGGTGAAGGCCATCGTGCGGGTGAAGGACACCGAGGCCGCGATCGCCTGCGCCAACGACAACGAGTACGGCCTCTCGGCCGCCGTGTTCGGCCGCGACATCGCGCGCGCGATGAACGTGGCGCGGCGCATCGAATCGGGCATCTGCCACGTCAACGCCCCCACCGTGCACGACGAGGCGCAGATGCCCTTCGGCGGCGTCAAGGGCTCGGGCATGGGCCGCTTCGGCGGCAAGGCCGGCGTGGCCGAGTTCACCGAGCTGCGCTGGATCACGGTGCAGACGACGCCGCGGCACTATCCGTTCTGATAGCGCGCTAGCAAGGCTCCAGGACTGTGGCTGCCTTGGCAGCGATGGCGCGGCCGGCTGGGATCGTGCGCGGAGACGGGTGGGGCCGACTGCGGCCTCTGGTGGCTATATCGTTACCTGAGCGCCCCGCCTCAACTCACGTGGAAGGCGCTCACCGCGCGGGTGAGCGCCTCGGCCTGTTCCTTCAGGCTCTCGGCCGCGGCGGACGATTGCTCCACCAGCGCGGCGTTGTGCTGGGTGGCCGAGTCCATCTGCGCGACGGACTGGTTCACCTGCTCGATGCCGGCGGACTGTTCCACCGTGGCCTCGGCGATGGCGCGGATGGTGCCCGACACCTCGTGCACCGAGGACACCACGTCCTGCATGATGCGGCCGGCGTCGTTGGCGCGCGCGGCGCCGGCTTCCACACGCTCCTCGCTGTTGCGGATCAGCGTCTTGATCTCCTTGGCGGCGCCGGCCGAGCGCTGCGCGAGGCTGCGCACTTCGGCCGCCACCACCGCGAAGCCGCGGCCCTGCTCGCCGGCGCGCGCGGCTTCCACCGCGGCGTTCAACGCCAGGATGTTGGTCTGGAAGGCGATGCCGTCGATCACGCCGATGATCTCGCCGATGCGGCGCGACGCGGCGGTGATCTCCTGCATCTGCGCCACCACCTCGCCGACCACGGCGCCACCCTGCTCGGCCACCTGCGCGGCGCCGGCGGCCAGCTCGGTGGCGCGGCGCGAGGCCTCGGCCGTCTGGCCCACGGTGCCGGCCAGCTCGTGCAGCGTGGAGGCGGTCTGCTGCACGCTGGCAGCCTGGGTCTCGGTGCGGGTGGAGAGGTCGAGGTTGCCGCTGGCCACCTCACGCGAGGCGGTGGTGATCGATTCCGCCCCCGAGCGCACGCCCGAGACGATGCCCGACAGGTTGCCCACCATGCGCCGCATCGAGGCGAGCAGGCTGCCCTGGTCCTTCGGGTGCACGGGGATCGTGATCGTCAGGTCGCCCGCGGCCACGCGCTCCACCACCTGGGCCACGAAGGCCGGGTCGCCACCGAGCTGGCGCTGCACCGATCGCGTCACCGCGGTGGCCAGGCCCACGCCCAGCAGCACCGAGAGCAGCACGCCGCCGGCCAGCACCGCGCGGCCGATGTCGTAGGTGCGCTGGCTGGCCGCGCCGGCCTGGTTGCCGCCGGCCACGGCCAGCGCCACCAGGCGGTCCATGCGGCCTTCGATCTGCTGCGCGCGCGGCCGGGCCTCGGCGTTCTGCATCGCCAGCGCGGCTTCGGTGCCTTCCTGGCTGGAGACTTCCAGCACCTTGCGGGTGATGTCCAGCAGCGCCTCGCTGGTGCCGCGGATCTCCTGCAGCAGCTTGCGCTGCTCGTCCGAGCGCAGCGTGGCCTCCACGGCCAGGCCGTGTTGCTTGTACAGCTCGATCGCGGCCGTCACCACCTGCGCGTGGCGGCGCTTCTCGCGCTCGCTGGGGGCCATGGCATGCTGGAGCGTGGCCAGGCGGATGGCCTGCAGGTCGCTGCGCCACTCGAGCGCGCCGCGCACCGAAGGCATCCACTGGGTCTGCAGCTCGGTGGCCGCGCCGTTGACTTCACGCAGCTGCAGGAAGCCCACGGCCCCGAGCAGGGCGCTCAGCACGATGGCCAGCCCGAAGGCCAGCACCAGCCGGCGCGACAAGGTCAAACGCTGGAACAGCGACATCTCGACACTCCCTGGGGGCGGCGCGCATGGCGTCGGCCACGCCGCTTCGTCGCGGCGGTGCCGATCGCAGGCGCCTGTGCCGGCTTATCGGCGGGCCCGCCGGCGGCTGTAGGGAGTGTCGGCCGGCCCGGCCGGGCCCACGTGACGGATTCGCCACGCCAGGCCGGCCGGCCGCGGGCTCACTTGGCTGCGAGGCCCAGGCGCTGGATCAGCGCCTTGTCCTTCACGAAGGTGGCCTCGGCCCACTTGCGGTAGTCCTCGCCGCTGCGGTACCACAGCGGCTGGTTCAGGTCCTTCAGGATGACCTGGTGCTTGGGGTCGTCGAGCGCCTTCTTGAACGCGTCGTGCAGGGTCTTCACCACCGCCGGGTCCATGCCCTTGGGGCCGGCCAGGCCGAAGGGCGAGTTGCCCACCACGTTGTAGCCCAGCTCCTTGGCGGTGGGCACGTTGGGCCAGCTCGTGGTGCGCTCCTCGCCGAAGGTGCACAACAGGCGCATCTGGCCGCCATCGACGAACTTGTCCCAGCCGCTGGCATCGGAGGCGGCCATCACGTGGCCGCCCAGCAGCGCCTGCATCAGGTCGGCATTGCCCTTGTAGGGCAGGTGGTTGAGTTCCACCTTGGCCGCGTCGGACAGCTCCTCCAGCATCAGGTGCGGGCTGGTGCCGATGCCGGTGGAGCCGTAGTCGATCTTGCCCGGCTGCTTGCGTGCGGCCTCGAGGTAGTCCTTCAGCGTCTTGAACGGCGAATCGGCCCGCACCACCAGGCCGAAGGTGTAGCCGGTCAGGCCGATGATGAAGGTGAAGTCGTTCAGCGGATGCCACTGCGTCTTCTGCATGTGCGGCGTGCGCAGCATGCCCAGCGGGTACTGGGCGATGGTGTAGCCGTCGGGCTTGGCGTTCAGCGCCATCGAGCCCGGGCCCAGCGTGCCGCCGGCACCGGGCTTGTTCTCGATGACGATGGTCTGGTTCAGGTGCTTGCTGGCAATCTCGGCCAGCGCCCGGAAGTAGCGGTCGGTCGAGCCGCCCGGGGGCCAGGGCACGATCAGCGTGATCGCGCGCGACGGAAAGGCCTGCGCCTGCGCGCCCGCCATCGGCGCGCCCAGCAGCACGGCGCCGGTGGCGGCGATCCAGGCACGTCGGGTGGTGGGCGCGGTCTCGAACGCCGCGGCGGGGGAATCGGGCTTGGGGGTCACGGGTCTGTCTCCTGCTGTGGGGTGCCGGGCGGAACTGCGCCGGTCACCTCGGGCGATTGTGCGGTCATCGACCGGTCGGCGTGCAGCCCGCCGGTGCCGGCCGCACGAACTGCACAGCGGATCACCGCTTGTTCCAAGGACCCTGGAACCCGCAACAGGCGCAATATGACAAAAGCAGTAGAGCCGGCGAATGCCTCTTCGCAGTTCAGGGCGTTGGCCATGAGTCACTCCGACATGGGAGGGGCCGGATGGGGAATCCGGCCCCCGACTGCCAATGAACGCACACCAACTGCCCGCCGGGCGCCAGGTCGCGTCGGCAGCCGACCGCGTGCTGTTGCTCGCGTTGGCCGCCAACGCCCTGGTGGCCCTGGGGATCGGAATCCACCAGGAGGCATGGGTTTGGGCCTTGCAAGCCGCCTCGATGGCATGTACTCCGGCGCTGCTGGTCGCCGCGCCGGGCCCCGCGGGCCGATGGGCGCGCGCCGCCCCCTGGCGCAGCCGCTCGCTGCTGAGCTGCTCGCTGGCCATGCTGGTGGCCTTGCAGATCCACCTGGCCCGCGGCGCCCCCGCGGCGCACCTCAACGTCTACATCTCGTTCGGCGTGCTGCTGGTGTACCAGGATTGGCGCGTCATCGTGCGCATGGCCGCCGCACTGCTGGTGCTGCACGTGGCGGCCGACCAGCTGCAGCGGCGCGGCCTGCCGGTGTACTACCTGCCGCAACCGGATGCCTCGACACTGCTGCTGCATGCCTCGATGGTGGTGCTGCAGGCGGCCCTGCTCGCCCGCGTGGCCCACGCACTCTACCGTGCCAACCTGGAAGGCTGGGAGCTGGCGCTGCTGGTGCAGGCCATGAACCGCGGCAGCCGGATTTCGTTGAACCTGGACGTGCTGCGTGCCGACACGCCGGCCGGCCAGCGCCTGCGCGCGATGCAGCAGCGCATGGCCGACGAGCTGCGCCATGTGCGCGATTGCGCCGGCGCGGTGCAGACGGCCGCGCACCGCGTGGCCGACTGCAGCGCCGAACTCTGCCAGCGCACCGAATCCAGCACGCAGGAGCTGCGCGATTCGGCGATGTGCCTGGACCAGATCAGCATCATCGCGCGCAACAACCACGAGGCCTCGAACGCCGCGCGCGCCATGTCGGAACAGGCGCAGGCCGCCGCCAGCGAAGGCGAGACGACGATCGCGGACGTCGTGCGCACCATGCACGACATCGAGGCCTCGTCGCGGCAGGTCACCGAACTGCTGGCCACCATCGACGCGATCGCGGCGCAGACCAACATCCTGTCGCTGAACGCGGCGGTGGAGGCCGCGCGCAGCGGCGAACACGGCCGCGGTTTTGCCGTGGTGGCCGCCGAGGTGCGCGCGCTGGCGCAGCGCAGCGCCACCACCGCCCGCGACGCGCGCCGCCTCGTCACCCGCTCGACCGACGTGGTCGAGCGCGGCATCACCCAGGTGGGCCAGGCCGGCCGTTCGATGGCCGCGCTGGTGCAGTCGGTGCAGCAGGTGGGCGCGATGTTCACCACCATCCTGTCCGATGCCTCCGACAGCGCCCAGGGCATGAAGATGGTCACCCAGTCGATGGAGCAGCTCGGCCAGGTCACCCAGCAGAACCTGTCGGTGGCCGAGCGCTCGGCCAACGCGGCCCAGGACCTGCAAACCCAGGTGAGCGCGCTCGCCAAGGTGCTCGACGCCTTCGACCTGGGCACCGGCGAACCGGTGTTCGTGCCCGACCCGCCGCCGCAGCCGATGCGCACCCACCGCGTGGCCGGCGCGGCAGCGCCGCCGGGCACGCTGAGCCCCGCCACCGGCGGGCAGCGGCCGAACACGGTGGACTTCTTCTGACCGCTGCTGCCGAGCACCCCGATTTGCGCCCCATTCGCCCCCCAGATTCCGTGTTGGCGACCAGCCCCACGGTCCAGAATCGGCACACGCACCCGGCCTGCGAGGGCCGGCGCTACCCCATCACGGACGTTTGCCAGCAGTCGAGGCCCGCCCACCTGCCATGAAGCCCGGTCAAATTCCTGTTCGCCTGCTGGCCGAGATCGTGGTCGTCCTGGTGCTGGTCGAGACCGCGCTGATGCTGCTGCTGCCAACCCTGGCACCGCACCTGCGTGGCCTGGGCGCCAGCCTGCTGGACGCCTTCACCCTGGTGCTGGTGGCCGCACCGCCGATCTACTGGCGCTGCATGGTGGCCGTGCGCGCGGCCCGGCAGGCGCCCCCGCCCGCCCCGGTCTCGGGCCAGTTCGGCCACCGTGCGGGGCTGCCGACGGACACCCATGCGCAGCAGCGCCGCCATGCGGTGGTGCTCACCGCCGCGGTCTGGTTCGGTGGCGTCATGCTCACCGGCGTGGCCATCCTGTGGAGCCAGGCCCAGCTCGACGCCGCCGCGCGGTCCCTGTTCGAGCGCCACGTCGAGCGCCTGGAAACCGAGGTGCAGCGGCGCTTCCGCCAGCCGCTGAACGGGCTGAAGAGCGCGCGCGCCGTGTTCACCACCAGCCGCCAGGTGGACCGCGACGAGTTCCGCGACTTCATCGACCTGCGCAACCTCGCCACCGATTACGCCGGCGTGCTGGGCTTCGGCTACATCGCGCATGTCAAGCGCGAGGCGCTCGATCACTTCGTCGCCGCCGAACGCGCCGACGACGCGCCCGGCTTCAGCGTGCGCACCAGCGGCAACGCGCCCGACCTTTACGTCATCAAGTACATCGAACCCCTGGCACCCAACGTGGAGGCGCTGGGTTACGACATCGGCTCCGAGGCCGGCCGCCGTGCCACCGCCGAGGCCGCGGTGGCCACCGGCGAGCCGCGCCTGACGGGCCGCCTGCACCTGGTGCAGGACAAGACGCAGCAGCCCGGCTTCCTGCTGATGATGCCGATCTACCGCCGCGGCACCGACCCGGTCACGCCGGACCAGCGCCGCCAGCTCGTCCAGGGCCTGGTGTACACGCCCTTCGTGCTGAAGGAGCTGCTGCGCGACAGTGCCAAGGTCACCGACGGTCTGCTGGACTTCGAGCTCTTCGACGGCGATGGCGCGCACGCCGACCAGCTGGTGTACGACGCCGACGGCCACCTGGGCCGGGCCGCCGCGGCGGTCACCAGCGTCAACTACCAGGGCCGCATGTTCGAGACGCGGCGCCAGCTCCAGGTGGCCGGACGCCTGCTCACGCTGCGCGCCAGCACCACGCCGGCCTTCGAGGCGGCGCTGGACCGCAGCATCGTCACCTACATCGGCTCCGGCGGCGCGCTGCTCACCTGCCTGGGCGCGCTGGCGGTGTGGTCGCTGGCCGCCGGGCGCATCCGCGCGCTGTCGCTCGCGCAGCGCATGACGGCCGACCTCGACCGGCTGGCCAAGGTGGTGCAGCACACCTCCAACTGCGTGACGATCACCGACCGCAACCTGCACATCACCTGGGTCAACGCGGGCTTCACCCGCATCACCGGCTACGCGCTGCAGGAGGCCGTCGGCCACACGCCGGGCGAGCTGCTGGGCAGCGGCAAGGGCGACCCGGCGGTGCTGAAGACGCTGGCCGATTCGGCCGCCGACGGCACCAGCTGCCGGGTGGAGGTCCTCAACCGTGCCAAGGACGGCAGCGAGTACTGGCTGGACACCGAGATCCAGCCGCTGCACGACGCCCAAGGCCGGCTCGTGGGCTTCATGGAGATCGGCTCCGACATCACCGACAAGCACCACGCCCGCGTGCAGCTGGAGGCTGCGCTACGCGAGAACGAGGCGCTGCTGGCCACGATCGACCTGCACGCCATCGTCTCGGTGGCCGACCGCGCCGGCCGCATCATCGAGGTGAACGACAAGTTCTGCCAGATCAGCGGCTACAGCCGCGAGGAACTGCTGGGCCAGAACCACCGCGTCGTCAAGTCCGACCAGCAGCCCGAGGGCTTCTGGGCCGAGGTGTGGCGCACCATCGCCGGCGGCCAGCCCTGGCGTGGCGAGGTGTGCAACCGCGCCAAGGACGGCTCGCTGTACTGGGTGGATGCGGTGATCGCGCCCTTCAAGGGCGCCGACGGCAAGATCGAGAAGTACGTGTCGATCCGCAGCGACGTGAGCGCCAGCAAGCGCGCCGCGCAGGACCTCGCGCGCGAGCGCCAGCGCCTGGCCAACATCCTGCGGGGCACCCGCGTGGGCACGCTCGAGTGGAACGTGGCCACCGGCGAGATGACGCTCAACGAGCGCTGGGCCGCGATGCTGGGCTACACGCTGGCCGAGCTGGGGCCGATCACGCCGAGCACCTGGGTGGCGATGCACCACCCCGAGGACCAGCATCGCGCCGATGGGCTGCTCAAGCGCCATTTCCGCGGCGAGACCGAGCAGTTCGAGTGCGAGATGCGCAGCCGCCACAAGCAGGGCCACTGGGTCTGGCTGCTGCACCGCGGCAGCCTGATCTCGCGCACGGCCGACGGCCGGCCCGAATGGCTGACCGGCACCCAGCTCGACATCACCGAGCGCAAGCAGGCCGAGGAGGCGCTACGCCGCGCCAACGAACGCATGCAGGTCATCATCGAGAACCTGCCCTGCGGCCTGAGCGTGTTCGACGGCGAGCTGAACCTCATCACCTGCAACATCGAGTTCCGCCAGCTCCTGCAATTGCCCGACGCGCTGTTCGAGGGGCCGGTCACCACCTTCGAGAACATCATCCGCAGCAACGCGCAGCGCGGCGAGTACGGCGATGTCGACATCGAGTTCACTGTGCGCCAGATCGTCGAGCGCGCGCGCAACCCGGTGCCGCACCACTTCGAGCGCACGCGGCCCGACGGCATCACGCTGGAAGTGCGCGGCGTCCCGCTGCCCGGCGGCGGCTTCGTGACCACCTACACCAACGTCACCGAGCGCAAGCTGGCCGAGGCCAAGGTGGTCGAGAGCGAGCACCTGATGCGGCTGGTCACCGACAACATCCCCGGCCGGCTGACCTACTTCGACCGCCACCGCCGGCTCCAGTTTGCCAACCGCGCCAGCTACGACTTCTACGGCGGCTCGCCCGAGGAGAGCCAGGGCGCGAGCTTCGAGGCGTTCGTCGGCCCGGCCTTCGCCGAGGCGCAGCGCGGCTCGGTGGACGCGGCGCTGGCCGGCCAGGGCATCAGCTACGACTTCGTTCGCGAGCGAGACGACGGCACCAAGGCCTACTCGGTGGTGCACCTGATCCCCGACAACCGCGACGGCGTGGTGCACGGCTTTGTGGGCATGGCCATCGACGTCACCGCCGTCAAGCGCGCGGAAGAGGAAGTGCGCCGCGCCGAGGCGCTGCTGCGCGGCGCGATCGATGCCGTCAACGAGGCCTTCGTGCTGTACGACGCCGAAGACCGGCTGGTGTTCTGCAACGACAAGTACCGCGAGCTGTACAGCACCTCGGCCGACCTGATCGTGCCGGGGCGCAAGTTCGAGGACATCGTGCGCGCCGGCGCCGAGCGTGGCCAGTACCCCGAGGCGGTGGGCCGCATCGAGGCCTGGGTGGCCGAGCGCCTGGCCGCGCACCGTGCCGGCAACATCACGCTCGAGCAGCGACTCGATGGCGGCCGCTGGCTGCGCGTGATCGAGCGCAAGATGCCCGACGGCCACACCGTGGGCTTCCGCATCGACATCACCGACCTGAAGAACGCCACCTTCGCGGCCGAGCAGGCCTCGCGCGCCAAGAGCCAGTTCCTGGCCAACATGAGCCACGAGATCCGCACGCCGATGAATGCGATCCTCGGCATGCTCAAGCTGCTGCACAACACCGAGCTCACGCCGCGCCAGCTTGATTACGCCGACAAGACCGAACGCGCCGCGCGCGCGCTGCTCGGGCTGCTCAACGACATCCTCGACTTCAGCAAGGTCGAGGCCGGCAAGATGGAGCTGGACCCGCGGCCCTTCCGGCTCGACCGGCTGATGCGCGACCTCTCGGTCATCCTCTCGGCCAACCTGGGCGCCAAGCCGGTGGAGGTGCTGTTCGACATCGACCCCGCGGTGCCGCCGGGCCTGGTGGGCGACGACCTGCGGCTGAACCAGGTGCTCATCAACCTGGGCGGCAACGCGATCAAGTTCACCCAGCAGGGCGAGGTGGTGGTGGGGGTGCGCGTGGTGGCCCGCAACGTCACCGACGCGCTGCTCGAGTTCAGCGTGCGCGACACCGGCATCGGCATCGCGCCCGAGCACCAGCAGCACATCTTCAGCGGCTTCTCGCAGGCCGAGTCGTCCACCACGCGGCGCTTCGGTGGCACCGGCCTGGGCCTGTCGATCAGCCAGCGCCTGGTGGCCCTGATGGGCGGCGAGATGAAGCTCGACAGCGCGCCCGGCCGCGGCAGCCGCTTCAGCTTCACGCTCAGCTTCGAGATCGCCACCGAGGAGGTGCTGCCGGCCCTGCCCCGCCCCACCCCCACCGCGCTGCGCGTGCTGGTGGTCGACGACAACCCGGCCGCACGCGAGGTGCTCACCGCGATGACCCGCTCGCTGGGCTGGGAGGTGGACAGCGCGGCCAGCGGCGAGCAGGCGCTGGCGCTGGTGCAGCAACGCGCCGCCAAAGGTGCCGCGCCCTACCAGGCCGTGTTCGTGGACTGGCAGATGCCCGGCATGGACGGCTGGGAAACCAGCGAACGCCTGCGCGCCAGCACCGGCGGCGATGCGCCGCTGGTGCTGATGGTCACCGCCGCCGGCCGCGCCAAGCTGGCCGATCGCCCGGCGGCGGACCAGGCGCTGCTCAACGGCTACCTGGTCAAGCCGGTCACGGCCTCGATGCTGCTCGATGCGGTGGTCGATGCGCGCGCCAGCCGGGGCGAGCCGCATCCCTCGCGCCCCAGCACGCCCGCGCGCGGTGAACGCCGCCTGCAGGGCCTGCGCCTGCTGGTGGTGGAAGACAACGCCACCAACCAGCAGGTGGCGCAGGAACTGCTGGCCGACGAAGGCGCCACGGTCGACCTGGCCAGCGACGGCCAGCAGGGCGTGGACCGCATCGCGCAGGCCAGCCCGCCCTACGACGTGGTGCTGATGGACCTGCAGATGCCGGTGATGGACGGCTACACCGCCACCAGCCACATCCGCCAGCAACTGGGCCTGGCCTCGCTGCCGATCATCGCGATGACGGCCAACGCGATGGCCAGCGATCGCGCCGCCTGCCTGGCCGCGGGCATGAACGACCACGTGGGCAAGCCCTTCGACCTGGACGAGCTGGTGGTCACGCTGCTGCGCCATGCCGGCCATGCGGTGCAGCGCGCAGCCCCGCCGGCCGCCCAGGCGCCGGCACGTGCCGGCCGGCGGCCGCCGCCCTTCGTGGTGCCAACTCCGCTGGCCGAGCGCGCGCAGGCGCTGGGCATCGAGCTGGCCAGCGCGATCGAACGCATGAGCGGCCGCGCCGACGTGTTCCTGCGCATGGCCGGCTCCTTTGCCGGCAACCTGGCGCAGCAGGCCGATGAGCTGCAGGCCCTGCTGCAGGCCGGCCAGCGCGACGACGCGGCCCGCCAGTTGCACACCCTCAAGGGCCTGAGCGCCACCCTGGGCGCCCGCCCGCTGGCGGCCGTGGCCGCCGAGCTGGAAAAAGGCCTGGCGACCGCCACCGCCGGCAGCGGCGGCATCGGCTTCGACAACGCGGCAACGGTGCCCGAGCGGCTGCGCCAGGCCGCGCAGCAAACGCGCGACGCGCTGGCCGAGCTGCTGCCCGCGCTGGCGGCGGCGCTGGGGCAGGCGGCCCCGGGCGCCACGCCGGCGGGCCCCGACCCTGCGCTGCTGCGCCGCCTGCTCACCGGCCTGGCCCGCCTGCTGCGCGACACCGACATGGCCGCCACCGACGCCTTCGCCGAGCTGCAGCGCGCCCACGGGCCCGGCGGCCCGGCCGCGCTGGCGGCGCTGGCCGAGGCGATGTCGCAACTGGATTTCGACGCCGCCCTGCGTCACTGCGCCACGCTGGAACGCGAATGGACGACATGAAGCTCCCGCTGCACCTCGGGATCCCGCAGCGCCGGTCGCGGCTGCTGGTGGTGGACGACCAGCCGGCCAACGTGCAGACGCTGTACCAGGCGCTCGCGGCCGACCACCAGATCTTCGTGGCCACGCACGGCGAACAGGCGCTGAAGCTGGTGCGCGAGAAGCAGCCCGACCTGGTGCTGCTGGACGTGGTGATGCCCGGCATGGACGGCTTCGAGGTCTGCCGCAGGCTCAAGGCCGACCCCGGCACCGTGGACCTGCCGGTGATCTTCGTCACCGCGCACAGCGACGACAACGAAGAAACCCGCGGCCTGAACGCGGGCGCGGTGGACTTCATCACCAAGCCGATCAACCCGGCGGTGGTGCGGGCGCGGGTCAAGACCCACCTGACGCTCAAGCACCAGTCCGACCTGCTGCGGCAGATGGCCTTCGTCGACGGGCTGACCGGCGTCTTCAACCGCCGCTACTTCGACGACCGGCTGCAGCAGGAGTGGCTGCGCGCGGTGCGCCACGGCAGCCCGCTGTCGGTGGTGCTGATCGACATCGATCACTTCAAGCACTTCAACGACACCTACGGCCACCAGGCCGGCGACGATTGCCTGCGCCGCGTGGCCCAGGTGCTGGCCGCGGGGCTGAACCGCCCGGGCGACCTGCTGGCGCGTTACGGCGGCGAGGAGTTCGCCTGCATCCTGCCCGAGACCGACGCCGCCGGCGCACTGGAGCTGGCGCGCCGCATGGGCCTGCTGGTCAAGGACCTGGGCATCGAGCACAGCGGCTCGCCGTCGCACCAGGTGCTGACCATCAGCCTTGGCGTGGCCGGCCGCGACGCACTGCCGCCCGGCGAGGCCGGCGGCAGCGCGGCCGAGCTGCTGGCCAGCGCCGACCGCCAGCTCTACCGCGCCAAGCACCTGGGGCGCGACCAGGCCTGCGTGGTGTAGGGCGCCGCAGGAAGGCGCGCCGCGATCGCCGCGCACGCCGCTGGCGCCGGACGGCGCGCTACATCGAGATCGAGCCGTCGCGGAATTCGGTCTTGTCCAGCCACACGTTCAGCAGCACCGGCCGGCCGGCGGCCGCCAGCGCACGCGCTTCGGCCAGCGCGGCGGGCCACTCGTCGGCCCGGCGCACCAGCAGGCCGGCGGCACCGAAGCCGGCGGCCACCGCGTGGTAGTCGGTGCGGGCGAGCACGGTGCCCACGTCGTCGTGCAGCATCTTCACCTGCTCACGCGCGATCTGGGTCCAGCCGCCGTCGTTGCCCACCACCGCCACCAGCGGGATGCCGTGGCGCACGAAGGTGTCGAACTCGGCCAGGCTCCAGCCGCAGGCGCCGTCGCCGAACACCACCCACAGCTCGCAGCCCGGCCGCGCCAGCGCGGCCCCGAGCGCAAAGCCCGCACCCACGCCCAGCGTGCCGAAGGCGCCCGGGTCCAGCCAGCTCAGTGGGCTGCGCGGGTGCAGCACGTAGGACGCGGTGGCGACGAAGTCGCCCCCGTCGGCCACCAGCACGGTGTTGGGGCCGGCCTCGCGCTCGAGCGCTCGGAACAGCGCGATCGGGTTGACGTGTTCACCCGCCTGCGCGGCCTGCTGGTCGATCTCGGCCTCGCGCTGGGCATCACGCGCGCGCAGCGTGTCGCGCCAAGCGGCCCAGCGCGAGCCCTCGCCGCCCTGGCCCACCCAGGCCTGCGCCAGCGCCTGCACGAAGGCGCCGGCATCGCCGATCGCGGCCACGTCGGGGCGGCGGTTCAGGCGTGCATCACGCGCGCTGCGGTTGGCGGCAATCAGCGTGGCGCTGCGGCGCACGTGCTTGCCGTAATCGAGCCGGAAGTCGCAGGGCACGCCGGCCAGCAGCACGCAATCGGCCTCGCGCAGCGCCAGGCGGCGCTGGTGGCGCATCTGCAGCGGGTGTTCGCGCCCGAGCAGCCCGCGCGCCATGCCCGACAGGTACACCGGCAGCTCCAGCGCCGCCACCGCTGCGGCCAGCCGCGCGGCCTGCTCCGCCCGCACCAGGGCCTGGCTGCCGATCACCACCAAGGGCCGCTCGGCGCGCGCCAGCGCGGCCAGCGCGGCGCGTTGGCTGCCGTCGGAGGCCTGCGGCACCACCACCGCCTGCGGCGCCGGGTCCTGCGGCTCGGCGGCACGGTCGAACATGCGCTGCGCATGGCGGTTCAGGTACCAGCGCAGCGCGCGGTCGGCCAGGCCCGTGCCGTGGCCGGCGGCCTCGGCATACCAGCCACGGATCGAGGTTTCGTCGTACAGCAGGTCGACCGGGCATTCCACGAACACCGGCCCCGGCACGCCCGAGGCGGCCAGCGCGAAGGCCTGGTCGAGCATGGGCAGGAAGTCGCGCACCCGGCGCGCCTTGAAGAAGCGCTTGACGTGCGGCGCCACCAGCGGGCACTGGTCGATGTCCTGCAGCGCGCCGCGCCCCTGCAGCGCAGTGGGCGCCGCACCGCCCAGCAGCACCAGCGGCGATTGCGCGAGCTGCGCGTTCTTCAGCGCGGTGATGGTGTTGGTGATGCCGGGCCCGGCCGTCACCGCGGCGACGCCGGGCACGCCGGTCAGGCGCGCGCTGGCATCGGCGGCGAACACCGCGGTGGCCTCGTCGCGCACATCGACGATCCGGATGCCCAGCGCCTTGGCCGCGGCCAGGATCGGCGAGATGTGGCCGCCGCACAGCGTGAACAGCCAGCGCACCCCGTGGGCCTGCAGCGCACGCGCCACGCGCTCGCCGCCGGTGACGGAGGCCGGCGGCGCCGCCACCACGGCAGGCGACGCATCGACCGCACCGGGGCTGCGGATGGTTGCGCCTGCTGCCCCGATGTCGCCGCCCATGGTGACGCTCCTTATGAGTGCTAGTTCATGCCCAGATCACGGGGCCGCGCTGCGCATACCACTGCTCTAGCTGCGGCGCCACCACCGCCTCGACGCGGCTGCGCTTGATCTTCATCGTCGGCGTCAGGCAGCCGTTCTCGATCGACCAGGGCTCGGCCATCACCACCAGCATGCGCAGGTGCTCGTGCTCGGGCAGGCTGCGGTTCACCTGCTGCAGCAGCGTGCCGAGCTCGGCCTCCACCTGCGTGCGCAGCGTGGCCTGGTGCTGGCGCGGGCGCAGGTCCTCGGCCAGCAGCACCATCGCGAAGGCCGAGGGCTGGCCCACGCCGGACACCAGCGAGAGCTCGATCATCGGGTGCGCGTTGAGCTGGTTCTCGATCGGCGCGGGCGCAACGTACTTGCCCTTGGCCGTCTTGAACAGCTCTTTCTTGCGGCCGGTGATGCGCAGCAGGCCCTCGGCATTGCGTTCGCCCAGGTCGCCGGTGCGGAAGTAGCCGTCGGGCGTGAGGCAGCGCGCGTATTCGTCCGGCTGCTTGTAGTAGCCCACCAGTTGGCCGGGGGACTTGATCAGGATCTCGCCATCGTCGTCGATGCGCACCTCGACCCCGGCCTGCGGCAGGCCCACGTAACCCGGTGCCACATGGTCCTGGGTGGTGGAGTGCGAGTAGGCGAAGTCCTCGGTCATCGCGTAGCCCTCGATCAGGTTCAGCCCGAGGCGGCGGTACCAGCCGATCAGCTCGGCCGGAATCGGCGCCGAGCCGCTGCCCGCGCGCTTGACCTCGCCCAGCCCCAGCCCGGCCAGCACCTTGCGCCCCACCAGCTTGCCGATGAAGGGCAGGCGCAGCAGGCGGTCCAGCTTCTTGGGCGGCATCTTCGCGAACACGCCCTGCTGGAACTTCAGCCACAGCCGCGGCACCGAGATGAAGCTGGTGGGCCGGGCGCGCTGCAGGTCGGCCAGGAAGGTGTCCAGCGATTCGGAGAAGTACACCCGTGTGCGGCCGTCCACGAAGGCGGCGCATTCCACCCAGGCGCGCTCGAAGCAGTGCGCCAGCGGCAGGTAGGAGATCACGCGGCCTTCGTTGAGCGTGTCGCCCATCTCGGCGCGCGAGTTGGCCACGATGCCTTCGCTGACGCGCGAGATGCCGGCAAAGCTGTGCATCGCGCCCTTGGGCTGGCCGGTGGAGCCCGAGGTGTAGATCAGCATCGACAGCTCGTCCGGCCGCCGCGCCGGCCGGCCGGCCAGCGGGGTGGTGCGGGCCACGATGTCGTCCCACTGCGGCAGCGTGCGCGCCGAGTCGGGCGCCAGCGGAAAGGCGATCAGCGGCAGGCCCGCCGGCACCGCGGGCGCCTGCTCGTCCCAGGTATCGAGCTTGCCGACGAACAGCAGGCTCGATTCGCTGTGCTCCAGCACGTAGCGCACGTTCTCGGGCGATTCGGTGGGGAAGATCGCCACCGTGGTGCCGCCAGCCATCCAGATGGCCAGCTCGGCCAGGAAGAAGTGCGCGCAGTTCTTCGACAGGATCGCGATGCGCGCGCCCCGCGGCAGGCCCAGGCTGGCCAGGTGCGCGGCCATGCGGCGGGCCTGGTCCAGGGTCTGGCCCCAGGTGTAGTCGACGACGCGGCCGCCGCCGATGGGCTGGGTCAGGAATACACGGTCGGGCTGCGCCGCCTCGTATTCGTAGACGTAGTCCAGGATCAGCTTCGGCTCGCTCACGGTCTTCCCTCGGGGCTGCGGCACATGCCGCCGGTGCGCACCCTACGCGAGGCGGGCTCGCCTGCCACTGCGGGGATGCCCTTGCACCGCCCATTCGGCGGGCCCGCACCCCGGTGGCGCACGATATCCTCGCGCCCAGCGTTGCCGCATTGCCACTGGTCAAAGCCTGCGCGCGCGCGCCTGGCGATCCTGTGCCTCTCCTTCCGGACCTCCCGCACACCATGCCATTTCTGCCGAATTACCCACGCCAGCGCTGCGCCCCGCAGCGCCTGGCCCTGCTGCCCGCCCTCGCGCTGGGCGCCCTGCTGGCCCTGCCCCCCGGGGCCCAGGCCGGCCGCCCGCTGGCCACCGACGACGCCGGCACCGCCGAACCCGGCACCTGCCAGCTCGAAGGCTGGCACGAACGCGCCGGCGCCGAGCGGGCCTGGGTGCTGGCGCCGGCCTGCGGCGTGGCCGAGGGCCTGGAACTGGGCGCCGACCTCACCCGCCACCAGCCACGCGGTCCGGTGCGCAGCAGTGCCGGCCTGGCCTTGAAATGGGCGCCGGCCGCCGCGCGCCTGAACACGGCCGCCGGCGAGCTGGGCTTCGGCCTGAAGCTGGCCACCAGCAGCGCGCAAACCAGCGCCGAGGGCTGGCAGCGCGAGGGCAGCGAAGCCCTGGCCCTGGCCAGCTGGCAGGCCGCCGAGGCCTGGGCGGTGCACGCCAACCTCGGCGCCGCACGCCAGCACGGCCCTGGTGGGCAGCGCGCCACGCTGCTGAACCTGGCGCTGGCGTGGACCCCCGGCCCCAGCGCCTTGCTGTTTGCCGAACTGCAGGCCAACAGCCGGCGCGAGGCCTTCGGCGGCACCCAGCAGACGCTGGGCGGCCGCTGGTGGCTGGTGCCCGAGCGCCTGGGCCTGGACCTCACCGCCAGCCGCGAGGCCGGCGCCGCCGGCCCCACGCGCTGGGGCCTGGGTTTCGGCTGGTACGGCATCGGCCGCTGAGCGCGCTGCCGGCCTGGTCTCGCGGGGCCGAAGGCCGATGGCTCAGCGCGCCCCGGGCGGCGGCAGCCGCAGCGTGCGGGGGTGCCGCGACTCGCGCATGCGCTGCAGCGCCTGCTGGGCCTGCCAGATCTCGGCCAGCGTGGGCGGCGCGTCGGCCGGGCGGGCCTGCCGCGGGATGGCCAGCGGCGCCAGGTTCGCCGACCAGGTGTCCCCGGTGCGCAGCAGTGTCGGCGGCGCCAGCCGGTCCAGCGCCTCGGCCTCCAGCCAGGGCGTCAGGGCCTGCACGATGGCCTGCACACGCGGCCGCAGCCGCGCATCACCCACGCGCCCGCGCTGGCCCCAGCGCACGACCGATGCCCCCAGGCCCGCGCTGATCGGGTCGACGAAGGCCACGTCGCGCCGGATGCCCAGGCGAAGCTGCAGCATGACTTCTTCCAGCACCATCGCGGTGTCTTCCCGCGGGGTGTTGTAGCTGTAGAGGTCGGTTGCCAGGTCGGCCTCGAACCAGGCCCCGATCTGCCCCGGCGTGTAGGCCCGCTGCGCGGCCGTGGCGTTGGCGCCGCGGTACAGCACGCGGCTCAGGTCGGCCAGCTCGCGTGATTGCAGCGGGAACACCGCGCTCACGGTGGACGAGGTGAGCAGGCCGGCGCCCACCCGCGGCCCGACACTGTCCCACACGTCCTGGCCGTAGTGCAGCGCCCGGTAGACCGAAGGCGGCAGGTAGTCGAGCGCATGGCCGAGCTCGTGGTACAGCACCTGCACCGATTCGTCACGCACGTGGTCCAGCGTGCGCGTGACCCGCACGCGCGGGTCGTAGTAGCCGAACAGGTCGCGGCCGTCCTTCACGTAGCGCCAGAGGTCGGCGAACTGCAGCTCGCTGCCGAACTCGCTGCGGTAGTCCGCCGCCTCGTTGATGGTGTCGCGCTCCTCGGGCGTGAGCCAGAAGTTGTCGGCATCGAGGTAGATCGCGCCGGTGACCGGGTAGTAGAACGAGGGCCGCACCGCGCTGGACAGCACGATCGCCGTCACGCTGTTGAGCATGCGGCGGAAGTCGCCATGAATGTCGTGCGTGCGCAGGAAGGCCTCGAAGTTGCGGCCCAGCCAGTCGTGCGAGACCAGCACCCGGCCCATCACCTGCTCCACCGTGGGCAGGCCGCCGCCGGTTTCCTGCGCCAGGAAGGGCAGTTCGGCCAGCAGGCAGGTGTTGATGCCCGGGCCCCAGGCCAGCGTGCCGGGGTCGTAGACGCAGCGCTGCAGCACGGCGGCATGCCGCCCCGAGGGCAGGTAGGGCACCACGCGGTCGACATGGCTGTCGGACCAGACCGCGGCCTCGTCGTCGGCCCGTGCCTGCGGGTGGGCCTCCACCAGCACCAGCACCTCGTCGCCGTCGATGCGGCCCTGGGTGGTGTAGAGCGTGGCGCGCAGGCGCAGCACCGTGTCGCGCGTGACTTGCGGCGCGGTGAAGAGCGCCAGCCGGCTGCTGCGCGTGTCCAGCGTGACCGGCGGGCCCTCGATCTGCGCCCAGCGCACGGCCTTCACGCTGTCGCCCTCGGGCAGCGTGGGCCAGGCGCGCACCGACACCTTGCCCCCTGCGCGCACCGACTGGCTGGCCCGCACCGTGAGGCCCAGCGCCTGGCCGCTGGCCGCCGCGACGGTGAGGCTGAGGTCCTGGCTGCGCGGGTTGCCGACGGCGTCGATGAAGTTCACCTGGAACCCGTAGCTGCCTGGCGCGGGCGGATCGAAGCTCAGGGTCTGGTTGACGGTGGACACCAGCGCCACCGGGGGCCCGGAGGTCTGCCGCCACACCTGCCCACGCAGCGGGCCGGTGCAACCGGCCACCGTGACGGCCGCGTTCTTGCGCACCGCGGCCGCCGGCGTGACGAAGCTGCCCACCACGACCCCGGCCTGCTCGCACACGCCGGACAGCACCCGCGGCCGCGGCGTGATGAACTGGCCCAGGGGCCCCACCGCCACCACCTCGCTGCCGAAGGCGCCACCCAGCACGAACACCTGGCCCTCGCGCACCGCGAGGTAGATGCCGGTGCTGTACTGGCGGTAGCGGTAGCCCTCCAGCGTGGCGCTGGCCGCATGCTCCGGAAAGTACTCGGGGTAGTAGACCTCCGCGAAGTCCAGCAGCTGGTCGGCGGCATCGGCCGGGTCCACCGCCGCCGCCTCGGCGCCGGACAGGGCCCGCCGCGGCGGCCCGCCGGGCACCCGCGCCGCCAATGCGGCGGCAGCCTGGGTCGCGGTGCTGGGGCTGCGGGCCGCATCGGCGCCGCTGTCGCGGCCGCCGCCGCAAGCGGCCAGCCACAGCGTGGCCGCGAGTGTGAGCGCAACGCGCCATGTGTTCATCATTGTTCCTCCCTGTGCTGGCACCGTCGGCACGCCGTCGGGCGGCGCGGCGGGGCCACCCGACTGGGCGCCCCACCCGCACGCGCGGGCGGGCCACGGTGAGAACGGCATGCTAGCGCGGCACGCCAGGCCGCAGCGCCCGGCTGCCCCTTCCCGTCAGCGCAAATGCTTACAGCTCGTAGCGGCAAAAGACAGCGTCCACGCGCACAGTCGCCCGCCGGGAGAAACCCAGGAGGACGAGCATGGACGATCACAGCGCAGCGCTCACGCTGACGGGCGACATCGGCGGGCCGCCGCCGGCGCCACCTGCGACCCGCCGGGCGGCCGAAGCGGCCGCCCCCGCCACCCCCGCCACGGCGCCCGCCCACGGCCTCACGGCCGCGGCTGCCGCCGCCGCGCTGCTGGCGGCCTGCGGTGGTGGCGAGGAGGCCCCGGCCGACACCGGCGTGGCCGCTGCCGGCGCCGGCACCGACACACGGCGCCGCGCCCAGGCAGCCGCGCTGGCCCCGAGCCCGCGCGACGCCGCGCGCTGGCTCAGCCAGGCCAGCTTCGGCCCGCGTTCGCCCGAAGAGGTGGCCGCGCTGCAGGCCAAGGGCTTTGCCGCCTGGCTGGACGAACAGATGGCCCTGCCCGCCACCGGCCACGTGGCCTACCTGGATGCCGAACGCGCCCGCACCGGCAAGCGCAAGGCGCCGGAGGAATGGAGCTACGAGGCGGTGTGGCAGCAGTGGCTGTTCGGCCCCGATGCGCTGCGGGCACGGGTGAGCTGGGCGCTGCTGCAGATCTTCGTGATCTCCAACATCGCGCCCGACATCCGGCCCTACGCGATGAGCAGCTACCTGGACCTGCTCAACCGCAACGCCTTCGGCAACTACCGCCAGTTGCTGCAGGAGGTGACGCTGCACCCGGCCATGGGCTACTACCTGAACATGCTGGCCTCCGAGAAGGAGAACCCCGCCAAGGGCACCCACCCGAACGAGAACTACGCGCGCGAGGTGCTGCAGCTGTTCTCCATCGGCCTGGTGAAGCTCAACGCCGATGGCAGCCCCCAGCTCGGCGCCGACGGCAAGCCCGTGCCCACCTACGACGAGGCGGTGGTCAAGGGCTTCGCCAAGGCCTTCAGCGGCTGGAGCTTCGGCGGGCGCGACAACACGGTGGCGCGCAATTTCCACAAGTACGACGCCAACAACGACGCGCTGTGGACCCAGCCGATGAAGCCCTGGGCGATGTACCACGATGTGGGCCCCAAGACCCTGCTCGACGGCCGCGTGCTGCCCGCCGGCCAGAGCGCCGAGCGCGACCTGGCCGACGCGCTGGACTGCATCTTCCACCACCCCAACGTCGGGCCCTTCATCGGCCGCCAGCTGATCCAGCGCCTGGTCACCAGCAACCCCAGCGCCGCCTACATCCGCCGCGTGGCGGCGGTGTTCGCCGACAACGGCCGCGGCGTGCGGGGCGACCTGGCCGCGGTGCTGCGCGCGGTGCTGCTGGACCCCGAAGTGCGCGGCGACGACACCGACGCCCGGCCGCGCGCGGGCAAGCAGCGCGAGCCGGTGCTGCGCTTCGCGCAGGCGCTGCGCGCGCTGGGCGCCAGGAGCAGCAGCGGCCGCAACGCCATCCACTACCTCGATTCACCCGAGGATGGCCTGGGCCAGAGCCCGCTGCTCGCGCCCTCGGTGTTCAACTTCTACTCGCCCAACTTCCGGCCCGCGGGCCCGCTGGCAGCGGCCGGCCTGGTGGCGCCGGAGTTCCAGATCACCAGCGAGACCAGCATCGTCGGCTCGCTGAACTTCTTTGCCAAGCTGTTCAGCCGCGGCGCCTACGGCAGCGGCGCCACGCGGCTGGCGCTGGACTACGGCCCGCTGGCCGCGCCGGCGATGGTGGACGGTGCGGCCACCGGCCTGATCGACCGGCTGGACCTGCTGTTCTTCGACCTGCAGATGAGCCGCGCCACGCGCACCCGGCTGCAGACGGTGATCGCGGCACTGCCCGGTGGCACCACCAGCAAGCGCCTGAACCGCGTGAAGGCCGCGCTCACCGTGGTGGCGATGTCGCCCGACCACGTGATCCAGAAGTGACCCACCCCCTACGCGCTTCGCGCGCCCCCTCAAGGGGGCAACGCCAGCGGCCCGGCAGAGCCGGTTCCGCGGCGTTCGCTGGGCTTCGTCTCCCGCAGGCGTCGCGGGTGCCAGCCGGCACCGCCGAACGCTGAACCGAACGCATTGAGGACTTCATCATGATGCAACGCCGCAACTTCCTGCGCGCCAGCGCCCTGGCCGCCGCCTGGCCGCTGATGCCGCTGCAGGCGCTGGCCCAGGCCACCCCCGGCAATGGCAGCTACAAGGCACTGGTGTGCCTGTTCATGTTCGGTGGCAACGACGCCAACAACATGATCGTGCCCACCGATGCCACGCGTTATGCCGCCTACCAGAAGGCCCGCCCCAACCTGGCGCTGGCCGCCAACACCCTGGTGCCGCTGGGCAGCAGCGGCTACGGCGCCCACCCGGCGATGGCCGCGCTGAAGCCGCTGTTCGACGCCGGCCAGGCCGCCGTGGTGGCCAATGTCGGGCCGCTGATGGTGCCCACCACCCGTGCGCAGGTGCAGGCGCGCAGCGTGCCGCTGCCGGCCAACCTGTACTCGCACAGCGACCAGCAGGCCGCCTGGCAGAGCGCGGTGCTCGAAACCAACGGCCGCACCGGCTGGGGCGGCCGGCTGCTCGAGCGCCTGGTGGAGCCGGGGGCGAACAACCGCGGCTACTGCGCCGTCAGCGTGGCCGGCGGCAACCTGTGGGAGGCGGGCGACCAGGGCCTGGCGCCCTACCGCGTGTCGGCCAGCGGTTCGTTCGGCTTCGACTTCTACGACCCGAACGGCACCGACCCGGTGTCGCGCGCGGTGGCCAGCCTGCTGGCCGAAACCCGCAGCGACCCCTTCGAGCAGACCTGGCTGAACATGATGCGCCGCTCGATCGACAACCAGCGCGTGCTCAGCGGCGCGGTCGGCGCCTCCACGCTGAGCACGCCCTTCCCGGACACCGACCTCGGCCGCCAGTTGCTGATGGCCGCCCGCATGATCGGCGCGCGCGGCCAGCTCGGGCTGCAGCGGCAGTGCTTTTTTGCCAGCATCGGCGGCTTCGACACCCACGGTGACGACCAGCTCCAGCGCCAGAACCAGCTGCTGGGCGAGATCGGCGATGCGGTGGCCGCGTTCTACCGCGCCACCGTGGAGCTGGGCGTGGCCCAGGACGTGACGCTGTTCACCGCCAGCGATTTCGGCCGCACCTTCGCCTCCAACGGCCAGGGCACCGACCATGGCTGGGGCGCGCACCAATGGGTGGTGGGCGGCGGCGTGAAGGGCGGCCGCGTGATCGGCCGCTTCCCCGAGCTGGTGGTGGGCGGCCCCGACGACGTGGGCCAGGGCGTGTGGGTGCCCAGCGTGGCGGTGGACCAGCTGGGCGGCGAACTCGGCCGCTGGTTCGGCGCCAGCCCCGCGATGTGCGACCAGGTGTTCACGCGGCTGCCCTACTTCGACCGGGCCTTGGGGCTGATGGCCTGAGACAGCCTGCGCCACGCGGCGGCGGGACTCACTGCACCTGGTGCCGCACCCCCTGGGTGCTGAGGTAAGCGGCCAGGCGGGCCGATCATCTGGCGTGCAAGCGTCGAGATTCTTTACAGCCGCACCCGGGCACAGCCCGCGCCTCCCCCGCCGGGCCGCGCAGATGCTGGGCCGCAGCCTTCCGGCACTCAACTTGCTTGCGGCCGCCGCACCGTTTTCACCTCGTGAGGAGAACCAAGTTGAGCAAGCACCTCGTTCGTTGCGCAGCCTTGGCGCTGGGTTTGTCGGCCCTGTCGGCACAGGCCGCCGTCATCGGCTTCGAAGGCATCAGTGGTGACGGCAACCCCATCGTCACCAGCTACAGCGAAGCCGGCTTCGTGTTCAGCTCGTCGCACATGCACGTTGTCGCCCCGAGCATCGCCTTGGCGAGCAACGGCACCCAGTCGCTGGTGGAAGAAGCCGGCGGCCTGGGCGGGCCGATCACGATGACGCACGGTGGCGGCGCCACGTTCTCGATCAGCAGCCTGGACGCGGCCGAGGTGTTCGTCGGCGGCTCGGCCGGGTTTCCGAACGCGAGCATCCTGCGCGTCGTGGGCACCCTGTTCGGCGGTGGCACGGTCACGGCCGATCTGGCCCTGGATGGCGTGCTCGATGGCACCGGCGGCGCGGCCGACTTCCAGCACTTCGTGCTGAGCGGTTTCGACAACCTGGTGTCGGTCACGTTCTCGGGCCTGCTGGCCACCGGCGGCACGGGGGGCATTTCGCTGGACAACATCAGCACCGATCCGGGCACCAACGTGCCTGAGCCGGGTTCGCTGGCGCTGGCCGGCCTGGGCCTGCTGGCTGCCGCCGGCCTGCGCCGCACGCGCCGCTGAGCGCACGGCCTCCGGCCTCGTCGCCGCTGGGCACGGCCGGCGCCCCTGACGCCTGGCCACCCGGCCGCGCGCTGCGCTACGGGTAGGCCCGGCGCACTTCCTCGTCCACCAGGGTCTGCAGTTCCTCGAGGCCGAAGCGCGGCATCGGGCGCCCGTTGGCAAAGAACTCCGGCGTCTTGCTCACGCCCAGCGTGCGCGCATCGGCCATGTCCTGCGCCATGCGCTCGGCGATCGCCGGCGAGGTCATCTCGAAGCGCAGGCGCTCGAGGTCCAGCCCCAGGCCCTGCACCACCTGCCACACCGCATCGGGCTGCACGCGGTGCTGCACCACCCACTGGCGCTGCGCGGCATACAGGCCTTCCAGGGTGGACAGGTACAGGCCCTGCTCGCGGCTGGCCTCGAGGATGCGCACCACGAGGTCCGAGCCCTGGTGCAGCGGCACATGGCGCAGCGAGAGCTGGATGCGGCCCGGGTGCGCCGCCATCAGGCGCTTCACGTGCGGGTAGAAGGCCGCGCAGGTTTCGCAGGCCGGGTCCAGGAACTCCACCAGCTGCACCTTGGCCTCGCGCGGGCCGATGCGTGGCGCATGCGCGCCCACCAGGGCCGGCTGGTTCTTCTGCGCCGCCTGCGCGGCGGCGCTGTCCTGCTGGCGCCGGTAGGCCACTGTGGCCGCGCCGAAGCCCAGCACCAGCACGGCGCCCGCGCCGATGAACAGCCGGCGCCGCCCGGCACCGCCGATGGGTGCGGCCGCAGGGGCGGCGGGCGCCGGGGTCGGCACCGGGGCGGGGGAGGGCTTGTTCTTTCGACTCATCGGTTGCTCCGGGCCCGGGCCCACCACAACAGTGCCACGAGCAGGGTGAAGGCCATCAGCGACAGCACGGGGATGTTCAGGAAACCCAGCCACTGGATCTGCAGCTCGCGGCAGGGCACGCCCTGGCTGCAGGGTTGCAGGGACTCGGGGATGACGCCAAGCACCACCAGCACATGGAACAGCGCCACGCCCCAGCCGGCGGCCGCCAGCGGCAGCGCGTAGCGCACCACGCGGGGGTCGAACGGGAACAGGCCCAGCGGCAGCAGCAGCACCAGCGGGAACATGAAGATGCGCTGCCACCAGCACAGCACGCAGGGCGGCAGGTTCATCACCTCGCTGAAGAACAGCGCACCCAGCGTGGCCGCGCCGGCCACCACCCAGGCGCAGAACACGCCGGTCCAGGGCAAAGAGGCGGTGGTGTCGGTGGTGTCCATGGCAGGGCAGGCGCAGAACGATACCCGCCTCAGCGCGGGTTGGCCACCAGCACCAGCTCGTGGTTCGACAGCAGCACGGCGAAGACCAGGCCGTCGGCCGCGGGCAGCAACGCCTGCACCGCGGGCGCAAAGCCCGAGCTGGTGGGTGGCGAGACGCGCAGGCTCCTGAGCAGCGCGCCGCTCGCGCTGCTGATCGTGATGTCCGGCGTGCTGCCCGGGGCCTCATAGACGTTCAGCTTCAGCGCGCACAGCACCCGGCCGTCGCTGCCCACCGACACCCGCAGGCCGGTGCCCCCTTCGGTGGCCGTGCCGTTGCGGATCGACAGGGCCGGCAGCGTGGCCCAGCCGCAGCCCGCGAGGGTGGACTCGGCGCCGTAGAGGCGGGCCGCGTCGGCCCCGAGCGCGAGGTCGCTGAACACGCCCTGGTTCGCGTCGTAGCCGGCCTCGGCCAGCGGCGTGACGAGCAGCCCGCCCCCCGAAGCGACGGCGGGCGCGAGCCCGAACCGGGCCAGGTGCGCGCCGGCCATCGTGCGGCGGCCCAGGTAGGCCTGGCGCCCGTCGGCCGTGATCGCGAGCGCGCCTTTCAGGCCGGTCTGGCCCAGGCTCTTGCCGCTGGCGAGGTAGGCCTCGCCGGTGTCCAGCAGCACGATCTCGGTGCCGCCGGGCCGCAGCACATGCATCTTGCCCAGCTCGGACCAGACGGTGGAGGGCAGCGCCTCCAGCGGCCAGCTCGTGAGCAGCTTGGCGCCGGCCAGGTCGAGCACGAACATGGTCTTGGCAAACACGTCCAGGGCATACAGCCGCGCGCCATCGGGCGAGGCCGCCATCGCGACGATGCGGGCCCCGGGCACCGGGATGCTGCCCACCTTCTGGCCACTGTGGGCATGGAAGATGTTGACGCGGGCGCTCTCGAGCGTGAGGGTCTCGCTGGTGTAGAAGTAGGGGCGGATCGGGTCGGCCGCCAGCGCGGGGAACGGGAAGCTGTTCTGCGACGCCGCCGCCAGCCGGGTGAGCGCTGCGGCACCGCCGCTGCCCTTCCACAGCGCCACCTTCACCTCGACCGGCTGCACGCCCGCAGTGCCGCTGCTGATCGTGACGGTGGCCTGGCTCAGCGTCCCGGCCGGCAGGCTGGCGGGCTCGGCGCTGAGCGTGAGCGCGCCCTCCACGCCGGTCGGGCCGCTGGCCGTCACCTTCAGCCAGCTGGCGCTGGACTTGGCGCTCCAGGTGTCGGCCGCGCCGAGGCTGTCGTCCACACGCAGGCTGCGCGCGAGCACCGCGCCAGCCGGGGTGCTCGACAGGGCCACGCCCCATAGCGAGGGCAGCAGGCTGCGCTGGGCGAGTTGAAGGCTCACGCTCACCGGCAGCGTCACTTCCTCGCCATGGATCTGGGCCGCGATGACGGCACGGCCGGTGGCGCTGACCACCCCAGCGCCGAGCGCGGCCGGGTTGGGCGTGAAGCTCAACTGCGTGCCCGCCGCGTCCACCCGCCCCTGGGTGGCCGACGCGTTGAGCCACGGCGGCAGGTCGCGCAGCGTCCAGGGCCAGGTGGTGCTGCCGGTGTCGAGCTTCAGCAGGAGCGTCTGCGTGGCCAGCTCGCTGCCGCTGGCGCCGCCGAAGGTGAGCACCGGCGCGGTGGTCGGCAGCGCCGCACCCGGCAGCGTGGCCGACAGGCTGGCCCGGGTGAGGGTGAGGCTGACCGGGACCGACAGCTCGGCCATGCCCGGCGCGGTGACCAGCACTGTGCCGTGGTGCGTGCCGGCGGCCAGCCCGGCCGTCAGCGGCTGCACCGCCACCGTGCCGGGGGTGACGCCGCTGCCGGGCGACAGGCTCAGCCATGGCACGCTGGCGCGTGCCGTCCAGGGCACGGCCTGCTGGCGGTCGGCGTCGAAGAACACCGGCTGCGGCGCCACGACCGCGCCTTGCGTGGCCTGGAAGTTCAGCGGCTGGCTGTTGAGCTTGAACGCCTCGGCAGCGATCACCCGCACCGGCACCGCCACGGTCTGGCGCTGTCCGTCGGCCGAGGTCACGCTGAGCTCGCCGAGGTGCGCGCCCAGCGGCAGGTTCTGCGTCAGCAGGCTCAGCACCAGCCGGCCGCGGCCGTTGCCCGCTGGCGTGTCCACGCGCAGCCAGGGCGTGGGCGACGATGCGGCCCAGGCGCCGGCCGGTGCATTCACCTCGATCTCGAGGTTGGCACCGAGCGCGCCCTGGTGCACCGTGCGCTCGTAGAAGCCGCCCACGAAGGACAGGTCGAGCCGCTGCGCAACGACATGGAAGTCGTAGGGCAGGCGCACCGGCGAGCCGGCGTATTCCTGCTGGCAATCGGCGTCGCGGCAGAGCTGGATCAGGAAGGTGCCCTGGTGGTGCCCCAGCGGCAGCAGGTGGGTGCCGGCGATGCCGGCGCGGTAGCGCCCGGTGCCCAGCACCGACAGCGAGACATGGTTCTGCAGCACGCCCTGGCCGTCGACGATGTAGAGGTACAGGTCGCCGGTGAAGGCCGCCGGGTCGGTGGCGGTGGCGTCCACCGTCACGCCGCCGGGGTTGCCGTACAGCCAGGTGGCCGACAGCGTGGCGGGCGAGAGCGTCAGCGCCGGCGGCACGCAGTCGGCCGGCAGCACGTCGCAATGGAAGTCTTCCAGCAGGCCCACGCGCAGCACCTCGTTCTGGGTGAAGGCGCCCAGCACGTACACGTTGCCCTCGGCCACGGCCAGGTAGTTGCCGGTGGCCGGGTAGTGCCGGTAGCTGTAGGGCGCCAGCGTCTGCGTGGGCTGCGGGCCCGGAAAGTGGCCGGCAAAGGCCTGCTCGGCCCAGGCGAACAGTGCCGCGGGTGTCAGCGGGCTGGCATCACGGCCGGGCACGCCGAGCGCACGCCGCCGCGGCGCGGCCGGGGGCGCGCTGCCGGAGGCGGGACGGGCCACCGCGGCGCGCAGCGCGGCGGCGTGAGTGGCGGGCGTGTCGGCGGCATCACCGTAGCAGCCGGACAGGGCTGGCAGCACCAGGGCCAGCAGCAGCAGGAGGAACAAGCGGAACGGAAGCATCGAGGGATCGGTCGGATGGCGGCACAGGGGATGCACCGATCCTGGTGGCGGTGAACCGGGCTGGCCGCACGGACACGCTACTTTTCAACGTTAGGCACTGGCCTGGCCGCGTCCGGTGGTGTCGCGCTGCCGGCTTCGGGGCTGCTCAGGTCGCGTGCTAGCGCATTGTGCCTGCCGCGCCGTTCGGCCCGCCCCCCCGGTGTGCGGGCCCGGACGAGTGGCGTTGCTCCTGCGCCCCACAGGCAACAAGGCCGGCGGCGGCACCGGGGTGCCACGGCCGGCCTCGTCGCGCGCGGGCGCAGAGCCGCCCGCAGGGCGGCGCGGGCTCGGATCAGAGCGCGGCGTCCTTCAGCTTCTTCAGCGCGCGGGTCTTGATCTTCACGGTGGCGGGCTTGGCCGCGAACACGCGTTCCTGCTTGGTGAAGGGGTCGATGCCGGTGCGCTTTTTCTTCGCCGGCACGTTGACCACGTTCACCTTCAGCAGGCCCGGCAGCGTGAAGGAGCCCAGGCCCTTCTTGTGCACCGAGGCCAGCATGGTGGCTTCGAGCGACGCGATGACGGCCTTCACGGCCTTCGCCTCCACCGCGGCCAGCTCGGCCAGGTGTGCCACCAGGCTGCTCTTGTTGAACGCGGTCTTGATCGGCTTCATCGGTGCGGCGGCGGCCTTGGCCGGCGCCTTGGCAGCGACCTTCTTCGCCGGTGCGGCGGCCTTCACGGCCTTCTTGGCGGGGGCCGCGCTCTTGACGGGGGCCTTGGTCGTCGATTTCTTTGCAGTTGCCATGGTGTCTTGAATCCTTGGAAATGAGAGGTGCCGCACGGTTGTGCGCGGGGCGGAGTCTAAACGCTGCAGGGTATGGCGCTTGTAGCGGCACCCCGCTGCGCGCGCGCTGCGGCCTTGGCTATGGCCGCCATTGGCAGACTTTGATTGAAGCCGCGGCAGCCCACTTCTAGACTGTCCTTGACCCGATCACAGCCAAGGAAGCGCAATGTCGAACGAACCGAAGTGCCCGTTTCCGGGCCATGCAGCCGGCCAGGCCCGCGCCGGCGCGCGCAGCAACCGCGACTGGTGGCCCGAGCAGTTGAACCTGTCGGTCCTGCACCAGCACGCGCCGAAGGCCAGCCCGATGGGCGCGCCCTTCGACTACGCCCAGGCCTTCAAGACGCTGGACCTCGATGCCGTGGTGCGCGACCTGCACGCGCTGATGACCGATTCGCAAGACTGGTGGCCCGCCGACTGGGGCCACTACGGCCCGCTGTTCGTGCGCATGGCCTGGCATGCCGCGGGCACCTACCGCGTGGCCGATGGCCGCGGCGGCGCCGGCACCGGCGCGCAGCGCTTTGCGCCGCTGAACAGTTGGCCCGACAACGGCAACCTGGACAAGGCGCGCCGGCTGCTGTGGCCCATCAAGCAGAAGTACGGCCACAAGCTCTCGTGGGCCGACCTGCTGGTGCTGGCGGGCAACGTGGCGCTCGAATCGATGGGCTTCAAGACCTTCGGCTTCGGCGGCGGCCGGGCCGACATCTGGGAACCGGAGCAAGACATCGATTGGGGCCACGAAGCCACCTGGCTGGGCGACCAGCGCCACAGCGGCGAGCGCGAGCTGGCCCATCCGCTGGCCGCCGTGCAGATGGGCCTGATCTATGTGAACCCCGAAGGCCCGAACGGCACGCCCGACCCGGTGGCCTCGGGCCGCGACGTGCGCGAAACCTTCGCCCGCATGGCCATGAACGACGAGGAAACCGTGGCCCTGGTGGCCGGTGGCCACACCTTCGGCAAGGCCCACGGTGCCGGCGACCCCGGGCTCGTGGGCCCCGAACCCGAGGCCGCGCCGATCGAGGCCCAAGGGCTGGGCTGGCACAACGCCCACGGCAGCGGCCGCGGCGCGCACACCACCACCAGCGGCATCGAGGGCGCGTGGAAGCCCCACCCCACCACCTGGGACATGGGCTACCTCGACACGCTGTTCGGCCACGAGTGGGTGCTGACCAAGAGCCCGGCCGGCGCCCACCAGTGGGTGGCGAAGGACTGCAAGCCCGAGCACCTGATCCCCGACGCGCACGACCCCACGAAGAAGCACCCGCCGATGATGACCACGGCCGACCTGTCGCTGCGCTTCGACCCCGCCTACGAGAAGATTGCGCGCCGCTTCCACCAGGACCCGCAGGCGTTTGCGGACGCCTTCGCGCGGGCCTGGTTCAAGCTCACCCACCGCGACATGGGCCCGCGCGCCCGCTACCTGGGCCCGCTGGTGCCGCAGGAGGTGCTGATCTGGCAGGACCCGGTGCCCGCCGTGGACCACCCGCTGGTCGATGCGCAGGACATCGCGGCGCTGAAGGCCCAGGTGCTGGCCTCGGGCCTGCCGATCGCGCAACTGGTGCGCACGGCCTGGGCCTCGGCCAGCACCTTCCGCGGCAGCGACAAGCGCGGCGGCGCCAACGGCGCGCGCATCCGCCTGGCACCGCAGCGCGACTGGGCCGTCAACCAGCCGGCCGAGCTGGGCGAGGTGCTCGCCGCGCTGGAGCGCATTCAACAGGCCTTCAACGGCGCCCAGGCCGGCGGCAAGAAGGTCTCGCTGGCCGACCTGATCGTGCTGGCCGGCAATGCGGCCGTCGAGGCCGCCGCGAAGAACGCGGGCCATGTGCTGAGCCTGCCCTTCACGCCGGGCCGCACCGATGCCACGCAGGCGCAGACCGATGTGGCCTCGTTCGCCGTGCTGGAGCCGCAGGCCGATGGCTTCCGCAACCATGTGCGCCCAGGCCTGGAAGGCGTGGCGGCCGCGCTGCTGGTGGACAAGGCCCAGTTGCTCACGCTCGGCGCGCCGGAGATGACGGTGCTGCTCGGCGGCCTGCGGGTGCTGGGGGCCAACGTGGGGGATGCGCCGCATGGCGTGTTCACCACGCGCCCGCAGACCCTCTGCAACGACTTCTTCGTGCACCTGCTCGACATGTCCACCCACTGGCAGCCCAGTGCCACGGCCGGCGTGTTCGAGGGGCGCGACCGCCGCAGCGGTGCGCTGAAGTGGACCGCGACGACGGTGGACCTGGTGTTCGGCTCGAACGCGCAGCTGCGCGCGCTGGCCGAGGTGTATGCCAGCCACGATGCGCAGGCGAAGTTCGTGCAGGACTTCGGCGCCGCCTGGACGAAGGTGATGAACCTGGACCGCTTCGACCTGGCCTGAGCGTCACCGGCGTCGACGCTGCGGCGGCCGCATCGCGGGCCGCCGCAGCGGTTCAGCTCAGCCGCACTGCCCCACGAAGCCGCAGGCGGTGCAGAACTCGCAGCCGTCCTTGTGGATCAGCGTGGTGTTGCCGCATTCCGGGCAGGGCTTGCCGGCCATCGGGCTGACCACCAGCGCCGAGGGCGCCTTGCCCGCGGGCGCCTCGAGGATGCCCATCTCGCGCAGCGGCAGGCCGTTGTCGTCCAGCACGCCCAGCATCGCGTAGCGGTGGATCACCAACCGCGCGATGTAGGCCACCGTGCTGGGCCAGACCTGCTGGCGGCGTTCGCCCGGCACCGGCGCCATGAAGTGGCCCAGCGGCTCGCCTACGTTGAGCAGCTTGCGCAGCTTCATGCCGATCCAGGCCGGATCGAGCACGCGCATGTCCAGTGACAGCAGCCGCGCCAGGCCATCCAGTGCGCGCGGGTAGTTGCCCGAGAAGCCGATCGCGCAGGGGCGCGAGATGCGGCCGCCATCGGGCGCCGGCAACGACACTTCCTTCAGCGTGACGGTGAAGCTCTCGCCGGTGGCCGGGTTGTCCACGTCCACCGCCCAGGCCAGCGTGCCCGAAGTGCCGGTGCGCGGCTCGTCGCGGCTGAACATCGCATCCACCACCGGCGTGGGGCCGCCGTCGGCCAGCGCGCCCAGTTGCTCGCAGCGCCAGCGGATCACCGCCGCGGTGGCCGCCACCACGCCGGGGAACAGGCGCCGCTCGCCATGCGGCGGCACCGGCATCTCGAAGGCGCGTTCCTCGGCCACGGTGGCCAGCGCGTCGAGCTTGAGCTTGAGCCAGGCCGCGTCATTCGTGCGCATGTCCATCGACAGGGTCTTGGCCAACGCGCCCAGGCCGCGTGGCTGCTCGGCGCCGTTGACCCACACCTCGAACGGCAGGGTCTTGCCGAACAGGCCGGTGGCGGGCCCCGCCTCGGCCGGCATCTCGCCCACGAACAGCGAGAAGTCGCCATGCGGGTGCTGGATCATGTAGCTCCAGGCCGGGTTGCCGCCGGGCAGCTCAGGGCGGCTGGGCCAGCGCAGCGAGGCCAGCACCGGCGCGGGCAGGCGGTCGAGCCGCAGGCGCTGGTTGGCGCCATCAGGTTGCAGCGGCGCCGGCGTGGCCGTGCTGGGCTCCACGCTCAGCACCGAGCCCAGCACCGCATTGGGCCGGTAGGTGGCCAGGCCCTTCAGGCCCGCGGCCCAGGCCTGGGTGTACAGGCCCTGGAAATCGGCGTACGGGTAGTCCTCGGGCACGTTCACGGTCTTGCTGATCGCCGTGTCGACGAAGGGCGCGACGGCCGCCACCATCGCGGCGTGGCTCTCGGCGCTCATCTCCAGCGCGGTGACGAAGGCCTCGGTCAGCGGCGCGTGTTCGCCCTTGAGGTGGCGGTACAGGCGCCAGGCGTGGTCTTCGACCGCGTATTCCTTGAAGCTGCCATCGGGCTCGCGCTTCTTGCGGGTGTAGGTCCAGCTGAAGGCGGGCTCGATGCCGTTGCTGGCGTTGTCGGCAAACGCCAGGCTGATGGTGCCGGTGGGCGCGATCGACAGCAGGTGCGAGTTGCGCAGGCCCTGCGCGCGGATCTTGTCCTTCAGCCCTTGCGGCAGCCGGGTGGCGAAGCTGCCGCGCGAGAGGTACAGGTCGGCATTGAACAGCGGAAACGCGCCGCGCTCCTTGGCCAGGTCGGCGCTCGCGTCGTAGGCCGCGTCGCGCATCACCTGCGAGATGCGGCGCGCCATCGCACGCGCTTCCTCGGTGTCGTAGCGCAGGCCCAGCATCACCAGCGCATCACCCAGCCCGGTGAAGCCCAGGCCCACGCGGCGCTTGTTGCGCGCTTCCTCGTGCTGCTGCGGCAGCGGCCAGACGGTGATGTCGAGCACGTTGTCGAGCATGCGGGTGGCGGTGCGGCAGACCTCGGCAAAGCCGGCTTCATCAAAGCCCGCATCGGCCTCGAACGGGCGCTGCACGAAGTGGGTGAGGTTAACGCTGCCCAGGCAGCAGCAGCCGTAGGACGGCAGCGGTTGCTCGCCGCAGTTGTGCGCCCACAGGCCGTTGGCGTCGAAGGCGTGGATGTGCTCGACGGTGACGTCGTACACCGCTTCGTCGCCCTGGGGCTGCAGCGAATCAACCACCGCGACAAAGCGTTCGCGGTTGAGCGTGCGCCGGTAGGCGCCCAGCAGCGACTGCAGCCGGGCGCACTTGGCATCGTCCTCGAAGCCAATGCGGTCGGCGAACACGGCCAGGTTGTCACCGCTGATCACGAGCTCGTGGGTGGCTTGCTGCGGGTACTCGCGCTGGCCGCCGGGGCCGTCGGGCAGGCTGGCCACGCCAGCGGGTTTGCGATCACGGTAGATCGTCGAGGCCACGCCCAGGCGCAGCAGCATGCGCTGCACGGCTTCCAGCAACGGGAGGTCCGATTGCGACAGCCGCACGCTCACGTCCTTGTCCTGCTGGCCCTGCACCGAGCCGTCGGCATCGAACAGGCCCCGCAGCAGGCCGCGGCAGAAGTCGGACGAGCCGGCTTCCATTGCCGGCGTGATGGTCTTGCGCCCGGGCGCGGCACCCAGCGCCAAGGCCAGCCGGCGCAAGGCCCCGGAGGCCAGGCGGAATTCGCCACGGCCTTCCACCGCACGCTGCCAGCCGCGGAAATCGGCGCGGTGCGGCAGGCTCATCGCCGCCGCTTCGGCCGCCCGCATGATGCCGCTGGCGCTGTGCATCACCGCATGCGGCGCACCGCCCACCGCGCGCAGCTCGGGCGCCCAGGCCGACAGCACGGCCTTGTCGTTCTTCAGCGTGCCGTCGCCGACCAGCAGGCCCATCAGGTAGCCCTCGGCCTCGGTGTGCTGGCCGTCCCAGCCTTCAGCGCTGCGATGGTCGTGCAGCACGATTTCATCGCCTGGCTGCAACTGTCCGGCGGGCACCCACGCGCTTTCGACGAGGTAGCGGGTGCGCCGCGTGACCCGGCGCACCGGGTGGTCGGCCGTCAGCCGCAGGGCGTGGCCTTCACGCGTGCGCAACTGCCACACGGGCTTGACGCCGGTGGCGAAGAAGCCGGCCGACTCGGTGCGGTAGGGCTTGCCGTCCACCAGCGCCAGGAAGGGCTGGCCGATCAACTGCTGCACCTGGCGTGCGCCTTCGCTCGTCATGACCCAGGTGTCGGCCGTCACGCAAGGGTTGGTTGCCGCGATCGTCTCGCAGTAGCCGAGGTTGTTGTCGCGGTTGATGCGGTCGAGGAACAGCACGCCGGGCTCGGCGTGGTCATACGTGCTGCGCATGATCTGGTCCCACAGCTCGCGCGCACGCGGCTTGCGGTAGACCCAGAGGCCATCACCCCGCTGGTAGGCGCCGGCGGACTTTTGTGCAGCGCCGGGTTCGGCCTTGTGCACCAGCTCCACCTCGCCGTCATCCTGCACCGCCTGCATGAACACATCGGTCACGCCGACCGAGATGTTGAAGTTGCGCAGGTCGCCGGAATCCTTGGCGTGGATGAAGCGCTCGATGTCCGGGTGGTCGCAGCGCAGCACGCCCATCTGGGCGCCGCGGCGCGCGCCGGCCGATTCCACCGTTTCGCAGCTGCGGTCGAACACCCGCATGTAGCTCACCGGGCCGGAGGCGTGGCTCTGCGTGGCGCCCACCCACGCGCCCTGCGGGCGGATGCGCGAGAAGTCGTAGCCCACGCCGCCACCGCGGCGCATGGTTTCGGCCGCCTCGGTGAGCGCGGTGTAGATGCCGGGGTGGCCATCCTCCGGCGACGAGATCGAATCGCCCACCGGCTGCACGAAGCAGTTGATCAGCGTGGCGGCCAGGTCGGTGCCGGCGGCGGAATTGATGCGCCCGGCGGGCACGAAGCCGCGGCGCTGGGCGTCCAGGAACTGCGCTTCCCAGTGCGCGCGCTGGGCCGGCGCCTCGGCCAGCGCCAGCGCGCGGGCCACGCGCAGGCGCACGTCGTCGAGCGTGCGCTCGTCGCCCTTGGCGTACTTCTCGAGCAGCACCTCAGCGCTGATGGATTGGGCAGGCAGGCTGGCCGCATTGGCCACGGTCGCGGCCGGGGCTGCGCCTTCCTGGGCGGGCAGGATGGTGTTCTTCACATGGATCTCCTCGGGTGGCTCCGGCCGGGATGCCGGCAGTGTTGCACGGCGATTTGCCCCTACGGCGGGCCACACCATTTCATCTACATCTAGTGTGGGCGATGGAGCCTACACACTACCCCTAGCGTCCGCAAGCGGGCCGGCCCTGGCAACAGGGTCTTGGTTGATCGGGGTCAGGCGGCGCTGGCTTGGGGCCTCGGCGGGGGGTGGATTGTGCAGGGGCTCGGCGTCCGTGTCCGTGTTTGTGTTCGTGTTGGCGCGGCAAAGGCATTGGTGGGTCGACGAGGGCACGGCTGGCACAACAAAGGCATGGGCGCTCAGCCTGCGACGCACGGCTCCGGCGGTCGGCCCTGCGGGCCGACTTCCCGGTCTTGGTCGGCTCGGGGAGCGCGCTGTCCATTTCGCTTCGCCCGCTGCGCGGGCTGCGCACAGCGCCAGCGAGTCAGTTTACGAAGCGTGCCCTGCGGGCACGCCGCCCCCCGAACCGCCCAAGACCGGCGCCTGCGAACGCGCGCCGCAGGCTGAGCGCCCACGCCTTTGCGAA
>JACRAZ010000046.1 GCA_016213205.1 Burkholderiales bacterium
CGCGGCGGCGGCCGGCGCCGGGGGCCGGGCCGCCGGTGCCTCGGCCGCGCGCGTGGCGGGGCTCAGGCTCAGGCCCGCCAGGGCCAGGGCACACCAGGGCCGGTGCGGACGGTGCTGCGGCAGGGTTCGGGGCATGTGTTTCATGGCCGCCGCAGCCTACGGACCGTCGGTAAAGCCAGTGTGAAGACGCGGGCGAATTGTGCCGGCCCCGCATCCGGTGGCTCAGGCGGTCGGCGCCGGCCGGTGGTCAGACCGGTGGCGCCGCCAGCCAGTGCACGCTGAACCATGCCGCGTCGTCGCACCACACCGCCTGCGGCTGCAGGCCGGCCTCGCGCGCGAGGCGCTGGAACCCCGGCACCGTGTACTTGCAGGAGTGCTCGGTGTGCAGGGCGTCGCCCTCGTCGAACCCAAAGCGCTCGCCGCACACGAGCACCTGCTGCCGGCGCGCGCTGACCAGGTGCATCTCGATGCGCTGCGCGCGGGGGTCGTAGTGCGCATGGTGGAAGTAGCCGTCCAGGTCGAAGCGCGCGCCCAGCTCGCGGTTGGCGCGCGCCAGCAGGTTCTTGTTGAACGCGGCGGTGACGCCGGCCGCATCGTTGTAGGCGCGGTGCAGCACCGCCGGGTCCTTCACCAGGTCCACGCCGACCAGCAGGCCGCCCCCGGCCAGCGCCACCGCGCAGCGGCGCAGGAACTGCACCGCCTCCTCGGGGGTGAAGTTGCCGATCGACGAGCCGGGAAAGAAGCCCACCCGGCGCCGCGCCCCGGGCGGTGGCTGCGGCAGCACCAGCTCGGCGCTGAAATCGGCCACCCAGGGCAGCACCACCAGGGCCGGCAGCTCGGCGGCCAGCGCACGCGCGTGGGCATGCAGGTGCTGGGCCGAGACATCAACCGGCACATAGCGCGCCGGGCGCGCCAGCGCGGCCAGCAACAGGCGGATCTTGCGTTGGGCGCCGGCACCGAACTCCACCAGGTCGGCCGCGGGGCCGATGCACTCGGCCATCTCGCGCGCATGGCGCTGCAACAGGCCGATCTCGGTGCGGGTGGGGTAGTACTCGGGCAGCGCGCAGATGCGCTCGAACAGCGCGGAGCCGGCCGCGTCGTAGAAGTACTTCGGCGGCACCGCGCGTGGCTGCCGGCGCAGGCCCTGGAGCAAGGCCTCGCCAAAGGGCTGCACGTACAGCGGGGCCTCGGCCGGTGCATTCATGCGGCATCCCGCGCCAGGCGCAGCCCGCTGAACTGCCAGCGCGCCGCGGGCGGGAAGAAGTTGCGGTAGCTCGGCCGCGCGTGGCCGGGCGACGTGGCGCAGCTGCCGCCACGCAGCACCAGCTGGTTCACCATGAACTTGCCGTTGTACTCCGCTGCCGGGCCCGGCAGCGGGCGGAAGCCCGGGTAGGGCGCGTAGGCCGAGCGGGTCCATTGCCAGGCCTCGCCCGCTGGCGCGGCGCCGGGCTGGCAGGGCTGCATCCAGCCGGGGTCATAACGCAGATCCGGCGCGTCCGTGCCGGCCAACGCATGTTCGAGTTCACCCTCGGTTGGCAGCCGCGCGCCGGCCCAGGCCGCGCAGGCCGCCGCCTCGTAGGCCGAGAGGTGGCACACCGGCGCCTGCGGGTCGAAGGGCTGCGGCCCGTGCAGCGTGAACACCTGCGACGGGGCCGGGTCGCCAGGCGCACCGGGTTCGTCGAACAACCAGTAGGCCGGCGCCCGCCAGCCCTGGGCCTGCACCATGGCCCAGCCGTCGCTCAGCCACAGTTCGGGCCGGCGGTAGCCCCCATCGCGCATGAAGTCGAGGTACTCGCCGCAACTCACCAGGCGCGTGGCCAGCGCATAGGGCGCCAGCCACACCGGATGGCGCGGCAGTTCGTTGTCGAAGGCAAAGCCGCCGCCGGCATGGCCCAGTGCCACCAGGCCGCCGGCCTGCGGGCGCCACTGCACCGGCGACGGCCCGGCCGGCGCCCGCGCCGGGGCGGTGGCCGGGCGCCAGGCCGGGCGCAGCGGGTTCAGCGAGAACGCATGCTTCAGGTCGGTGAGCATCAGCTCCTGGTGCTGCTGCTCATGCTGCAAGCCCAGGCGCAGCACCGGCGCCGCCGCGGCCCAGGTGCTGGCGCCGGCCGATTGCACGAACTGGCGCAGTGCCTCATCCACATGGCGGCGGTAGCGCCACACCTCGGCCAGCGTGGGGCGGCTGAGCAGGCCGCGCATCGGGCGCGGGTGGCGCGGCCCCAGCGACTCGTAGTAGGAGTTGAAGAGTTCGAAGTAGCGTTCGTCGAAGGCCCGGTAGCCCGCCGCATGCGGCACCAGCACCAGCGCCTCGAAGAACCAGCTGGTGTGCGCCAGGTGCCACTTGGTGGGGCTGGCGTCGGGCATGGACTGCAGCGCCTGGTCTTCGGGGTCCAGCCCCTCGGTGAGCGCGGCCGACAGCGCACGCACCGCGGCGCAGGACCGCAGCAGGGCTTCGCGCGACAGGTCGTCTTCGGTGGTGGACATGTCCGGCAGCACCCTCCCGTTCGGCGCAGCATGCCGGCACGGCGGGCTGCGCGGCAAGTCGGCAAACCGGACCCTTCGGCGCGCAGGGATACCGGCGCTGCCCGTGGCGGGCCCGTGCCTGAGCAGTCGGTGCCGGGCGCCTGTTCCTGACAGCGGGCGGGCCGCCGGGCGCACCGGCCGGGTCAGCGCCGCTCGACGATGGCCGGCAGCGCGGCCAGCAGCGGGCGCAGCCGCTCGGCGGCCTGGCCGGCCTCGTCGCGGCTGGCATAGGGCCCGGCCTGCACCCGGTGCAGGCTGCGCTCGTCGAAGATCGCCAGCAGCGGCGCCAGCCAGTCGGCCTGGGCCAGCAGCTGGCGCTGCAGTTCGGCCGCGCCGGTGCGCTGGCGGAAGGCGCCCAGTTGCAGCCAGAAGCCGCGCGGCGGCACCGCCGCCGGCGACGCGACAGGCCCCGCCGCTGCCGCCGGGGGCTCGGGCTCGGCGGCCACGCGGCGCGCGATGTCCGCGATGGGGTCGGCGCTGCCGCCTTCGATCGGCTGCGGCGCGGCGGCCAGCGCGGTGTCGCCCACCGGGCGGCGCCAGCTGCCGGTGCGGATGGCCTCGTGCGTGATGCGCTCGAGCTCGACCGTGGCCACGCCGCCCAGCAGCCCCAGCTTCAGCGCCGCGGTGTAGCTCAGGTCGACGATGCGGTCCGAGTGGAACGGCCCGCGGTCGTTCACCCGCACCACCACCTCGCGGCCGTTGGCCGGGTTGCGCACCCGGGCGTAGCTTGGCAGCGGCAGGGTCTTGTGCGCGGCTGTCATCGCATACATGTCGTAGGGTTCGCCGCTGGCGGTGGGCCGGCCATGGAACTTGCGGCCGTACCAGGACGCCAGGCCACGCTCGACAACCGGCGGATCACCCGCCAGCGGCGCGTACCACTGGCCCAGCACCTCGTAGGGCTTGTTCGGACCACCAGCGCGCACGGGCTCGATGCGGGGCTGGGCGTCGGGCACCAGGTGCAGGTCGGCCGGCGGGTTGGCCTCGGGGCCATCACGGTCGGGGGCAGCGGGTGCGGGGCGCGCGGGCCGCGCGGGCGACGATGGCGCCGGCGGCCGGCCCGCGCAGGCGGCGAGCAGGGCCAATGCAACGAGCGCGACAAGGCGCCGCAGGGGCATCAGGGGGGGGTGTGGCGCGACCGGCAAGAATCGAACTTGCGACTAGGCCTTCGGAGGGCCCAATGATATCCACTTCACCACGGTCGCCGTGCGGGAGTGCAGGGGCGCATTCTAGTCCAAGCAGCTGCCGTAGCCCCGGGGTGGCAAGGGTGGCTCGCTATAATCGACCGGTTTTGCTCGGAGCCGCCCCTTTTTCAAGCACCGAGGCCCGGAACAATCTCGAGGATCCCATGAGCGACGCCCAGCACACCGAACACGAAGTCCACGAAGGCCCGATCAAGACCCCGAAGCAGCTGATTGCCACCGTGGTGGCCGCCTTCGTGGTGCCGGTGATCGTGATCATCCTGCTCACCAACTACGTGGCCTTCGACAAGAAGCAAGGCGCCGGCAGCGAGGGCATGGGCGCCGAAGCGGTGGCACGCCGCATCCAGCCGGTGGGCAGCATCGAGATCAAGGACGCCAACGACGCCTCGGCCCTGAAGACGGGCGAGCAGGTGTTCCAGGCCCAGTGCGCGGCCTGCCACAACACCGGCGCCGCCGGCGCCCCGAAGTTCGGCGACGAGGCCGCCTGGGCCCCGCGCATCAAGACCGGCTACGAGGCCATGCTGGGCTCGGCGCTCAAGGGCAAGGGCAACATGGGCGCCCAGGGCGGCGGCGACTTCAGCGAGCTGGAAATCGGCCGTGCCGTGGTGTACATGGCCAACAAGGCCGGCGGCAAGCTCGACGAGCCCAAGGCCCCGGCCGCCGCTGCCAGCGGCGCCGCCGCCGCCAGCGCCGCGAAGTAAGCGCGCGCCCCCGGACAAGCCGGCCCGCGAGGCCGGCTTTTTCTTGCCCGCACGCGGCCGGGCTGCATCCGGTTCGCGCCATGCCGCGTAGAGCGCATGGCACGGGGTCGTTCGCCCCGGGGTCAGGAGCCGGGTTGCGGATCGAGCACAAAACCGAAGCGGGCAGGCGCATCGCGCGAGGCCATGTCGCCAGGCGACCAATGGCCGGCTTCGATGGCCTGGACCGCGTCGCCCATGTCCGCGCTGTGCACCAGGCCGAAGCCCAGCGTGGTGGCGAGGAACAGGCGCCCCTGCTCGTCGAGCCAGCTGTGCTGCACGGTGGCGGGCTGCCCGGTGTGGCTGCTCACCCGGGCCTGGCCATCGTGCCAGTGCACGCGCCAGACCCAGGGCGCGACCTCGAGCTGCACGTACACCCGCTGCGGCCCGTTCTGGAAGTACCAGCAGCCCGCGGCATCGGCCGCGTAGTTGCGCGCGATGAAGTCACGCAGCTTGGTGTGCTCGATGCGGCTGCCCTTGATGCGCGGGAAGGGGCCGGCGTGCTGCGCGGCCTCGTCGCGCAGGTACCAGTCGCCCCGCGCATCGAGCGCGAGCCAGCCATGGCAGTGCGGTACGTTGGGCCACTTCTTCAGCGCGGCCAAGACGATGTCGTCCATCAGCACCGCCCGGCCGTTCCGAAGGTGCTGTGCTCCCCCTCGGGGGGGTGCGAACGGAGTGAGCTGGGGGGCACCATTGCCGTGAACCTTAGCTCATGTGCTGCGCTGCAGCCACTGCAGCACCGCCTCCGGCATGGTGAGCACGTGGCCGGGGAAGCGGCCGCCGGGAAAGCCGACGTGGCCGCCATGCCGCGGCTGCCACAGCGTGACATGGCGGCCCGCGCTGCCCGGCCGCGGCAGGCTGGCGGCCGGCACGAAGGGGTCGTTGCGGGCATTGAGCACCAGGGCCGGGATGCGAATGCGCTGCAGGTGCGGCTTGGCCGAGGCGCGCATCCAGTAGTCGTCGGTGCCCCGAAACCCGTGCAGCGGCGCGGTGAACACGTCGTCGAATTCGTACAAGCTGCGGGCGGCCAGCAGGCGTTCGCGGCTGAACAGGCCCGGGTGCTGCGCCAGCTTGGCCAGCGCCTTGGGCTTCATCGTGCGCAGGAACATGCGCGCATACACCTGGCGGTTGAAGCCGCGGTCGATGGCCCGGCCGCCGGCGGCCAGGTCGATCGGCGAGCTCACGGCGGCCAGCGCCGCCACCGTGCGGGCTGCCGTGTCGCCCGCCTCTTCGGCCCAGCGCAGCAGCGCATTGCCGCCCAGCGAGACGCCCACCGCGCGCAGTGGCTGCGTGCGACCCGCGCGCAGACGCTCGAGGATCCAGCCGATCTCCTCGAAATCGCCCGAGTGGTAGGCCCGTGGTGCGTGGTTCAGCTCGCCCGAACAGCCGCGGAAGTGCGGCACCGCGAAGGCCCAGCCGGCCTCGCGCGCCAGGTGCGCGAAGGCCCGTGCGTAGTGGCTCTGCGACGAGCCCTCGAGGCCGTGGAACAGCACCAGCATCGGCGCCGCGGGCGTGGGGCCGTCGGCGAAATCGACGTCGATGAAGTCACCGTCGGGTGTGGCCCAGCGTTCGCGCCGCAGCCTGGGCGGCACACCGGGGTGGCGGCGTGAGAACAGCGCCGGCCAGATCGTCTGCGCGTTGCCGCCGGGCAGCCACCAGGGCGCAGCAAAGCCTTCCATCGGCGCCACGCTCAGTGCAGGACCGACGGCGCCTCGGTGATCTGCACCGGCTCGCCGGCACTGCCCGGGCTGGCATGGTGGGCCACGATGCGCCAGCCCTGGGTGGTGCGGTGATAGACGTTGGTGGCCACCACGAAGGCCGTGCGCAGCCCCTCGGCGGTGGCGATCTCGATGCGCTCGACCAGGTTGTGCATGGCCGCGTCGATCAGCTGCACGCGGTGCACCTGCTCGGGGTGGGCATTGATGCGGCCGGTGGCGAACATCGCCTCGAAGGCGGCGCGCACGGCGCCCGGCCCCACCATGCGCGGGCCGCCGGGGTGCACGCAGACGATCTCGTCGTCATCGGACCACAGCGCCATCAGGCGTTCCAGGTTGCCTTCGCGCAGGGCCTCGTAGAACTGGGTCTCCACCTCGTCGGGCGTGGCCATCAGGTGGGCGGTCTGTGGCTTGGTGCGCGGCATGGCGGCAGGTTAGCGGAACACCACCGTCTTGTGGCCGTTCATCAGCACGCGGTGCTCCACATGCCAGCGCACCGCGCGGGCCAGCACCACGCTCTCGACATCACGCCCCACCGCGGTGATCTCCTCGGCCGAGAGCGAGTGGTCCACGCGCTCCACGTCCTGCTCGATGATCGGGCCCTCGTCGAGCTCGGCGGTCACGTAGTGGGCGGTGGCACCGATCAGCTTCACGCCGCGGGCGTGGGCCTGGTAGTAGGGCTTGGCGCCCTTGAAGCTGGGCAGGAAGCTGTGGTGGATGTTGATCGCGCGGCCCTTGAGCGCGGCACAGAACTCGGGGCTGAGGATCTGCATGTAGCGCGCCAGCACCACCAGGTCGATGCGCTCGGCCTCCACCAGCGCCTCCACCTGCTGCTCCTGTGCGCGCTTGGTGGCCGCATCGCTGCCGCCCACCAGCGGCAGGTGGTGGAAGGCGATGCCGTAGCTGGCCGCCAGGGCCTCGTAGGTGCGGTGGTTCGAGACGATGGCGCGGATGTCCACGTCGAGCTGGCCGGTGCGGGTGCGGAACAGCAGGTCGTTCAGGCAGTGGCCGTGCTGGCTGACCATCACCACCAGCCGTGGCCGGCGCGCCAGCGCGTGGATGCGCGCATCCATCTGGAACTGGCCGCGCACATGGGCGAACAGGTTCTCGAGCATCGCCACGTCGGCCAGGTGCGGCGGCGCGGCGAAATGCACCCGCATGAAGAACAGGTTCGTGGCCGCCTCGCCCTCGACATCGCCGAACTGCTGCGAATCGATGATGTTGCAGCCGGCCTGGAACAGCAGGCCCGAGACGGCGTACACAATGCCGGTCTGGTCGCGGCAGGACAGGGTGAGGACGAATTCTTGTTCGCGCGGCATAAGCCGGGCATTGTAGGCAGGCACGCATGACAAGCACCGCCCCCGAAGACTGGAGCCAACGCAGCCAGGCGCTCGCGCAGCACCTGGCGCGCAGCGCGCTTGGCGACCGTGCGGCGTTCCAGCGCCTGTACGAGCAGACCAGCGGCCACCTGTTCGCGGTGCTGCTGCGCATCCAGCGCGACCGCGCGATCGCCGAAGACCTGCTGCAGGAGGTGTACGTCAGCGCCTGGAAGGCTGCGGCGAGCTTCGACGCTCGCCAGGCCCAGCCGCTGACCTGGCTGACCCACATCGCGCGCAACAAGGCCATCGACAGCCTGCGCCGCGCCCAGGCCCAGCCGCGCATGGAGAGCGTGCACGCCGAGCACGATGACGACGACCGGCCCGACCTGGACCAGCGCCTGGCCGACGAGGGCCCCGGCCCGGCCGAGCTGCTGGAACGCGCCAGCGATGCACGCTCGCTGGCGCACTGCATGCAGGGCCTGTCGGCCCAGCAGCGCCAGAGCGTGGCGCTGGCCTTCTTCGACGGCCTGTCGCACGCCGAGGTGGCCGAACAGCTGCGCGAGCCGCTGGGCACCGTGAAGAGCTGGGTGCGGCGTGCGCTGCTGTCGCTGAAGAACTGCCTCGAACGTGCCGCGCAGCGCGACGACCTCGCGGGAACTTGAGATGGACTACGGACGACCAGACCTTGCCGATGCGCTGGCCGCGCAGCACGTGGCCGGCACCTTGCGCGGTGCGGCGCGGCGGCGCTTCGAGGCGCTGCTGCCCGCGCACCCGGGGCTGCGCCGCGCCACCGCCGACTGGCAGGCCCGGCTGATGCCCATGACCACCGTGCTCGCCCCGGTGGCGCCACCGGCGCACACCTGGGCGCGCATCGAGCAGCGGCTGTGGCCGGCCGACGCGTTGGCCCCCGTGCCCTGGTGGCGTGGCCTCGGGTTCTGGCGCGCAGCCTCGGGGCTGGCCACGGTGGCCGCCGTGAGCCTGGGCCTGCTGCTGGCCAACCCGCCGCCGCAGCAGCCGCCGGTGGTGGTGGTGCTGCAGGCCACCGAGGCCGGCGCGCTGGCCGGCGGCAGCTTCGTGGCCAGCCTGTCGGGCGACGGGCGCGCGCTGGTCACCCGGCCGCTGCAGCCGGTGGCCTTGCAGGTGGACCGCAGCTTCGAGCTCTGGGCCGTGCCGCCGCAGGGCGCGCCGCGCTCGCTGGGCCTGATCTCGGCCAGCGGCGTGACGGTGATCCGCCGCGAGCGCCTGCCGCAGGCCCTGCTGGACCAGCGCCACACCGCGGCGCTGGCGGTCAGCGTGGAGCCCCCGGGCGGCTCACCCACCGGCGCGCCGACCGGGCCGGTGGTGTTCGCAGGCAAGCTGCAGCTGTGACACCGCGCCGCGGCGCGGTTCAGGCGCCCTGCGGCAGGTGGATCGTGAAGGTGGAGCCGCGGCCCGGCGTGCTGCAGACCTGGATGCGCCCGCCCATCAGCGTGACCAGCGCCTGCGTCACCGCCAGGCCGATGCCCGTGCCCTCGATGCCGCTGCGCGCCTGCGAGAGCCGGTTGAAGGGCTGGAACAGCTGGTCGATCTCGCCCTCCGTGAGGCCGATGCCGGTGTCGCTGACCTCGAGCACGAGCAGGTCCTGCTCGCGCCGGGCCGCCACCTGCACCTGGCCCCCGGGGCGGTTGTACTTGATGGCATTGCTCAGCAGGTTCAGCAGCACCTGGCGCATGCGCTTGCGGTCGGCCACCAGCGCCAGGCCCGGCGTCACGGCGTGCAGCAGCGCCACGTCGTCGCGCTGGGCGCCCGCACGCACCATCGTCAGGCAGTCCTCGACCAGTGCCTCCAGCGCCAGCGGCTCGGGCACCAGCGTCACGCGCCCGGCCTCGATGCTGGTGAGGTCCAGCAGGTCGTTGATCATCGCCAGCAGGTGATCGCCCGATTCGCGGATCAGCCCGACGCGGCGGCGCTGGCTGTCGGACAGCGGCTGGGTGCTGTCCACCTCCATCAGCTGGGCGAAGCCCAGCACCGCGTTCAGCGGGGTGCGCAGCTCGTGGCTCATGCGCGAGAGGAACTCGGTCTTGGCTCGGTTCGCGGCCTCGGCGGCGGCGCGCTGCTGCTGCAACTGCTCGATCGTCATCGCCTCGGTCACGTCCTCGACATAACCGTGCCAGAGCAGGCCGCCACCGGGCTCGACCAGCGGCGTGGCCGCGCCCCGCAGCCAGCGCAGCGAGCCGTCGGCATGGTGCAGGCGGAACCGGTACTGCCAGGGCTCCCGCGTGCGCTCCGAGGCGGCCACGCTGTCCAGCAGCGGCCCGCGATCGGCGAAGTCCACCCGCCGGAAGAAGCGCGAGGCGTCGTCCAGCAGGGCCTGCGCGGTTTCGCCCACCAGCGCCAGGCACCGCTCGTTCACATACGGAAAGCTGCCCAGGTCGCCCACGGCACGCCGGTACTGGAACAGCATGCCCGGCACCTGCGCGGCCAGTGCGCTCAGGCGCACGGTGGCATCGGCGGCGGCGGCCTGCGCGGCGCGGCGCTGGCTCACGTCGGTGCGGGTGCCCACCGCACGCAAGGGCTGCCCCAGCGCATCCCGCTCGATGATGCGGCCGCGCTCTTCCAGCCAGCGCCACTGGCCGTCGGCGGCCCGCACGCGGTACACGCTTTCGTAGACCGCCGCGTCCCCCTGGGCATGGCGCCGGTAGGCGGCATGGCGGGCAGCACGATCGTCGGGGTGGACCAGCGCGTCCCAGTCGCGCTGGGTGCCGCCGCCGTCGACGGTGTCATGGCCCAGCAGCTCCAGGCCCTGGTTGATGCCCCCGAGGCGGTCGCTGACGATGTCCCATTCCCAGACGAAGGTGCCGGCGCCGCGCAGCGCGGCGCGGATCAGCTCGCCATGGCTGCCGCCGCGCCGGGGATCGGCCTGGCCACGCTCGCGCAGCAGCAGTGCCGCGGCCGTGGCCAGCACCGGTTGCAGGGTTTGAGCCTGTTCGGCCGGTGCGGCACCAGCATGCTCGGGCAGCAGCCAGGCCCCCAGTGGTTCACCCAGCCGCCACAGCGGCAGCCAGCAGCAGCCGGCTTCGATGAACGGGTCGTGCCGGCCCTGCAGCAGCGCGGCCGGCGACACCGCCTCGTCCGGCAGCACGCCGGTGCTCCAGCGGCGCCGGCCGTCCGGCCACAGGGCCACCAGCCCGCAGGGCCGCTCGAGGTGCTGCGCGACATCGGCCACCAGCCGGCGCAGGGCATGCACCGGGTCGTCGCGGTCGAGATGATCGAGCAGCGCCGCCTGCGTGAGGGCGAGCAGGCCGGCCGACATGCGCTGCAGTGCGGTGCTCAGTGCCCGGCGTGCAGCTTCTCGCCGGCCTTCAGGCGATAGACCGTGCCGCAATACGGGCACTGACCCTCGCCGCGGGTGGCGACGTCGATGAACACCTTCGGATGGGTGCTCCACAGCGCCATCTTCGGATTCGGGCAGGCCACCACGCCAGGGCCTTGCACGTCCTTGGCGGTCACTTCCACGGGAGCTTGGTTCGCACTAGTCATCGGGTTGATCCCTCTGGGACAGGTCGCCAAGGGCGACCAGGGGCAATGCTTGTCGAAGGGCGACACCGGAGCCGGGTCTCCCGGGCCGGTGTCGTCGCCCCTCGGGGCGGCCGCCAGGCGGCCGGGGCCCATGGTTCACACCTTCGTGAGCCACTCGGCGTACTTGGGATTGCGGCCGTTGACGATGTCGAAGAACGCGGCCTGGATCTTGGTGGTGATCGGGCCCCGCTCGCCGGCACCGATCTGGATGCGGTCGAGTTCGCGGATCGGGGTCACCTCGGCGGCGGTGCCGGTGAAGAAGGCCTCGTCGCAGATGTAGACCTCGTCGCGGGTGATGCGCTTTTCCACCAGCTTCAGCCCCAGGTCCTGGCAGATCGCGAAGATGGTGTTGCGGGTGATGCCGTTGAGCGCACCGGCCGAGAGGTCCGGCGTGTAGACCACGCCGCCCTTGATGACGAAGATGTTCTCGCCCGCACCTTCGCTGACGAAGCCCGAGGCGTCCAGCAGCAGCGCCTCGTCGTAGCCATCGTCGGTGGCTTCCATGTTGGCGAGGATGGAGTTGGTGTAGTTGCTCACCGCCTTGGCCTGCGTCATCGTGATGTTGACGTGGTGGCGCGTGTAGCTGGAGGTCTTGACGCGGATGCCGCGGCGCAGGCCTTCCTCGCCCAGGTAGGCCCCCCAGGCCCAGGCCGCCACCATCAGATGGATGGTGTTGCCCTTGGGGCTGACGCCCAGCTTCTGGTCGCCGATCCAGACCAGCGGGCGCAGGTAGCAGCTCTCCAGCTTGTTGGCGCGCACCACCTCGCGCTGCGCGTCCATCACCTGCTCCAGCGTGAAGGGGATCTTCATGCGCAGGATCTTGGCCGAGTTGAACAGCCGCTCGGTGTGCTCGCGCAGCCGGAACACCGCGGTGCCCTGGGCCGTGTTGTAGGCGCGCACGCCCTCGAAGGCGCCGCAGCCGTAGTGCAGCGTGTGGGAGAGCACGTGGATCTTCGCGTCGCGCCAGTCGACCAGCGTGCCATCCATCCAGATCTTGCCGTCGCGGTCGGACATCGACATGAGGAGCCTCTCGGGGTGGGAGCCAAAAGGGTCAATTCTAGGCACTCGGGTCGGGGGTTCCTTGCATCCGGTTGCACACCGGCGGTGCAAATGTCAGCCGAACGTCAATCGGCCCGCCGAGGATGCGCCCGCCTCACACCGGAGAGAAGCCATGCCCCACCATGCCCCGACCCTGCGCCGCCTTGCCGGCGCTGCTCTGCTGGCCCTGGGCGGCACGGTCGCCGCGCCGGCGCAGGCCGCGCTCGAGCTGCTGGTGCCGGCCTACTTCTACCCCTCGTGGAACCCGGCGCTGAGCCAATGGGACGAGATGCAGGCTGCGCTCGCCAGCGGGGTGCAGGTGACCGCGATCATGAACGTGTACAACGGCCCCGGCAGCGCGCCCAACAGCGACTACCAGGCCGCGGTGGACAGCTTCCGCGCGGCCGGCGGCAAGGTGCTGGGCTATGTCTACACCTGCTATGGCGCCAACCTGTGCAGCCCGGCGGTGCCGGCCACCCGCAGCACCGGCGAGGTGCTGGCCGACGTGCAGCGTTATGCCGACTGGTACCACGTGGACGGCATCTTCTTCGACGAGATGGGCGGCGACGCGGCCGCGATGCCGTTCTACCAGGCCGTGACGCAGCAGGTGCGCGCCGATCACGCCGGCTGGCGCCTGGTGGGCAACCCCGGCACCGCGATTGCCGAGGCGGCGGCGGCGCTGATGGACACCGTGGTCACGTTCGAGCAGGGCCAGGGCGACTACAGCCACGCGAGCACGCTGCCCTGGATGCAGGTGGCCGACCCGGCACGCCAGGCCCACATCCACTACAACGTGGGCAGCGCCGCGCAGATGCAGGCGCTGCTGACCGAAGCGGTGCTGCGCCGCGCGGGCTCGGTCTACATCACCGACGACCTCTACACCCCCGGCGACCCGGTGAACACCAACCCCTTCGACCAGCTGCCCGGCTACTGGGCAGCCGAGGTGGCGGCCATCGCCGCCCTCAACGCGGCTGCGGTGCCCGAGCCCGCGAGTGCCGCGCTGGCCGCGGCGGGGCTCGCGCTGCTGCTCAGCTCGCGGCGGCGCCGCCCATTTCGTCGGCCGTGTCGGCCGGCCGCGCGAACACCCAGCGGGTGCAGCGCCCGGACTGGAGTTCAACCGTGACCGACGCCCCGGAGTCGTCGGTCCAGCGATAGGTCTCGGGCTCGTCGGACAGCTTTTCGCCCAGGCTCTGGGTGAGCAGCAGGATCTCCATCAAGCGCAGCCCGGTGCGCAGCTTGGCCTGCAGCATCACCGCGCTGGGCACGCGGCCCATCGGGGCCTGGCCCGCGATGCGCATCACCCGCAGCGCGCGGCTGAACTGCAGCAGCAGCCAGAACACGATGACCGACACCGCCAGCGCCACGCCGCGCCAGCCATAGAAGACATAGCCCAGCGCCGTGCCCAGCACCGCCAGCCCCCAGCCGAAGACATCGCTCATCGCGGGAAGATCTCCTGTTCCGTGCGGCCGACCAGGCCGGTGCGCAGCGCATCGGCCCAGTCGGGCCGGCCATGGCGCTCGGCCTGCGCGGCGGCGGCCTGCCAGTCGTAGGGTGTCATGTGCTGCTCGATGCGCCATTGTCCTTGCACCTCGCGCTCGGCCAGCGCCCAGCGCGCATGCGGGCTGCCCTGCTCGATGCGGTGCGGATGCGGGTGCAGGTCGTCGTAGGCCTGCAGGCCCACGCTGCCGGGGTTGAGCAGCAGCGTCTCGCCCCACAGCCGCAGCCGCGGCTGGTGCGTGTGGCCGCACAGCAGCAGGCGCGGCACACGCGGGCCCAGGCCGGCCAGGCGCTGCGCGAGTTCGTCGGCACTGGCGGCGCGGACGCCCGGGGCACCGCCGCGCGAGTGGTCGGGGGTCACGGTCTCCATCAGGTACTGCAGGTCGCTGGCCGGCGTGCCGTGGCAGCAGAACACCTCGTCGTCCAGCCAGCGGATGGGCGGCAGCGCGGCGAGCCAGGCGCGCTGCTCGGCGGCCAGCAGCGGCGCGGTGTGCGCGTCGGTCGGGCTCAGCCGCTCGCGCGGCAGGGTGAGCACCTGGCGTTCGTGGTTGCCGGCGATCGTCGGCCAGCCCAGCGCCATCAGCCGCGCGGCCGTCTCGGCCGGCCACAGCGGGCCGCTGACCGTGTCGCCCAGGTTGACGACCAGGTCCACCGCTGCCGCCGCCACCTCGGCCAGCACGGCCTCCAGCGCCGGCAGGTTGCCGTGGATGTCGGACAGCACCGCGATGCGCATGGTCAGCCTCCAGTCATCTCAGCGCCGCATCGTGCTCAGCGCGACCTACGACGCGCGAACCCGGCGCAGCCCAGCGAACGCCGCGGAACCGGCTCTGCCGGGCCGCTGGCGTGCCTTGCAGGCCGCGCCGGGCGACATGGCCCGGCCCTTCGCCAGGCACGAAAGGTCCACCGGACCTTTCGTGCCTGGGCTCAGCACCCTTGAGGGGGCGCGCGAAGTGCGTAGGGGGTGGTTCATTTCACAACGAGCGCACGATGTCGATCGCCTGCTCGATGCGCTCGACCGGGTGCACCGTCAGCCCCTCGATCGGCTTCTTCGGTGCATTGGCCTTGGGCACCACGGCCATCGAAAAGCCGAGCTTGGCGGCCTCCTTCAGGCGTTCCTGCCCCCGCGGGGCGGGCCGCACCTCGCCGGCCAGGCCCACCTCGCCGAAGGCGATGAAGCCGGCCGGCAGCGCCTTGCCGCGCAGCGAGCTCTGGATCGCCAGCAGCACCGCCAGGTCGGCCGCCGGCTCGCTGATGCGCACGCCGCCCACCGCGTTGACGAACACGTCCTGGTCCAGGCTGTCCACCCCGGCATGGCGGTGCAGCACCGCCAGCAGCATGGCCAGGCGGTCGCGCTCCAGGCCCACGCTCAGCCGGCGCGGCGAGGGGCCGCCCGAATCCACCAGCGCCTGGATCTCCACCAGCAGCGGCCGCGTGCCCTCCAGCGTGACCAGCACGCAGGAGCCGGGCACCGGCGTGCCGTGGGTCGAGAGGAAGATCGCACTCGGGTTGCTCACGCCCTTGAGGCCGCGCTCGGTCATCGCGAACACGCCGATCTCGTTGACGGCGCCGAAGCGGTTCTTGATCGCCCGCACCAGGCGGTAGCTGGAGTGGGTGTCGCCCTCGAAGTACAGCACCGTGTCGACGATGTGCTCCAGCACCCGCGGCCCGGCGAGCGCGCCTTCCTTCGTGACATGGCCCACCAGCACGATGGCGCAGCCACTGGCCTTGGCGGTGCGGGTGAGCTGGGCCGCGCATTCGCGCACCTGGGCCACCGAACCGGGGGCGCTGGTGAGCTGGTCGGAGTACAGCGTCTGGATCGAATCGATGACGCAGAAGTCCGGCGTCTCGGTGGCCAGCGCGGCCTGGATCTTCTCGAGCTGGATCTCGGCCAGCACCCGCAGCTGGGTGCCGGCCAGGCCGAGCCGGCGCGCGCGCAGTGCCACCTGGGCGCCGGATTCCTCGCCGGTGACGTACAGCACTTTGATCTGGGACGACAGGGACTCGGCCGCCTGCAGCAGCAGCGTGGACTTGCCGATGCCGGGGTCGCCGCCGATCAGCACCACGCCGCCTTCGACGATGCCGCCGCCCAGCACGCGGTCGAGCTCGGGCTGGCCGGTGGGCGTGCGTTCGACCTCGGCGGCCTCGATCTCCGACAGCAGCGCCACCGGCTGCGCCTTGGCCAGCGACTGGTAGCGGTGCCGCGGCGCGCCGGCGGGCTCGGCGATGGTTTCCTCGAGCGTGTTCCATTCACCACAGCTGGGGCACTTGCCCAGCCACTTCGGGCTCACGCCGCCGCAGGCGCTGCAGGTGTAGTTGGTCTTGGTCTTGCTGTTCACCGCTGCACTGTAGCCGCGGCCCGGCCCCGCCAGGCCTGGCGGGGTGCCGGCCGGGTCAGGCCAGGTGCACCGGCACCCGCGGCGCCAGCGCGCACATCAGCTCGTAGCCGATGGTGCCGGCGGCCTGCGCCACCTCGTCGATGGCCAGCACGCTGCCGTGGGGTCCGCGGCCCCAGAGCGTGACCTCGCTGCCCGGTTGCGCCGCCGGCACGGGGCGCAGGTCCACCGCCAGCATGTCCATCGACACCCGGCCCACGGTGGTGCAGCGCACGCCGGCCACCAGCACCGGCGTGCCGCTGCCGGCGTGGCGCGGGTAACCATCGGCGTAGCCGCAGGCCACGATGCCGATGCGCATCGCCTGCTCGGCGACATAGCGGCTGCCGTAGCCCACGGTGTCGCCGGGCTGCAGTGCCTGGGTGGCGATCAGGCGCGAGCGCAGCGTCATCGCCGGCTGCAGGCCCCAGTGGGCGATGTCGTGCTCGGGAAAGTCGGGCGCACTGCCGTAGCAGAGGATGCCCGCGCGCAGCCAGTCGCTGCGTTGGCCCGGGTGGCGCAGCGTGGCGGCGCTGTTGCTCAGGGAGCGCTCGCCCGGCAGGTCGCGTGTGGCCGTCTCGAAGGCGGCCACCTGGTGCGCGATGCCGGCCGGCGCATCGGCATCGGAGAAGTGGGTCATCAGCGAGATCTCGTCCACCTGCGGCAGCGCGTTCAGCCGCGCCCAGGCGCTGCGGTAGGCCGTGGGCGTGAAGCCCAGCCGGTTCATGCCGCTGTTCATCTTCAGGAACACGCGGTGCGGCTGGTGGGTCTTGTGGGCCGCCAGCCAGTCGATCTGCGCCTCGTGGTGCACCACGTGCCAGAGGTTCAGGCGCGAGCACAGCTCCAGGTCACGCGGCTCGAACACTCCTTCGAGCAGCAGCACCGGCCCGCGCCAGCCCAGTGCGCGGATGCGTTCGGCCTCGGCCAGGTCCAGCAGCGCAAAGCCGTCGGCCGCACGCAGCGGCTCGAAGGTGCGCTCGATGCCATGGCCGTAGGCATTGGCCTTGACCACCGCCCAGACGCGTGCATCGGGCATCGCGGCGCGGGCGCGCGCCAGGTTGTGCGCCAGGGCGTCGGGGTGGATCAGCGCTTCGATCGGGCGCGGCACGGCAGGCCTTGGTTCGAGGGGGCGGGCGGCCATTCTCCCAAAGGCGCCGTGCCATGCTGCCATGCTATAACCGCCGGCCGACGCGCTGCCCCACCCCGGGGCGGCGAGCGGCCAGGCATGAACGCGCTGCGCCATGTTGGCGCGCGACAGACACGGCAAGTGGGGCTGCGGAAGACTGGGATCGAATGAAGAAGGGCTTCCACACCATCATGTCAGCGCAGTTCTTCAGCTCGCTGGCTGACAACGCCTTGACCGTGGCCGCGATCGAACTGCTGCGCAGCAACCAGGCACCGGCCTGGCAGGTGCCCGCCCTCGCGGTGATGTTCGCGCTGTTCTATGTGTTGCTCGCGCCCTTCGTCGGGGCCTTTGCCGATGCGGTGCCCAAGGGCAAGGTGATGTTCATCTCGAACAGCATCAAGGTGGTGGGCTGCCTGATGATGCTGTTCGGCAGCCACCCGCTGATCTCCTACGCCGTGGTCGGGCTCGGCGCCGCGGCGTACTCGCCGGCCAAGTACGGCATCCTCACCGAGCTGCTGCCGCCCTCGCAGCTGGTCAAGGCCAACGGCTGGATCGAGGGCCTGACGATCGTCTCCATCATCCTGGGCACGGTGCTCGGCGGCCAGCTGGTGGGCCCGCACATCGCGCCCTCGCTGCTGGGCCTGGACCTGCCCTTGCTGGACACCGGCATCGACTCGCCGCCCGAGGCCGCCATCAGCGCACTGCTGGGCCTGTACGTGCTGGCGGCGCTGTTCAACCTGTACATCCCGCGCACCGAGGCCCCGCTGCAGCCGCTGGCCCACAGCCCGATGACCATGGTGAGCGACTTCTCCCAGTGCAACGCCCGGCTTTGGGGCGACAAGCTGGGCCAGATCTCGCTGGCCACCACCACCATGTTCTGGGGCGTGGGGGGCAACCTGCGCATCATCGTGTTCCCCTGGGCCGCGGCGGCGCTGGGCTACAGCACCACGCAGGCCTCGTCGCTGGCCGGGGTGGTGTCCATCGGCGTGGCCGCCGGCGCGGTGGTGGCCTCGATGCGCATGCGGCTCGACCGCGCCACCGGCGTCATCCCGCTGGGCGTGGTGATGGGCATCCTGCTGATCGGGCTGAACCTGATCCGCGACATCTGGGTCGCGGTGCCCTTCCTGATCCTGCTGGGTGGTGCCGGCGGCTACCTGGTGGTGCCGATGAACGCGCTGCTGCAGCACCGCGGCCACAACCTGATGGGCGCCGGCCGCTCGATCGCGGTGCAGAACTTCAACGAGCAGGCCTGCATCCTGGGGCTGGCGGCGTTCTACACCGGGATGACGAAGTTCGGCCTCTCGGCCTTTGCCGCGATTGCCGTGTTCGGCCTGCTGGTGGCCGGCACCATGGGCCTGATCTGGCGCTGGCACGCCCGCAACTGCGTCGAGCACCGCGACGAGGTCGAGCGCCTGCTGGCCATCGCGCGCACAGACAAACATTGAACCCGCGTGCACTGGCAGCGCTCGCGCTGGTCTTCAACGCCTTCACCTGGGGCCTGTCGTGGTGGCCGTTCCGGCACCTGCAGACGGCCGGGCTGCACCCGCTGTGGTTGACGGCGATCACCTTCGCGCTGGCCACGGCCGGCCTGCTGCTGGCGCGGCCGGCCGCGCTGGGCGAGGTGCTGCGCCAGCCCGCGCTGTGGTTGCTGCTGCTGGCTTCGGGCACCACGAACGCGTGCTTCAACTGGGGCGTGACCATCGGCGACGTGGTGCGCGTGGTGCTGCTGTTCTACCTGATGCCGCTGTGGGCGGTGCTGTTCGCGTGGCCGCTGCTGGGTGAACGCATCGGCCCGCGCGCGGCGCTGCAGGTGGCGCTGGCACTGGCCGGCGCGGCGGTGGTGCTCTGGCCGGCCACGGGCAGCCGCACGCTGGCCCTCGGCCTGCCCGACCTGCTGGGCCTGGCCGGTGGCATGAGCTTTGCGCTGAACAACGTGATGCTGCGCCGCGAGGCGCACCGCAGCGAGCCGGCGCGCGCGCTGGCGATGTTTGCCGGCGGCCTGCTGGTGTCGGCGCTGCTGGCCGCAGCGCAGACCGCTTCCGGCGCGATCGCCGCACCGCCCCCGCTGACCTGGGGCTGGCTGGCCGGCAGCGCCGCGCTGGCGCTGTGGTTCGTGGCCTCGAACCTGGCGTTGCAATACGGCGCTGCGCGCCTGCCGGCCCATACCACGGCGGTGATCATGCTCACCGAGGTGCTGTTTGCCAGCGGCTCGGCGCTGGCGCTGGGTGCGGGCGTGCTGGACGCGCGCACCGTGGCCGGCGGGCTGCTGATCCTGGGCGCCGCCGCGCTGGCGGCCTGGCAGCCTGATTGAGCCGCCGGCGGCGGGGCGGCCGGGCGGGTCAGTCGCCCACCCGCATCGGCAGTTCCGGCCCGCGCGTGAGGCCCTGCTGGCCGAGCCAGCGCTCGAGCTGGTTGAAATCGAGCGGCTTGCCCAGGTGCACATCGGCGCCGGCCAGCGTGCTGCGCACCCGGTCCACCGGGTCGTGGAAGGCCGAGACGATGGCCACCTGCGGCGTGCGACCGCCCAGGTGCACATGGCGGTGCTTGATGTGCTGGCACAGCGCCAGGCCGTCCAGATCGCTGTGGGGCCCGAGGTCGACATCGACGAACACGAAACCGAAGGGCTGCTGCGACAACAGCTCCAGCGCCTTGCCGCTGTGCTGGGCCCATTCGGTGGTCAGGCCGTAGCGTTTCAGCTGGCGGTCGAGGAAATGCAGCGCCAGTTCGCTGTCGTCGACCAGCAATGCGCGCCGCAGCGGCGACGGCCGCAGCGCCGCTTCGCGCTCGCGTCGCGCGGTCTCGGAGGCGGCACGCCGCTGCTCCGGCGTGAGCACCGGGCGCCGCTCGTCGGCCGCGCGCCGCGAGGGCACGCCGCGGCCCTGGGTGACCGGCCGCGCGATCGTCGGCGCCGGCGCCAGCAGCGGCAGCGGGCCGGTGCCGGGGTTGTCGCGCAGCGCCACCAGCGAATCGAGCTCGCGCAGCACGTGCACCGGGTCGATCGGCCGCATCATCCAGCTCGCCGCGCCTTCCGGGCCCTGTGCACCGACGAACACCGCGTCCGGGATGCGGCCCAGCGCCTGCAGCAGCTCGGGCACGCCGGATTGGTCGGCATCGGCCACCACGAAGCGGGCTTCGTCGACATCGAGCACGTGGGTGTAGGCCGGGTTGCGCCGCGCCGCCAGCCGGAAGTACGACGCCAGTGCATTGCGTTCGAAGGCGCTGAAGCCCAGCAACGCAACAGGGATCGAGACGGACATGGGAGCAGCAGGCCAGTGGTGACGGGTCGAAGGAGCCGGGGATTGTCGGGCGCGCCCTGCGGAGGCACTGACGCCAGCAGTGCCACTGACCTAGGGATTAACATGCCGCGCATCCAACAGCCGGGTATGGAGTTTGTCAGCAATGTCGGCACAACGCATTGGGGAATTCGACGCCGAGGACATCTCCGGCCGCCGCGTCAAGTTGTCCGCCTTCAAGGGTAAGGTGGTCTTGATCGTCAACACCGCCAGCGCCTGCGGCTTCACGCCGCAGTTCGATGGCCTGGAAACCCTGTGGCAGGCCTACAAGGACCAGGGCCTGGTGGTGCTGGGCTTCCCGAGCAACGAGTTCGGCGGCCAGGACCCCGGCAGCAACGACGAGATCGCCAGCTTCTGCCAGCTGAACTACGGCGTAAGCTTTCCGATGATGGCCAAGATCGAGGTCAACGGCAGCGGCGCGCACCCGCTGTTCCAGTGGCTGAAGGCTGAGGCCCCGGGCCTGCTGGGCACCCAGGCAGTGAAGTGGAACTTCACCAAGTTCCTGGTCGGCCGCGACGGCCAGGTCATCAAGCGCTACGCGCCGCAGGACACGCCGGACAAGCTGGTGGCCGACATCGAGGCCGCGCTCGCGGCCTGACCTGCCCCGGCCGGCCCTGCCCGCCGCACCGCGCGAGGCCGCCTCGATAATCGCCGCTCCCCACCAGCGAGACGCGCGATGTTCCAGCATGTGCAGCCCTATGCGGGCGACCCGATCTTTGCCCTGGTCGATGCCTTCCATGCCGATGCCCGGCCGCAGAAGGTGAACCTCTCGATCGGCATCTACTTCGACGAGCAGGGCCGCCTGCCGGTGCTGGCCAGCGTGCGCGAGGCCGAGTCCCGCATCCTGGCCGCAGGCGGCGCCAAGCCCTACCTGCCGATGGAAGGCGCGGCCGACACCCGGCGCGAGGTGGCGCGCCTGCTGCTGGGCGACCAGCACCCGGCCATTGCCGCCGGCCGCGTGGCCACGATCCAGAGCGTGGGCTCCTCCGGCGGGCTGAAGGTGGGGGCCGACTTCCTGCGCACCTGGCTGCCCGCCAGCGACGTGTGGGTGAGCGACCCCACCTGGGACAACCACCGCTCGATGTTCGAAGGCTCCGGCTTCACGGTGCACAGCTACCCGTACTACGACCCCGCCACCGGTGGCGTGCGCTTCGACGCCATGCTCGACACCCTGCGCGGCCTGCCCGCGCGCAGCATCGTGCTGCTGCACGCCTGCTGCCACAACCCGACCGGCGTGGACCTCACCCGCGCGCAGTGGGATGCGCTGATCCCGGTGCTGCGCGAACGGGAACTGCTGCCCTACCTGGACCTGGCCTACCAGGGCTTCGGCGACGGCATCGCCGAGGACGCCTACGCGGTGCGCGCGCTGGCCGATGCCGGGGTGGTGTTCTTCGTGGCCAACTCGTTTTCCAAGAGCATGAGCGTCTACGGCGAGCGCTGCGGCGCCCTCAGCGCCGTGTGCGCCGACGCGGCCGAAGCCGAGCTCGTGCTGGGCCAGCTGCGCTACACGGTGCGCCGCATCTACTCGAGCCCGCCGCTGCACAGCGCGCAGATCGTGGCCCAGGTGCTGGGCGATGCCGGCCTGCGCGCGATGTGGGAAGGCGAGCTCGCGGCCATGCGCGAACGCATCGCCGCGATGCGCCGCGCGCTGCACGACCGGTTGGCCGCGCGCCTGCCGGGCCGCGACTTCGGCTACTTCCTCCGCCAGCGCGGCATGTTCAGCTACACCGGCCTGAGTGCGGCGCAGGTGGACCGCCTGCGCGAGGAGCATGCGGTGTACCTGATCCGGTCGGGCCGCATCTGCGTGGCCGGCCTGAACGACGCCAATGTCGGCCGCACCGCCGAGGCCATGGCGGCGGTGCTGGGGTGAAGCTCGCGGCTGCGGAGTACCGCAGCCACCCCCAAGCGCAGGCGTGCCCTGCGCTACGCGCGGGCCAGGGGTCGCCGGCCGCTTCGGCGCGGCCGGGCGCTGGCCGGCGTGAGCGGACCCGGCAGGCCCTTGCATCCGGCAGCCGGCCACCCGCGTATCAGTGGCGGGTCGGCCCTCCGTTTCGATCGCGTGTAAGGAAATCGGGGCGGGCGGCGACACACGTTGGCGTCCCTCATCGGCGTCCCAGGTGGGACCCGGCCACACCGGGCCGGGGCGCTGTCATCCCTCCCGTCCATTGCTTCGAAAGGAATCTCCATGAACTTCAAGTCCGGCATGTCCATCGCCACCGCTGCCGCCGCCCTGCTGTCCACCGGCCTGCTGGCCACCCCCACCGTGCAGGCCGCCGACGGCCAGGTGATGTGTTCCGGCACCAACAGCTGCAAGGGCACCAGCGAGTGCAAGACCGCCTCCAGCGCCTGCAAGGGCCAGAACAGCTGCAAGGGCCAGGGCTGGGTGCACACCAAGTCGGCCAAGGAATGCACCGACAAGGGCGGCAAGGTCGTCAAGTAAGCCGATGAGCCGGGCGCGCCGCGCCCGGCCACGCCATGAGCGACAACCCGATCCACGGCTTCGGGCTCGGCCTGCGCACCGAGCACTACGCCGATTTCCTGGACCGCCGGCCGGCGGTGGACTGGCTCGAGATCATCAGCGAGAACTACCTGGTGCCCGGCGGCAAGCCGCTGCACCACCTGGACCGCATCCGGGCCGACCATCCGGTGGTGATGCACGGCGTGTCGATGTCGCTGGGCGGCACCGATGCGCTGAACGCCGATTACCTGCGCGACCTGAAGGCGCTGGCCGCGCGGGTGCAGCCCGGCTGGCTGTCCGACCACCTGTGCTGGACCGGCGTGAACGGCCACAACCTGCACGACCTGCTGCCGCTGCCGATGACCGAGGCCACGCTGCGCCACCTGGGTGATCGCATCGCCCGGGTGCAGGACACGCTGGGCCGGCGCCTGGTGGTGGAAAACCTCTCCAGCTACGTGCGCTACGCCGCCGACGAGATGCGTGAACACGAGTTCGTCGCCGCGCTGCTGCGCCGCACCGATTGCCTGCTGCTGCTGGACGTGAACAACGTCTATGTCAGCAGCGTGAACCATGGCTTCGACGCGCAGGCCTACATCGACGCGATGCCGGCCGACCGGGTGGTGCAGATCCACCTGGCCGGCCACTCCGAGCAGGACGGCTTCCTGATCGACACCCACGACGCGCCGGTGTGCGACGCGGTCTGGGCGCTGTACCGCCACACGCTGCGCCGCATCGGCTTTCGCCCGACGATGATCGAGCGCGACGACCACATCCCGGCGCTGGACGAACTGCTGGCCGAGTTGGACATCGCGCGCCGCATCGCGCGCGAGGTGGCGGCCGAGCGTGCTGCCGAGGGCGTGCCGGCATGAGCGCGCCGGGCCGCTCCCAAGCGCGAATCCTGGAGCGCGCAGCGCGGAGGGTGGTCCTGTGAGCCCGGGTACCGACAACCCGGCGGCCTGGCTGCGCAGCCAGCAGCAGGCTTTTGCCGCCGCGGTGGCCGCGGGCGGCCCGACCGAGGGCCTGCTGGTCGACAGCCCGGGGGGCGGGCCGCCACTGATCGGCGCTTACCGCCACGCCTACCGGGCGCGGCTGGTGGAGGCGCTGCGCGACAACCTCGAGGTGCTGGCCCGCGCGCTGGGTGACGAAGGCTTCGAGTCCCTGGCGCTGGCCTACTTGGCGGCGCACCCCTCCACAGAGCCCTCGATCCGCTGGTTCGGCCACCGCCTGGCCGACTTCATGGCGGCGCAGGCCGAGGCCGGCAATCCGCTGGTGCCGCACCCGGCGCTGGCCGACCTGGCCCGCATGGACTGGGCCCTGCGCGCCGCCTTCGACGCGGCCGATGCCACGCCGCTGAGCCGAGCGTCGCTGGCCGGCGTGCCGCCCGAGCAGTTCGGTGCGCTGCGCTTCGCGCTGCACCCCAGCGTGCAGCTGACGCCCCTGGGCTGGGCGATCGAGCCGGCCTGGCGCCTGCTGCGCGACCATGTGCCGGGGCAGGGCGACGAGCCCACGCTGCCGGCGCCCGAGCCGCTGGCGCACCGCCTGCTGGTGTGGCGGCAGCGGCTGGAGACGCGCTGGCGCTCGCTGCCCGACGACGAGGCCGGGGCACTGCAGGCGCTGCAGGCCGGCGCGGCCTTTGCCACCCTGTGCGAGCAGGCGGCCCTGGCCGGCGACGGGCCCGACGCCGCCGTGCCCCGGGTGGCCGGCTGGCTGGCCACCTGGCTGGACGAAGGCCTGCTCGGCGCGGTGGCGTGAACGCCTGATCAGCCGGGCGCCGCCCATGCCCGCCGCGTGGGCGCATGCGGCACCGAGAGCTCGCGCGGCCCCGGCAGTTCGCCCCGCAGCCAGGCCGCGATCAGGGCGGTCTGGTGCCGATCGGCCAGCACCGGCGTGTGGCCGGTGTCGGGGATGTGGGCCAGCGTGATCGGGTGGCTGCGCTGCATGCGGGCGATGGTGGCCGGCGTCAGCGCATCCGACTCCAGCCCGTGCACCAGCAGCACCGGGCAGCGCAGTGCGGACCAGGCATCCCACAGGTCCACGCTGCGTGCGGCATCCCGCTGGTACGCCAGCAGCGCACGCGGGTCGTGCCGGTAGACGCGGCCGCCGTCCTCGGCCGACCAGCGTGTCTGGTGGTAGGCGATGAACAGGCGCACCTCCTCGCCCACCGGCCCGTCGTGCTTCTGCGCCGCGCCGGCGCGGCGTGTCATTTCCTCGGGTGTGCGGAACACGTAGTGGCGCGCCAGCGTCTCGGCCCGCCGGGCGCGCCGCGCCTGCGGGATGTGCGGGCCGACATCGTTGAGCACCAGCGCCGACACCAGCTGCGGATGGCGCGCCGCCAGCGCCAGCGCCACGCTGCCACCCAGCGAGGAGCCCAGCACCGGCACCGGCCCGCGGCCCAGGTGCTCGATCAGCTGGCGCAGCTGCTCCACGTAGGTGTCGCGGGTGTACTCGCTGCCGTCGGCCAGCCAGCCCGACTGGCCGCGGCCCAGCCAGTCCATGCACACCACGCGCTGGCCCTCGCGCCACAGGTCGGCCGCCAGGAACGCAAAGCGCATCGCCGTGTTGGCCACGCCGCCGCAGCACACCAGCGGCACGCGCTCGGGCGAGCCCCAGTCGGTGTAGCCCACGCGCACCGTGTAGGGCCGGCGCAGGCGCCGGGGCACCTCGGGCTGCAGCGCCGGCGCCTGCCGGTAGTCGAAGGCCATCGGCACGAAGTGGCCGGCAAACCGCCGGTCCAGCCGGCGCGCCGCCTGCAGCCAGGCCGACCAGCCGGCGGCGGCCGGTGGCACCAGCACCGAGGCCGGCAGCGGCCGCTGCGGGCTGCGTGTCATCGCGCGCCTCCCCCGCCACCGGCATCGCGTTCGCGTTCACGCTCGCGCTGGCGCAGCACGTCGATCATCACGTTGAAGGTGCGGGCGAGCTGGCCCACCTCGTCGCGGCTGCGCACGGTGATCGCGGCGCGGTCGAAGTCGCCCGCCTTCAGCGCATGCGCGGCACCGGTGAGGGCCTGGATCGGCCGCACGATGCTGCGCGCAAAGCGCAGCGCGAGCCCGGTGAACAGCAGCCCCACCAGCGCCACGCTCCACAGCAGCTGGGTGTAGAGCTCGCGCACCGGCGCCTCGAAGGCGGCACGCGCCTCGCTCACGCCCACCACCCAGGGGTGGCCCGGCACCGGGGCGAAGCCGGCGATCTCGTCGACGCCGGTCACGGTGGAGCGGTAGGCCACGTGGCCGGCGCGCTGAGCGCCCACCATCGCCCGGGCGAGCTCGGGCTGGTCGAGGCTCGTGATCGTGTCGCGCCGGAAGCGCTGGTCGGCGCGGATGGCCGCCAGCGTGGCCGGCGGCAGCGGCATCAGGCTGCGGTAGAGCAGGTCGTCGCGCGGGTGGTGCACCAGCACGCCATCGCCGTCGATCAGGAAGGCGGTGAGCGGCTTGTCGTGCCGCACTTCATCGAGGATGGCCGCGAACGACGAGCCGTGGATGCGCAGCACCACCGCGCCGATCACCGCGTGCTGCGCATCGAACACCGGCATCGAGAAGAACACGCCGGTGGCGCCCGCCACCGCACCCACCGTCAGGCTGGTGACGAAGGGGCGGCCGGCCATGGCCTCGCGGAAGTATTCGCGGAAGCGGAAGTTGCGGCCGATCAGGTTGTCGTCGTTGGAGATCTGGGTGGTGCCCTCGGTGTCCATCACCATCACCAGGTGGATGTCGCGGTTGGCGCGCGCCAGCGCCAGCAGCTTCTCGCGCAGTGCCGGCCTGGCGGCCGCCTCGGGGCGCGCCAGCCAGCGCGCAAAGTCAGCGTCCGTGCCGAGCGCGCGGGCGAGGTTCTGGCTGTCGGTGATCAGCTGCGCCAGCCGGCCGGCGGTGGCATGGGCCAGCAGCTCGGCCTGGCCGAGCTGGCTGGCCGTGAGCGCCTGCTGGCTGCGGTTCAGGTTGTAGGCCGCGGTCACCAGCATCGGCAGCAGCGCGGTGGCCAGCATCGCCAGCGTCATCTTCACCGCCAGCGGCCAGGCCGCGGGGGCGGCCGCCGTGCGCAGCAGCTGCGCCAGCCGGCTGCGCGCCGGGGCCGCGTGCTCGCCGCGGGCCAGCGCCTCGGTGAGCTTGAGCGAGGCCACGTGGTCGGCGAACAGCGCGTCGCGCCACTGCGCGATGTCGGCCGGGCGATCGGCCGCGCGCGGCATCAGCGCCCAGTCGATGGCGCGCAGGAAGGCCTCACCGTAACGCCCGCGGCCGAGCTCGACCGCGGGCTTGCAGGCCACGCCGGCCGCACGTGCCTCGGCATCGGGCGGCTTCTGGCCCGAGACGCACCAGTACAGCGTGGCGCCCATTGCGTAGATGTCGGTCCAGGCCCCCTGGGCGCCGAAGCCGTATTGCTCGATCGGCGCGAAGCCGGGCGTGACGATCACCGCCTGCTGGTCGGCCAGCGCCGCGGTCTGGCCGGCGGAGCCGAAGTCCAGCAGCACGAAGCGGCCGTCGTCGGCGCGCACCTGGATGTTGTCGGGCTTGATGTCGCGGTGCAGGTAGCCCGCGGCGTGCACCATGGCCAACCCGTCGAGCAGCGGCTGCAGCCTTTCCACCAGCCCGCGCTCGCCGATGCCCTGGTGCTCGGGCCACCAGCTGCGCAGCGGGCTGCCGCGCTCGTACTCCAACACCATGTAGGCGGTGTGGTGGGCCTCGAAGAAGCGCGCCACGCGCACGATGTTCGGGTGGCGGAAGGTGGCCAGCGTGCGCGCTTCCACCAGGAAGGCATCGAGCCCGAACTGGTAGCGCTCGCGGTGGCTGGAGGCCGCCGGCGAGACGCTGCGGTCGCCGGCGCGGAAGGCGATCTCCTCCGGCAGGTATTCCTTGATCGCCACCTTGGCACGCAGGTTCACGTCGGTGGCCAGGTAGGTGATGCCGAAGCCGCCCTGGCCGAGCACGCTCTCGAAGCGGTACTCGTGCAGGCGGAAGCCCGCCGGCAACGCGATCGGCGCCTTGCGCGGCAGCGCAGCGCCGGGCAGCGGCGAGGCCGCTGGCGCCGCTGCCTCGCCCCGGCGCCGCACCGTGCGGGCAACGGTGATGTCACCCTCGGCCGCCGGCGGCCGCACGCGGGTGGCCTCGGGGTCGGCGCGCAGGCGCGTCGCGTCGGGATCGGCGCGCACCCGGGTGGCGTCGGGATCCGGCCGCACCCGGGTGGCGTCGGGATCCGGCCGCAGGCGGGTGGCCTCGGGATCGCCGGGCAGCGCGGGCGCAGTCATCGGGCGGGGCGGGCGCTGGCGCTCAAATGCAGCGGCCTCCGTCCACCTCCATGCACACGCCGGTGAGCATGGTGGCCTCGTCGCTGCACAGGAAGCAGGCCGCGTTGCCCAGGTCCTCAGGCAGGGAGAAACGGCCGATCGGGATGGTGGCGAGGAACTTCGCCCGCATCTCGGGCGTGTCCTCGCCCATGAAGGTCTTGAGCAGCGGCGTCTCGCCGGCCACCGGGTTGAGCGCGACCACGCGGATGCCCGCCGGCGCCAGCTCCACCGCGCAGGCGCGGGTGGCGGTGATCACCCAGCCCTTGCTGGCGTTGTACCAGGCCAGGCGCGGCCGTGGGCTCACCCCGGCGGTGGAGGCCATGTTCAGCACCACGCCGCGCTGGCCGTGCACGCCGGGCGGGTTGGCCTTGAAGCGCGGCACCACCTCGCGCATGGCCAGGTAGATGGCGCGCATGTTCACCGCGGTGATGCGGTCGAACTCGTCCTCGGGCAGGCCTTCCAGCGGCTGCGGCAGGTGGCCCACGCCGGCGTTGTTGACCAGGATGTCGAGCCCGCCGAAGCGCTGCTGGGCCGTGTCCATCATGCGGCGCACGTCGGCCGCGATGCTCACGTCCACCTGCAGCGCGCTGGCCGCCGGGCCGGCCGCCGCGGCCACGCGCTCGGCGTTGGCGCCGTCGCGGTCGGCCACCAGCACCCGCGCGCCCTCGGCGACGAACTTGTGCACGATGCCCTCGCCGAAGCCCGAGCCGCCGCCGGTCACGATGGCCACCTTGTCTTTCAATCGCATGCAGCTCTCCATGGCATGGCTGGTCGTGCCGGGCCGGCGCCCGGGCCTCCTCAATCGTGTTTGATCGCGATGGTCTTCAGCGCCGAGAAGCCGTACAGCGCCTCGAAGCCCTTCTCGCGCCCGTGGCCCGAGTGCTTGACGCCGCCGAAGGGCAGCTCGATGCCGCCGCCGGCGCCGTAGTTGTTGACGAAGACCTGGCCGCAGCGCAGCTGGCGCGCCATGCGGAACTGGCGCCCGCCGTCGCGCGTCCAGACGCCGGCCACCAGGCCATAAGGCGTGCCGTTGGCGATGCGCAGCGCCTCGGCCTCGCCATCGAACGGGATCACCACCTGCACTGGGCCGAAGACCTCTTCCTGGGCCAGCCGGTGCTCGGGCGCGGCCGGCGCCAGCAGCGTGGGGGCCACGTAGCAGCCCCCGGCGGGCAGCGTGGCCGGCAGCGCCGCCTGCGCGGCCAGGTGCAGGCCGGTGTCGCGGGCCAGCGCGAGGTAGCCCTGCACGATCTCGCGCTGGCGTGGCGAGATCAGCGGGCCCACGTCCGGGTCGTCCAGCGCCGGTCCGATGCGCAGCGCGCGGTAGCGCTCGGCCATGCGTGCCACCACGGTGTCGAACAGCGGCCGCTCGACCAGGATGCGCGAGGCCGCCGAGCAGGTCTGGCCGCCGTTCTGGATGCCCGCGTTCACCAGGAAGGGCAGCGCGGCGTCCAGGTCGGCATCGGCGAACACGATCTGCGGGCTCTTGCCGCCCAGCTCCAGCGTCACCGGCACGGTGTTGCGCGCCGCGGCCGCCTGCACCAGCCGGCCCACCGCCACCGAGCCGGTGAAGGACAGGTGGGCCACGCCCGGATGCTGGCTCAGCGCGGCGCCGGCTTCCTCGCCCAGCCCCGGCACGATGTTGAGGGCACCCGGCGGCAGGCCCGCGGCCTGGGCGATGCGGCCGAAGGCCAGCGCCGTGAGGCAGGCTTCCTCGGCGGGCTTGAGCACGCAGGCGTTGCCCATCGCCAGCGCCGCGCCCACCGAGCGGCCGATGATCTGCATCGGGTAGTTCCAGGGCACGATGTGGCCGGTGACGCCATGCGGCTCGCGCAGCGTGAGCGCGGTGTAGCCGTTGGCAAACGGAATCGTCTGGCCGTGCACCTTGTCGGCGGCGCCGCCATAGAACTCGAGGTAGCGCGCCAGCGCCAGCGCATCGGCGCGGCCCTGCTTCAGCGGCTTGCCCACGTCCAGGGCCTCCAGGCGCGCCAGGTCGTCGGCCTGCTCGAGCACCAGCACGCCCATGCGCTGCAGCACGCGGCCGCGCTCGGCGGCGCTGCAGCGGCCCCAGTCGCCCGCCAGCGCGGCCTGCGCGGCCAGCACCGCCGCATCCACGTCGGCCGCGCCGCCGCGTGCGATCTGCGCCAGCAGCGTGCCGTCGCTCGGGTTCAGCAGCGGCAGCGTCTGTGCGCCGTCGGCCGCCTGCCAGCGGCCGCCGATCAGCTGCTGCGACGCATCGAAAGACAGGCTCGCCATCGCGCTCTCCAACGGGGGCACCCTCCTGGTTTGGGGCATGATAGTCCGCATGTCTTTTCCGGCGACGCAGCGCGCATGAGCGTTTTCCTGGCCAAGCGGCTGCTGACCTTCGTGCTCACGCTGGCCATCGCTTCGGGGCTGGTGTTCGCGGCACTGGAGCTGCTGCCGGGCAACGTGGCGCAGGTGCAGCTGGGCGACAGCGCCACCCCCGAGACACTGGCCGCCCTGGAGACGAAGCTGGGCCTGGACCGGCCCGCGGCCGAGCGCTACCAGCACTGGATCGGCGGCCTGCTGCAGGGCCGCACGGCGCACAGCGCCTCCTACGACACGCCCACCGCGCAGCTCATCGCCGAGCGCCTGCGCGTGACGCTGCCGCTGGCTGCGCTGGCCATGGGCCTGACCACCGTGCTGGCGCTGGTGCTGGGCGTGTACGCGGCCGCGCGCCACCACCGGCTGGGGGACGTGGGGGTGATGGGCTTCAGCCAGCTCGGCATCGCGATCCCGAACTTCTGGCTCGCGATCCTGCTGATCCTGGCCTTTGCGGTGAAGCTGCAGTGGGTGAGCGCCGGCGGCTTTCCCGGCTGGACCGAAGACGAAGGCGGCGGCCCGCTGCAGGCGCTGCGTGCGCTGCTGCTGCCGGGCATTTCGCTGGCGCTGGTGCAGGCCGCGATCCTGGCGCGGGTCACCCGCTCGGCGGTGCTGGAGGTGATGCGCGAGGACTTCGTGCGCACCGCGCGCGCCAAGGGCCTGAGCCGGCGCGCCACGCTGTGGAAGCATGTGCTGCGCAACGCGATGATCCCGGTGCTCACCATCATGGGCCTGCAGTTCGCGAACCTGATCACCGGCACCATCGTGGTCGAGAACGTGTTCGTGCTGCCGGGCCTGGGCCGCCTGGTGTTCCAGGCCATCGCCAACCGCGACCTGGTGGTGGTGCGCGACGTGGTGATGCTGCTGGTGGCCATGGTGATCGTCGTCAACTTCATGGTCGACGTGCTGTATGCGCTGGTGGACCCGCGCCTGAAGCCCAGCGATGCATAGGATCGAGCCGCCCCGGCCGCCTGGCGGCCGCCCCCGAGGGGCCCACCAAACCCGACCGGGCAACCCGGATCGGGTTTGGCGCTTCGATCCCCAACCCGCACCCCTGGCCGCTGCGCGCCCTGTCCCCTGCCGGGGACGAAGGCACCGGTTGCATGCCCCGTGGGTGGCGCGCAGCGCAATGGACCACTGAATTGACCCCGCACAGCTTTGCGCACCGCGCCCGCCGCCACCCCAGCTTCCTGCTGGGGGCCACGCTCTCGCTGCTGCTGGTGCTGGCCGCGGCGCTCTCGCTGCTGTGGTCGCCCTACCCGCCGGCCGAGATCGACATCCCGAACAAGCTGCAAGCCCCCAGCGCCGCCCACTGGCTGGGCACCGACAGCCTGGGCCGCGACATCGCCTCGCAGTTGCTGGTGGGGGCGCAGAACTCCATCGTGGTGGGTGTCATCGCGGTGGGCATCGGCCTCGTGGCCGGCGTGCTGCTGGGCTGCCTGGCCTCGGCCCGGCGCGGCTGGGTGGAAGAGCTGGTCATGCGCGCGGCCGATTTCACCTTCGCCTTCCCGGCGCTGCTGTCGGCCATCATGCTGGGCGCGATCTACGGGCCGGGGCTGGTGACCGGCATCGTCGCGATCGGCATCTTCAACATCCCGGTGTTCGCCCGCATCACGCGTGGCGCCGCCAACGCCGTGTGGTCGCGCGAGTACGTGCTCGCCTCGCGGGCGGCCGGCTTCGGCGCCTGGCGCATCACCACCGACCACGTGCTGCCCAACATCGCCAGCGTGCTGATCGTGCAGGCCACGATCTCGTTTGCCACCGCCATCCTGGCCGAGGCGGCGCTGTCCTACCTGGGCCTGGGCACGCAGCCGCCCAAGCCGAGTTGGGGCCGCATGCTCAACGAGGCGCAGACCCTGCTGTTCCAGGCGCCGATGCTGGCGGTGTACCCCGGGCTGGCCATCGCGCTCAGCGTGCTGGGGCTGAACCTGATGGGCGACGGTCTGCGCGACCTGCTGGACCCCAAGCTCGCCCGCCGGCGCTGAGCCGCGGCCGCTTGCCCCCACCGGCCCCGTGGCCGGGCTTCGCCTGCGCGACAATGCCGTGTTGCACCGCAGCGCTAGACTCGCGCCCGCCATGGAACCACGCAAACCCCTGACGCTGCACCGCCTGCGCGCGATGCATGCCGCCGGCGAGAAGATCGCCATGCTCACCTGTTACGACGCCTGCTTCGCGCGCGTGCTGGACGACGCGGGCGTGGACGTGCTGCTGGTGGGCGATTCCCTCGGCATGGTGCTGCAGGGCCAGCCCAGCACCGTGCCGGTGACGCTGGACGAGATGGCCTACCACGTGCAGTGCGTGGCGCGCGGCAACCGCAGCGCCTGGGTCATCGGCGACCTGCCGTTCGGCAGCTACCACGCCTCGCTGGCCCAGGCCGTGGACAGCGCCGCGCGGCTGATGCAGGCCGGCGCACACATGGTCAAGCTCGAAGGCGGCGGCTGGACGGCGCCCATCGTGGCCGCGCTGGTCGAGCGCGGCATCCCGGTGTGCGCGCACCTGGGGCTGACGCCGCAATCGGTGCATGCACTCGGCGGCTACCGCGTGCAGGGCCGTGACGACGAAGGCGCCGACACCCTGCGCCGCCACGCGGCAGAACTTGGCGCGGCCGGCGCCGCGATGCTGGTGCTCGAGCTCGTGCCCAGCGCACTGGCGGCCGAGCTGGCCACCACGCTGCCGATGCCGGTGATCGGCATCGGGGCCGGCGTTGGCGTGGCCGGCCAGGTGCTGGTGCTGCACGACATGCTGGGCCTCACGCCCGGCCGGCCGCCGCGCTTCGTGCGCAACTTCCAGCAGGAAGGTGGCGCCGTGGACGCGGCGATCCGGCGTTACGTGGCCGCCGTCAAGGACGGCAGCTTCCCCGATGAATCCCTCCACGGCTACTGACCCCCCTGACATGCGCGTCCTCCACACCATCGCCGAGCTGCGCGCCGCGCAGGCCGGCCACCGCAGCGCCTTCGTGCCGACGATGGGCAACCTGCACGAGGGCCACCTGTCGCTGGTGCGCCAGGCGCGCGAGGCCATCGGGGCGCAGGGCCTGGTGGTGGCCAGCATCTTCGTGAACCGGCTGCAGTTCGCGCCACACGAGGATTTCGACACCTACCCGCGCACGCTGGAGCGCGACTGCGCGCTGCTGCAGGGCGCCGGCTGCGACCTGGTGTTCGCTCCCAGCGAGGCCGAGCTCTACCCCGAGCCGCAGGGCTACAAGGTGCTGCCGCCGCCGGCGCTGGCCGACATCCTGGAGGGCCACTTCCGCCCCGGCTTCTTCACCGGCGTGTGCACCGTGGTGGCCAAGCTGTTCAACATCGTGCAGCCCGCGGTGGCGGTGTTCGGCAAGAAGGACTACCAGCAGCTGATGGTCATCCGCCGCATGGTGCGGCAGATGGCCTTGCCGATCGACATCGTGCCCGGCGAGACCTCACGCGCCGAGGACGGGCTGGCGCTCTCGTCGCGCAACGGCTACCTGAGCCCGGCCGAGCGGGCCGAGGCGGTGCAGCTGTCGCAGGCGCTGCGCCAGGTGCAGGCGCAGGTGCAGGCCGGCCGGCAGGACTGGGCGGCGCTGGAGGCCGAGGCAGTGCAGGTCCTGGCCGCGCGCGGCTGGGCGCCCGACTACGTGGCCATCCGCCGCCAGGCCGACCTGGGCGCGCCGCAGGCCGGCACCCCGCTGGTGGTGCTGGCGGCCGCGCGGCTGGGCAGCACCCGGCTGATCGACAACCTCGAACTGCCGGGCTGACCCTCCGCGCACGCCGGGCGGCGGCGCCGACTACACTGGCCGCCTTGCCCGTTCTGCCCCGTGTGAATCGCCGCGCCCCGCGCGGTCCGCGCGCCGCACTGCGCCGATTCACCCGCGGAGCACTCCATGCCGGGATTCCTGGTCAAGTACGAGCACATCGCCATCACGGGCGTGAACTCGCTGCACATCCGCTCGTTGCTCGACCGCCAGCAGTTCAGCGACCCGCTGGGCCGGGCGGCGGCGCTGGGCATCTCGTCGGCCGCCTGGCCCTTGTTCGGCCTGTTGTGGCCCTCGGGCCTGCGGCTGGCGGCACTGATGGCACAGCGGCCGGTGCGGCCCGGTGAACGCATCCTCGAGCTGGGGTGTGGCCTGGCGCTGGCCAGCCTGGTGAGCCACCGACGCGGGGCCGATGTCACCGCCAGCGACTGCCACCCGCTGGCCGGCGCCTTCCTGCGCGAGAACCTGCGCCTGAACGCACTGCTGGCCCTGCCCTACCGCCACGCGCACTGGGGCGCCGGCGCCGACGTGCCGCCGCCGCGCGACGAGGAGCCGGTGCCCAGCGGCCGGTTCGACCTGATCATCGGCAGCGACCTGCTGTACGAGCGTGACGAGCACGGCGGCCTGGCCGCCTTCATCCAGCAGCATGCGCAGCCCAGCGCCCAGGTGCTGATCATCGACCCCGACCGTGGCAACCGCCCGGCCTTCAACCGCCGCATGGCCGCGGCCGGCTTCACGCTCGATGAACAGCGGCTGCCCGCCGCCGCGCCACCGGCGGCGGCCTACAAGGGCCGGCTGCTCAGCTACACCCGGCAGGCCTGAGGCGCCCGCCACCGGGCCCGCGGGCAGGCGGCCACGACGGTGGCCGCACGCGACAGCCGCACGCGAAAGCGCGCCAGCGGGTACACTGCGCGCTTCGGTGTGTGGTGCCCGCCTCAAGACGGCACCACCGAACGGCCGACCCGCGCAGCGGTTCCCGGCCCCGACGTTCCCCCCGGACGCACAGCCAGGGCCCTCCATGCCAGGGGCCCGGCCGCCCAGCCTGTCGCCATCAGGCGGGCCCTTCGCGAGATCGACACCGTCATTGAACCGCCGCGCGCCACCCGCGCCCGCCGGCCTGTTGATCACGGGTCCCCACCGGGGCCCGGACTGTTTGGTAGTTTCATGAATGCTCGTACCACGCCCATCACGCTGGGCAAATACCTGGTGTCGCCCCTGGCGCGCCTGACCGACGAGGGCCACTACGCGCCCTCGGTCTCCATCCGCACCGGCCGCGGCAGCGCCACGCACGACCGCGTGCTGCGTTTCCACCGCCATTTCGGCACCGCCCGCGAGGCGCTGCACTACGCCACGGTCCAGGGCCGCGAATGGGTGGCCAACCCGGCGCAGCGCTGATCCTGCTCCCCCCTTTTCCACTTCAATGCACGGAGTCTCATGGCCAAGGAAGAACTGATCGAACTGCAGGGCAAGGTCACCGAGGTGCTGCCTGATTCGCGTTACCGCGTGACGCTCGACAACGGCCACCAGCTCGTGGCCTACACCTCGGGCAAGATGCGCAAGCACCACATCCGCATCCTGGCCGGCGATGCCGTGTCGCTGGAGCTCTCGGCCTACGACCTGAGCAAGGGCCGCATCACCTTCCGCCACCTGGAACGCCGCGGCCCGCACTGAGGCGGATCGCACAAGCGGGGCGCCGGCCACCGCCGGGCCCCACGCGACGCTTGCCCTGAATCAAGCCGCGCCCTGGCGGCCATGGCATCGTGGAGGCCCGTGCTTTCGCACCTGCCCGAGCCAGCGTCCATGCGCCGCGAGATCCTGCCGCCTGCCTCCGAACCTGCCGACGACGAGGCCCGCGCCCGCGCTGCGGCCACCGCCTTCGACAGCGCCTTCCACGCCCATGCCGCGCCGCTGACGGCGGGGCTGTCGCCCATCTCGCTGTCGCTGGCCTTCGCCGACTGGGCGATGCACCTGGCCACCCAGCCGGCGCAGAGCATGCGGCTCGCGATGGCCGCTCAACGTGGCGCCTATGACTGGTGGGCCAACAGCCTCACCCAGCAGGGCAACGGCGTTGCCGACGGCGAAGACCTGCGCTTTTCACACCCCGCCTGGCACCAGTGGCCCTACGCGCCGGTGGTGCGCGCCTACCGGGGTGCCGAGGCCTGGTGGCGCGACGCCACCTCGCTGCGCGGCATGAGCCCGCACCACCAGGAGATGGCCCGCGTGTTCGCACGCCAGTGGCTGGACACCCTGTCGCCGGCCAACGCCGGCCTGGCCAACCCCGAGGTGATGCAACGCACGCTCGAGCGCCAGGGCGGCAACCTCGTCGACGGCCTGTCCAATGCGATGAACGAATGGCGCGCACGCCAAGGCCTCAAGCCGGTGGAGCCGCCCGAGCGTCCGTTCCAGCCGGGCGTGGACGTGGCGATCACGCCGGGCCAGGTGGTGCACCGCAATGCGCTGGTCGAGCTGATCCAGTACGAACCCACCACCAAGCACGTGCAGGCCGAGCCGGTGTTCATCGTGCCCTCGTGGATCAACAAGTACTACATCCTCGACCTCTCGCCGCACAACTCGATGGTGCGCTGGCTGGTGAGCCAGGGCCACACGGTGTTCATCGTGTCGTGGCGCAACCCGGACGAAGGCGACGCGCTGCTCACGATGGAGGACTACCTGCACCTGGGCGTGTTCGATTCGCTGGCGGTCATCGCCCAGCGCGTGCCCGGCGAGGCGGTGCACGCCTGCGGCTACTGCCTGGGCGGCACGCTGCTGTCGGTGGGCGCCGCGGCGCTGGCGCGCACCGAGCGCATCGCGCATGCCGAGCTGCTGCCGGCGCTGGCCAGCCTCACGCTGCTGGCGGCCGAGACCGACTTCTCCGAGCCCGGCGAGATGGGCGTGCTGATCGACGAATCGCAGGTCTCGATGCTCGAGGACATGATGGCCGAGCGCGGCTTCCTCACCGGGCCGCAGATGGGCGGCTCGTTCCAGTTCCTGCATTCGCGCGAGCTGGTGTGGTCGGCCAAGCTGCGCGAGCTGTGGCTGGGCGAGCGCCTGCGCCCCAGCGACCTGACGGCCTGGAACACCGACGTCACCCGCATGCCCGCGGCGATGCACAGCGAGTACCTGCGCCGCTGCTACCTGCGCAACGAGATCGCCGAGGCGCGTTACCCGGTGGAAGGCAAGCCGGTGGCGCTGTCCGACATCCGCCAGCCGATGTTCGTGGTGGGCACCGAGAAGGACCACGTCTCGCCCTGGAAATCGGTCTACAAGCTGCACCACCTGACCGACACCGCGCTGACCTTCGTGCTCACCAACGGCGGCCACAACGCCGGCATCGTCTCCGAGCCCGGCCACCACAACCGCCACTACGCGCAGCACACCCGCCGCAGCGGCGACACCTGGATCGACCCCGCCACCTGGCAACAGAAGGCGCACCGGCATGAAGGCTCCTGGTGGCCGGCCTGGCACGCCTGGCTGCTGGCGCACGGCAGCCACCGGCAGGTGCCGGCCCGCGCGGTGGACCAGGGCCTGTACGCCGCGCCCGGCCAGCATGTGATGCAGCGCTACCACGACTGAACGCGCTGCGGCCGGCCGCAGCGCCGGTGCCTCGCTGCCCCGGTGGTGGGTGGACGCGCGGGGCCGGGCCCGGCAGACTCGCGGCTGCCGCGCGGGCAGATGATCATGGCGCATCACCGCCGCCGCGGCCACCCGGCCCTGCCGCCGCCCATCTGCCGCCTGCCCGATGTTCCACCCCGCCGCGCCGGCCCCCTGGCCGCCCGCGCCCCCGCCCCGCACCACGCTCACGCGTTGCGTGCTGCTCGCGCTGCTGCTGCACGTGCTGCTCGTGCTGTGGCTGGGCAACGCGCCCGGCGGCAGTGCGCAGCCCGGGCAGGGGGTGTGGGGTCGGCTGAACGTCACGCTGCGCGGGCTGCGGCCCGAGCCCGGTGCCGGCGTGCCGGCCCGGTCGGCCGCCGAAGCCGGCCCGGCCGGCCACGCGCGCGAGCCCCGCTTCGGCGGTGCCGTGCGCAGCGAGGCCGCGCCGACCACCCCACCCGACACCCCGGGCGCCGCGCGGCTGGGACGCTTCGCCGAGCAGGCGCCCG
>JACRAZ010000047.1 GCA_016213205.1 Burkholderiales bacterium
CCCGCGGCGCGCCGGCGCCCCGGCCCCCCCCCCCCCCCCCCGCCCCGGTGGCACGCCCGGCCGAGCCGCCGGGCACGGCCACCCCGCAGTCGAGTGGCCTGCCCGGACAGGCCCGGCCGCCAGGGCCGTGCCTGCCACCACGCGGGGTGGCGACGTAAACCCTAGTGGGTACTACTCGATTGCCCCTGGCATCTGCTTGCGGCACGATGCCCGCCATGCTGCGCGCAAGTCTTGCAGTACGCCTGAGCAGCCTGCTGGCGACCCTGCTGTCACTGCTGGGCCTGGCCGCAGCCTTGGCGCTTCAGCAGGTGAACGAGCCGTCGCGCCCGCTGGCCGAGACCCCGCCACCGCCCGCCACCGGCAACGCGCCGCTGCGCGGCACCGCCACCACCGTGTGGGCCATCGGCGGGCTGACGCTGCTGGCCGTGGCCGTGGGGGTGCTCGGCGTGGTGCTGCTGGTGCGGCGCGATCGTGCCGAGCAGGCGCAGGCGGCGGTCCGCACGCAACGGCTGGACCGCTTCTACCTCGCGCTGTCGCGCACCAGCCAGCTCATCACCCGCGAACGCGATGAAGCCCGGCTGTTTGCCGGCATCTGCGAACTCTGTGTCGACACCGGCCACGCGAGCCGGGCCGCCGTGAGCCTGCGGGAGGGACACCGGTTGCGCCGTGTCGCACGCGCCGGGCAGGCAGTCGCCTTCTTCTCCGACGAAGGCGCCCCGCTCGACCTCAGCACCGCGGAAGGCGCCCAGACACTGAGCGCCCGGGTGCTGCGCGAGGGACACCCGGTCGTGGTGGCCGACTACCTGGCCGCCCAGCCCTCGCCGCGCTGGCGCGAGCGCGCCCTCGCGCAGAACCTGCTGTCGGTGGCGATCCTGCCGCTGCGGCGCGGCGGCAACGTGGTGGGCACCTTCTCCGTGGGCGCTTCGGAACGCGACTTCTTCGACGCCCCGCTGGTGCAGTTGCTCGAAGAAATGGTCGAGGACCTGGCATTTGCGCTGGACAACATCGATCGCCAGGTCGCGGAGGAGGCCGCCAAGCGCCAGGCAGCGCGGCTGTCGGCCTTCCTGGCCGCGCTGTCGCAGACCGGCCGGCTCATTGCGCGCGAGCGCGACGAGCACAAGCTGTTCGATGCGGTGTGCAGGATCTGCGTCGACACCGCCGGCGTGGTGCAGGCGGCGATCGTTCGCCTCGAGGGTGACGAGGTCGTGCGCATCACCTCGGCTGGCTCTGCATCCGATCTGTGGCGCCGCATGCCGGCGCGCTGGCGGCTCGATGATCCAGCGGTCCCGCCGCTGCTGACCAAGCAGGCGCTGCGCGAGGGGCGGGCCGTGATCAGCAACGACTACCTCAGCGAACCGCGCATTGCCTGGGCCGCGGCGGCGGCGCAACGCCATGGCGTGCACTCGGCCGCGGTGTTCCCGCTGCACTGCGGCAACCGGGTGGCGGGCGCGCTGCAGGTGTTTGCTGCCGAGCGCGGCTTCTTCGACGACGACCGCGTTGCCCTGCTGCAGGAACTGGCCGGCGACCTGTCGCTCGCCATGGACCAGAAGGCCCGCCTCGAGGCCGAGGCCGCCAACCGGGCCAAGAGCGAGTTCCTGGCCCGCATGAGCCACGAGCTGCGCACGCCGCTCAATGCGGTGCTGGGCTTCTCGCAGCTGCTGCAGTCCGAGGCGGCGGACCGGCTCAGCCCCATGCACATGGCACAGCTCGAGCACATCCGCCGCGCGGGCTGGCATCTGCTGGCACTGGTGAACGATGTGCTCGACGTGTCGCGCATCGAGTCCGGGCAGCTGCGCGTGGAGTCGCAGTCGGTTCCGCTGGCCCCCTTGATCGAGGATGCGGTGCGCATGACCGAGCCGCTCGCGGCAACCCTGGCGGTGAACCTGCAGGTCGAGACCCCGCCGCCCGGGCTGGACACCGCGCTGGCCGATCCGCTGCGCCTGCGCCAGGTGCTGATCAACGTGTTGTCGAATGCCGCCAAGTACAACCGCCCCGGTGGCGTGGTGCGCCTGAGCCTGCGCCAGGGCGAGCCGGCGGCCCCCGCCCAGGTGCTGATCTCCGTTGCCGACAGCGGGCTGGGCATGACCCGCGAGCAGCTCGCGCACCTGTTCGAGCCCTTCAACCGGCTCGGCCGGGAGCGCGGCGGGATCGAGGGCACCGGCATCGGCCTGGCCTTGACGCGCCAGCTCATGCGGCTGATGGACGGTGAACTCACGGTGGACAGCGAGGTCGGCACCGGCACCACGGTGACGCTGCGGTTGCCAGCCGGCCCGGCCAACGGGTTCGCCACGGCGCCGCCACCTCCTGCGGGGCCGGGCGGCGACACTGCCGCCGAGCCTGCCCCGGCCCCCAGCGGCCTGGTGCTCTACATCGAGGACAACGCGGTCAACCTGCTGCTGGTGGAGCAGCTGTTCTCGCGCTGGCCCGAGTTGCGCCTGGTGCTGGCCGAAAACGGGCAGAGCGGGCTGGAGCTGGCCCGCAGCCTCGGCCCCGACCTGGTGCTGCTGGACATGCAGCTGCCGGACATGAGCGGGCTGGACGTGCTCGCCGCGCTGCGCGCCGACCCGGTGACACGGTCGCTGGCCGTGGTGGCGCTCTCGGCCGATGCCATGCCCGAGTCGGCCGCCGCGGCCCGGGCCGCCGGCGCGGTGGACTACTGGACCAAGCCGCTGGCCTTCGACCGCTTCCTGGCCGATGTGCGGGAGCGGCTGATGCACGCGCATATCGCGTGATATTTGCCACGCCGCCGGCCCAGGCCGCGGCGCCCGCCGGCCGACGGCGGTGTTTCCGAGGCGACAGCGCCCTGGCCGGCCCCGGCCCTAGACTGGCCGGCACCCCCTCCTCGCAGGCAGCCCGGCCATGAACACCCCCTCGCCCGCCCGCAGCAGGCTCTCGCCGCAGCGCCTGGAGCGCATCACCGAGCACCTGCAGCAGCACTACATCGCGCCCGGCAAGATCGCCGGCTGCCAGCTGCTGGTGGCCCACCAAGGCGAGGCGAGCTACCTGCGCTCCTTCGGCAAGATGGACCTCGCGCGCGACAAGCCGATGCGCGAGGACACGATCTTCCGCATCTACTCGATGACCAAGCCGATCACCTCGATCGCGCTGATGCAGCTGTACGAGCGCGGGCTGTTCCAGCTGAACGACCCGGTGAGCCGCGTGATCCCCGAGTGGAACGACCTGCGCGTGTGGGTCTCGGGCGAAGGCCGGGCCATGAAGACCGAGGCCCTGAAGCGCCCGATCACCTTCCGCCACCTGCTCAGCCACACCGCGGGCCTCACCTACGGCGGCGGGCTGGCCGTCGCGGGCGAGGTGCTGCACCCGGTGGACCAGGTCTACCGCGAGCACAAGGTCTTCCGCGGCCCGGGCGACGACCTCGCCAGCTTCGTGCAGAAGCTCGGCCGGGTGCCGCTGCGCTACCAGCCGGGCGAGCGCTGGATGTACTCGCTGGCCACCGACGTGTGCGGCTACCTGGTGCAGGCCCTGTCCGGCCAGCGCTTCGACGCCTACCTGCGCGAGCACATCCTCGAGCCGCTGGGCATGCACGACACCGCGTTCTCGATCGACCCCGCAAAGCTGGAGCGCTTCGCCAGCAACTACACCCGTGCGGCCGACCGCTCGCTGAAGCTGATGGACGATGCCCAGGCCAGCAGCTACGCCACCGAGCCCAGTTTCCACTCCGGCGGCGGCGGCCTGCTCGGCACCACGGCCGACTACTGGCGCTTCTGCGAGATGCTGCGCCAGGGCGGCCAGCTCGAGGGGCGGCGCATCATCGGCTCGCGCACGCTGAAGCTGATGACGATGAACCACCTGCCCGGCGGGCGCGACCTCACGCACAGCGCGATCGGCCTGTTCTCGGAAACCACCAACGAAGGCATCGGCTTCGGCCTGGGATTTGCCTCGCCCTTCGACGCGGTGGCCGCCGGCACCCTGGCCACCGACGATTTCTACTGGGGCGGCCTGGCCTCCACGCTGTTCTGGGTCGACCCGCGCGAGCAGCTGGTCGTCATCTTCATGACGCAGCTTGTGCCCTCGAGCACCTTCAACTTCCGCGGGCAGCTGAAGAACCTGGTCTATTCGTCGTTCGACGATTGAGCAGGCCGCGAAGGCCGCTCACATGACGCGATAGACCCTGCCGGTCTGCGTGCCCTCGACGCTGCGCTGGTAGGCCAGCGCCACCCGCGCCGCCGAGACGCTCTCGGCGCCCGGGAAGAAGCTGCCGTACACCGGCAGCGATTCGGTCAGCACCGTCGGGCTGACCACGTTGAGGCGCAGGCCGCGCGGCAGCTCCAGCGCCGCCGCACCGGCAAAGGCCTCCAGCGCGGCGTTCACGGTGGTGGCGTTGGCGGCCTGGCGCATCGGCTCGATGGCCAGCACCCCGCTGGTCAGCGTGATCGAGCCCCCATCGCGCAGCCGGTGCTGCCCGGCCAGCGCCAGCCGCACCTGGCCCAGCAGCTTGTCCTGCAGGCCCAGGTTGAACTGCTCGGCGCTCATCTCGCCCAGCGGCCCGAAATGCAGGTTGCCCGCCGCGCTGACGATGGCGTCCAGCGGGCCCACGGCCTCGAGCAGGGCCTCCACGCTGTCCTGGCGCGTCAGGTCCACCCGGTGCTGGCCGCTGTGGCGGCCGGCGGTGACGAGCTCATGCCGTGGGGCGAGCAGGGACGCAATGCCCTGCCCGATGGTGCCGCTGGCGCCGATGAGAAGAACCTTCATGAGTGACTCCTTGGAAGCAAGTTGGTAGGAGCGCCCATTGTTTTGAGAACCGATCACGACATAAAGTACCAAACCGTTCTCTGAATGCTAATCACTGGTTTCGAATCACGATGGACAAGCTGCGTTCGATGGAAGTGATGGTCGCCGTGGCCGAGGCCGGCAGCTTTGCCGGCGCGGCGCGGCGGCTGGACATCTCGGCCGTGATGGTGGGCAAGCACATCCAGCAGCTCGAGGCGCACCTGGGCGCCCGGCTGCTCCAGCGCAGCACGCGACGGCAGAGCCTCACCGAGGTGGGCGCGGCCTTCAGCGAGGACTGCAAGCGCGTGCTCGAGCAGGTGCGCTGGGCCGAATCCGCCGTGGAACGCAGCCGCGCCGCGCCCCAGGGCCTGCTGCGGGTGAGCGCACCGGTGGCGCTGGGCGGCCAGGTGATCGCGCCGCTGCTCGCCCAGTTCCTGCGCCGGCACGAGCAGGTGCGCGCCGACCTGCAGCTCACCGACAGCGTGGCCGACCTCACCGCCGAGGGCATCGATTGCGCCATCCGCATCGGCCGCGTGGCCGACGAGAGCCTGGTCGCCCGGCCGCTGCAGCCCTACCGCATGGTGATCGCCGCCGCCCCGTCCTACCTGCGCCGCCACGGCAAGCCGCGCCGCGCGGCCGACCTGGCCGGCCATGTGTGCCTGAGCCACTCGGTCTGGCAGCGGCGCGTGGAATGGACGCTGCACGACGGCGCCGAAACCGTGCAGTGGCCCGAGCAGTCGCGCCTGGTGTGCAACCACGGCGAGGCCCTGCGCCGCGCAGCGCTGGAAGGCCTGGGCCTGGTGATGCAGCCCGAGGTGCTGCTCGCGGCCGACCTGGCCAGCGGCCGGCTGGTGCCGCTGCTGCAGGACTGCCTGCCGCCCGCGCGGCCGGTGCACCTGGTGTATGCGGCCGACCGCCGGCAACTGCCCAAGCTGGCGCGCTTCATCGAGCACCTGCTGAAGGCCATCGGCCAGCCCGCCGGCCGGGCCTGAAGTCGGCCCGGCGCGGTGTGCGCGGCGGCTTGTTATCCTCGGCCGCTCGTGCCCATCCGACGCGCTGCCGCCATGCCCCACCGCCTACGTTCGCTCGTGTTGCTGCTGCTGGCGGCCGGCCTGCCGGCCATGGCCGCCGAGCTCAAGCTGCGCATCCTGGAGACCACCGATGTGCACATGAACCTGCTGGCCTATGACTACTACAACGACAAGCCCACCGAGGAGTTCGGCCTCGCCAGGACCATCACGCTGATCAAGGCCGCCCGCGCCGAGGTGAAGAACAGCCTGCTGTTCGACAACGGCGACCTGATCCAGGGCACGCCGCTGGGCGACCTGGTGGCCCGCGTGAAGCCGCTCCCGGCCGGTGAGGTGCACCCGGCCTACAAGGTGCTCAATGCGATCGGCGTCGATGCGGCCAACATCGGCAACCACGAGTTCAACTACGGCCTGCCCTTCGTGCGCCAGGCCATCGCCGGGGCCAGGTTCCCCTATGTGAATGCCAACGTGGTGGTGGACGAGCCCGGCGTGCCCGAGGCGCAGCTGAAGAACGCGTTCACGCCCTACGTGATCCTGGAGCGCGAGTTCACCGACGAAGCCGGCGCGCCGCAGAAGCTGAAGGTCGGCGTCATCGGCTTCACGCCGCCGCAGATCATGATGTGGGACCGCTCGCAGCTGCTGGGCAAGGTGAAGGCGCGCGACATCCTCGAGACCGCGCGCCGCTACCTTCCCGAGATCAAGGCCCGGGGCGCCGACATCGTGGTGGCCATCCCGCACTCGGGGCTGGAATTCGGCACCACCGTGATGTTCGGCGAGAACGTGGTCGCCCGCCTGGCCGAGGTGCCGGGCATCGACGCCATCCTGTTCGGCCACTCGCACGGGGAGTTTCCCGGTGGCTTCTTCGCGCGCCATCCCAAGGTGGACCTGGCGCGCGGCACCATCAACGGCGTCCCGGCGGTGATGGCCAGCGCCTGGGGCGCCCACCTCGGCGTGGTGGACCTGGTGCTGGACAACAGCGGCGGCGCCTGGAAGGTGAAGGAAGGCCGCGCTTACCTGCGCCCCATCTACGACAAGGCCAAGCGCGCATCGCTGGCCGCCGCCGACCCGATGGTGGAGCAGCTCGTCGGCCCCGAGCACGCCGCCACGGTGGCCTACATGCGCGGCGAGGTGGCCCGCACCACCGCACCGATCACGAGCTATTTCGCGCAGGTGGCGGACGACCCCTCGGTGCAGCTCGTCTCGCTGGCGCAGCTGGCCTACGCGAAGCAGGCGCTGCAGGGCACGCCGCATGAAGCGCTGCCGCTGCTGTCGGCCGCCGCACCCTTCAAGTCCGGCGGGCGCATGGGCTGGCAGTACTACACCGACATCCCGGCCGGGCCGATCGCGCTGCGCAACATCGCCTCGCTCTACATCTACCCCAACACCGTGAAGGCGGTGCGGATCACCGGCGCCCAGGTGCGCGAGTGGCTGGAGTTCTCGGCCGGCCAGTTCCGCCGCATCGACCCGAACGGCCCGCCGGCGCAGGACCTGCTGGACGACGTGTTCCGCAGCTACAACTTCGACACCCTCGATGGCGTCACCTACAGCATCGACGTGACGCAGCCGCAGCGCTACGACGTCTACGGCAAGCTGATTGCGCCGCAATCACGCCGCATCACCAACCTGCGCCACAACGGCCAGCCGGTGGACGACGCGGCCTGGTTCATCGTGGTCACCAACAACTACCGCGCCTCCGGCGGCGGCAACTTCCCCGGGCTGGACGGCAGCAGCATCGTGCTCGATGCGCCGGACGAGAACCGCGAGGCCCTGTCGCGCTACCTGGTGGCGCAGAAGGAATTCAACCCCAGCGCCGACAACAACTGGCGCATCCAGCCGGTGCCCGGCGTGCGCCTGCGCTTCACCTCGGGCGCCGGCGGCATTGCCCACCTGGCGCGCTACCCGCAGATCAAGCTGGTGCAGGAAAACCGCGACGGCTCGGCGCTGTACGAACTGGTGCCCTGAGTTATTCCCACGCCGGCCCTGGCGCTTATCCCGATGCGCGCGGGGCAGCCCCGGTGCGAGCCTGCGGGTCTTTGCCGACCACCGGAGCCCCCATGCGCCCGAGCCGACCACTCCCCGCCCTTGGCACTTGGCTGGCGCTGGCTGGCCTGACCGCCTGCAGCACCACCCCGGTGCCCGATGCGCAGGCCCTGTTGCGGCAGGCCGACGAAGCGCTTGGCGCGTCGCAGCTCAAGACGCTGAGCTTCAGCGGCCGCGGCACCGGCGGCACCTTTGGCCAGGCCTGGCAGCCCGGCATCGCGTGGCCGCTGCTGAACTACTCGGTGCTCACCCGCGCCATCGACTTCGAAGCCGGCGGCATCCGCGAAGACTTCGGCCGCAGCCGCGCCGAGGTGAACGGCGGCGGCGCCGTGCCCCTGATGGGCCAAGGGGAACAGCGTGTCAGCGGCTTTGCGCGGGAACGCTGGGCCTGGAACGCCGGCAATCCGCCCGCCCCGGCCCCGGTGGCGGTGGAAGCCCGGCTGCACGACCTGTGGACCACGCCGCAAGGCGCCATCAAGGCCGCCCAGCGGCACGGGGCCACCGCGGGCACCCGCAGCGAAGAGGGCGTCACCTACCGCACGCTCTCGTACACGGTGCCCGGCGTGGTGAGTGCCACCGCCTGGGTCGACGCCGAAGGCCGCATCACCCGTGTCGATTCACGCATGCCCCACCCAGTGATGGGCGACACCGAGGTCGTCACCCGCTACAGCCAGTACCAGCGCTTCGGTGCGATCCAGTTCCCGATGCGCATCCAGCAGGTCCAGGGGGCCTGGCCGGTGCTGGACCTCCAGGTGCAGCAGGTGCAGCCCGATGCCGCGGTGGCCATCGCCGTGCCCGACAACGTGCGCAGCGCCACCGAGCGGGTGACGAGCGAACAGGTGGCGCCCGGCGTGTGGCACCTGACCGGCGGCTCGCACAACAGCGTGGCCATCGAGATGAGCAACCACCTGGTGCTGGTGGAAAGCCCGCTCTACGACGGCCGCGCCGCCGCCGTGCTGGCAGCGGCCCGCCAGCTGGTGCCCGGCAAGCCGGTGCGCACCGTGATCAACTCGCACCACCACTTCGACCACGCGGGCGGCCTGCGCGGCGCGGCCGCCGAAGGCGCCACCTTGATCACCAGCGCGATGGCCAAGCCCTACTTCGAGCGCGTGTTCGCCAACCCGAACACCGTGGCACCAGACAGGCTGGCCCAGTCCGGCCGCAAGCCCGAGATCATCGGCGTGCAGGGCAGGCAGGTGCTGGTGGACGGCGAGCGCCGCGTCGAGATCCACGAACTGCAGGGCAGCGTGCACGCCCAGGGCTTCCTGATGGTGTACCTGCCGAAGGAAAAGCTGCTGATCGAGGCCGATGCCTACACGCCCGGCCCGCCCAACAGCCCGCCGCCGCCGGTGCCCAATGCGAACCATGTGAACCTGGTGCAGAACATCGAGCGGCTGGGGCTGCAGGTGGAACGCATCGTGCCGCTGCACAGCCGCCTGGCCACGCTGGACGAGTTGTACGCGCAGATCGGGCGCAAACGCTAGCACGCCATGTCAGCGGCCACCGGTGGCGGTGGCCAGCACGGTGCCGCGCCCGCCGGCCACCCAGACGGTGGCCGCATCCAGCGCATGCACCGTGTGCAGCGTGGCCGAACTGCCGCTGTCCTGGCGCTGCCAGGTCTGGCCGCCATCGGTGGTGGCGAGCACCAGGCCGCCCTCTCCCACGAGCCAGCCGGTGCGCGCGTCGATGAACCAGAGGCCACGCAGCTCACTGCCGGCGGGCACCGGCATCGGCACCCAGGTCGTGCCCCCGTCGCTGCTGCGTGACAGGCGCGACGAGTCCTGCGGCTCGATGCGCCAGAGCGTGCTGCCATCGGCCGAGGCCACGGGCCACACCGACTCCTTCGATTCGGTGGCCTGCCAGGTCTGGCCACCATCGGCCGTGGCGAAGGCCTGGCCATCGGTGGACAGGGCCCAGCCGCGCAGCGCACCGCGGAAACGCAAGACCGAGAGCGAGGCCATCGCCTGTGGCCGCGGGGCGGGGGCCCAGGTCTTGCCACCGTCGGTGCTGCGCAGCAGGCAACCGTGCACCAGCGCCCAGCCCTGCCCGCCACCGGTGAACTGCAGGCTGCCGCTGGCGCCATTGCAGACCAGTGCCTCACCCGCACGGCGCAGCCATTGGCGGCCGCCGTCGGCGGTGTCGAACCAGGTGCCGCGGTCGTCCAGCGCAATGCCCCGCTGGGCGTCGGCCATCACCAGCCCGACGAAGTTCGTCTGCGCCAGGTCTTCACGCAGGCTGCCCGGTGCCGGCCACCAGTGCCGCCCACCATCGACCGAACGGTAGTGCGCCGACAGGCTCGTGAGCCGCAATGCGCCGCCCGGTTCACGCTGCAGCGTGTAGCCGCTGCTCGAGTCGTCGGGGTTGGCCAGCGCGCGCCAGGTGCGCCCGCCGTCCTCGGTGAGCTGCAGCTGCCCGCCCACCATCGCCCACAGGCTGTCGGGGTCCAGCGCGGTGGGCTGCACGCGCTGCCCAGCCTGTGCCGGCACCACCACGGTCGACCAGGTCTTGGCGCCATCTTCGGTGCGCAGCACCGTGCTGCCGCTCACGCTCCAGCCGGTGCCTTGGGCCGACAAGGTCAGGCTGCCCAGCGCAGTTGCCCCGCTGTCCGCCGGCAGCGACACGGTCCATTGTTCGACCGTCACCCCGCCATCGCGGCTGTGATGCAGCGTGTTTCCCGTGCTGGAAGTGTTGTTGCTGCCGTGGTACCAGATGTCGAGCGCTGCGCCCTCGCTCACGTAGACGTACCGCGGCAGCCCAGGCACATCGATGCGGGTGAGTCCCAGGTCGGTGGAGTACCCAGGTCTTGTGCCGTTGTAGATCCACCCAGCTGGCTCCCACAGGGTCCCACCCGGCTGAACCTGGTCCGGTGCCACTGCCGACAGGCGCCAGTTCGCCCCACCGTCCGTGGTGATCCAGGCAAACGAACCACGCGCACTGGTGCGCGGGTTGAACACGGTGATGCGGGCCATCACCGTGTCCGGGCCCAACACCCACAGGCGATCAAAGTCGCTGTACGTGGTCGTCTCGATGGCGGCGCGCGGCGTCACCACCGTCTGCCAGGTCTGCCCGCCATCGCGCGTGCGGGCCAGCAGGCCCCGGCGACTCGACAGCGCCCAGCCATTGCGGGTGTCGGCGAACGCCACGCGGGTGAGCGTGCCGTCCGGCACATCGGGCAGGCGTTGCCAGGTCTGGCCACCGTCCTGGCTGGACCACAGCTGTCCGGCTTGCGCCGTGGCCCAGCCCCGGTTCCGGTCCAGGAAGAACACATCCAGCACGGCGTCGCCGTTGGGTTGTGGCGCCTGCCAGCACCAGCCTGTGTTGGCGGCACCGGTGCACTGCAGGTCCCGCACCATCGCGAACCGGCCCACCTGCACGCCGGCCTGCGCGGTGATGCGCTGGCCGGCGCTGTTGCTCACGGATAACGTCACTGTGTAGCGGCCCGGCGCGGCATAGCTGTGCGCCGGCCGGGCCTGCGTGGCGCCGGTGCCGTCGCCGAAATCCCAGCTGAAGCTCAGGCCCGTGCGGCCCTCGCCCAGGTCGGAGGACAGCGCCAGCGCCACACCCGGCTCGGCCTGGCTGGGGGCGTTCACGTTCAGGCTGACGGGCAGCGTGGCTGGCGTCTCGATATTGCCTCCGCCTCCGCCTCCGCCTCCGCCCCCGCCACCGCAGCCGGCCATCGCGGTCACGGCAGCGCACAGCAGCCGGACAAGCTGGATACGCATGGAAGTCATTCGCTCGCCTCCGGAAATTGGACGTCGTGGGTTCATTCAGATCATTGGCCGCCGGTGGCACTGGCCAGCACCGTGCCGCGATCGCCGGCCACCCACACCGTGGCCGCATCCAGCGCGTACACCACGCTCAGGCGCGCGCTGCTGCCACTGCCTTGCCGCTGCCAGGTCAGCCCGCCATCGGTGGTGGCGAGCACCAGACCGGCACTGCCAACCAGCCAGCCGACGCGGGCATTCACGAACCAGAGGGCGCGGTATTCGTTGCCCTGCGGCACGGCCACCGTCTGCCAACTGGCGCCGCCATCGCTGCTGCGCGACAGGGAGGCCGTGTACGGTGTGTCCATGCGCCACAGCGTGCTGCCATCGGCCGCGGCCACGGCCTGCACCGCGCCAGCGGCCGCATCCGAGGCCTGCCAGGTCAGCCCGCCATCGGTGGTGGCGAAACCCTGTCCACTGGTGGCCACGGCCCAGCCACGCTGCGGGCCGTGAAAACGCAGCGCCGAGAGCTCGGCCATCGCCTCCGGTCGCGCTGCCTGGGCCCAGGTCCGCCCCTGGTCGGTGCTGCGCATCAGGCAGCCGTTCACCAGCGCCCAGCCCTGCCCGCCGCCGGTGAACTGCAGGCTGCCACTGGCGCCCGAGCAGTCAACCGGTGCGCCTGAGCGCCGCTGCCACTGCCGGCCGCCATCGGCGGTGTCGAACCAGATGCCGTTCTGGTCGAGCGCCATGCCGCGCTGCGGGTCCGCGAACGCGAGCCCGACGAACGTCGTAGAGGCCTGATCCCGGCGCAGGCTGCCGGGTGCGGGCCACCAGTGGCGGCCGCCATCCATCGAGCGGTACTGCGCCGACGAAGTCCGCAACCGCAACGCACCGCCCGGGTCCCGGGCAAGCTCGACATTGGTGCTGGAGTCGTCGGGATGGGTCAGCACGCGCCAGCTGCGGCCACCGTCTTCGGTGAGCTGAATCTGCCGGTGGGTCATCGCCCACAGGCTGTCGGGGTCGAGCGCGTGAGGCCACACCGAGGACGGGTCATCGACGGACGCCACGGGAACGGAGACACGCGACCAGGTCTTCGCGCCATCCTCGGTGCGCAGCGCCGTCGGACCGCTGGTCGACCAACCCGTGCCCTGCGGTGACAACGCGAGCCGGAACCCACTCGGGCTGACGCCCGACGGCGGTGTGAACGGCCAGCGTTCGAAGCTCAGCCCGCCATCGCGGCTTCGAAAGATGTAGGCCGGGGTCTCGGGCATCGCGTAGTCGTGGGCGATGCTCCAGACATCCAGCGCGCTGGCGACGTCCACACCCGCATTCCAGGGCAGGCCTGAGAAGGGCGCATGGCTCAACCCCAGATCGGCAGACTTGCCGGCCCACGTCGGCGGCGCTTCCACATACCCGGTCTGCCATAGCGAGCCATCGGGCAGCGCCAGATCGGGCACCAGCGCGGGGTGGCGCCAACTGGCACCGCCGTCGGTGGTGATCGACGTGACGGCCCACACGTACTTGGTGAGTGGCGGCGTGTAACCCGAGCCGACGACCACCACCGTCTCGCGGTTCACCAGCAGCATCCTGTGGTAGCCCCGGAACGACGCGTCATCGGTGTCGGGCGTGGTCACGGTTTGCCACGAGCGTCCGCCGTCGCGGGTGCGGGCCAATCGCGCCCGAACATCGGTCAAGGCCCAACCGTTTTCGGCATCGGCGAAGGCCACCCGGGTCAGCGAATGGCCGGTCACGTCCGGCAGGCGTTGCCAGTGTTCGCCGCCGTCGCTGCTGGCCCACACGCGACCACCTTCGCCCACCGCCCAGCCGCGCTGGGCATCGAGAAAGAACACATCGTCGGTGCGCAAGCCGTCCGGCAAGGGCGCCTGCCAGCACCAGCCCATGTTGGCGGTGCCCGTGCACTGCCGGTCCCGCACCATCGCGAAGCGGCCCACCTGCACGCTGGCCTGCGCGCTGACGCGCTGGCCCGCGCTGTTGCTCACGGCTAACGTCACGGTGTAGCGGCCCGGCTGGGCGTAGGCGTGTCCGGGCTGAGCCTGGGTGCTGCTGCCGCCGTCGCCGAAGTCCCAGCTGAAGCTCAGGCCCGTGCGGCCCGCACCCAGGTCGGAGGCCCAGGTCACTGTCGCGCCCGGCTCGGCCTGCGCGGGCGCGCTGAGGGCCAGGCTGGTGGGCAGCGCGGCGGGCGTCTCGGTGGCACCGCCGCCGCCACCGCAACCCGCCAGGGTCAGCACCACCAGCGCCGCCCAGGCACCGCGTTGAATGGCCAGCATGTTCATGTGGACGGTTCTCCTGTGTCGCATCGATGCCTCGGGCTCAGCGCCCGCCGGTGGCGGTGGCCAGGATCACCCCGCCCGTGCCGGCCACCCAGGCCGTGGCGGTGTCCTTGGCGAAAACGGCAAACAGGCTGTGCTCGGTGCCGCTGTCCTGCGCCACCCAGGTGGTCCCGCCGTCGTCGGTGCGCAGCACGAGGCCGCGGTCGCCGACGATCCAGCCGATGCGTGCATCGACGAAGTGCACCGCATTGAGCGTGGGCAGGCCCGCCGGCAGCACCACCGCCTGCCAGGTCAGCCCCCCATCGACGCTGCGCAACAAAGGCTCGTGACGGGATTCGCGCAACAGCCAAGCCCTCCGCGTGTCGGTGAAGCTCAGGGCTCGAATGCCGCCGACCCTATCGTCGGCCGCACGCACCTGTTGCCAACGCGCGCCACCATCAACGGTGCGCCAGATGCTGCCGTCCCACCGCGCGCTGAGGCCCAGCAAGGTGTCGGCGAAGCGCACGCGTTCGTAGTCGCTGGCACCGACGAACTCGCCTAGGTCGGCCCACTGCTGCCCACCGTCCAGGGTGCTGGCCAGGCGCTGCGAGCACCAAACAAGACCGCCTTCGCGGGAGCAGTCCTGCAACACGGCCCATCCATGCCGATCGTCAACGAACTGGGCCGCGCGCACGTCCCCGTTCAGCGGGGCTGAGAAGGTCACTGCTCGCCAGGTCTGCCCCCGGTCGGTGCTGCGCCGAAGCTGGCCGCCTGTCACCATCCAGCCGGTGCCATCCGGCGTGAAACCCAGCTCCCGCGCGTACGACCATGCGGTGCGTTCCTGGGCGGCTCGCGGCACCCAGCTGCGGCCGCCATCGTCGGTGTCCAGCAAGGCGCCGTTCTGGCCCAATGCGAACCCGCGCCGTGCGTCCAGGAACCACAGGCTGCCGATGCTCACCTGGGCCGGGCCGGCCACCACGCCGGGCAGGGCTGTCCAGCGCTGGCCGTTGTCCAGCGAGACATGGACGCGCCGCGGCGCACTGCCGAACCCGGCCACGAGCACACCGCCCGGCTCGCGCCGCAGCAGCACAGGGGCCTCGGATTCACCCGGCACGTCCAGCCCACGCCAGCTCGTGCCGGCGTCCACGCTCAACAGCGCCTGCGCGTGGGAGACGCGCAGCATCACCGTCCGGTCATCCAGCATCACACCCGAGTCGCGCGGCAGTTCCGCATCGTCGAACCAGACGCCCGGCACCGTATGCAGCACCCAGTGGCGGCCGCCATCGTCGGTGCGCAGCAGGCGGCGCCGTGGCGTTGCCGGTGCCGGTGGCACGACCTTGGTGTCTCCGACCGATGCGCCCTTCCCGTCGATTGGCTGGATGACCGAGGGCTCGGCAACCGAGGCCCAGCCCTGCCCACCGGGCAGCAGCACCGCGCTCATCAGACCCCAGCCCGCCACCTCGGCCGGCCACACCACCGGCGTGGCCGTCCAGGTGCGCCCGCCGTCGGCACTGTGAAAGTGCTGGCGCCGGTAGGTGGTGTCCCACTTGCCGGGTTCGACGGGCACATCGGCCAGCACACGCAGGTTGGTGTCGTCGCCCAGTGCCATGGCCTGCACGATGGCGCCCGCCGGACCCCAGCCGAGCGCCAGTTCGCTGCCCAGGCCGCGGTCACGCGAGACACGAAGTCCTGATGCATCCCAGCCCCACAGTGCGCCATGGCTGCCCACCACCGGGGACACGATCTGCGAAGGCCGCCAGCTGCGGCCACCGTCGGGCGATACCGCGGTGGTGGGGGTGAGCGGCGCAAGCATGCCGCTGGCGACGAGCGTGGCGCCGCCCTCCAGCACCTCGAGCGTGTCCACGCGCCCCATCGGCACTTCGCCGATGGCCTGCCAGCTCACGCCGCCATCGGCGGTGCGCATCAGGCGGGTGCTGTGGTAGCCCACGGCCCAGCCGGTGCGGGCATCGAGAAACCGCAGCAGGCGGATGCCTTCCGGCATCGGCGCGGCCAGCCGTTGCCAACTCAGGCCGCCATCGACCGTGCGCCAGAGCGCACCCGCCTCGCCGGACGCCCAGGCGTGCCGGGCATCGGCAAAGCTCACTGCCCGCACGTCGCTGGCAAAGGGCAATGGCGATTGCCAGCACCAGCCGCTGTCCCGGCTCTGGCTGCACTGGCGCCCGGCCACCATCGCGTAGTGGCCGCTGCGCACGGTGGTCCGGGCCTGGGCCTGCTCGCCGGCAGCGTTGCGCACGCTCAGCGTCACCACATGGTCACCCGGCTGTGCGAACACGTGGGTGGGCTCGGCTTGCGTGCTGGACTGCCCGTCGCCAAACGTCCATTCGACGCTGAGCCCGTTCAGGTCGCCACCCAGCGACGAGCGCAGCACCACGGGCTGGCCCAGTTCGACCGCGGTGGCCGAAACAACCTGCAGATCACGCGGCACCGGCACCGGCGCCTCGTCGTCACCGGCACAGGCGGCCAGCGCAGCCATCACCCACGGCAGCGCCCATCGGCGCCCCAATGAACCGATCATCGTCACTCCCTGAACTTGTTGTGGGCGCGATTGTGCCGAGCGGCCGGCGCGGCGATGTGCCGGCGATCACATCGAACCGGTCTGTCGGCCAGCCGGGCCCGGGCGCAGCGGTCGATGACGGAATTCACGCCGCGCCGCGGCGCCGCCGGCTCTTGCCTTTCGATACCAATGCTCACGCCTGCGGCGCACGCCCTTCCTAGACTGCGCGCTTCAAAGGGGCTCCTGGCATGAACGTTTTCAAGCGCCTGTTTCTCACTGCGCTGCCGCTGTTTCTGGCCGCCGCGCAGGCATTGGCCGGCGACATCACGGTCTACAGCAACTACAACATGCCGGTGGGCACCGGCCGCGGGCTCACGGCCTATGTGCCGCTGTCGCCCAACACGGTGAGCTGGACGGTCAATGGCATTCCCGGCGGCAATGCCATGGTGGGCACCGTCAGTGCCAAGGGCTTCTTCACCGCGCCGGCCACGGTGCCCATGCCCAACACCGTGACCGTGCGCGCCACCAGCACCGCCTACCCTGCCAAGTACGGTGAGGCGGTGATGACGATCACCCAGGTGCCGCCGCACCTGTGGAGCAGCTCACCGGCCAGCGTGGGCGTTGGCGCGTTCACGCTGCGGCTCAATGGCTCGGGCTTCACCCGCGACGTGGTGGTCACCCTCGGCGGCACGGTGCTGGCCCGCACGGTGAACTCCGCCACCCAGATCACCGCCACCGGCAGCGCCACCGCCACGCAGGCCGGCACCAGCCTGCCGCTGGTGGTGAGCCAGGTGGGCAACGGCGCCACGCGCAGCGAGACGGTGATGGTCGCCGTCTCCGGCAGCACCAGCCCACCGCCCACGCCCACGGTCAATGTCAGCCTGGCGCCCACCAGCGTGGCGCTCGCGCCCTCGGCCACCCAGGCCTTTGCGGCCACTGTGAGCGGCAGCACCAACACCGCGGTGAGCTGGTCGGTCAATGGCGTGGCCGGCGGCAATGCCACGGTGGGCACGGTCAGCGCCGCGGGCCTCTACACGGCCCCGGCCCAGGTGCCCAGCCCGGCCACCGTGACGCTGCGCGCCACCGCGGCGGCCAGCAGCAGCGCCGTGGCCAGCGCCAGCATCACGATCAACGGGCCGGTGAACCCCGGCACCGGCCAGGGCACCGCAGACCTGGCCGCGGCGCGCTTCCTGGAGCAGGCCGCCTTCGGCCCCACGCCAGCCGCGCTGGCGCGGGTGAAGCAGGTCGGCCCCGAGGCCTGGCTGGCCGAGCAGTTCACGATGGCCGAAACACCGATCAGCAACCCGGTGAACGACAACCGCATCGTGCAATCGCAATACCTGAACCGGCTGGCCACGGCGCCGGACCAGCTGCGGCAGAAGGTGGCCTACGCCCTGTCCGAGGTCATCGTGATCTCGATGAACAAGAACAACTATGCCGAGCAGATGGCGCCCTATCTGCAGATCCTGAGCCGGCACGCCTTCGGCAACTACCGCGCGCTGCTGGGCGAGATTGCCATCAGCCCGCAGATGGGCAAGTACCTCGACCTGGCCAACAGCAACAAGCCCATGGGCGGCAACGGCGGGGCGAACGAGAACTTCGCGCGTGAGCTGCTGCAGCTGTTCACGATCGGCCTCTACCGGCTCAACCTCGACGGCTCGGTGCAGCTCGATGCGGCTGGCCAGCCGGTACCGGCCTACGACCAGGCCACCGTGGGCCAGCTGGCACTGGCCTTCACCGGCTGGACCTACGCGGGCAGCGGCACCAACAACTGGGAGAACTTCTCCGGCCCGATGGTGCCGCGCGACGTGAACCACGACATGCGCGCCAAGGCCCTGCTGGGCTGCAGCCTGCCGGCCAACCAGAGCACCCAGCAGGACATGGACGCGGCGCTGAACTGCATCTTCGCGCACCCCAACGTCGGCCCCTTCCTCGCCACGCGGCTGATCCGCAGCCTGGTCAAGAGCAACCCCACGCCGGCCTACATCCAGCGCGTGGCCACGGTGTTCAACAACAACGGCAGCGGCGTGCGCGGCGACCTGCGGGCCACCGTGCGCGCGATCCTGCTCGATGCCGAGGCCCGCAACGACACGGCCGATGCCAGCAGCGGCAAACTGAAGGAGCCGATCTACCACATCGTCTCGATGCTGCGCGCGCTCGGCGGCTCGATCAGCGCCACCAACCAGTCGGCCTGGAGCTTCAGCCGCACGGCGCAGACACCGCTGGCACCGCCCTCGGTGTTCAGCTTCTATTCGCCGCTGTTCCGCGCGCCGAAGACCACGCTGTACGGCCCCGAGTTCCAGATCTACACGCCCACCGAAGCCGTGCTGCGCGGCAACTTCATCTGGCAGATCCTCAGCAACCCGGGGGCCGATTTCCCGCTGGACCTCTCGCGCTTCGTGAACCTGGGCGGCGACATCCCCGGGCTCATCAACGCGGTGGACCAGACCCTGCTGTACGGCCGCATGAGCGCCGCCATGCGCCAGAGCCTGGCCACCGCCATCGCCGCGCAGCAGGGCAACCAGAACCGCGCGTGGACCGCGCTGTACCTCACGCTGCTGTCCGGCCAGCACGCCGTCCAGTACTGACCGGGGCCGCACCATGCATCAAGACCATCACTCCCCTGCCCTCGCCCGCAGCCGCCGCGCTTTCCTGCAACAGGCCAGCGCGCTGCTCGGCGCCGCAGCCTTCGGCGCCGGCGCGCAGGCGCAAACGGCCAGCGGCTACAAGGCGCTGGTGTGCATCTTCCTGGCCGGTGGCAACGACGGCCACAACACCGTGGTGCCGCTGTCCACCGCGGCCTACAACGCCTACCGCAGCCTGCGCGGCGGGCTGGCGCTGCCCGATGCCAACACGCAATTGACGCAGGTGCTCACGCCCGCCGGCGTGCCCTACGGCCTGAACAGCGGGCTGAACGCGATTGCGCCGCTGTGGGGCCAGGGCAAGCTGGCGGTGGTGGCCAACGTGGGGATGCTGTCGCGGCCGATCACCCGCGCGCAGTACCTCGACGGTTCCGTGCGCGCGCCCAGCAACCTGTTCTCGCACAGCGACCAGATCCAGGCCATGCAGACCGGCAACGCCAACGGCTCCGGCGGCACCGGCTGGGGCGGCCGCACGGTGGATGCGGTGCAATCGATGAACGGCACATCGCGTTTCCCGTCGGCCATCTCGATGGCTGGCAATGCGCTGTTCTGCGCCGGCAGCGTGGTGCAGTCGGCCAGCCTGATTCCCGGCTTCGACTTGACGCCCGACGGCATGACCTCCTGGCCCGACAGCGCCACCGCCGCGCGCAAGGCCGCGCTGAACCAGATCCTGGCCCTGGACAGCGGCCTCACGCTGATCCAGGCCGCCAACAAGGTGCGGCAGGACGCCGTGTCGCTGAACGGGCTGCTCGCCGGCACCGGCGGCGGTACGCTGGCCACGGCGTTCCCCGGCACCGATCTCGGCCGCCAGCTGCAGCAGGTGGCCAAGATCATCCAGCTGCGCGCCAGCACCGGCATCACGCGCCAGGTGTTCTTCTGCTCGATCGGCGGCTTCGACCTGCACTCGGCCCAGAGCTGGGCCCAGTGGGACCTGCTGCGCCAGGTGGGCGAGGCGATGAGCGCGTTCTACAACGCCACCGTGGAGCTGGGTGTGGCCAGCGGCGTGACCACCTTCACCGAAAGCGATTTCGGCCGCACGCTGCAGCCCAGCGGCTCGGGCACCGACCATGGCTGGGGCAGCCACCACCTGGTGATGGGCGGCGCCGTGCGCGGCGGCGATGTGTACGGCAGCTTCCCGTTCCCCGCGCTCGGCGGGCCGGACGATTGCGGCAGCCGCGGCGCGCTGATCCCCAGCACCTCGCTCGACCAGTACGGCGCCACGCTGGCCAAATGGTTTGGCGTGGGCCCCGCCGCGTTGGCGCAGGTGTTCCCGAACCTCGGCTACTTCCCGACGCCGGACCTGGGCTTCATGGGCTGACGCCGCCCAGCCTGCGCTGGAAGAAGGCCACGGTCTGCGTCGCCAGTTGTTGCTGGAACGCCGCGCGGTCGAAGCCGGGCCGGTCCTGCGACATCGGGCCGGCGCGGTCCTTCCAGTCGGGCGCCACCGGCGACACGAAGGCCATGTGCGAGGTGCCGGGGGCCAGCCGCATCGGCGTCGAAGCCGGAAGCTGGCGCCGCAAGTCCTCGTAGTGGTAGCGGTTGGGCAACACCTCGTCGAATTCGGCGCCGATCACCTCGATGCGCTCGGCCGCGGCCTGCAGCGTGCCCGGGGCGATGGGCAGCACCAGCGGCGCGGTGAGCAGTGCCGCGCGCAGTGTCACGCCCGGGGGCAAGGCCGGCGCATCGCTGACCGGGAAGGCCATCGGCGTGGCCGGGACGGACGGGCCCGCCCACACCCCGGCGCTGGGGTCGCGCAGCGCGCAGGCCGGGTCGTCCTGCACCTCGCGGCAGTGCGCGCCGATGCGCGCCGGGTCCGGCTGGCCGCCCATCAGCACGGCCACGCTGTAGCCACCGGCCGAATGGCCCAGGCCGCCGATGCGGGTGGCATCGATGCGCGGCTGCCACTGCGGGTCCTGCAGCAGCGCCTCGATCACCCGGCCGAGCTGGCGCGGGCGTTCGCTCAGGTAGGCGGCACCGGTGGCCAGCAGCGAACGGTCGCGGAAGTTGTCGCCCGGGTGCATCGGCGCGGCCACGATCATGCCGGCGCGTGCCAGCGCCTCGGCCTGCACATGGTGGTTCAGGTTGCTGCCGCCGGTGCCGTGCGAGATGACCACCAGCGGAAACCGGCCCGGCAGCACCCGGGCGCCCAGCGCCACCTGCGCGATGAACGGGCCGAGCGCGCGGGGCGTTTCCGTGGCCTGGGTGGGGTACCAGACCAGGGTGTCGATGCTGCCGCTGCCGTAGGGCACGGCAAGGCGTTGCATGCCGGCGTGGTAGGGCACCGCCACGGCAGACACCAGCACCGGCGCGGCGTCATCGGCTCGGGCGGCCGAGAGCGTGCCGATCAGCAGGCCGAGGACGGCGGCGATTCGGGGAAGGTGGGACAGTCGCATGACCGGTGGGCGCCAGGGCGCGCAGTGGGGATGCGCCGCATGGTGGCGGCCAGCGCACCGGCACGACAGCCCGCTGCGACAGGACGGCCCGGCCCGGCGTGAAGCGCCGGCGGGCCGTCGCGAGATGCGGGCGGGCTCAGCCGGCTTCCGGTGCGATCTGCTCGGCCCAGTCGTACAGCGATTCGAGCAGGTGCTGGCCGCGCTCGTCGGCGCTTTCGTTCAGCTCGTCGATGCGGTCGAAGAACTGCTGCAGGCTGAAGCCGCCGCCCGCGCCTTCGTGCAGGCGCTGCTGGCGGTGCTGCTGCCAGCGCTGCTGCTCCTGCGCATCCAGCGTGGCGGGGAAGTTGCGCGCGCGGTAGCGGAACAGCAGCTCCTCCAGCCGCTCGTCCTCGAAGGCCGGGTGCTTGGCGGCCAGTTGCTCGGGCTTCAAGGCGCGCAGGCGGTCCAGCGTGCGGCGGTCGTTGGCGCCGATGAAGCCGCCGTACAGGTCTTCGTCCACGTCCGGCGGCGTGGCGGGCACCGGGCGCTCGAACACGCGCGGCCACAGGCCGGCCCAGGCCATGGATTCGCGCTGCGCGGTCTCGGCGTGGCGCAAGGCCAGGCCCATGTCCAGGCCCCAGCGCTCGGCCATCGGCTCGCTCAGCGTCTTGAGGTTGCCGATGACCACCGGCGACTTGTTGACGTGGATGCTCTTGATCGGCAGCCGCGTCACGCCCTCGGGCAGCTCTTCGCTGCGGGTGAACAGGCGCTGGCGCACCTCGTCGGCCGAGAGGGCGGCCAGCTCGGCCGGGTCTTGCGCGAGGTCCCACACGATCAGTTCGTTCTTGTTGGTGGGGTGCGGCGCCAGTGGCCACACCACCGCGATGCAGCCCCGCTCGGCCGGGAACATGCCCGACACATGCAGGAAGGGCCGGCCGCTGCCGATCTGCTGCCACACCGCCTCCTTGCGGCGCAGGGCCAGGCAGAACTCGAACAGCTTGGGGTGCCGGGTGCGGATCAGCCGCGCCAGCGCGATGGTGGCCCGCACGTCGGACAGCGCGTCGTGCGCGGCCTCGTGCAGCAGGCCGTTGGCCCGGCTCAGGTGCTCCAGCTTGAAGGAGACGCGGCCATCCTCGTGGCGCGGCCACTCGATGCCCTCGGGCCGCAGCGCGTAGGCGCAGCGCACCGTGTCCATCAGGTCCCAGCGGCCGCAGCCGTTCTGCCATTCACGCGCGTAGGGGTCGATCAGGTTGCGCCAGAACAGGTGGCGGGTGACCTCGTCGTCGAAGCGGATCGTGTTGTAGCCCACGCCCACGGTGCCGGGCTGGGCCAGCAGCTGCTCGATGCGGGCGGCGAATTCGAACTCGGGCAGCCCGTGCTCGCGGCAGTGCTGCGGCAGGATACCGGTGAGCAGGCAGCTTTCGGGGTCGGGCAGGCTGTCCTGCGGCGGCTGGCAGTACAGCATCACCGGGTCGCCGATCTCGTTGAGCTCGGCATCGGTGCGCAGGCCGGCAAACTGGGCCGGCCGGTCGCGCCGCGGCACACGGCCGAAGGTTTCGTAGTCGTGCCAGAAGAAGCTGAACTCTTTCATGGCGGCACGATACGTCATGTCGGCGCCTGGCCGGCATCCCCCCGAAGGGCGCCACCGTTCGGGGGGGGGGGCCGCCGCGGGCCTTACTTCTTGCGCGTGGTCTTGGCCGGTGCGGCCTCGGCCGCCCCGCCCTGGCGCAAGGCGTCGGACAGGCCGATCAGCACACCGCTGACGAGCGCGCTGTAGCTGTCCACCAGTGCCTGCGCGGCCTTCAGGCCGGCGTTGCGGCTGTCGCGCACGGCCGTCTGCATCTGCGAGAGCAGCTGCTCGGCGGTGCCGCTGGCCTGGGCGCCGCTGAGCGTGCCCTTGAGCTGCAGCTTCTCGAGCACCTGGCCCCAGGGGCCGGCCATCGGGTCGCCCACGGCCTCGGCGCCCTTCTTCACCACGCCCAGCAGCATGTCCTCGAACTTGTCGAGGTCGGCCACGGCCTTCTTGAGTTGGGTTTCACGCAGGTCCACGCCCTTGTCGATGAACTGCTGCAGCGCCACGCGGTTGGCCTCCACGGCCTTGAGCAGGGCCTCGTCCATGCCGGCCACGGCGCGGTCGAGCAGCGCATCGGCATCGGCGGTGGTGTTCAGCGCGGCACCGGCGCTGGCGGCCTGCGTCACGGAGCCGAGCACCTTGCGGATGTTCTTCAGGCTCAGCTCGCGGCCCTGCAGCGCGCCGAGCGTGGCCTTGTAGACCGCCTCGCGCAGCTGCTCGCTCTGCTTGGCGCTGGCGCTGGCGAACTGGTCGATCAGGGCTTGCTGGTCGATGCCGGACTTGATCATCAGGGTCTCCTGGGGGTCGGGTGAAGGGATGGGGGCGAGTGTGCCCGCGGCGCGGCGTTCAGTACAGCCCGCGCACTTCATCCACATCAAGCTGAAGCTTCACGAACAGCTCATTGCCGCGCGCCGGCGCATGGTGGCCCTGGCGGGTGCGGCTGGCCCCCACGTACAGCACCGTGCCGGCCGAGCGGCGCCATGCGTAGGTGAAGGAGCCCTGGGTGCCGGCCTCCTGCTGGCCGGGGATGCCGGCCTCGGCCAGGCGCAGCAGCGTGCTGCGCTGGACGATGGCGCGCAGCGTCTGCTGCGGCGTGAGGTGCCACACCGCCAGCACCTGGGTTGCGGTTTCCCTCAGGCTGCGCTGCCCGGCATGGTCGATCCAGCTGGCCCACCAGCTGGGCTCGAGCTCCAGCCGCACCAGCGGGCGGGTGGCCAGGCTGAGGCTGAAATCACCCCCCTTGCGCACCTGGCCAGCATGCACGTCGGCAATGCGGCCCAGCCGGCCGGCAAGCACCAGCAATGGCAGCCAGCGCGCCGGTGTCACCGTGAGTTCGGTTTTCCAGTAGCGCTCCTGCAGCAGCCGCGCATCGGCCGCGGTGCGCAGCTGCGACTGGCCGTGCCACTCCAACCACCACTCGAGGTTGCGCGTGCCGGCGAGCCAGAAGCCGGGGTAGACATCGCGGCTCACCCGCTGGCCGGTGGCCTTGTCCAGCGCATGCTCGGCATGCAGGTTGAGCCAGAACTCGTTGAGCGGGCCCAGCGGCTGCCAGCCACGCCCCAGCACCAGCGTGGTGGCACGCACGCCGTTCTGGGTGACGAAACCGCTGTCGTGCCGGAACTGGCGCGAGCTGTCGTCCACGGTGAGCGACACCTCGTTCAGCGGTCCCAGGCGGGTGGCCTTCAGCAACACGCGGTCACCGCCCTGCGCGGGGCCGCTGGCCAGGCCGCCGTGGCCATCGGGCAGCGCGCTGGTCTGCGCATGCAGCCACTGCCCGCGCAGGCGCCAGGCCTCGTCGAGCTGCCAGCTCAGGTCAGGCCCCAGCACCGTGTTGTGGCCACGCTCGCCGGCATAGCGGCGCTGCACCGCCAGCACGCCCCACTGCAGCGGGCCATGGTCGTGCAGCACGCGCGCCACCAGCGCATCGGAGGCCGGCTGCTCGGCCTGCGCCGTGCCATAGGGCCCGGGCAGCAGCACCTGGCCGCCGCCGCGGTCGGCGATCACGAAGGCGCTGCCGGCCACGGCGGCGCCCCGCCAGGTGCTGCGCAGGCCCCAGCGCGGCTCGGTGAAGCTGCGCGTGTACACCGCCTCGGTGGGGCTGCGCAGCAGATCGCTGGATTCGAAGAAGAACGGCCGCTTCTCGGCCAGCGCGAGCGCGAAGCGCTTGTTGGCCGACAGCTGCGGCACATCCAGCGCCACCTGGGAGAAATCGGGGTTCAGGGTCGCGTCCACCACCCACTCCGGGCGCGGCCGCCATTTCAGGTCGAGCGAGGCCTCGGCGCCCTGTTCACGCTGCGCCGGCCCGCCGGCGGGCTGCAGGCGCTGGCGGCGCAGCGTGAGGCTGGGCCGCAGCGTCAGGAACTGGTGCCGCGCGGGCAGCACCACGCCGTGCAGCCGCTGCATCGTGGCGATGTAGCTCGGCACCTCCGAGGGGATGAGCGCCGAGGTTTCCATCGCGAACTGCTCACGCGGGATGCGGCGGCCCACCAGCATGCGCCAGGCCGGCGTGCCCTCGCCGGTGAAGCGCAGCGAGGCGAACGGGATGCGCATCACCACGTCGTAGCCGCGCGCATGGCGGTGCACGGCGGCGTCGAAGTCGAAATCGGGCGCGAAGTCCTCGTTGTCGTCGTTCGCGGTGTGCATGCCATCGGCCGTGCTGCCCGCCGCGCTGACGCGGAAGAACTGCGCCGACTGGCGGTTGCCGATCGCGTCGACATACACCACCACGAAGTCCTGCGTGCGGTTGACCATGTCGTGCCGCACCAGCGGCGCGCGGATCTCCTGCGGGCGCTCGTCCAGCGCCTGGATGCCCACGTACAGCGCGTGGTCGTCGAACAGCACCTGCACCCGTGTCTCGCGGCTGGCCGGGGCGCCGGTCTCGGGCGCCTTCTGCACGAAGCGGCTGAACACCGGCGCACGCTGCCAGGCCGGGTGGTCCAGCCGGCCGGTGAGCCGCAGCTGTTCGCCCGGCAGCAGGCGGGTGGCGGTGAAGGCCGGCTCCGCCGCATCCACCGCGGGCAGGCCTGTCGCGGCGGCCGCGCGCGTGCCCGCCGCCTCCTGGCCCCAGGCCGGACACATCAGGCCCAGGCCGGCAACGCAGGTGGCGGCCAGCCGGGGCAACAAGGCAGGGAGACTCGGCATCGGGATGCGGGGCGATGGGTCGGCGGCACCCCCTGCGCCGCGCGGCGCTGTGTGGGGGAGAGCCGCAGCGCCGCGCATTGTGCCGAACGCCGCCGCGCAGGCAAGCCGGGCCACGCTCGTTCGGCTTGATGACGGCCGATCGGCGCGGCACATTGCCAAGCGCGGCGCGGCGTGACACTGTTCGGCCTTGCGTGCCTGCCAAAAGGAGCGTGCGTGAACCCTGACAGCTCCGCCCCCGCCCCGGCCTCCCCCGCAGCGGCGCCACCCGAGGTGCCGGCACCCAGCCAGATCAGCGCGCTGTGCGCTGAACGCCGCGCCGCGCTGCCGCCCGAGGCGCGCGACGCCCTGCCGCCCGCCCCCTGGGGGCTGGCCCTCTCGGGCGGGGGCATCCGCAGTGCCACGTTCTGCTTCGGGCTGATCAAGGCGCTGGCACGGCAGCGGCTGCTGCACCGCTTCGACCTGATGTCCACCGTGTCCGGCGGCGGCTACATCGGTGCCACGGTCGGCAAGCTGTACCAGAACGCCCAGGCCGCCGGGCAGGGGCCGCTGGCGGTGGAGGCCGCGCTGGCCGATGCCGAATCGCGCTGGTTCGCGCACTGGCTTCGGGCCAACGGCCGCTACCTGATTCCGCGCGGCACGCAGGACCTGGTGTTCGCGCTGGCCAACTTCAGCCGCAACCTGGTGGGCATCCACCTCGAGCTGGCCTTCGTGTGCCTGCTGCTGGGCAGCGTGCTGGTGGGCCTGGACCTGCTGGTCTGGGGCTGGGCCGATGGGCTGTACCGCAGCGCCGGTGCCGGTGCCGGTGCCGGTGCTCAGGGCCCGGCGGGCACGGCGCTGCTGGCGCTGCTCTCGCCCTGGCCCACGCCCTGGCTGCTGCTGCCACTGCCGCTGTGGGCGGGCGCCGTGGCCGCCTGCGCCTACTGGGTGATGCCGGCACGGGCCGGCCAATCGCTGGGCTGGCCACGCTGGCTGGGCGCCGCGCTGGGCCTGGCCGGCACGCTGGTGGTGGCGCGCCTGTGGAGCCCGGGCGCGCCCGGCCCGGCCGGCTCGCTGGCCCTGCCCCCGCTGCTGCTGCCGCTGGTGGCGGGCCTGCTCGCGGCCTGGGTGGCCGGCACCGCACTGGCCTGGTGGCTGGTGCCGCAGCACCCGAACGACCCCGACCGCGCCCGCAACCGCCTGACCACGCTGCTGGCCCACATGCTGCGCGTGGGCCTGGTGCTCGCCGGCCTGGGCCTGGTGGACCTGCTGGCCTGGCGCCTGGCCGCGCCGCGCCACGACCGGCAGTGGCTGGCCGGTGGCGCGCTGGTGCTGCTGGCCGCGGCGCTGCGCGCGGTGCTGCCGAAGATCTCGGACCTGCCACGCAGCCTGACGCCCACGCTGCGCCGCGGCCTGATCAGCATGGTCAACCTGGCCGGGCTGGCGCTGGTGGCGCTGCTGCTGGTGTTCTGGGTGAGCCTGCTGCACCGCGCGGCCACGCTGTCGCTGTTTCCGGCCGACAAGCAGCTCACGGTGCAGTTCGCGCTGGCCTGGCGCTGGCTGCTGCTGCTGGCGGGCCCGGTGGCGCTGGTGGTGGCGCTGTCCTGGCGCAACCAGGATTTCCTCAACCGCTCGTCGCTGTATGCCTTCTACCGCGCCCGGCTGGTGCGCAGCTACCTGGGTGCGGCCAACCCGGCACGCTTCGGGCCCGGCACGCACAGCGCCACCGATCCGATGCCCGGCCCCACCGGCAACGGCGGTGCCCGCGTGCGCGTGGAAGAGGTGGCGGCCGACGACGACGTGCCGATGGCGCGTTATCAGCCCCATGCCGGCGGCGGCCCGGTGCACCTGATCAACGTGTGCCTGAACCAGACCCGCGACCCGCGCGGCAGCCTGTTCAACCAGGACCGCAAGGGCCTGCCGCTGACCATCGGCCCGCGGGGCCAGGTGAGCGTGGGCGACGATGCCTGGCGCGCCGTGCGGCCCGATGGCGCCCTGAGCCTGGGCGCCTGGACCGCGATCTCCGGCGCCGCGGTGGCGCCCGGCCTGGGCTCCAGCACCCGCCCGGGCGTGGCCGCGCTGCTCACGATGTCGGGCGTGCGGCTGGGCTACTGGTGGGACAGCGCCGCGCTGCAGCGCCCCGGCACCGCGCCCGCGCTGCCGCAGGTGGGCAAGTACGGCCAGTTGCTGAGCGAGCTGCGCGGCCGCTTCGATGGCGACGCGCGGCGGCACTGGTACCTCAGCGACGGCGGCCACTTCGAGAACACCGGCGCCTACCCGCTGCTGCGGGCCGAGTGCGCGCTGGTGCTGGTGGCCGATTGCGGCGCCGACCCGCGTTATGCCTTTGGCGACCTGGAGAACCTGGTGCGCAAGGCGCGCATCGACCTGCAGGCCGAGATCACCTTCCTGAAGCCCCGGCCGGGGCCGGCCCAGGCCTGCGGTTTCGGCTCGCTCAACGACCTGGCCTCGGCCGACAGCCAGGCTTGCCTGGCGCTGGCGCGGGTGCACTACGGCCGCAGCGGGCGCCAGGGCCACCTGGTGATCGTGAAGCCCAACATGTGCGCCGGCACGCCGGTGGACCTGGTGAACTTCAAGGCCGACAACCCGCTGTTCCCCCAGGAACCCACCACCGACCAGTTCTTCAGCGAGGCGCAGTGGGAAAGCTACTTCAAGCTCGGCCAGGCGCTGGGCGAGCGGCTGGACTTGGGCATGCTGGGCGACCTGCCGGCCTTCGACAGCACCCACTTCATGCCGGACGACGGCGCGATCACGATCACCGTGGATGGCGAGCCGCAGATCGCCACCCCACCCAAGCGCCTGCCCTCGCGCATTGCCGCCACCGGCGCCGTCACCGCCTCGATCAGCATGGGGGCGGTGGCCACGCTGGCCACCACCGCCTGGCAGGCGGTGGAATCGGAGCGCCAGGCCCGCAACCAGGCGGCCACCATCGACCCGGCCAGCTTCAAGGAGCTGGCCGACATCTTCGGCCGGCCCGAGGCGAACCTGCCGCCCCCCCTGGCCACGCCGCCGGCCGGCGCCGGCCCCGCCCACGCGCCGCCGGGCCGCGTGGGCGAGATGGCCACCGCGCTGCTGCGCATCGGGGAAGTGGCCTGCAATGAACACAACAGCCATGCGTTCCGCCAGTCGAACCTGATGCAGCTGATGGTGGCCAGCACCAAGAAGGCCTGCGCCGAGGCGCCCGCGCACCACCCGGCCTGCGACGCGCTGCTCAATGACGACGGCCCGCGCTGTTTGCAATCGGCGCCGCGGCCGGCCTGCGAGCCGGCCTACTGGGTGCGCCAGTACGCCGACGTGGCCGAGCGCAAGGAAAACTGCCCCCAGCCCGAGGCCGACACGGCGGCACAGGCCGCCAGCCCACCCGGGCCACCACCCGCCGGGTCGCCAACGCCGGCCCCCGCGCCCGCCCTGCTGGGCGGGCCTGCGTCGGCGGCGACCAAACCAGCGCCTGCAGGGGTTGCGCCAGCGCCGGCGCCGGCCGCGTCGGCCGAACCGCAACCATCGCCGTCGCCGTCGCCGTCACCATCACCGTCACCGTCACCTTCGCCGTCGGCGTCACCGGCTGCGGCACCCGCCAGCGTGCCCGACACGGCCTGCCAGGGCAAGACGATCTACCTGCAGATCTACGGCCCCGACATGCGCAGCAGCCTGCGTGGCCTGCGCGACGAGCTGCGTGCGCTGGGCGCCTCGGTGCCACCGATCGAGGATGTGTGGAGCAGCGCCCGCCGCGCGGGCCGCAACGCACCGCGGCCGGTGAGCCGGCCCACGCTGATCGTGCACGACGCGGCCTCGCAGGCCTGCGCCGAGCTGATCAAGCGCCCGAACTGGGTGGTGCAGCCGCTGGCCGCGCAACTGCAGGGCACCCCGGGCGTGCTGGAGCTCTGGGTGCCCCTGCTGGCCGATGCCAGCCGGCTGCCACCCGACCCGGCCTGGTGCTACCAGGAAGACCGGCAGCAGGCCGGCCCGCAGCGCTACGGCGTGCATTGCCACGCCAGCGAGCCGGCCTGCCGCGACGCGCGGGGCCCGCACCCGCAGCGGGTGCAGTCCGCCTGCACGGCCACCCCGCTGTCGGGCCACGAGACGCTGCCGTTCCAGCGCGGCTGGGCCGGCTCCTGGTACCTGCTGGGGCCGCAGCCCTTCGGCGCGCCCTTCCCGCCCCTGGCCCCCGCGGCACGCGCGGCGCCCTCCTGAGGGGCCGCGCCCGGCACCAACCGCGAGTACACGAGCCCGGCGCGCCCGCGCCGGAGGCGGCTGCCCGGCCTCAGCGCAGGCGGGCTTCGTCCTGCGGCCGCTGCCAGCCCCCGCCCAGCGCGCGGAACAGCTCGGCCTGCGCGGCCACCACCGCACGCCGCGCATCGTGGGCCTGCAGCTGCGCGGCCAGCGCGGCCCGTTCGGCCTCGATCAGCTGCAGGCGGCTGGATTCACCACCCTCGGTGCGCAGCCGCGTCAGCGTGGCGGCGCGTTGCAGCGCCTCGGCACGGCGCAGCGCATGGCCCAGCGTGGCCAGGGCCTCGCCGTGGGCCGCCAGCGCATCGTGCGCTTCCTTGAAGGCCTGGGCCACGCTGTCGCGGTAATCCAGCTCCGCCTGCAGGCGCCGCGCCTGCGCGGCCTGGTGCTGGGCCTCGATGCGGCCGCCGTTCCAGATCGGCTGCGTCAGCGACGCGGCGGCGCTCCAGATCAGCGAGGGCCCGTCGAACAGGCGTGACAGCGCCGCGCTCTCGCGCCCCACGCTGCCGCTGAGCGTGATGCTGGGGAAGTAGGCCGCGCGCGCCACGTCCATGCGCGCCCCGGCGGCCCGCAGGCGGGCCTCGCTGGCCTGCACGTCCGGCCGGCGCAGCAGCAGGTCGGAGGGCAGGCCTTCGGGCACGCCCGCCGCCGCGGCGGTGGCGCTGTCGGCCCGCTGCACGCCTTGCGCCAGCAGCGCCTGGGGCGAGCGGCCCAGCAGCAGCCCGAGCGCCCGCTCGGCCTCGCCGCGGGCGCGCTCCAGCCGCGGCAGCTGCTGCTCGCTGGCCAGCAGCTCGGCCTCGAGCTGGCGGTAGTCCAGCTCGGCCAGTTCGCCGGCGGCCTGGCGCAGTCCCTGCAGGCGCAGGCCCTCGCGCTGCGATTGCAGCAGCGTGCGGTACACGCCGATCTGCGCATCCAGCGATTGCAGCGCCGCATAGGCCTGCACCACCTGGGCGGCCAGCGCGGTGCGCAGCGTGTCGCGGGCGAATTCACCGGCCAGCAGTTCCGCCCTGGCCGCCGCGCTGGCGGATGCCACGCGCTGCCACAGGTCGAGCTCGTAGCTCACGTTCAGCGCGGCCCGCACATCGGTGGCCACCGGCGAGGCCCCGCCCAGCGGCACCGCGCCGGTTTCGGTGACACGCTGGCGCGCGCCGCCCAGCGAGGCCGCCACCACCGGCCAGCGTTCGGCCTGCGCGCCCCGCAGCACGGCCCGCGCTTCGTCGATGCGGGCCATCAGCCGCGCCAGGTCGCGGTTGTGCGCAAGCGCCTCCTCGACCAGCGCGTCGATGTGCGGGTCGCCGAAACGCTGCCACCAGCCGGGCGCCAGGCTCACCGCGGTGCCCGCGGGCAGTTCCAGCACCGGGGGGTCCTGCGGTGCGCGGGGCGGCACGGCGCAGGCGGCCAGCACGCCGGCGGCCGCCAGCACGGCCAGTGAAACGAGCGGCCTCATGCCGATTCTCCTTGTGCGCCATGCACCTGCGGGTGCAGCGCGGCCTGGCGCTGGATCATGTGCACGTGCTCGGTCTCGGCCTGGATCTCGGCCGTGCTGCGGGTCTCGCGCAGCGTTCGCGCGGTGACCAGCTTGAAGAACATCGGCACGAAGAAGATGGCCAGGAAGGTGGCCGCCAGCATGCCGCCCATCACGCCGGTGCCCACCGACTGCCGCGCCGCGGCGCCGGCGCCGCTGGAAATGGCCAGCGGCAACACGCCCAGGATGAAGGCCAGCGAGGTCATGATGATCGGCCGGAAGCGCAGGCGCGCGGCCTCCAGCGCGGCGGCCGAGGCGCTCATGCCCTCGTGGTGCTTGAGCGAGGCGTACTCGACGATCAGGATCGCGTTCTTCGCCGCCAGGCCCAGCAGCGTGACCAGGCCGATCTGGAAGTACACGTCGTTGGTGAACTGGCGCAGGGTCACCGCCGCCAGCGCGCCGAAGGTGCCGAAGGGCAGCGCCAGCAGCACGCTCAGCGGCAGCGACCACTTCTCGTACTGGGCCGACAGGATCAGGAACACCATCAAAGCACCCAGCGCCAGCGCCAGGCCGGAGGTGCCGGACGAGCGCTTTTCCTGGTAGGACGCACCACCCCAGTCGAAGCTGAAGTCCGGCGGCAGCACTTCCTTCGCGATGCGTTCGACCTCGGCGATCGCCTGGCCCGAGCTGACGCCCGGCGCGCCCTGGCCGAACAGCTTCACCGCCGGCAGGTTGTTGAAGCGGTCCAGCGTTTCCGGGCCGGCCGAGAAGCTCACCGTGGCCAGCGCCGACACCGGCACCATCTTGCCGCTGTCCGAGCGCACCCAGAGCCGGCCGATGTCGTCCGGCCGCTTGCGGTAGGGCGCGTCGGCCGACATCAGCACCTGCCAGGCGCGGCCGTACTTGTTGAAGTCGTTCACGTAGTAGCTGCCCAGCGTGGCCGAGAGCGTGTTGAACAGCTCGTCCACCGGCACGCCCAGCGCCTTGGCGCGTTCACGGTCCACGTCCACGCGCAGCTGCGGCGATTGCGCGCGCCACAGGCTCTGCACCATGCCCAGTTGCTTGCTCTGCGACACGGCGCCCTGGAACTGCTGCATCACCTCGGCCAGGCGCTGCGCGCCGCCTTCGCCGCGGTTCTGGATGTAGAACTCGAAGCCGCCCGCGGTGCCCAGGCCGAAGATCGGCGGCGGGTTGAAGGCCAGCACGAGCGCCTCCTTGATGCCGGCGGTCTTCATGAACAGCTCGCCCACCAGCGCCGTCACCGGCACCGGGCGCTCGTGCCAGGGGGTCTGGGTGACGAAGATCGTGGCCGCGTTGTTGCGGTAGCCGCCGCCCAGGAAATCGAAGCCGGTGAAGGCCACCACGTCCTTGTTGAACGGGTTGCTCTTGATCGCGGCGATCACCTCGCCCACCACCTTGTCGGTGCGCTCGAGCGAGGCGCCGTCGGGCAGGATCACCGCGGCGATGTAGAAGCCCTGGTCTTCGTCGGGCACCAGCGAGCCCGGCGTCACGCGCCACAGCCCCGCGGTGAGCGCCACCATGCCCGCGAACAGCAGGAGGCCGATGCCCGCGCGCCGCACCATGAAGCCCACGCCGCGCACGTAGCGGCCGGTGATGCGGTGGAACCAGCCATTGAAGGCGGTGAAGATGCGGCCGGGCTGCTTGTGCTCGCGCTTGAGGATCAGCACGCACAGCGAGGGCGTGAGCGTGAGCGCCACGATGCCGGAGATGACCACCGCGATCGCGATCGTCACCGCGAACTGGCGGTACAGCTCGCCGGTGAGGCCGCCCAGGAAGGCGATCGGCACGAACACCGCGCACAGCACCAGCACGATGGCCACCACCGGGCCCGAGACCTCGCGCATGGCCACGATCGCGGCCTCGCGCGCGCCCATGTGCTCCTCGTGCATGATGCGCTCGACGTTCTCGAGCACCACGATCGCATCGTCCACCACGATGCCGATGGCCAGCACCATGCCGAACAGGGTGAGCGTGTTGATCGAGTAGCCCAGCATCAGCAGCCCGGCGAAGGTGCCGATCAGCGAGACCGGCACCGCCACCAGCGGGATCAGCGTGGCGCGCCAGTTCTGCAGGAACACGAACACCACCAGGATCACCAGCACCATGGCCTCGGCCAGGGTCTTGACCACCTCCTCGATCGACACCTTCACGAAGCGCGTGGTGTCGTAGGGCACCGAGTGGCTCAGCCCCTTGGGAAAGCGGGTGGCCAGCGCATCGACGGTGGATTCGACCTCGCGCGCCACGTCCAGCGCATTGGCGCCCGGCTGCAGGAACACGCCCACCAGCGTGGCGCTCTGGCCGTTGATGCGGCCGATGAAGTCGTAGTCCTTCGAGCCCAGCTCGACGCGCGCCACGTCCTTCAAGCGCACGGTGCTGCCGTTGGGGTCGGCCCGCACGATGATCTGCTCGAACTGCTTGGCATCCGACAGCCGGCCCTGGGTGGTGATGGTGTAGACCATCTCCTGCGCGCCGCCGGTGGGCGACTGGCCCACCTTGCCGGCGGCGAACTGCGCGTTCTGCTCGTTGATGGCGCGTGCCACGTCGCCGGTGGTGAGCTTGAGCTGCGCCAGGCGGTCGGGCTTGAGCCAGATCCGCATCGCGTAGTCCTTGGCGCCGAAGATCTGCACGTTGGTGGTGCCCGGCACGCGCTTGATCGCGTCCAGCACGTTCAGCGTCACGTAGTTGCTGATCTCCAGGTCGCTGCGCGTGTTGTCCGGCGAGAAGAAGGCCAGCACCTGCAGGAAGGCCGAGCTGCCCTTCTCCACCGTGACGCCCTGGCGCCGCACTTCCTGCGGCAGCTTGGCCTCGGCCTGCTTGACGCGGTTGTTCACCAGCTGCGCGGCCTGGTCGACGTTGGTGCCGATGTCGAAGGTGACCTGGATCGTGACGATGCCGTTGGAGGTGGAGGTCGAGCCCATGTAGATCATGTGCTCGACGCCGTTGATCGCGTTTTCCAGCGGCGCGGCCACGGTCTGCTCGATCACCTCGGCGCTGGCGCCGGGGTAGATGGCGGTGACGCTGACCACCGGCGGGGCGATCTCGGGGTATTGCGCGATCGGCAGCGAACGCATCGCCGAGAGGCCGGCGATGACGATGAAGATCGAGAGCACCGCCGCGAAGATCGGGCGGTCGATGAAGAAGCGGGAGAACATGCCGGGCCCCGCTTACTTCGAGGCCGGCCGCGCCGCTGAAGCGGCCGCCGATGCGGCCGCCGGTGGCGCCCCCGCCGGTGCGGCGCCTCCCAGCTGGATGGGCGCGCCCGGGAAGAAGATGCGGGCCATGCCGTCGACGATGACCGCGTCGCCCGCCGCGAGGCCCGAGCGGATGATCCAGCCATCGGCCAGCTGCTCGCCCACCACCACCGGTTTGGGCATCGCCTTGCCATCGGCCGCCAGGTAGACGAACTTGCCCTGCGGGCCTTCGAGCACCGCGCGGGCGGGCAGCTTCACCGCCTTCGGGCGGCTGGCGCCCAGCAGGCGCACGCGCACGAACTGGCCGGGCTTGAGCAGCCCGTCGGGGTTGGGCAGTTCGGCCTCGGCCTCAATGGTGCCGGTGCTGCCCGACACCCGCGTGTCGGCGAACACCAGCTTGCCCTTGCGGGCCACCATGCTGCCGTCGGCCAGCTTCACTTCCACCTCGAAGGCCTCGTTCGCGGGCAGCTTCAGGGCGCCGCTGGCGGCCTCGGCGCGCCAGCGCTGCTGGTCGGTGTCGGCCAGGCCGAAGCGCAGCTTGATCGGGTTCGTCTGCACCAGCGTGGTCAGCAGGGTTTCGGGGCCGGCCACCAGCGTGCCTTCGGACACCTGCGAGCGGCCCACCACGCCGGCGATCGGCGCCTCGACCCGCGCATAACCCAGGTTCAGCGCGGCCTCGCTGCGGCGCGCCTGGGCGCCCTTCACGTCGGCGCGGGCGATCTGCTCGGCCGAGGCCGCGTCGTCATACTCGCGCTGGCTCACCGCCTTGGCTTCCCACAGCGGCTTCAGCCGGGCCAGCGTGCGGGCGGCCTGCGCATGGCGCGCCTCGGCCGCGGCCAGGTCGGCCTCGGCGCGGTTGAAGGCGGCCTGGAACGGTGCCGCATCCAGCGCGTACAGCGGCTGGCCCTTGCGCACCGCCGCACCTTCGGTGAACAGGCGCTGCTGCAGGATGCCGGCCACGCGGGCGCGCACCTCCACATCGCGCGAGCCGGCGGTCTGGCCCACGTACTCGTACACCACCGGCACGTCGGCCGGCACCACCTTCTCCACCGTCACCGGCGCCGGCGGTGGCCCGCCGGCATGGCCGCCCTGCGCACCCGAGGGGCCGCAGCCGGCCAGCAAGGCCACGCCGGCCACGGAAACCAGCACCCCGAGCGGCCACGCCAGTGCGGACCGCAGGGCAAGACGATGATCGGACATGCCTGTCTACCTTGTTCCTGTTGTGGCCGCGAAGTTTACATACATCCGTGAATGTATGATGTCGGCGTAGGGCTTCTCGCCGCAACCGTCCCCGGTCCGGTGCACGGGCAGCAAGATGCACGCACCAATGGCGTGCCAGCGGTCGCCGCGCCGAGGCCCACACGCCCCCTCACCCCGGAACAGTCTGCCATGGCCCGCCGCACCAAGGACGAAGCCCTTGCCACCCGCCACCGCATCCTCGATGCGGCGGAGCTGCTGTTCCAGCAGCACGGTGTCTCGCGCACCACGCTGCAGGACATCGCCCAGGCGGCCGACGTGACCCGTGGCGCGATCTACTGGCACTTCGAGGACAAGGCCGACCTGTTCAACGCGATGATGGAACGCGCCACCCTGCCGATGGAAGAGACCCTGGCCGCCCACGCCGGCGAGGCCGACGCGCAAGACCCGCTGCATGGCCTGGAGCTGTGGCTCATCCACGGCCTGCGGCTGATGGCCGAACACGCCCCCACCCGCCGCGTGTTCGAGATCGCCACCCACAAGGTCGAGTACGTGGACGAGCTGCAGGCCGTGCGCGAGCGCCACCTGCACAACCGCGGCGAGTGCCTGGCGCACGTGGAGCAGCAGCTCAAGCAGGCCATGAAGCTCGGGCAGATCGGCCGCGGCACGCCCGCGCGCGCGGCGGCGCTGGGCCTGCATGCGCTGGTGGACGGGCTGATCCAGAACTGGATGCTCGACCCCACGGCCTTCGACCTGGTGAAGGTGGGCCGGCAGGTGCTGCGCGCCTACCTCGCGGGGCTGCGCCCGGCCGAGGCACACTGAGGCATCGCCGCATCGACCCCCTGGCCCGCATGACCACCGCCCCTCCCGGCCCGCCCCTGTGCCACGTGGCCGACGGCTGCGCCACGATCACGCTGAACCGCCCGGCCCACCACAACCGCCTGCATGGCGAGGACCTGCTGGCCCTGCAGGCCCATTGCCAGGCGCTGGCCACGCAGGCCGAGGGCGCGCAGGTGCGCGTGGTGGTGCTCACCGCCACCGGCCCGAGCTTCTGCGCCGGCTACCACCTGGGCGAGCTCGATGCCGATGCCAGCACCGGCCCGCAGCGCTTCGAGCAGGCGGTCGATGCGATCGAGGCCCTGCCCATGCCCACCATTTGCCGGCTCAACGGCAGCGTGTACGGCGGCGCCACCGATCTGGCGCTGGCCTGCGACTTCCGCGTTGGCGTGGACACGATGACGCTGCGAATGCCCGCCGCGCGGCTGGGCCTGCACTACTACGCCAACGGGCTGCGGCGCTACGTGTCGCGCCTGGGCCTGGCCGCCGCCAAGCGCCTGTTCCTGCTGGCCGAAACCCTGCCGGCCGACGAATTGCTGCGCATCGGCTACCTCGACCAACTGGCGGCCGTCGAGCGCCTGGACGCCTGCGTGCAGGGCCTGGTGGATGCCATCCGGGCCGGTGCGCCGCTGGCGGTGAACGGCATGAAACGATCGCTCGACGAGATCGCGCGCGGTGGCTTCGACCTGGACGCGATGCGCCAGCGCGAAGCCCGCTGCGCCGCCAGCGTGGACCTGCGCGAGGGCCAGACCGCCTTTGCCGAACGGCGGCCGCCCCGCTTCCAGGGCCGCTGATGGCAGGCGCGCGGGCCACGCATTCGGGTGCAGCCACCGCGCCCGGCCCGGCGCCACGCGACGAACCGCCGTTTGGGCACCCTGGCCTGCAGTTCCGACGCTTGACGCGCGGCCCCCGCGCGCGGGACAGTCTGCTGTTTCACCCCTCCTGACCACCCCCCGCCGGCGCCGGCACGATGCGCTGCGCGGCCAACCCCCCGCCATCCCGCCGATGAACGCTCTGCTGCCCGCCCCCACCCGCCCTGCCTGGCACCTGTCCACCCTGGCCGCTGCCGTGCTGACGCTCGGGGCCTGCACCACCCCGCCCACCACCCCGCCCACCGCGCCAGGGCCCACCGCCGCGGCCCCCGCACCTGCGGCAGCCCCGGCCGCGCCGCCCGCGGGGGCCAGCGCGCCCACCGGGCCCGCCGCCGCGGCCCGGCCGCCGGCCGACCCCACCGCGCCCAAACCCTTTGCCGAGGTGATCAAGGAGGCCAAGCGCCAGGACGGCCTGTTCCCGGTGTGGCGCAAGGACGAGCGGGTCTGGCTAGAAGTGCCGCGCAGCGCCTTGAACAAGCCCTTCCTGTTCAGCGCCAACATCGCCGGCGCGGTGGGCGAACGCGGGCTGTATGCCAGCCAGATGGGCCCCTCGCACCTGGCCGAGTGGCGGCGCGTGGGCAACCAACTGCAGTTGGTGGCGCTGAACACCAAGTTCCGCGGCGAAGGTGGCGGCCAGCGCGCGGTGGCCCAGGCCTTCTCGCCCAGCCTGCTGGCCGCCTCGCCGGTGGCCAGCGCCGACCACCCGGAACGCAAGGCCTTTCTCGTGGATGCCGGGCTGCTGCTGACCGACATCACCGGCTACTCCACCCGGCTGGAGCAGGCCTTTCGCCTGCCCTACGGGCTGGACCGCAGCAACTCCTCGTTCGAGCTGGCGCGCGCCGAGCCCGGGCTCTCCACCCTGAGTGCGCGCCTGCACTTCGCCACGCCGCGCATCCCGGCGCCCCCGCTCACGCCCAGCCCGGTGCCCGTGCCCCCGCCGCCGCAGGCGCTGCCGGACCCGCGCAGCCTGTTCATCGACGTGGTCTACAGCTTCCGGGCCCTGCCCGAGACGCCGATGCGGCCCCGCGCCACCGACCCGCGGGTGGGCCACTTCGCCGAGTCCTACACCGACCTGGGCAGCGACCTCGCGGCCAACCCGCGGGTGCACCACCTCAAGCGCTGGCGCCTCGAGAAGAAGGATCCCGCCGCGGCGCTGTCCGAGCCGGTGCGGCCCATCACCTACTGGCTGGACAAGAACATCCCGCCGCGCTACCGCGCCTCGGTGGAGGCCGGCATCCTCGAGTGGAACAAGGCCTTCGAGCGCATCGGTTTCAAGAACGCCATCGTCGCGAAGCAACAGCCCGACGATGCCGCCTGGGACAACATGGACGGGGCCCACGCGTCGATCCGCTGGTTCGTCGGCGCCGATGTCGGCTTCGCGATCGGCCCCTCGCATGCCGACCCCCGCACCGGCGAGATCCTGGACGCCGACATCGGCATGAGCGATGTCTTCGCGCGCGGCTCGCGCCGCTTCATCGTCGAGGACGCGGGCCGCCCCTTCACCACGCCGCTGGCCTGGCCCGGCGCAGGGCACGAGCACGCCTTGTGCAGCTACGCCCGCGAGGCGGCAGCCGAGATGGACTTCGCGCTCGACCTGCTCGAGGCGCGCGGCGACATCGCCCCCGACAGCCCCGAGGCCGAGGCCTTCGTGCAGGCGGTGATCAAGGACACCATCACGCACGAGGTGGGCCACACCCTGGGGCTCAAGCACAACTTCAAGGCCTCCACCACCATCACCCGCGAGCAGCTGCGCAACAAGGCCTACACCGATGCCAACGGCATCTCGAACTCGGTGATGGACTACAACGGCCTGAACATCGCCCTCAAGGGCGAGCCGGCGCCCACCTACAGCCAGCCCTCGCTGGGCGCCTACGACTACTGGGCGATCGAGTACGCCTACAAGCCGCTTGATGCGGCCGGCGAAGCCGCCGAGCTCGCCCGCATTGCCGCGCGCAGCACCGAGCCCGCGCTGGCCTTCGGCGACGACACCGATGCCGGCGGCTTCGGCCCCTACGACGGCATGGACCCGCTGGTCAACCGCTTCGACCTGGGCGACGACCCGCTGGCCTACTTCAAGCGCCGGCTCGCGCTCTCCCAGGAGCTGTGGGCCCGGGTGCAGGAGCGCAAGCCCCAGGCCGGCGACGACCCGCTGCGCGCGCTGCGCTCGATGCAGGGCGGCTTCAACCAGCTCTACCGGGCGGCCGAGCTGGTGGGCAAGTACGTCGGCGGCATGCACGCGCTGCGCGACCTGCCCGGCACCACCGGCCGCGCGGCCCTGCGCCCGGTGGACCCGGCCAAGCAGCGCGAGGCCCTGCAGTTCCTGGCCTCGGGCCTGTTCAGCGCCGACAGCTTCCGCTTCCGCCCCGAGTTCCTGAGCTCGCTGACCATGGACTACCAGGAATGGGAGCGCGCCCCGTTGAACCTGCCCGCCGCGGTGGCCCGGGTGCAGCTGGTGGCGCTGGACCGCCTGATGGGCGCCCCCACCGCGCAACGCCTGCTCGACCTGCCCGGCTACGTGCCCGAGGCCCAGCGCAAGGGCCTGATCTCGCTGGCCGAGGTGTACGCCACGCTGCAGCAGGCGGTGTGGAGCGAGCTCAAGACCGGCGGCGAGATCGAGCGCCTGCGGCGCAACCTGCAGCGCGAGCACCTCAAGCGCCTGCAGACCGTGCTCACCCGCGGCGCCCCCGGCCTGCCGGCCGACGCGCTGAGCCTGGCCCGCCTGCAGGCCAGCCAGCTGCAGGCCGACCTGCGCAACGCCGTGGCGCGCGGCACCCACCTCTCCGTGGAGACCCGCGCCCACCTGAATGAATGCCTCGGCCTGTTGACCGAGGCACTGCGCGCTACGATGCAGCGCAGCTAGTCCGCATCCGACCCGGAGTACTTTCCTCATGACCTTGATCAAGCACAGCATCCTCACCCTGTCGGTCGCCGCCGCGCTCGCGGCCTGCGGCGGCGGGGCCGACAGCCCCGAACCCACCACGCGCGAGGGCTTTGCCTCGGCGCTGCGCGCCCAGGCGCTGGCGATGCGCCCGCTCGCCGCCGTCCCGGCGGTGGCCCCGGACGAAGCCGCGCGCCAGCTGATGGACTTTGCCGAAGCCACCTTCCCCGCCCTGCTGCCCGGCCACCCGGCCACCCTGACCTACGGCGGCATCATCAAGTACCGGGCCTATGCCTCCGGCATCGTGCTGGGCGTGGTGGTGGTCGGCACCGACCCGAACTACCCGTTGCTGAGCGTGTACGTGCTGGGCGGCCCCTTCGGCGCGGCGCCGATCAAGGTGGGCACGGTCACCGACTTCATCACCCCGGTGGACCCGAACCCGGACCCGGGCCCAGTGGGCTCCGGCAACGGCTGCTACGACCTCGCACTGGCCGACACCCAGGGCACCACGAGCAAGGTGGTGTACGACTACAGCGGCATCTCCACCGGCACCCAGACCATCGAGACGGTCACCGGCGCGATGACCACCTTCGAGGGCCAGCAGGCCCGCCTGCTCACCGCCAAGACCACCGGCAGCAACACCTCCGCCGGCCAGACGATCACGCTGAACACCGAGATCAAGAGCTACCAGCGCCGCACCGCGGACGCCGAGGTCACCAACTACGGCACCGAGGTGAGCGCCGCCAGCAACTTCGGCGGTTTCGCGGCCACCATCAACACCAAGACGGTCTGGAACCCGCCCTGGGTGGACCGGCGCTACGCATTGGCCATCGGCGGCTCGCTCACCCAGACCTACAGCGGCACCACCACGCAGACCACGCTCGGCCTGCCGTTCCCGGTGCCGCCGACCAACGGCGTCGCGAACGTGTCCACCACGGTCAAGTACCTGCGCCAGGAATCGGTCACGGTGCCGGCGGGCACCTACAACGCCTGCGTCTACGAGGACACCTCGGGCAGCGGCGCCAACGCCACCACCACCACGAGCTGGATCATCGTGGGCAAGGGCATCATGGCGCAGTCGGTCTCCGGCAGCGGCAGCACGCAGCAGACGGTCAAGGCCACCTCGATCACGGTGAACGGCCAGAAGCTCTGAGTCGGCCCCCTGCACCCCTGCGGGCGGGTCCCGCCAGGGGTGCTCAGGCCTGCCGGGAGCGACCCGGTCCGGCCTGACGCGCGGCGGCGGCCGCCGCTGCCGTGGCAGGATCAACCTGTCACAGACAGCGCGGCCGCGGCGTCCGATCATGGCGATCCGGCAGGACCCGCCGTGAACAGGAGACCCCGATGCCGATCGTCAAGCCCACCCGCACCCTGGCGCTGGCCGCCCTGCTGGCCATGGCCGGCGGCACCACCGCCGCGGCCGAGGTGCCGGCCATCGAGGCCGCGCGCCAGCTGCTGGACTTTGCCGAGGCCAGCTTCAAGGTGTACCTGCCCGAGCACCAGGTCACCCGGCCCTTCGGCGCCTTCCGCTACCGCGCCTATTCGTCCGGCGTGGTGCTGGGCGTGGTGGTGGCACCCGACCCCAACTACCTGCTGAACGGCGTCTATGTCATGGGCGGACCGTTCGGCCCCACGCCGCGCGCGGTGGGCCAGGTGAGCGACTTCATCACCCCCGTGGAGCCCGGCACCGGGCCCAGCGGCCCGAACAACGGCTGCTACGACCTGGGCCTGTGGAGCGCCTCCGGCGTCGAGATCAACGCCACCTACGAACTCGAAGGCCCCCGCACCGGCAACCAGACCATCACGCGGGCCACCAATGCCAACGCCCTGTTCGAGGGCCAGCTCGTCGTGGAGACCATCGTCAAGACATCGGGCACGGTGTTCGACAACGGCCTGCCGGTGGACACCGCCGACGAGATCCGCACCTACCACCGCCGCACCGGCGAGGCCGAGCTCACCCAGCTCGGCACCTATGCCGCCACCACGGCCACCACCAACGACTACATCCGCACCACCACGCTGAAGACGCTGTACACGCCGGCCTGGGTGGACCGCATCTATGCGCTGGGCGTCGGCCAGGCCCTGAGCTCGAGCTGGACCTCCACCACCACCGCCACCACCAGCTACCTGAACAACGTGCTGCCCACCACCACCAGCACCTACGGCGGCAGCAACAGCGAGACGGTGCGCTACATCGGCCGCGAAACCATCACCGTGCCGGCGGGCACCTATGCCACCTGCCGCTTCGAGCGCACCAGCGCATCGGCCACCGGCGGGGTCACGGTGGACTGGGTGCTGGCCGGCCACGGCGCGCTCGTCAAGCGCCAGGTCTTCAAGGAAAACAGCACCCAGACCATGAGCGCACGCTCGCTGATGTCGGGCGGCAACCCGCTGTAGCGCCTGGCGCACGGCGGCGCGCGTTGCCGCCCGTGCGGCCCGCCTGCGTGCGGCAGGGTACAGACACCTGCGCCGCGCGAGCCTACGGTCGCCCCCAGGGTCCGACGCCCGGGCCCGCAGGAGACCGACATGCTGATCAAGTCACACGCCACCGCGCTGGCCGCAGCCGCACTGCTGGCCGCTTGCGGCGGGGGTTCCGGGTCCGAGCCCGCGCAGCCCGCTGCCGCCGCCGCCCAACGCAACCGCCCGCTGGCGGTGGGCATCGGCAACCCCGTGGCACCGGACGAAGCCGCCCGGCAACTGCTGGACTTTGCCGAAGGCGCCTTCAAGTCCCAGTTGCCCGAGCGCCAGGCCACCATGGTCACCGGGCCGGCCCGGTACCGCGTGTATTCGAACGGCACCGTGCTGGGCGTGGCGGTGGGCAGCGGCCCGAACTACCTGCTCGATGGTGTCTACGTGATGGGTGGCGCCTTCGGGTCGGCGCCGCAGTTCGTCGGCCTGCTGACCAGCTTCATCACGCCGGTGCAGCCCGGCTCGGGCGCCACCGGTCCCAGCAACGGCTGCCACGACCTGGACCTGGCCGGCACGACGGGCACGCAGACCGCCGTCACCTACGAGTACACCGGCCAGATCACCGGCAACAAGACGGTGCTGACGCAGGTGGTCGGCCCGGCGATGTTCGAAGCCCTGCCCGCGGTGGAAACGCTGGTCAAGACCTCGGGTGTGCTGATCGTGGATGGCCTGCCTGCATCGGCCTCGGCGGAGATCCGGAACTTCCACCAGAAGACGGCAGCGGGTGAGATCACGCACCTGGGCTCGACCGTCGCCACCACCGCCAGCACCACCGACTACAGCGCCGCGACGACGATCAAGACCGTGTATGCGCCGGCCTGGCAGGACCGCAGCGCCGCACTGGCCCAAGGCCAGACGCTCAGCGCCGACTGGCAGAGCCAGATCACGCGGGTGACCACCTACTCGATCCCCGGCTTCCCGCCCACCACCAACACCTACGGCGATGCCGGCGCCACGACCCTGCGCTACATCGGCCGCGAATCGCTCACCTTGCCAGGCGGCACCTACAGCACCTGCCGCTTCGAGCGCATCAACATGCTGCCGGGCGGCGGCTGGACCACCGAGTGGTGGCTGGTGGGCACGGGGCTGCTGCTGAAGTCGGTGCAGGCCTCGGGCCATGCGGTGCAGACGATGCGGGCAATCTCCCTGTCGATGAATGGCAACCCCCTCTGAGCACGCGCTGCACTGACAGAATGGGCGCCACCGGCCGCAAGCGAGGAGCCCCGCTCATGGACACCGCCGTTCATCCGTTTGCACGCACGCTCACGCACTTCGCGCCGGCCTCCGGCCGGTCCGGCCGCCTGTACTCGCTGCCGGCGCTGGCCCAGGTGCTGGATTGCCCGCTCGAGCGGCTGCCGGTGTCCATCCGCATCGTGCTCGAGAGCGTGCTGCGCAACTGCGATGGCGAGCGTGTGCTGCCCGAGCATGTGCACCAGCTCGCCGGCTGGCAGCCCGTGGCGCCACGCGAGGACGAGATCCCGTTCGTCGTCTCGCGCGTGGTGCTGCAGGACTTCACCGGCGTGCCGCTGCTGGCCGACCTGGCCGCGATGCGCAACACCGCCGCCGCGCTGGGGCGCGAGGCCAAGCTCATCGAGCCGCTGGTGCCGGTGGACCTGGTGGTCGACCACTCGGTGATGGTCGACCACTACGGCAGCCCGCAGGCACTGGACCTGAACATGAAGCTGGAGTTCCAGCGCAACCGTGAGCGCTATGCCTTCATGAAGTGGGGCATGCAGGCCTTCGACACCTTCGGCGTGGTGCCACCGGGCTTCGGCATCGTGCACCAGGTGAACCTGGAGTACCTGGCGCGCGGCGTGCACCGGGCCGCCGGCAAGGGGCCGGCCGCGCTGTACTACCCCGACACGTTGGTGGGCACCGACAGCCACACCACCATGATCAACGGCATCGGCGTGGTCGGCTGGGGCGTGGGCGGCATCGAGGCCGAGGCCGCGATGCTGGGCCAGCCGGTGTACCTGCTGACGCCGGATGTGATCGGCCTCGAACTGGTGGGCCGGCTGCGCGAGGGCGTGACCGCCACCGACCTGGTGCTCACCGTCACCGAGCTGCTGCGGCGCGAGAAGGTGGTGGGCACCTTCGTCGAGTTCTTCGGCGAGGGCACGGCCTCGCTGGCCCTGCCCGACCGCGCCACCATCGCCAACATGGCGCCCGAGTACGGCGCCACGATGGGCTTCTTCCCGGTGGACGACAAGACCCTGGCCTACCTGAAGGGCACCGGCCGCACCGCGCACGAGCTGGCCGCCTTCGAGGCCTACTTCCGCGCCCAGGGCCTGTGGGGCGTGCCGGCGGCCGGCAGCATCGACTACACCCGCGTGGTGCGGCTGGACCTCGGCAGCGTGGCGCCTACGCTCGCCGGCCCCAAGCGGCCGCAGGACCGCATCGAGATCGGCCAGGTGGCGCGGCGCTTCACCGCGCTGTTCAGCCAGCCCGCGGCCGCGGGCGGCTTCGGCCAGGCGCCCGCGCGGCTGGCCGTGGCGGCCGCGGCCTCGCCCGCGCTCACGCTGCACCACGGCGACGTGCTGATCGCTGCCATCACCTCCTGCACCAACACCAGCAACCCCGGCGTGCTGCTCGCCGCCGGCCTGCTGGCCAAGAAGGCGGTGGCCCGCGGCCTGCGCGTGGCGCCACACATCAAGACCTCGCTGGCGCCAGGCTCGCGCATCGTCACCGAATACCTTGAAAAGGCCGGCCTGCTGGCGCCGCTGGCCACGCTGGGCTTCCACCTGGCCGCCTACGGCTGCACCACCTGCATCGGCAATGCGGGCGACCTGGCGCCCGAGATCAACGCGGCCATCACCGGCAACGACCTGGTCTGCGCCGCGGTGCTGTCGGGCAACCGCAACTTCGAGGCCCGCATCCACCCCAACCTGAAGGCCAACTTCCTGGCCAGCCCGCCGCTGGTGGTGGCCTACGCGATTGCCGGCACCGTCACGCGCGACCTGATGACCGAGCCGGTGGGCCACGACCCTGAAGGCCGCCCGGTGTACCTGGGCGACATCTGGCCCGGCAGCGACGAGGTGCACGCGCTGATGGCGCTGGCGCTCGACGCCCGCGCCTACCGCCGCAACTACGCGCAGATCGCCGCCCAGCCGGGCACGCTGTGGCAGCGCATCGAGGGCGTCACCGGCCAGGTGTATGCCTGGCCCGACAGCAGCTACATCGCGAAGCCACCGTTCTTCGATGATTTCGAATTGCAGCCGAAAGACGCGGCCAGCGGGCTGCATGGGGCCCGGGTGATGGCCTTGTTCGGCGATTCGATCACCACCGACCACATCTCGCCCGCGGGCGCCATCGCAGCCGGCTCGCCGGCCGGGCGCTACCTGCTTGCGCGCGGCGTGGCCCGCGAAGACTTCAACAGCTACGGCGCACGCCGGGGCCACCACGAGGTGATGATGCGCGGCACCTTCGCCAACGTGCGGCTGCGCAACCAGATGATCGAGGCCGAAGGCGGCCTCACCCGCCACCAGCCCAGCGGCGAGCTGATGTCCATCTACGATGCCGCGATGCGCTACCGGGCCGAGCAGGTGCCCACCGTGGTGTTCGCCGGCGAGGAATACGGCACCGGCTCCAGCCGCGACTGGGCCGCCAAGGGCACCGCACTGCTGGGCATCCGGGCCGTGGTGGCGCGCAGTTTCGAGCGCATCCACCGCAACAACCTGGTGGGCATGGGCGTGTTGCCGCTGCAGTTTGCGCCCGGCCACAGCTGGCAGCGCCTGGGCCTGGATGGCAGCGAGCGGCTCGACCTGCGCATCGACGGCGACCTCGCGCCGCGCCGCGAGGTGCTGCTGATGGTTCACCATGCCGACGGGCGCACGCAGGCCGTGCCGCTGACGCTGCGCATCGACACCCCCATCGAGGTGGCCTACTTCCGCCACGGCGGCATCCTGCCCTACGTGCTGCGCCAACTGCTGGCCCCGGTGCGCCGCCCCCCGCAGCACTGAAGGCGCCCCGCCCGGGGCACGGCAGGCCGGTCAGGCCGGCCGGGAGCGGCCCGCGGCGGCCTGGGCCGCCACCCAGGCGTCCATGCGCTCCCATTCGGCAAACACCCAGGCCGCGAGCGCGCCCCGCTCCCGCGGCACCCGTGCCGCCGGGAAGGTGTGCCAGCGCAGGTGCAGGGTCTTGCGTTGCGGCACCGCGCGCCAGATTTCAGGCACGCTGGCCAGTGCATCGAGCCCGGTGTGGGCCACCACCGCCACGTCCAGGTCGGGCCGCGCGGCCAGCGCCGCCTGCATGCCGCGCGGGCGCGGCGGCATCAGGTGCCGGATGCGCTCGGCCCGGCGTGCGGCCTGCTCGCGCCCGGCCCGGCGCAACCGGTCGATCGCATGCTGCCGGTGCAAGGGCGTGACGTTGCGGCCTTCCGGGAAGATCAGCAGCGCGTCACCCGGCGCCATCGTGGCCGCCAGGCGCCCGATGCCCGCGACGGCCTCACCCTGACGCGGCGAGCCGGGGTCGACGAACGCCATCGGCAGCCGGTTGAAGACCAGGTCGATCATCGGGTCCCACTGCAGCGTGTGCTTGAGCACGATGCGCGGCCGGCAGCGTGCCCAGGTGAAGAGCTGGTGGATCATCAGCAGCGAATCGCCCGGCCCGGCGTGCCGGCTCAGCACCAGCAGCGGGCGGTCGCCAGGGGGTGCCGCACCCTCGGCCGGCCGGACCGGCGGCTGCCGCGTGACCGTGAGCGCGAAGGTGCGCGAGCCGAATCGCACGAGCACGGCCACCACCGCGGCAGCCAGCCGGTAGTGGAAGGCCACGAAGGCCGGGCGCTGCAGCCCCCGGCCCAGGCCGCTGGCCAGCCAGGTGCCCAGCGCGATGGCCATCACCACCAGCTCGAGGCCCAGGTACAGCCACGCAAAGGCCAGCAGCCGTGCCACGCGCCGTGGGCCTGGCATCACCAGCGCAACGCCCCACGCCGCCAGCAGCGCGAGCGGCAGCACGCCCACGAAGACCATCGCCCCCAGCCCCCACAGCACCGGGTGCAGGCACAGCCGGCGGCACCAGCGCGGCGGCAGCGGCAGGTTCATGCGGGTAGCCTCCGCGCGAGGCGGGCCCCCCCCATGCGGGTGGAGTGCCGCCTCCAAGTCCGATCTGCGTTGCGTGGGGTCAAGGGGGGCTGTAAGGGGTGGTCGGAGGATCCCAGTGTCGGCCAGCCCGCGACTTGGCGGCTTGACGCAAGTGGTTCAGTGCAGGGTTGCGGGGTGGTCTGGTGCCACTGTCGTTGCTGCGCTTCGTTGGGCAGCGGCACCGCAGACCCGACCGCAGCACTTCACAGACTGAGCCATCATGACCAAGCCAGCACCCCTCCACCCCGTCCTGACCCTCATTGCGGCCGTGTGCCTGACGGCCTGCGGTGGTGACCAGACACGCAGCGCCGGCGAGAAGTTCGTCGCCAGCATCGCTTCGGTCAACGCCCAGGCGCGGCCGCTCGCCGCGGGCACCGGCCCGGCGGCGGCCACCACCAAGACCATCACCAACGACCAGCTCTTCGCCTGGGCCCAGTTCAGCTACCCGGAGCTGCTGCCGGGCACGCCGGCCACCTTCAGCGGCGTGGTGTACCAGGGCAAGTCCTTCTCCGGCCAGGGCTGGCCGAACGGCAACTACCTCGCGGTGGCCAACGGCGAGGTGTGGGGCCTGGGCTCGTTCACGAACCAGGCGTTGCAGAGCTTCGGCCCGATGCAGAACTACGCCGACCTGGTGTGCAGCGAGATCGACTGCGGCCGCAGCGGCCCGGCCAACACCTGCACCCAGCCGCCGGGTGAAGCCCTGATGACGGGCTCGCGCCAGGTCACGACCTACCAGCGCAGCAGCTTCGCGCCGGTGGGCACCAGCGAGTTCACCAACACGCTGGTGGTGGACGGCGCCACCACCTTCCAGGGCCAGCAGGTGGTGATGCTCACCAGCACCACCACCCTGGCCGGCGCGGCCACCACCACCGTGAAGTCCTACCTGCAGGCGGGCGACGGCGGCCTGCTGCGCACGCTGGGCACCGACAGCAGCACCTCCGCCAGCGGCGCGACCACGCGCGTGGTGTACAGCCCGACGCTGCAGAACAGCGAGTTCACGCTGCAGCCGGGCCAGCGGGTGACCAAGACCGCGTCGATGTCCACCTCGCAGCTCAACCCCACCTTGGCGGCCAGCGCCAGCACGCGCTCGACCACCTACACCTACGAGGCGCGCGAGACCATCACCGTGCAGGGCCGCAGCTACGACACCTGCCGCTACCGCGAAGCGGTGCTGGGCAGCAACACGGTGGCCACCACCTGGTACATCGTGGGCAGCGGCATCCCGGCGCGCGTCGAAACCCGCGACGGCAGCACGCTGCAGCAGCGCCTGGAGCTGAAGTCCGGCACGATCAACGACGCACCGCTGTCGCCGGGGCAGGCCACGCTGGACGCCGCCTCCGCCGAGCGCATGGTGACCGAGTACGCCTACGTGCTGCCGATCTGCACCCCCGGCGGCACGGCCAAGGCGAACGGCCCCGACACCAGCGCCGCGGCCTACCTGCGCAAGGCACGTGAGCTGCACACGCTGGCGCAGATGGCTGCGGCCAACTCGGCAACCGCCCCGCAGCGCAAGCGGGCGCTGGCCTACACCGCCACCAAGCCGGCCGACCAGCTGGGCGAGTGCGGCGGGCGGCAGACCTACCCGAGCTACTCGCACGTGAGCGGCGTGACCACCGCCACGCTGCGCTGGGAAAACTACTGCAGCAAGGATTCCGACACCGGCGAGACCACCACCCTCAACGGCAGCTGGTCCTTCGTGGAAACCGCCACGCCCACCGCCAGCGGGCCGATCCGCACCAAGTACGAGGCCAGTTCGGCCAACGGCATCAGCCTGCTCAACAAGGACGCCAGCGGCAAGACCATCGGCTCGCAGCTGATCTCGGTGCTGGGCTACGTCAGCACCCCGGGCGTGCCGGGTGGCGACGCCACCGAGGCCCGGCCCGACAGGATGCAGGCCGCCGAGGTGCGCATCCGCAACGACGTGACCGGCAAGACCTACCGCCAGACCGGCTACACCATCACCTCGTTCACCACCGCCAGCGGCGGCGAGCAGATGACGATGAGCGGGCGCGGCTACCGCTCCACCGGCTACTACGACCTGAGCACCAGCAAGCCCATCGTCACCGACGACGACGGCAACTACCTCTCCGGCACGCTGGTGTCCACCGGCGCCAACGGCGAGGCGGTGGTCATCACCGTGCAGCCTGGTTCCGAGATGCAGGGCACGATGACGGTGAACGGCAAGCCCGTCACCACCGCGCCGGCCTGCAAGTAGCCGCGGCATCGGGTCCGGCCGCGTGTGCGCACCCGGCCGGACCCCAGCGCCCAGGACCCGAGGCCCCGAGATGATCTTTCTTCGCAACGTGCTGCGCGCGCGCGGTCGCAGCCTGATGACGGTGATCGGCATCGCCAGCGGCATTGCGCTGTTCACCGCCATCACCGCGATCACCACCGACCTGCAATCGCAGATCGACGGCGCGGTGGCGAGCTACCGCGCCGAGATCGTCATCAGCGAGCGGCGGGCCACCTCGCCGATGTCCTCGCGCGTGGCCGGGCCGGTGATGGACCAGCTCGTGGCCGAGTACGGCGACGACCTGGCCCCGCTGCTGATGGGTACCCTCAACGAGCCCTGGAATCCCTATGCGCTGGTGGTGGGCGCCGATGCACGCTTCGTGCGGCGCATCCCGCTGGTGCGGGGCGAGGCCTTCGCCGCCGGCCAGGCCGAGATGCTGATCGGCGAGCTCGGCGCGCAACGCCTGGGCCTGGTGCCGGGCCAGACGGTGCAGGTGGGTGGGCGCGCGGTGCGCATCACCGGCATCTTCCGCACCGGCAGCCGCATCTTCGACAGCGCGCTGCTGGCCGACCTGGACCATGCGCGCCGCCTGCTCGCGCGCGACGGCGCGGCCAACCACTACACGCTGGCCGCGCTGCACGTGGGCAGCGGCCGCTCGCCCGACGAGGTGATGCGCCAGATCAACGCCCGCCATCCCAGCCTGCGGGCGGTGCCCGGCACCGAGCTGTCGGGCAGCCTGCGGCTGATCCGCATCGTGCGTGCCTTCGTCGGCACGATCTCGGTGATCGCGGTGTTCGGCACCTGCGTCGTGCTGACCAACACGCTGCTGATGGCGGTGGCCGAGCGCACCCGCGAGATCGGCATCCTGATGACCGTGGGCTGGACCCCGCTGATGGTGATGCGCATGCTGCTGGCCGAAAGCCTGCTGCTGTGCGCGGCGGGTGCGCTGCTGGGCGATGTGTTCGCGGTGGGCATCCTGCACGCGGTGAACCGCCTGCCCTCGTTGGGCTTCGGCTGGATTCCGGTGGACCTGTCGCTGCCGCTGGTGGGCCTGTCCCTGCTGATGGCGCTGGGCGTTGCGCTGCTGGCGCTGCTGTGGCCGGCGGTGGTGGTGCTGCGCCTGCAACCCCTGGCGGCACTGCGCCATGAGTGACACCGAACGGCCCATCCTGTGCGTCGAAGCCGTCAGCCGCCGCTTCGCCGACGGTGACGTGCAGGCGCTGCGCCGCGTGTCCTTCAACGCCGGCGCGGGCGAGACGATCGCGCTCACCGGGCCCTCGGGCAGCGGCAAGAGCACGCTGCTGTCGCTGATCGGGCTGCTGGACCGCCCGGACGAGGGCCGCATCCTGATCGACGGGCAGGACCTGGCCGGCATCCGCCACCCGCATGCGTTCCGCGCGCGCCGGCTGGGCTTCGTGTTCCAGTACCACCACATGGTGCCCACCATGACGCTGCAGGAGAACATCGAGGCCCCGATGCTCGCGCTGGGCGTGCCGGCGGCCCAGCGGCACCAGCGCGCGGGCGCGCTGCTGCAGGCGATGGCGCTCGAACACCGCGCCGCCTTCCTGCCGCGCAACGTGTCGGGTGGCGAACGGCAGCGCGCCGCGGTGGCACGCGCGCTGGTGAACCGCCCGGCCATCGTGCTGGCCGACGAACCCACGGGCAGCCTGGACAGCCGCAACGGCCAGCGTGTCGTGGAACTGCTGATCGCGCATGCACGGGCCGAGGGCGCGCTGGTGCTGGTGGCCAGCCACAACCCCGAGGTGGCGGCGGCGCTGGGCCGGCGCATCGCGCTGCGCGATGGCGAGTGCGTGGCCGACATCGGCGCCTAACGGCCGCCGGCAGCGGCCGCGGGCTCACCCGGCCGGCCTGATCCCCTCGGGGGACCGGCCCGCAGGGCCGTGGGGGCCGACTCAGTGCTCCTCGAGGCGGGTGACGGTGTCCTCGGCCAGCGCGCCGGTGTCGGGGTCCACCCAGCCGGCCAGGCCCAGTTCCTGGCAGGCCTCCTCCAGCGTCTCGCCGGGCTCGGGCGTGTCGTCCTCGGTGTCGATCATGTCGGCCAGCGCCGCTTCCACCGTGGCATAGGGGCCGAACTCCTGCTGGCCGTCACGCGCCAGCCAATGCAGCCCGTCCGGGCGCTCGATGATGCGTTGCAGGAGTTCCTGGCGCGGGTCGGCCAGGCTGGTGGCCACGGGCAGCGCTTGTTCGTATGTGCTCATGCTCGTCTCTCTCGTCGGGCCCCTGCGCGAAGCGGGCCGTTGAACCGATGCTAGGCCCGCCGGCCCTGCGCGAGGCATGATCAGGCTCAACCGTGCAGCCCAGGTCCGCAAAACTGTGAACCCCGAAGAAACCCACCGCCGCAGCGCCCCGGTGCCCGAGATGAGGATCGTCGTCGTGGGCGGCGGCGCGATCGGCAGTGCGGTGGCCTTGTTCACCAAGGCGCTGGGCGGCGCCGCGGTCGAGGTGGACGTGGTCGAGCCCGACCCCGGGCTGGTGCTGGCCTCGTCGGCGCGCTCGGCCAGCTCGATCCGTCAGCAGTTCTCGAACCCGATCAACATCCAGATGTCGCGCTTCGGGCACGCGTTCATCACCGGTGCCGCGGACACGCTCGCGGTCGACGGGCAGGTGCCCGACATCGGCCTGGTGTCCTCGGGCTACCTGTTCCTGGCCCACGAGGCGGGCGCGCCAGTGCTGCAGGCCCTGCACGCCGTGCAGCGCGCGCAGGCGGTGCAGGTGGACCTGCTCACGCCGCAGGCGCTGGCGCAGCGCCTGCCCTGGCTGCGCTGCGACGACCTCGCACTGGCCAGCCTCGGCCTTGCCGGCGAGGGCTGGTTCGATGGCTATGCGCTGGCCCGCGCGCTGGCGGCCAAGGCGCGTGCGCTCGGCGCACGCTGGCAGCGTGCGCGGGTGGCCGGCTTCGAGCGCGGCGGGGCGCGGCGGGTGGCCGCGCAGCTGGACGATGGGCGCCGGCTGCCCGCGGACGCCTTCGTCAACGCCGCCGGCCCCTGGGCGGCCGGCGTGGCCGCGCTGGCCGGCATCCGGCTGCCGGTGCATGCGCGGCGGCGCACGGTGTTCGCCTTCGATTCGCCGCTGCGGCTGCCGCGCACCCCGCTGGTGGCCGATTGCAGCGGCGTGTGGTTCCGCAGCGAAGGCCACGGCTACATCGGCGGCTGGACGCCGGGCGAGCACGACGCCGATCCGGACGACCTGCCACTGGACGAACCCGACCTGGAGCAGTTCGACGCACGCGTCTGGCCGGCCCTGGCCCACCGGGTGCCGGCCTTCGAGGCGCTGCGCATGCGCCGGGCCTGGGCCGGCTACTACGAGGTGCACCCGCTGGACCACAACGCCATCATCGGGCCGCACCCGGCGCTGGCGAACCTGGTGTTCGCCAACGGCTTCTCGGGCCATGGCCTGCAGCATGCACCGGCGGCCGGCCGTGGCGTGGCCGAATGGCTGCTGCACGGGGCCTACCGCAGCCTGGACCTCGGCCCGCTGGGCTGGCAACGGGTGCTCGACCAGCAGCCCTTCGTGGAGCAGGCGGTGATCTGAGCCCCGCGCCCGGCCGCAGGCGGGCTGGGCCGCTTGCGCAGTCAGTGCGCGCCGCCGAGCACGCGCTGCACCATCGGGCCCAGCTCCTCCACGGTGTTCTCCTTGTGCACCAGGCCACGCACGCCCAGCGCGCGGGCCTCGTGCTGCAGTTCGTCGGTGATGTAGCCGGAGCAGATGATCACCGGCAGCTCGGGCCGCAGCGCCGCCAGCTCGCGTGCGAGGTCCAGGCCGGAGAGGCCGGGCATGTTGTAGTCCGAGACCACCAGGTCGAAGCGGCCCGGTGCCGCACGCAGCGCCTCCAGCGCGGACTGGCCATCGGCCTGCGTGCTCACCTGGTAGCCCAGGTGGGCGAGCAGGCCTTCGTCGGTGAGCAGCATCACCTCGTCGTCGTCGACGCACAGGATGTGCTGGCCGGTGGCCACCGCCACCGGTGCCACCCCTGGCGCCGGCACCGCGGCGGCGGCCTGCGCGCCCTCGCTCAGCGGCAGGTAGAGATGGAAGGTGGAGCCGCGCCCGGGTGCCGAATCGACACTGATCGCCCCCTGGTGCTCGGTGACGATGCCGTGCACCACCGCCAGGCCGAGGCCGGTGCCCTCGCCCACCGGCTTGGTGGTGAAGAAGGGCTCGAAGATGCGGGCGCGGGTCACCTCGTCCATGCCGGTGCCGGTGTCCTTCACCCACAGGTGCGCATGCGGCCCGACGCGCAGCCCGCCCAGGCGCCGGGCCTGGCCCTCGTCCAGCAGGGCCGGTGCGAGGCCCACCTCGATGCGCCCCAGGTCGCCGGGCAACGCGTGCCAGGCGTTCGAGCACAGGTTCATCAGCACCTGCTGCATCTGCGTGGCATCGGTGCACACCGGCAACGGCTCGTCGGCGAACACGGTGTCCAGCCGCACGCCGGCGGGCAGCGAGGCGCGCAGCAGGGCCAGCGCCTCTTCCACCAGCGGCCGCAGCGGCTGGTTCATCAGCACATGGGGCTGGCGCCGGCTGAACGCGAGGATCTGATGCACCAGCGCACGCGCCCGCAGCGCCGAGCGGTGGATCTGGCCCAGCCGGGCCTGCGCCGGGCCGTCGAGGGCCTGCTCCTGCTGCAGCAGGTTCAGGTTGCCGAGGATCGCGCCGAGGATGTTGTTGAAGTCGTGCGCAATGCCGCCGGCCAGCGTGCCCAGCGACTCCATCTTCTGCGATTCGCGCAGCGCCTCGTCGGCCTGCTGGCGCTCGATGGCGATGGCCGCCATCTGCGCCGCGGCGGCCACCACGCTGGTCTCGGCCTCGTCCGGCCGGTGCGGCTGGCGGCGGTAGACCCCGAAGGTGCCCAGCACCGCGCCGGCGCGGCTGAGGATGGGCTCGGACCAGCACGCGGCCAGCCCGTGGGCCGCGGCCAGCGCGCGGTAGTCGTGCCAGAGCGGATCGGTGGCGATGGATTCGACCACCACGCGCTGGCAGCCGAAGGCCGCCGTCCCGCAGGAGCCGACGTCGGGCCCGATCAGCAGGCCATCGAGCGCGGCGTTGTAGGCCGCCGGCAGGTGAGGCGCCGCCCCCATGCGAAGCCGGGTGCCGCTGTGGTCGAGCAGCAGGATGCTGCACAGGCTGCCCGGCTGCTCGCGCTCGATCATCTCCACCACCGCGGCCAGCACCGCCGGCAGCGGCGCGCCGCCGGCCACCAGCGCCATCACCGCGCCGCGGTGGTGCTCGCGCAGCTCGGCACGCCGGCGTTCGGTGATGTCGGTCACCATCGCCAGCGCACCGGCGTAGGCACCCGCCTCGTCGAACAGCGGGTTGGCCATCATCAGGGTCCAGACATCGTGGCCCAGCCGGTGCCGCAGGCGAAAGTCGTGCTGCTCGGCCAGGCCCTGGCGCCGCCGTTCGAGGTTGCGATCGGCGGCCTCGCGGGCCTCTTCGTCCATGAAGTCGTGCAGCGGCCGGCCCAGCATCTGCTCGGGCGTGTGGCCCAGCATGCGGGCCATGGCCGGGTTCACGAAGGTGGTGATCGATTCGGCGTCGATCAGCCAGATGCCCTCGTGCGCCGTCTCGACGATGGTGCGGTAGCGCTGCTCGCTGCCCCGCAGCGCGGCATCGGCGCGCAGTTGCTGCGTCACGTCACGCGCCAGCACCACGCGCACGTGGCGGCCGTCCAGCGTCAGGGGTTCGGAGATGATCTCGGTGTCGATCAGCGTGCCGTCGCGCAGGCGGTGCCGCCAGTGCGCCGGCCCGGTGCGCGGCAGCATCGTGCGGGCGAGGATCTTGCCCAGGCGCTCGGCCTCCTCGGGCGGCAGGAGGTCGTAGACGGTCATCGTCAGCAGCTCGGCCTCGCTCCAGCCGTACAGGCGCGAGGTGGCCGCGTTCACCGCGAGAAAGCGCACCGTCGCGGTGTCGTAGATCCACATCGGCAGGGGGCAGCGCCGGAACAGCTGCGCAAAGGCCCGGGCCGAATCAACCCCCCCCGGGTGGCACGGGTCCGGCGAGTCCCAGTGATCCGCCGTCCACCTTGCCCGCTGCCCGTGTGTTGCCCGGCCGGCGCTACCGCTGCAGCCGGTCCTGCGCCGGGACGGGCGCGCCCAGTTCGGCCAGGGTGCCGCCGCGTTCGGCCAGCAGCGCCTCCAGCGCCGGCAACAGCGGTCCCAGGCGGGCCTCCAGGGCATCCCGCACCGTGTCCACCACCACCTGGGTGGCGCGTTCAATCTCGATGTTCAGCGCATCGCCCTCGCGCTTGTCGGCGAAGGTGGTCATGCGCAGGGTTTCGGGGATCAGCCACACCTCGAACCAGCGCTCGCGGCGATCGGCCTCGGCCACCGTGAGGCTGGCGCCGTTGATCGCGATGTAGCCCTTGGCGAACACATAACGCATGTGCGACTCGGGCACGCCGATGCGCAGCACCACGTTGTTCTCGGGGCGGCGGATCGCGAGAAGCCGTGCCTGGCAATCCACATGGCCCGAGATGGGGTGGCCGCCGATCTCGGCGCCATCCTTGGCGGCGCGCTCCACGTTGAGCCGGCTGCCCACGGCCAGGGTGCCCAGCGTGGTGAGGCTCAGGCTTTGCTGCATCACGTCGAAGCGGGCGCGGTCGGGCGCGGGGCGTTCGGTCACGGTGAGGCACACGCCGTCGCAGGCCACGCTGGCGCCGATCTCGAGGCCGGCATCGAAGCCCGGCGGGAACGCGAGCTCGAAGCTGCGCAGCCCCGGCCGGTCGGTGATGGCGGCCACCTGGGCCACGCCTTGAACAATGCCTGTGAACATGCGGGCAGCGCTGGAGTGAGTGTGTCGGTCGCGGCAGCTTATCAGCCGGCGCCGCCCACCCAACGCAGGGCGTGCGCGCCCGCGCAAGGCCTTGCATCGCGATTCGGTGGAACCATCATGCGCACCCCCGCGGACCTGTTGACGACCGATGACCCGGTGCCCGCGATCATGCTGCACCTGCCGGATTGCCGCAATGCCGTGGACGCAGCCCCCTGCGCAGGCAGGGTGCACCGCGCGCGCGCCGAACCGGCCGCTGGCGCTGCGTGTCAGGCGGTGGTCGATTCGGGCGCAGGCAGCCGGGCCGCCGGGGCCGGGCTGGCCGGCAGCCACAGCGTCACCGAGGTGCCCTCGCCCGGCGCGCTGCGCAGCGCCATCGAGCCGCCGTGCAGCGTGACGATCTCGCGCACCAGCGCCACGCCCAGGCCGGTGCCCAGCACGCTGCCGGACTTGTCGGCGCGGTAGAAACGCTCGCCCACCCGGGCCAGTTGCTCAGCGGTGAGCCCGATGCCGTGGTCCTGCACCTCGATGCCGAACTCCAGCCCTCCCTGCGGCCCCTGGCGCTCATGCAGGCGCACCAGCACCTCGCCACCGGCGGGGGAGTACTTGTAGGCATTGGACAGCAGGTTGCGCAGCGCGCGCTGCAGCTTGGCCGCGTCCACCTGCACCGGCCGCGGGCCGGGGCCGGCCTCCCAGCGCGGCGGCGCGCGGCCGTCGGGCGGCTGGAAGCTGTCCAGCGTGTCGCGCAGCAGCGTGTCCAGTGCCATCGGCAGCAGCGCGAGGTCGGCGCCGCCACGCGCCTGCAGCCGCGCGAGGTCGAGCATCTCGTTGAGGATGCTGATCATCACCTCGCTCTGGCGGTAAATGCGGCCCAGCAGGTCCTGCTGGCGCGGGGCCGGCATGTCGCGCGTGAGCAGCAGCTCGGCAAAGCCGTAGATGCCCACCATCGGCGTGCGCAGCTCGTGCGCGGCGGTGGTGACGAACTCGCTCTTCATCTGCTCGACTTCGCTCTCGTGCGTGACGTCGCGCAGGTGCAGCACCTGCGAGATGGCGATCGTGTCGCCCGCGTGCAGCGCCAGCTCCAGCACGCGGCGCCGGGGCCGGGCCAGCTCGATCAGGTGCCGGGGCGCCTCGCCATCGGGCGTGCGCTGGGCCTCGCGCAGCTCGCCCAACCGGGCCAGGCGGGGGCCGGTGCAGCGGCTGCGCAGGCGGAACATCAGCACGTCCTCCTCCAGGCCCAGCACCATGTCGGCGGACAGGCCGGTGAGCCGCGTGAAGCCCGGGCTGGCATAACGCACGACATGATCGGCATCGAACGAGACAAAACCATCCGGGCTGAGGGTGAAGATCGCGTCGAGCTGCGCCGTGCGTTCCTGCAGCCGCGCAACCAGGCGCGAGACAAGCATGGAGACCACCTCGATGTCGTCCTTGCCCGCGGCGGCGCCGCTCACGTCAAGCACGCTGGCGCCCTCCAGCGCACGCCGCAGCGCGGCCAGCGCGGCGTCGCGCTCGGCCTGCACGTGCGTGGCCGCGCGGTCCAGCGCCTCGTAGGTGCGGCGGATTTCGGTGGGGGCATCGTCGGCCAGCGCCATGCGCACGCGCTGGGCGCCGCCTTCGAGGTCGAGCCCGAGCTGCTCGATGCGGTCCAGGTGGCCCAGCCAGCGCACCAGCGGCGGGCGGATCAGCAGCAGGCCGCCGGCCACCGCCGCCAGCGCCAGCAGCAGCGCAAAGGCCGCCTGGTGCCACAGCGCACCGGCGATGGCCGCCACCGACACCCGCAGCTGCAGCTGCCCGTACAGCAGGCCGCCCGCCTCGATGCGCAAGGCCGTCGGGGCCAGCCGGTCGGCCACCATCGCCAGCAGCCAGGCCGGCGCCCCCTGGCCGGCGGCGTGGCCCTGCACACGCAGCACGCCGCCCTTGGGGTCGGTGAACACGAGCTCGGCAATGCTGGAGTGCCGTGCCGCCTGGCGCAGCACGCGGTCGATGGTGTCGTAGTCGCCGATCACCGCACTGTCAGCCAGCACCGGGCGCAGCAGCTCGCCCACGGTGCGGGCATCGGCACCCGCATCGGCCAGCTGGCGCGTGAACTGGTGCTGCACGAACAGCGCGAGCCCGATCGCGATGAAGGCCACCAATGTCAGCGCATAGAGCGCGAACACGCGGCCCAGCAGTGATCGTGGCAGCAGGCGCACGTCAGCGCAGGGTGGCAGGCGCCGTCTGGTAGAAGCGGCGGTAGGCGCCGTACTCGCTGCCGTCGGAGGTGATGAAGTGCGCCTCGACCGTCAACCCGATCTGCTGCGACACCTGGTTCAGGATCTCCAGGCCTTTGGGGTCCTTGTGCATCTCGGCAAAGGCGGCGGCCACGGCCTTGACGTCCTTCTCGGGCACCTTGGCGGCGGCCATCAGCGCCAGGTCGTGGAACGGCTCCGACGACCAGAGCACCCGGTACTTGCGGCCCTCGCGCCGGGCATGGCCTTCCACCAGCTGCGAGTTGGCGCCCGCGGCGGCGACCTTGCCGCTGTACAGCTGCGCCAGCGCGCCGTCCATGTTGCCGCCGAACACCGGCTTGGCCGCGATCTTGCGGCTCAGCAGGTGGGCGTAGGGCACCTTGTAGGCCACCAGCGCCTCGGGGCCGGGGAAGGCCACGTCCTTGCCCTCGAGCTGCGCGAGTTCGGTGATCGGCGATTCCGCCGGCACCACCAGCTGGCCGTGCACCGGGGGCGTCAGCCGGCGGCCGATGACCTTCCAGCCCAGCTGTTCACGCTCGGGGCTGAACAGGTGGTTCGTGAAGACGAACTCCACTTCCTGGCCGAGCACGTAGCTGGTGGTCTCGGCCGAGGTGCGGCTGATCTTCAGCGTGAGGCGCACGCCGCTGCGCGCGGACACCCAGGCCAGGATCGGGTTCCAGTAGGCCGCCACCAGCGGGATGGCCTGCTGCGGCACCGGCGAGAAGCGGTAGCCGCCCTCGCCCGCGGGCGCCTGCGCCTGTGCCGTGCCGGCCACCGCCAGGGCCGCGGCCAGCAGGCTGCGGCGGCGCAGGCCGGCGGGCCGGAGGGAGGCAGGCGGACGGAGCTTCATGGCTGCAAGGGTCGAATGTCCGGCGGAGCATAGACGCCCCACGCCCCTGAGGAAACCACGAAGTAAGCCCGCAAAGTGCTGTATTTGACAAAACCGGAGATACCCCGCAACCGGGGTGTATCCCCTACCATGTCTGCACTGCTTCCAACCGCGCTCCCTGCCGGCCGCGCCCGTGCCATGAAACGAGTCCTGATCGTCGAAGACCAGCCCGAGATCCGCGAACTGATCCAGATGACGCTGGAGTTCGAGAACTTCGAGATCCACGAGGCGGCCAATGGCGACGCCGCGCTGCAGATGGTGGGCCAGATCAAGCCCGACCTGCTGCTGCTGGACGTGATGATGCCCGGCAGCGTGAACGGCCTGGGCGTGTGCCAGCAGGTGAAGGCCGACCCGCAGCTCAAGCGTTCGAAGGTGGTGATGCTCTCGGCGCGCAGCCAGGCCAGCGACCGCCAGGCCGGCCTGGCCGCCGGCGCCGACGCCTACCTGTGCAAGCCCTTCAGCCCGCGTGAGCTGCTGCAGCTGATCTCGAAGCTGGTGTGAGGCCCGGCGCGGCGCGTGGGGCGCGCGCCGGCACCACGGCCCTCACCAGCTGACTTCGCGCTCCGGCGTTGCGCCGATCTTGTGGATCGAGAGGTCGGCCCCCTCGTACTCTTCTTCCGGTGTCAGGCGCAGGCCCAGCACCGCCTTGAGCGTGCCGTAGACGGCGAAGCCGCCGACGAGCGCCCAACCCACCCCCATCAGCGTGCCGACGGCCTGGGCCGCGAAGTTCACGCCGCCCAGCCCACCCATCGATTGCAGGCCGAAGATGCCGCAGGCCAGGCCGCCCCAGGCGCCGCACAGCCCGTGCAGCGGCCACACGCCGAGCACGTCGTCGATCTTCCAGCGGTTCTGCGTCAGCGTGAACAGCGCGACGAAGATCGCGCCGGCCACGCAGCCGGTGACCAGCGCGCCCACCGGGTGCATCACGTCGGAGCCGGCGCACACGGCCACCAGGCCGGCCAGCGGGCCGTTGTAGGCGAAGCCGGGGTCGTTCTTGCCCATCAGCACCGCCACCAGGGTGCCGCCCACCATCGCCATCAGCGAGTTCACCGCCACCAGGCCGGAGATCTTGTCGATGGTCTGCGCGCTCATCACGTTGAAGCCGAACCAGCCCACTGCCAGCACCCAGGCCCCCAGCGCGAGGAACGGGATGCTCGACGGCGGGTGCGCGCTCATCGCGCCATCCTTGCGGTAGCGGCCACCGCGTGCGCCCAGCAGCAGCACCGCGGCCAGGCCGATCCAGCCGCCCACCGCGTGCACCACCACGCTGCCGGCGAAATCGTGGAACTCGGCGCCGGTGGTGGCCTTCAGCCAGGCCTGGATGCCGAAGCGCTGGTTCCAGGCCACGCCCTCGAACAGCGGGTACACCAGGCCCACCAGCACCGCGGTGGCAATGAGCTGCGGGCCGAAGCGCGCCCGCTCGGCGATGCCGCCGGACACGATGGCCGGAATCGCCGCCGCGAAGGTGAGCAGGAAGAAGAACTTCACCAGCTCGAAGCCGTTTTTCGCCGCCAGCGTCTCGGCGCCGGTGAAGAAGCTCACGCCATAGGCCACGCCGTAGCCGACGAAGAAGTACGCGATCGTCGACACCGCGAAGTCGACCAGGATCTTCACCAGGGCATTGACCTGGTTCTTCTTGCGCACGGTGCCGAGCTCCAGGAACGCGAAGCCCGCGTGCATTGCCAGCACCATGATGGCGCCGAGCAAGATGAACAGGGCATCGGTGCCCTGCTTGACCTGATCCATGCAGATGTCTCCTCGGGGTGGGGTGAGCGCCGCATCGGGGCGTCAACGCACCAGAGCAGGCATGCAACGCACCAAAGCAAGCAAACCGCATGCCTAAGTTGGTGCACGGTTCAGGCACCAATTCGGATCAGGCTTGGGCCGAACGCGCCTCATCTCAGTGCATGCCGCACTGTTTTCGAGGTTTCCGGCGGGCGCTCTATGCTGCGCCCCCATGGGTGAACCGTTCAAGAACCTGATGAACGCCGGCGTGGTCGCCGCGATCGGCCAGCACCTGCGGCGGGTGGACCGGGGCTTCGACCACCGCGCCTTCGAGGCCCTGGCCCTGGCCGGGCTGGACGCGCTGGAGCTCAAGGCCCGGGTGCTGCAGGTGGCCGAGGCCCTGGTGGCCACGCTGCCGGCCGATGTGGACCGCGCCGCCGGCCTGCTGGAGGCCAGCCTCGGCCCGCCCGGCGAGGGCGACGATCTCGCCGCTTTGCGCACCAGCGAGGCCGGCCTGGCCGGCTGGGCGGTGTGGCCCTTGACCGAGGCCATCGCCCGCATCGCGATCGAGGCCCCCGAGCGCGGCCTGGCCGCGCTGCACGCGATGACGCAGCGCCTGACGGCCGAGTTCGCGATCCGGCCCTTCATCGTGCGCCACCCGGCGCTGAGCTTCGCCACGCTGGCGCGCTGGGTGCACGATCCCAGCGCCCATGTGCGCCGGCTGGTCAGCGAAGGCAGCCGCCCGCGCCTGCCCTGGGGCCTGCGGCTGCAGGCGCTGGTGGACGACCCCTCGCCCACCTTGCCGCTGCTGGCGGCGCTGCAGGACGACCCCAGCGCCTACGTGCGCCGCAGCGTGGCCAACCACCTGAACGACATCGCCAAGGACCACCCCGCGTGCGTGGCCGCCTGGCTGGCCGACCACCTGCCCGGCGCCACGCCGCAGCGCCGGATGCTGCTGCGCCATGCCAGCCGCACCCTCGTCAAGCAGGGCCACCCGGCGGTGCTGGCCGCCTGGGGCCTGGGCCAGGCCTTCCGCGGCACGGTGGGCTGGCAGGTGGGCCCGCCGCGGCTGCAGGTGGGCGACACGCTGGCGTTGCGGCTCGAACTGGTGTCGCGCGCCGCGCGGCCGCAGCGTCTGGTGATCGACTATGCGGTGCACCATGTCAAGGCCAACGGCCAGCGCACGCCCAAGGTGTTCAAGGGCTGGACGCTCGAACTCGGCCCACGCGAGGCCCGCACGCTCGAACGCGGGCATTCGTTCCGCCCGGTGACGACGCGGCGCTACCACCCCGGTGAACACCGGGTGGACCTGCGCATCAACGGCCAGGTGCTGGCTGCGTCGGACTTCTGGCTCGAAGCCTGAGCCGGCAGCGCCCGCCGCCCCGCCGCCTGCCCTCGGGTGCGCGGCGGCGCGACAATCGGGCCATGCCGCGTCCGCTTGACCACCACCACCCCGTGCGCCACCCCGATCGGGTGTGGCCGCTGCAAGGCGCCACCAACGTCCGCGATCTGGGCGGCTACCCTGGCCATGGCGGCCGGCAAGTGCGCTGGCGCCGGCTGTTCCGCTCCGACCACCTGGCCGGTCTCACCCCGGCCGACCGCGCGGCACTGGCTGCGCTGCCGCTCACGCGCGCGTTCGATTTCCGCGGCGAGGCCGAACGCGCGGCCACGCCGTACGAGCTGCCCGGGCTCACCCAGCGCTCGCTGGCCATCGAGCCCTCGGTGGTGCAGCGCATGCAATCGCTGGCCACGGCCGGGCACGCGCTCACGCCGGCCAAGACGGTGTCCTTGATGCAGGACCTCTACCGCGCGCTGGTGAACGACCAGGCCCACCGCTTCGCCGAGCTGTTCGAGCACCTGCTGGCCTCCGACGAGCCCACGGTGTTCCACTGCACCGCCGGCAAGGACCGCACCGGCTTCGCCGCGGCCTTGATCCTGCTGGCGCTGGGCGTGCCGCGGCCGCTGGTGCTGCAGGACTACCTGCTCACCAACGAGCTGTACAAGCACCCACCGGTGCAGCGCAGCGAAACCTCGCCCGAGGTGCTGGCCGTGCTGTGGACGGTGCGCGAGGAATTCCTGGCCGCCGCGCTGAACGCGGTGGATGCCGACCACGGCGGCATCGAGCAGTACCTGGCCCGCAAGCTGGGCCTGGGCAGTGCGGCGGTGGCCGCGCTGTCCGAGCGTTATCTGCAACCGGCCTGACCGCTCTGGGCAAGCAGCCCGCGGGGCCGCAGGGGTTGCTCAGGCGGCCACGGGGTAGCGCTGCAGGCGCTGGGCGTCGTGGATGCGGATCGCACGGCGGTCGATGCCGATCAAGCCCTGCGATTGCAGCTCGTGCAGCACGCGCGAAAAGTACTCCGGCGTGAGCGACAGCCGCGACGCGATGGTGGCCTTGCTGGCCGGCAGGTCCACCGTGAGGTCGGGCCCCGCGGCATCGGCCCGCGCCTCGTTGGCGCTGTGCAACAGGAAGCGCACCACACGCTGCAGGCCCGTGTGCAGCGCCTCGGCCTCGACGTCGTGCAGCAGGGTCTGCAGGCGCTGGCCCGCGCTGGCCAGCATGCGCAGCGCCAGCGAGGCATCCTGTGCGATCGCGCCCAGCAGCGCGGGCTTGGCGATCGTCAGCAGCGTGCAGTCGCTCAGGGCCTGCGCGTTCACGCGATAGGCGGCGTCGGTGAACACGGTCTCTTCGGCCAGGCTGATGCCGGGGCCGGCGAGCTCGATCACCTTCTCCTGGCCCGAGGCGGACAGCACGCAGAGCTTGACCTGCCCCGTCACCGTGATGTGCAGCGCGGTGCAGCGCTGCCCGGCCTCGAACACCAGGGTGCCGCGGCTGACGCGGCGCACCTGGCTGTGCGCGGCAATGTGGTCAAGCTTCGCCTGCGGCATCTGCGCAAACAGCGGCAACAGCGACAGGTAACGGGGAATGTCGAACGGGCAGGCGAGCATGTTGCCGCTCCTCGGGGACGAGGGGACAGGCTGCGGTCCGGGAGGCAGGGCCGTGGCATCGCGGCAGGCGCGATCAGGCCGATGGGGGCCGCAGGATTGGTTCGGCGCCACAACAGGTGTGTGCCGTGCAGCCGCCGTCAGCCGCCCATCAGCGGTTCGCGAGGCCTGCATCTGCGTGCCGCCGGAACCGACAGCGCATTGCACGGCTTCTTCGCCTGGCTGGCTTTGCGGTTCATCAATGCGCGCGCAATCGGCCGCAGACGCCGAGGCGACAGGGGGTGTCAGCGCTCGGCGATGTAGTGCTGCATCGTCACCGGCACGCCCTCGAGCACCAGCGCACGCACCTGCGCATCCAGCGCCTGGTCGGCCAGCGTGGCGCGGGAGCGCTGGTGCAGGTAGTCGGCCCAGGAGGTGACGATGAAGCGCTCGACATAGCGCGATGGATCACCCAGGTCGCGGTAGACGCGCCAGAAGGTGGCACCGTCGCGCTGGCGTGGCGCGCGCAGCTGCGAGATGGCGGCAAGAAAGGCCTCCGCGTCCTCGGGCCGGATGCGGTAGGCCAGCTCCACCGCCACCGGGCCGGCTTCGGGGTCGGGTTCGTCGTGGATCAGCAGGTCCTCGAAGGCCGTCACCTGCGTGACTTCCTGTGCCTCGCCCATGCGCAGCGGGAACGCACGGGCCAGCAGCAGGCCGGCGAGCATCAGCGCGGCGGCCAGGATCAGTGCCGCCGGCAGCCCGGCGATGCCGGCCACCGCGCCCCAGAAGGCCGACCCCAGCGCGAACGAGCCCAGCGCACTGAGCACATGCAGCGCGCTGGCGCGCGAGCGCACCCAGGGCGGCGCGCTGGTCTGGGTGGCGGTGTTGAAGGTGGACATCACCGCCATCCAGGCCGCACCGCCCACCACCAGCGCGCCATACACCGGCAGCGCCCAGCGCGACAGGGCGGCCGTGAGCATCACCGCGGCGAAGAGCACGCCGCTGCCCACCACCAGCGGCTCCAGGCCCACGCGCTGGCGCAGCGGCCCGATCACCAGCCCCACCGCCACCGCCCCGGTGCCCAGGCAGCCCATCAGCAGGCCGAAGCCCTCGGCCCCCAGGCCCAGGCGCTGCTGGCCGATGGCCGGCAGCAGCGCCCACAGTGCCGAGCCGGCAGCGCTGTAGGCCGCGGTGCGCACCAGTTGCGCCAGGATGGTGTGTGAATGCCGCGCATAACGCAGCCCGGCCAGCGTGCCGCCCCACAGCCGCTCGGCCGGCAGCCGGCTGGGCGGGTGCGGCCGCGGCGGCCAGCGGCGGAAGGCCTGCGCCAGCACCAGCGTGCCGATCACCGCCAGCACGAACACCCAGCCGCCACCGACCCAGCCATACACCAGGCCGGCCAGCGCCGGGCCCAGCGCCCGCGCGGCGTTGTAGGCGATGCTCATCGCGACGATGGCCTGCGGCAGGTCTTCGCGCGGCAGCACCTCGCCCACGGTGGAGTTCCAGGCCGGCGACATCATCGCGGTGCAGCAGCCGGCCACGCAGGTCAGCAGCAGGATGGTGGCCGGCCCCGCCCAGCCCAGCAGCAGCAGCAGCGCCAGCAAGGCCACCGCGCCGGCCTGCACGCCCAGCGTCAGCAGCAGCAGGCGGCGGCGGTCGGTGGTGTCGGCCAGCACGCCGGCGGGCAGCGCCAGCACGAACATCGGCAGGAACACCGCCGTCTGCACCAGCGCGGCCAGGAAGGAGGAGCCGGTGCGCTCCACCATCAGCCAGGCCGCGGCCATGCCCTGCATCGCGTTGCCGGTGAAATACACCGCGCTCGTGAGCCACAGCCCACGGAACACCGGGTGGCGCAGCGTGGACCAGATCGAGGGCGAGGCGCTCGGGTGCGGGCTCATGAGCGGCCTATTGTGTGCGAGCCCACCCGGCCCCGGCCGCCAGCGGCGGGGGCCGCCGCAAACCGCCGATCGGGCCGCTCACTTCAGACGCTACTTCCATGCAAACTGCGGCTGCTCGAAGTGCGCCACCCGCGTGTCGCGGCCGAGCAGGCAGACCTCGCGGAACTGGTACAGCATCGCCGCGGTGGGCGCGGCGATCCAGCCTTCGCCGATGGGCATGCGCAGCACCGGGTGCGCGCTGCCTTCCATCGGTTCCAGCAGCGGCGCGTCCGGGCGCAGCAGCTCGATCAGCGGGATGCGGTGGATGCTGGCCACCTCGTCCGGGTTGGGTGCCATGTCGGCCGCGCGGCCGCCCCACATCACCACCGGCGTGATCGCATAACCCGAGCGGGTGACGAAGTCGTCCAGCCGGCCCAGCACCGCAGCGGCATCGAGCACCAGGTTCACTTCCTCGGCCAGCTCGCGCAGGGCGGTCTGCTCGGGGGTTTCGCCCTCGTCCACCCGGCCGCCGGGCAGCGCGAACTGGCCGCCGTGCGCGCGCAGGTGCTCGGCGCGGCGGGTCACCACCAGCGCGGGCTGCTCGCTCCAGTGCGGCAGGCGGGCAATGCCGTGCAGGTCGGCGCCGTGGCCTTCGTCGGTGAGCACCAGCGCCACCGCGGCGCGGCGCAGGCCCGGGGCCTCGTGCGCATGCACTGGCCAGGCCGCCAGGCGCTCGCGCAGGCGGGCCTCGAGCGCATCGTCGTGCGGCAGGGCCGGCGGCATCGGCGCGGGGTTCAGGTGTGGAACACCGGCGCGCGCTTCTCCAGGTTGGCGCGCACCGCCTCCACCTGGTTGGGCTTGCCCATCAGGGCCACCTGCTCGTGCGATTCGTCCTGCAGCAGGCTGGCCGGCGAGGCGCCGGCGTGCGACTGGTTCAGCAGCCGCTTGGCCGCGCGCACCGCATCCGGGCTGCGCTGGGCGATGCCGGCGGCCATCTCGCGCGCGGCGGCCAGCGGGTCGTCGCACACGCGGGTGGCCAGGCCCAGCTGCACCGCCTCTTCGCCGACCACCACGCGGCCGGTGAAGGTGAGCTCGCGCACCACGTCGTCGCGCACCAGGCCGCGCATCAGCGGGATGCCGGCCATGTCGGGCACCAGGCCCCATTTCACTTCCATCACCGACATCTTCAGGTCGGCGCTGATCAGCCGCACGTCGGCGCCCAGCGCCACCTGCAGGCCACCACCGAAGGCCACGCCGTGCACCGCGGCGATCACCGGCACCGCCAGCTCGCGCCAGCCCTGGGCCACGTACTGCGCCGAGTTGGCGATGCCGTGGGTGCGGGCACGCAGGTCGCGAAAACCACCTTCGCCGCCATCGGCCAGCTTGCCCATGCGGCCCATGTCCAGACCGGCGCAGAAGGCGCGGCCCTCGCCGTGCAGCACCACGGCGCGCAGGCCCTTCTCGGCCTTGAGCTGGTGGATCGCGCCCACGATGGCATCGAACATCGCGAAGTCCAGCGCGTTCATCTTGTCGGGCCGCGCCAGGCACACCTCGGCCACGCCCTGCGCATCGATGCTGATTCGAATCCGGTCTTGCACTTGCGGTCTCCTGTGGGGGAAGACCGATTGTGCGCTGGCCCTCAGGCGCGCAGCTGTCGCCTGCGCAGCAGCGTGGCGCCGGCCGTGCCCAGCAGCGCCGAGAGCACCAGCGCCAGCTGCGGCGGCTCGGGCACCGAGGCCGCCGCGGCGCCCAGCACCAGCGGGTCGGTGCTGGAGAAGGTGGTCCAGGCCCCGCTGCCGATGCGGAACTGGGCCTGCTGCCCACCGTCGCAGCAGCCTTCCAGGCCGAAGATCGCGAGCTGATGGTTGCCCTGGGTGAGCGTGAGGTTCAGGAACTGGAAGATCTGGCTCGGCGCATTCCAACTGCCGGCCCACCACATGTCGCTGGTGCGCACGCCCAGCAGCAGGCCGTCCAGGAACACCGCACCCCCCTTGCCGAAGTCAGGCCCGATGCGCAGGCTGAAGTCCCCGGCCTGCGCGGCGCCAAGGCCGAAGTCGATCGTCAGGCCGAAGGCCAGGTTGCTGACCCCGCCGCCGCAGTTGCCGTGGTTGCTGGTGTCGGCCAGGCTGGCCAGCGTGGCGTCGCAATGGCCGGCCGTCGGGGCCAGGGCGATGGCGGCGCTCACCGTGTCGCGGTAGTAGGCGCCGTTGGCGGCGTCGCTGCCGAGCGCCGGCGCGGCCGCACCGGAGGCACGGGTGTGCAGCGTGATCAGGCTGGCGGAAGCCGGCAGCACCGCGCCGGCCAGCAGCACGGCCGCTGCGGTGGAAATAAGCTTCATGGGTGTGCGCTCCTGGTCCTCGGGGCCGATCGCCCCACTCGGCCTATCGGCAGGCCGGGGCCGGACTTGAGCGCCGTCGCGCGCCGCTCAGCCCGGCCCAAACAGGTGCCCGTGCGCCTGCCGCAACTGGCGCTTGAGCAGCTTGCCGCTGGGGTTCTTCGGCAGCGCCTCGGTGAACAGCACCTGCTTGGGCGCCTTGAAGCCGGCCAGGTGGGCACGGCAGTGCGCCAGCACCTGCGCCTCGGTGAGCGATTGGCCGGCCCGCAGCACCACCACCGCCACCACCGCCTCCACCCAGTGCGGGTGCGGCACGCCCACCACCGCCACCTCGGACACCTGGGGCAGGCGGTAGATCATTTCCTCCACCTCGCGGCTGGCCACGTTCTCGCCGCCGGTCTTGATCATGTCCTTCTTGCGGTCGACCACCGTGATGTAGCCCTCGTCGTCGATCGTGGCCAGGTCGCCCGAATGGAACCAGCCGCCCTCGAAGGCGGCGGCCGTGCGCTCGTCGTCATGGAAGTAGCCCAGCATCACGTGCGGCGAGCGGTGCACGATCTCGCCCACCTCGCCGGGGGCCACGTCGCGCATCGCGTCGTCCACCACGCGGGTTTCCACGTTCAGCACCGCGCGGCCGCAGGAGCCGGGCTTGCGCAGCTGATCGTCCGGGCCCAGCATCGTGGCCAGCGGCGCGATCTCGGTCTGGCCGTACAGGTTCCACAGCCGCACCTGCGGCAGCCGCGCGGACAGCTCGCGCAGCACCTCCACCGGCATGATCGAGGCGCCGTAGTAGCCCTTGCGCAGGCTGGACAGATCGGTGCCGTCGAACAAGGGCGAGCGCAGCAGCGAGATCCACACCGTGGGCGGCGCGAAGAACGAGGTGATGCGGTGCCGCGCGATCAGCGGCAGCAGGTTCTCGGGCACCGGGCGCGCGGTGATCAGGTTGCTGGCGCCCACGTAGACCGAGGGGCCGAGGAACACGTCGAGCTGCGCGCAGTGGTACAGCGGCAGCGCGTGCAGCGCCACGTCCTCGGTGGCGATGCTGGCGTCGACCACGCAGCTCACGTACTGCCACAGCACCGCATCGTGGGTGAGCATCGCGCCCTTGGGCGAGCTTTCGGTGCCGCTGGTGTAGACGATCTGGGCCAGGTCGCTGCCAGCCAGCGCGGGCTCGGGCGGCACGCCGCTGGCGCTGGCCAGGTCATCGAAGCTCAGCATGCCAGGCTCGGGCGTGCCGGGCTCCTCGGCCGGCAGCCAGACGAACTGCTGCACCCGCGTGTCCAGCCCGGCGGCGGCGCGGGCCAGCGCGGCCAGGCCGCTGTCGGTGGCCAGCAGCGTGGCGCCGGCGTGGCGCAGGATGTAGGCCACTTCCTCGGCCTGCAGCATGAAGTTGATCGGCACCAGCACCGCCCCCAGGCGCGCCAGCGCGAAGCGCAGCGCGGCAAAGGCGTGCGAGTTGCGCGCGAGCACGGCCACCCGCGTGCCTTGGCCCACGCCCTGCCCGGCCAGGCCCGCTGCCAGCCGGGTGGCGATGGCCTTGAATTCGGCGTAGGTCCAGCGCAGCTCGCCGCAGGCGATGGCCAGCTTGTGCGGGTGGCGCGCGGCGCTGCGGTGCAACACGTCGAACAGGGTCTGGCGGCGAATCATCGGGTTCACGGCAGGGTCTCCTGGCGCTGTCGGGGTGGTGCGTGCGAGCCTAGCATCGCGGTGCCGGCGCGGATGCGGGCCGGCACGATCGCGTCTACACTCGGCGCCCTCGGACGCCGGCCCCGTGCCGCCCCTCAGCCGCTGCCCGCCAGGAGATCACCATGAAGCTGTACTTCCACCCCGCGTCGACCACCAGCCGCATCGTGTGGCTGTTTGCGCTGGACCAGGGCATCACGCTGGACTACCAGATCGTCGACCTCTTCACCGGCGAGCACATGGGCCCGGCCTTCGCGAAGCTGAACCCCAACTGCCTGGTGCCGGTGCTGGAGGACGGCGACTTCCTGCTCACCGAGAGCTCGGCCATCCTGAAGTACCTGGCCGACCGCGCCGGCAGCCCGGCCTACCCGCAGGACCTGAAGGCGCGGGCCCGGGTCAACGAGATGATGGACTGGTTCAACGCCAACATCTACAAGGACTTCGCCTACGGCCTGGTGTACCCGCAGACCTTCCCCAGCCACAAGCGGCCCGATGCGGCGGTGCAGGCCGGCACGCTGGACTGGGCGCGCCAGAAGACGCAGCGCTGGCTCAAGACCCTGGACGACAAGCTGATCGGGCCGAACAAGCCCTTCCTCTGCGGCGACCAGATCACGCTGGCCGACTACATGGGTGCCGAGATGGTCGCGCTGGGCAGCCTGATCGGCTGCAGCCTCGCGGCCTACCCGAACATCGAGCGCTGGCTCCAGGGCATGAAGGCCCGCCCCGCCTGGGCGCCGGTGCACGAGGCGATCGACGGCTTCGCCAGCACGCTGAAGGGCCAGGCCTTCGTGACGATCTGACACCGGCGGCCGCCGCCGCAGGAGGGCGCACCATGATCCAGGGCCTGCACCACAACGCCTACCGCTGCCGCGACTCGGAAGCGACACGCCGCTTCTACGAGGGCTTTCTCGGCCTGCCGCTCGCGGGCACGCTGGAGATCAAGGAAACCAAGAGCGGCCGCAAGACCGAGACGCTGCACACCTTCTACCGGCTGGGCGATGGTTCCTACCTCGCGTTCTTCGAGGCGCCGGACATGCCGTTCGAGTTCAAGCCCCAGCACGACTACGACCTGCACATCGCGCTGGAGGTCGACCCGCCCACGCTGGAGGCCATGTTCGCCCAGGGCCACGCGGCGGGCATCGAGACCCGGGGCATCTCCGACCACGGCTTCATCCGCTCGATCTACTTCCGCGACCCGAACGGCTACGTGATCGAACTGACCGCCAAGACCGCCAGCCACGACCAGGCCATGGACCCGGCCACCAACGGCGCGCGCGACAAGCTCGACCGCTGGACCGCCGCCCGGCGCCCCGCCGGCGCCTGACTCAGGCGAGCTGCTCGGTACCGCGCTGCCAGTACGGCAGCCATGGCGCCCATGCGTCGGCCACGGCCTGGGGCAGCTCGGTCAGCGTGGGCGCCCAGGGCAGGCCGAAGCTGCGCATCAGCTCGCCCCAGGCCGACTGCATGGACTGCTGGCTGCTGGTCCATTGGGCCAGGCTGGTGTCGAACCAGCTGCTCTGCAGCTCGAGCCAGGCGTCGAACCAGGCTTGCGGATCGGTGGCCGCTGCGTGGGCGGCGGTGCTCGGGGTCGAAGGCGATGCCATGGCAACTCCTGCGCTGTGCGATGGATGCATCAGTATGGGCCGCTGAACCCGGGTGTCCACTGCCAGCCTCGGGATTCCTTGATGCAGGTCGTTGGGATCTGGCGCCGGCCCGGTGCCGGCCTCAGCCCCGGTGCCCGCGCAGCGCGGCCATGCGCCAGGCCGCCAGCGCCATGCCCAGCGCCAGCACCCCGCCGCAGGCGTGCAGCGCCACGCCCACGCCGAAGGCCTGCACCAGCCCACCGGCGGCCACGCCGGACATGGCGGGCACCACCTGCGAGATCACGGTGTACATGCTGAGCACGCGGCCACGCTGGGCCTGCGGCGCCTGGGCCTGGATGTTGGCAACGATCAGCGAAAGCGCCAGCCCGCCCGCCGTGCCCACGCCGCACAGCAGCAGCACCGCTGCCGCGGCGCCCTGCACCACGCCCAGGCCGGCCAGCGCCAGCCCGGCCCCCACCGTGGCCATGAACACCGCGCGGCCGTGGTGCACCCGGCGCGTGAGCACCAGCGCCACCAGCCCGCCGGCGATCAGGCTCAGCGCCAGCGTGCCGAGGAAGGCGCCGCGCTGCAGCTCGCTCAAACCCAGCCGCGTGGCCGCGAGCTTGGGCAGCAGCACGCTCATCGGCCCCATGGCCAGGTAGCCCAGCATCGCGGCAATCATCAGCTGGCGCAGCAGCGGCCGCGCGGCCACGGTGGCCAGGCCTTCGCGCACCTCGTCCAGCACCGGCACATGGGCGCGCGGGTTGGGGTGCGTGCGCACGGCCAGCAGCGCCAGCGAGGCAAACACCAGCAGCCCGGCCACGGTGCCGAACACGCCCGGCCAGCCCAGCGCACGGCGCGCCAGCGCGATGAGCACCGGCCCGAGGCCGAAGCCCAGCATCACCAGCAGGTTGAACAGCACCGAGGCCGGCTTGAGCGCCTGCTCGCTGGTGATCTGCCCCAGCGCGGCCATGCGCGCCGGCGACGCGAAGGACCAGGCCCCGCCCGTGAGCGCCGCCGCCAGCACCAGCAGCGGCACCCGCGCCGCCGGCGCGGGCAGCCAGCGGTCGGCCGCCCACAGCAGCAGCGCGGCGGCCAGGAACAGTGCCTGCGCGGCATGGATCAGCCGGCCCGGCGCCAGCCGGTCGCACAGCACGCCGGCATACCAGCCCAGCACGATGGGCGGGCCGAAGCACAGGCCGAAGCCCACGCCCGAGAGCAGGTCGGAGCCGATCACCTCCTGCGCGTACAGGATCACCGCGTAGTTCACCATGTGCCCGGCGGAAAAAGCCGCCAGGCAGGAGGCGAAGAACCAGCCATGGATCCGCGCCGTCACGGTGCCGGCGCCTGCTGCACGCGGATCATCGTGGGCTGCCCGTCCTCCACGTGCCAGCTCGGGAAGCTGGAGGTCGAGGTGTAGACCGTGCCGTCGGCGGCGATCTCGATGTCGCGCGTGAAGGCCACGCGGCGCGGCAGCGGCACGCTGCGCCAGGTGCCGCTGCGGATGTCCAGCGCGTGCAGCGCATCGCTCTGGTTGCCGGTGACCCAGACGATGCCGCGCGCCTTGTCCACGTTCAGCGCATAGGGCGTGTCGCTGCCCCGGGGCAGCACCGGCAGCTCGTGGCGGGTGAAGCGCCCGCTCTTCGGCTCGTAGCGCGCGATCGCCGATTCTGGGAAGGCGCCGATCCACAGGTTGCCCTCGGCATCGCTGCGCAGGCGGCGCGGGCCGGCGAACGGGGTCTTGATCATCGTGATCTGGCCGCTGGCCGGGTCGAGCCGGCCGATCTCGTCGGTGTGCAGGCGGGCGAACCACACCTGGCCGTCGGGCGTGATGTCGATGCCGTAGGGCAGCGGCGTGCCGGTGGCCAGCCGGTCCACCGGCAGCCAGTTGGCCAGCGGCAGGCCCCAGCTCATCAGCTTGAACAGCGGCCGGATCAGCGCGACCGTGAGCCGCTCGCGCAGGCCGCGCGTGGGCAGGTCGTGCAGCGTGAAGCGCCTGGCCTGGCGGTCGAACATGCCGATCTGGTTCGACAGCGCCAGCGTGAACCACACCCGGTCCTGCGCATCGATGCGGATCGTGTGCGGGTAGAAGCCGCCGCCGATCTCGTGCAGCGTGAAGGCGCCGGTCTTCGGGTCGAACTCCACCAGCCGCCGCTGGGCCGAGGGCGTGATGAAGATGTGCCCGTCCTTCCGCGACTGGGCCAGCGAGTGGGCGTTCGAGGTGCTGTCGTGGCGCGCAAAGTCCTTCAGCCGCGCGGCCAGCAGGCCACCCGGCGCATCGCCCTCGCGGTGCGGGATCTTGTGGACGATGACTTCATTGGTTATCGGGTTGATCTGGTACAGCCGGTCCTGGATGTTGTCGGCCACGTACACCTGGCCGTCGGCGGCCAGCAGCTGGTCGTGCGTCTGCGACATCGCGTCGCCGATCGGCCACTCGGTCACCGTGGTGCCGGCCAGCCCGGGGTGCCAGGGCGCGGGCGTGGCCAGCATCGCGGGCTGTTCGCGCAGCTGGCGCCAGCCCGCCTGCAGCAGCGCGGGCAGGGCCTTCTGGTCGGCCGTGGACAGGCGCGCGCCGTAGCGCACCATGCGATCGATGGCGGACTGCCATTCCTCGAGGCTGCGCTCGCGCCGCAGGAAGGCATTGCCCTGCTGGTGGCAGAAGCCGCACTGCAGCATGAAGTGGCGCTTGCGCGCCTCGTCGCCCAGGTCGAGCGCGCCCAGCCACACGTTGGCGGGCAGCGCTTCGGCGCGCTTGGCCGGGTCGGCCTCGCGCTGCAGCGTGAGGCTCGCGGTGGCCTGGCCCGGGGCCACGGCCACCGTGGCATCGCGCCAGCCGGGCTTGCGCACCAGCAGCTTCACCGCCACGCCGCGCCCGGCCCAGCGCGCCTGGCCGGCCGCATCGGTGAAGCGGGTGATGTCCACCTCCACCACGAACGGTTTGGCCGGCGCCGGGTAGCCGCCGTCGGACGTGTCCTTCGCGCGCGGGGTGGCCACCACCTCGCGCACCATCGCGGTGGCCAGCGGCTGGCCGGATGCGTCGGTGACCGTGAGCGTGACCGCCTGCGCCGACGCCGCGACTGCGGCACAGGCCAGGAACAGCGAGCAGGTGCGAATCGGTTTCATCGTGCACTCCGGAACGTCGGGGCGGGCAGGCGACACCCTCATCGGCGCGAGCGCGCGGCCCACCACAGGTCGAACACCTCGGCCGAGCGCTTGCGCGGCGTGTAGCCGAAGTCTTCCTTCAGCCGCCGGTTGTCCAGCACCGGGCGGTAGCGCAGGAAGCGCAGCTGCTCGGGGCCGTAGGCCGTGAGGCCCAGCGCCTTGCCCACCCACAAGGCGGCCTGCAGCAGCGCCGGCGGCAGCACGCGGCAGCGCTTGCCCATGCGCGCGGCGATCTCGTGGATCGTGAGCGCGCCGTCGCCCGCCACGTTGAAGATGCCGGCGTGGCCGCTGCGGATGGCCTGCAGCAGGATGGCCACCACGTCCTGGTCCCAGATGAAGACGAAGGGGCTGTCCGAGCCCGCCACCGCGAGCGGCCGGGCCTTGTCGAACAGCGCGGTGATCTGGTTGTCCACCGTCTCGCCCAGGATGGTGCCGATGCGCAGCACGGTCTGGCGCAGCTGCGGCTGCTGCTGGCGGTACTGCGCGAGCATTTCCTCCACCAGGCGCTTGTGGCAGGCATAGGCGAATTCGTCGTTGCCGCGGATCGCATCGGTCTCGCTCAACCAGGCCGGGTTGTCCGGGTGGTAGCCGTAGGCCGCGCCCGAGGACGAGACGATGAGGTGCCGCACCCCGGCGGCCACGCAGGCCTCGAGCACGTTGCGTGTGCCCGCCACGTCGACCCGGTATTCCTGCGCCCGGTCGCTCTTGCGGCCCGGGGTGACGATGGCCGCCAGGTGCACCACCGTCTCGATGCGGTGCTCGCGCAGCAGATCGGCCAGCGCCGGATCGCAGATGTCGGCCGTGGCATGGGTGACGCCGGCCACCGGCTGCGGCGGTGCCCGCAGGTCCAGCGACACCACCGTGCCAACGCCCGCCAGCGCCGCGACGACCTGCCGGCCCAGGTAGCCCCCGCCGCCGGTGACGAGCACGCGTGGCCCGGTCATGTCCGCACCCTACGGCCTACGGCCGGTCCCGCCGAGCGGGAATGCGCCCCTTCGGGCGGCCGTGCGGGGCTCATGCGAGGCTCTCATCCACCGACAAGGGCGGCCGCTTCATCCAGAACGTGGACAGCGCCACCCCGGCCACGATGTGCCAGATGCCCCACCACGCGGTGACGATGGCCATGCCGCCCAGGCCACCGAAGAAGTTGAACACCAGCACCAGCCCCAGGCCCGAGTTCTGGATGCCGGTTTCGAAGGCCACCGCGCGGCGGTCGCGTTCGCGCAGGCCGGCCAGCCGGGCCACGCCGTAGCCGCCGGCCAGGGCCAGCGCGTTGTGCACCAGCACCACCACCACCACGTAGCGGCCGTACTCGCGGAAGATGGCCCAGTTCATCGCCAGCGCGCCCAGCACGAAGACGATGAAGATCAGCAGCGAGACTGTGCGCATCGGCCCGTGCAGCTTCTTGGCCAGCACCGGGAAGCGGTGCGACACCGTGAGCCCGGCCGCCAGCGGGATGCCCAGCAGCATGGCCACGTCGGCCAGCATGTGCAGCGGGTCGAGCGAGAACGAGCGCAGCAGCGCGTTCATCGGCGGATCCAGCGCGCCCCAGAAGGCCACGTTCAGCGGCGTCATCACCATCGCACCCAGCGTGGACAGCGTGCTGATCGAGACCGACAGCGCCGCGTTGCCGCGCGCCCGGTGGGTGAAGAAGTTCGAGATGTGGCCCGCCGGGCAGCTGGACACCAGCAGCATGCCCAGCGCGATCGAGGGCATGGGCCGGATCAGCAGGATCAGGCCGAACGTGAACGCCGGGAACAGCAGGTGGTGGCTGATCAGCCCGATGGCCAGCGCACGTGGCGTGGCCAGCGCGGCCTTGAAGTCCTGCAGCTTCAGGTCCAGCGCGATGCCGAACATCACCAGCGCCAGCACCAGGTTCAGCCCCAGCTGCGCCTGCGGGTTGAAGTTCAGCCGCACCTGGTCGATCGCCTCGCCCATGGCGTGTCTCCTTGTACTGGTGGGCGATTCTTCCGGAGGCCGGCCCGGCGTGGCGAGGTGTTTCGCGGCCACCGCATGTGCAAACGGGCCAGCCTCGGGTCAACCACTACACTCGTGCGCCCTTGCCCGAAGCGCCATGCCGACCGACCTGCCCGGCCTCGACGACCCGTTGCACCGGCCCGACAAGATCGCGGTGCTGGTGCAGACCCTGGGCGCACTGGGCGTGCCGCCCGAGGCCGCGCTGTCCGGCAGCGGCCTGGCGCCGGCGGCGCTGCAGGACGCGGCCACCCGCGTCTCGGTGCGCCAGTTGCTGGCCGTGCATGCCAACGCGCAACGCCTGGCGCCCGACCCCGGGCTCGCATTGCGAGCCGGCGCGCGCATCCGCATCACACACTTCGGGCTCTACGGCTACGCGCTGCTGGCCAGCCCCACGCCGCAGCAGGCGATCGATTTCGCCATCAAGTACCGGGCACTGGCCTCGCCGCTGATCGGCCTGGCCTTCGCGGCGCAGCGTGACGAGGCGGTCTGGTCCTTCGACGATGTGCTCGCGCTGGGCGCCGACAGTGCGCTGCTGCGCTTCATCGTCGAGCTGCAGCTGGGCACGCTGCTGTCGCTGCACCGCGACCTGCTGGGCAGTGCGCTCGTGCCGCTGCGCGCCAGCGTGGCCTACCCCGCCCCGGCGCATGCGGCGCTATACCGTGAAGTGCTCGGCTGCCCGGTGGATTTCCAGGCCGGTGCGAACACGCTGTGCTTCGATGCCGCGTGGCTGGACAAGCCGCTTGCCTTCGCGAACCCGATCACCGCCTCGGTGGTGCAGGCCACCTGCGACCAGTTGCTGGCCGAGATGCACAGCGCCGCCGGCGTGGCCGGCCGGGTGGCCGCGCTGCTGCTGCGCGCGCCGGGGCGCTTTCCGGACATCGAGGCCGTGGCCACCGAACTGGGCCTGGCCGTGCGCACGCTGCGCCGCCGCCTGCAGGCCGAGGGCCGCAGCTACCAGCAGGTGCTCGACGAGGTGCGGCGCCAGCTCGCGCAGGACTACCTGCGCAGCACCCGCATGAGCACCGACGACATCGCCGCCGCGCTGGGCTTCAGCGACGCAGCCAACTTCCGCCACGCCTTCAAGCGCTGGACCGGGCACAGCCCGGGTGTGTACCGTGGCACGGCCCAGGCCGCCGCCGAGAGCGCCGAGCGCCCTTCTTGACCAAGTGCAAGTTCGATCTGCCCCGCGGTGCTAGAAACAGCTCCGAGGACGCCAATCCCCACAAGGTGGAAGCGGATCTCGGATGACAGAAAGCGAGGCTCAAGGTGCCTGCCTGGTTCTCCCACACCGCGTTCGCGGCGGCGTTGTTGAACACCGCGTTCGTGGTGGTGCTCGTGCTCACCGGCACCGCACTGTTCTTCTTCACCGTGACGCGCGGTGCCCTGCTGGTGCGCGGTGCCTTCGGCGCCCTGCGCGACCCGGCCTCGCATGTGTACCCGATCTACTCGAACCTGCGGCTGATGCGCATGGTGGACTTCCAGCCCATCATCGCCGCGATCCTGCTGTTCCAGTACGACCGGCTGGTCTCGATCATCACCGCCTCGCTGCGCCGGCAGGCGCTGCGCAACCGTGAGGTGCTGATCACCTCCTGCGCCTTCGGCAACGTGATGCCGCGTGTCGTGGAGGCCTCGATGGCCAGCGGCGCGAAACGCGTGCTGATCGCCGACATCATCCGCAACGAGCTCGAGCATGCGCGCGCCAAGCTGCCGCAATCACCCAACGAGCTGGCCTTCCTGCAGGAAGACGCCACCGCGCTGCGCCTGCCCGATGCCTCGGTGTCGGCCAACGTGCTGTTCTTCCTGCTGCACGAGCTGCCCCACCCCCTGAAGCAGCAGGCGCTCAACGAAGCGGTGCGGGTGCTGGCCCCCGGCGGCACGCTGTACCTGGCCGAGTTCCACAAGCCCCGGCCCTGGGTGCTGCGCGCACTGAGCTGGGCCTACTTCAAGGTGTTCGAGCCCTACGGCCTGGCGCTGTGGGACGCGCTGGACCCGCTGAAGCAGCTTGAAGCGATGGGCGGCCTGCGCTGCGAGCGCCACACGGTGTTCTTCGGCAACTTCCAGGTGATCACCGCCACCAAGCAGGGCTAGGAACGCAGGCCGGAAAGCGCAGAACTAGGCAGTTGGGCGGCGGCGCAGGCCGGCCGCACCGGCCAGCGCCAGCAATGCCAGGCCCCCGCTGGCCGGCTCGGGCACCTGGCCCACCAGCCCGTCGGTGCTGGCAAACGTCGTCCAGGCGGCCGTGCCGATGCGGAACTGGGCGTCCTGCGGTCCTTCAGCCAAGTCTTCCAGGCCGTAGATCGCCAGGTGGTGATTGCCCGCGTCGAGCGCGAGATGGTCGAACTGGAAGATCTCACCCGTGCTGGCCCAGCTCAGGTTCCACCACAGGTTGTCGGATTTGAAGCCCAGCAGCTGGCCATCGAGGAACACGGCGCCGCCATGACCGAAGTCCGGCGCGATGCGCAGACTGAAGTCGGCGCCCTGACTGCCGGTGACGCCGAAATCAACGTAGAAGGCCTTGGCCAGGTTGCTGTTGCTGCCGCCGGCGCAGGCCGTCTGGTTGCTGACCGACTGGAAGGCCGCGAGGCTGGCGTCGCAATAGCCGGCGGTGGCGCCTGTGCCCAGCGCCGCCTCGACCAGGTTCTTGTAGTCGTCGCCCGTGGCCTGGAACCCGGCCGTCGAATGACGGGAGTGAAACGTGATCACGCTGGCCGAAGCCGGCACCGCCATGGCAGCCAGCACAACGCCGGCCAGTAGCTTGGTCTTGAACATGCTGCTCCGCTCCTCAGGGCCCTGCGCCCGGGCGCGATTGTGGGAGCCAGGGCCACGCATCCCCGCCCTGCGTCATAGGGGGGCCCCCGAAACAGGTGGCCCGTTCTGCCCGCCGGAACGCTGCGCTCAACCGCGGCGGGCGAACTCCGCCGCGTCGAACCCGACGGTGATGCCGCCATCGCTCCACTCGACCACCGGCCGCTTGATCACGCTGGCCTGCGCCAGCATCAGGGCGCGAGCGCTGGCGGCATCGACCACGGCGGCACGCACGCCTTCGTCCAGCTTGCGCCAGGTGGTGCCGTGGCGGTTGAGCACGCGTTCCCAGCCGGCCGCAGCCATCCAGGCCTCCAGCCGCTGTGGCGGCACGCCCAGCTTCTTGAAGTCGTGGAACTGGTGCGCGACGCCGTGGTCGGTGAGCCAGGCGCGGGCGCGCTTGACGGTGTCGCAGTTCGGGATGCCGTAGAGCGTGATGGTCATCAGTTCGGGCTGTCCTTGATGTCGCAGGAGGGGTCGGGCAGGTAGCCGCCGCCGGAGATCACCTTGCCTTCGGCTGAAAGGGTGACGCGGAACCACAGGCAATCGTTGGTGGGGTAACGCCAGCTCCAGGTTTCACGGTTCATCCACTCGCCCGCCCGGTGGCCGGGCCGGCCGATCAGGCGCAGCAGTTCCTCGCGCGGCATGCCGTCGGCCACCTGGGCGAAGCGCTGCTCGCCGAGCACCTGTTCCCAGCGCTGCACGCGGCCGCTGGTGTCGAGGTCCACCATCCAGGTGACGCGGCCGAAGGGGCCGGTGGCGTATTCGAGCCGCTGCACCCCGCCGGGCATGGCATAGCGGCCGGTGGGCCGGCCCATCGCGGCCAGCACCGCTGCCTCGTCCTGGCCCACCTGCAGCGCGGGGCCGGCACAGCCGGCCAGCAACACCGCCAGCAGGCATGCAGCCGGCCCGGCACGAGGGGAGAGAGCGGCACGCATCGAAAGGCTCCTGGCCAGTGGGACAAGGCCGTCATCATCGCGCAAACCCGCCGGGCTCACCGCGCGCCGGTCGCGCGGTCCACGGGCTCACCGCGCGCCGGTTGCGCGCGGGGGCAGGCTCTTCAGGTAGTTGAAGGTGGCGTCCACATCGGTGTCGCTCATCTGCGCCAGCGCCTCGAAGGGCATCACCTTGCTCACCGCGCTGCCGTCCGGCCGCTTGCCGCTGCGCATCATGGCGCGGAACTCGGCCGCGCTGGCATACCGCGCCATGGCGCCACCTTCGCCCGGCGTGAGGTTGGCCGCGGCCGGCCAGTCCGGCGGTGCCCCGGGGATCTTGCCGCCGGACAGTTGCGCGCCATGGCAGCCGGTGCAGCCGTTGGCCACGTACTGGCCGTGCTGCAGCGTCACGCCCTCGGGCACCGGCTGGGTGGGCGGCAGGCTGTGGTCGATGCGCTCGGCCGCGTCCTTCACCAGGCCCAGGCCATACATCACGCGCACCGGCAGCGGCAATTCCAGTACCGCCCCATGGCCCGACACCGGCGGCATCGACCGCACGTACGCGGCCACCGCGGCCACGTCCTGGTCGGTCCAGCGGGCGAAGTCCTCGCTGGGCATCACCATCAGCGGCCTGCCGTCGGGCTTGACGCCGTGGCGCAGCGTGCGTTCCCAGTCTTCGGGCCGGTAGCCCTGCACCACGCCGCCCGGTCCCGAGGTGAGGTTCGGGCCGGCCACGCGCATGCCGATGCTGGTGTCGTTGATGAAGGTGCGGCCGGCGCCGTCGCGGCCGTGGCAATCGGCGCAGCCGCGCGACTGGTACAGGTAGCGGCCGCGCTCGAGGCTGGCTGCGTCGTCGCGCAGCACCAGCGCATGCGCGGGCAGCGACAGCGTGCGTGCCATCTTCACCTGGCTGCGGTGGTTGGCATAGGTGAGTGTGGCGGCGCCGGCGGCCAGCAGCGTGGCCACGCCGATCAGGGGCCAGCGGATCCAGGCGTTCATGCAAAGCTCCTCGTGCAGGTGGGGGTACTACGGCTCACAGCCACAGGCGGATGAGCGCAATGTCGTTGTTGCTGCCATTGGCCTCGCCGGCCTGGATGGCCCGCACCGTGGGCACCCGCTCGTCGGCCTGCAGTGCCAGGCCGTGGGCCTGGTCGCTCTTGGTGCCGGTGGCGGTGGGGTGGATCACGATGCCGCCCTGGCCGAAACGGGTGTCCAGCGTGCCGTTGGCCAGCAGGCGCAGGGCGGCGAAGTCGCCGCTGGAGCTGTTGCCCGCATAGGCCCAGCCGCCCAGCAGCAGGCTGCCATCGGCCAGGCGCACGATCGCGGTGGCCGCGTCCCAGTTGGTGGGCACCACGCCCTGCACGAACCGGCCGCCGGTGCCGAAGCTGGGGTCCAGCGTGCCGCCGGGGCTGAGCTGCGCCGCGGCGAAATCGTTGTTGATGCCGCCAGCCAGCACGGCCTGGCCGCCCGGCAACAGCACCACTGCGCGCGCAGCGCCGATGTTGGCGTTGAACAGGCCCACCACCTTGCCGCCCTCGCCGAAGCCGGCATCGAGGCTGCCGTTGGCGGTGTAGCGCGCCGCAAGGAAGTCACCCTCGCCGCCCACGGCCAGGATGCGCTGCTCGCCGGCCACCTGGGGCAGCGCCAGCGCATACACCGTGTCGCGCCCGGCATGGGGCTTGAGCGCGGTGACCACCCGGCCATTGGTGCCGAAGCCGTTGTCCAGGGCCCCGCCCGGCAGCAGGCGCAGCAGCGCGAAATCCACCCCGGTGGTGCCCGCGCCGCTTTGCGTCTCGCCCGCAACGACGATCTTGCCGTCGGCCTGGATCGCCACCGCGAACGCGCGGTCGGTGTCGGCGCCCACGGCGCTGACCACCTTGCCGCCATTGCCGAAGCTGGTGTCCAGGCTGCCATTGGCGTTGTAGCGCAGCACCAGCATGTCCAGGCCGGTGCCGTTCTGGTCGGTGGAGCCGGCGACGACGATCTTGCCGTCAGCCTGCACGGCCACCGCCTGGGCCACGTCGCTGCGCGGGCCGACCTGCGTCACCACCTTGCCACCGATGCCGAAGCCGGTGTCGAGCCCGCCGTCGCGCCCGTAGCGCAGCAGCGAGACCGCCGTGCCGGTGCTGGTGGTGCTGGCGCCGGCCACGAGGATCTTGCCGTCGGCCTGCACCGCCACGGCGTGGCCGTAGTCCTCGCCCACGCCCACCGGCGTGGTGACGATGCCGCCGCCATGGCTGGTGTCGATGCTGCCGGGCAGCCCACGCACCGTCACCGTGAGCGGCTGGTGCAGCGTGTCGTTGCCGGCGATGGCGCGCAAGCGGGCCACCGTGGGCAGCGAGTGCGGCGCGCTGCCCTGCGCGGTGAGCACCAGGTCGGCGCTGCTGGCGCCGGCCGGGATCGTGGCGGCCGGGCTGGTCACGCCCGGGGGCAGCCCGTCGAGCACCAGTTGCACCGCGCCGTTGAAGCCGTTGCGGCGCGTGAGCGTGGCCCGCAGCGTGGTGCTGGCGCCCTGCAGCACCGTGGTCTTGGCAGCCGAGAGCGTGAGGCCGAAATCCGCCACCGGCGTGATGAACTCGCTGAGCTTGCCGACGTACAGCGGCGTGGCGCCGTACTCGCCCCCGACCACGTAGACGCCGTTGGCGACATAGGGCGTGCCGCTGCCGACCACCACGCCCAGGGCCATGCCGGTATCGGCATAGGCGCGGTAGTGGATGTCGCCAGCGCTCTGGGTTGCCGCGCCGGGCGGAAAGTAGCCGGGGAACCGGGCTTCGGCAAAGTCCATCAGCTGGCGGGCGGCTTCGGCCGGCTCGACGGTGGCGGCGGGCGCCGCCATCGCCACGGGTCTGGCGGCCGGCACCGGCGTGGCCGCGCCGGCGGCGTGGGCGGGGCTGGGGCTGGCCGCCAGGCCCAGCGCCAGCAACACGGCCAGCGAAAGACGGGTGGACGAGAGGGTGCGCATCGAACTTCTCCAGGGCATCTTCGGGGGATGGCGGCACTTTAGGAAACCGGGCGCCAGCGCACATCGCCCATGCGGGCCATCGGCCGGTGCTGCGCGATGCACTGCCCGCCCGCCGCCCGGCCGGCGACGACGGCGCCGCCCCGCGGCCGGCGCGAAGCCGCCGGCCACCCATCCCCCAAGAGAGCCATGCCCCGGCAGGGGCCGGCACGCGGTGTCAGCCCGACTGTGCGTGCCACCAGGCCGCGGCCTGGCCGCGGTTGGCCACCCCGAGCTTGCCGAGGATGCTGGCCACGTGCTGCTTCACGGTGTGCACGCTCAGGTCCAGCGCGCGGGCGATCAGCTTGTTGCTGTCGCCGGCGGCCAGCAAGGCCAGGATCTCCTGCTCGCGGGGGGTCAGGCGCTCGGGCGCCGCATCAGCGCCGGCCGGCCCTCCGGTGGCCGCCGCCGCGGCCGGTGCCGCACGCGCAGTCGACGGCGGCG
>JACRAZ010000043.1 GCA_016213205.1 Burkholderiales bacterium
GAAGGGCCGGGGTACCCAAGGGCGCTGGCGGGCGTTGCGCTGCTGGCCCGGGTGGACACCCGGGCTGCGCATCGCGCCTACGCCAGCGCCCTTGGCCACCCCGGCGTGGGTGCATGGGAAAGCCTCTCAAGCTCTGAGGCGGGGCCGCAGCACCCGCCCTGCGGCCGCCCCCACCCCATTCAACACCGAAGGAGATGACCATGCACCCCCACGCTCACATTCGTTCGCTGCCCCCCGAGGTGGCGCAAGCCTCCTTTGGGGCGGCTCGGCAGGAGGCTTGACATGAACCCCCAACGCACCGGCCTGTGGCTGGCCTGCCTGCTGGCCGCATCGCCCGTGATGGCGCAGAGCACCGTCACCCTCTACGGCCGGCTGGACATGAGCCTGAGCCTGCAGAACCGGGTCTTCGTCAACGGCAAGGTCACCGACAAGAGCGTGCGCGCGGCCGACAGCGGCGGCAGCAACGGCACCCGCGTGGGCTTCCGGGGCACCGAAGACCTGGGCGGCGGCCTGAAGGCGGTGTTCGTGCTGGAAGAGGGCATCCAGGCCGACACCGGCCTGCTGGGCCAGGGCGGGCGCGCGTTCGGGCGCCAGTCCTACGTGGGGCTGGAAGGGGCCTGGGGCCGGCTCACCGCCGGGCGCCAGTACACGCCGTGGTTCGACACGCTGTCCACCGCCGACCCCTTCGGCAACAACTTCGTCGGCAACTCGGGCAACGTGGAGTTCGCCAACGCGCGGGTGGACAACTCGCTGCTGTACCGCAGCCCCCGGTTCGGTGGCTTCACGCTGCAGGTGCTCACCGCCTATGGCGAGGGCACGGCGCAACGCCAGAACAACGTGGCGCTGGCCTACCAGAACGGGCCGCTGTGGATCGGCGCGGCCTACGGCCAGGCCAAGCTGGCCTCGCGCGGCAGCTTCAGCATCCTGGGCGCAAGCTACGACTTCGGCCCGCTGCGCGTGTACGGCAACGTCACCCGGCTGTCGGACATCGACCCCACGGCGCAGCCGGCGCCGGTGCTCTCGCCCGGCGCGCGCGGGCGCAGCTGGCTGCTGGGTGCCAACGCACCGCTGGGTGCGGGCCAGCTGATGGCCTCGGTGGTGGGCCTGGACGACCAGCGCAAGGCCAACCGCGATGCACGGCAGTACGCGGTGGCCTACAACTATCCGCTGTCCAAGCGCACCTCGCTGTACGCGGGCGTCGGGCGCATCGTCAACCGCAACGGCGGGGTGCTGACGGTGAACACCCCCAGCTACCCCGGCCGCGGCGAGCGGCAGACGCAGCTGGGCATCTCGCAGGTGTTCTGAGCCCGCAGCGCCGCGCCCTGCCGGTCCTAACGCGCCATCAGGGCGGCCTCGCGGGGCGCCTTCCGAGGCGTCTGCGCCGGCGCCGGCGCAGGCCGCGCGGCCTGGTAGGCAAAGGCCTCGCGCAGCGCCTGGATCAGCGGGTCGTCCTCGCGCGAGGCGCGCGTGGCCAGCACGATGTCGCCGCGCCGCTCGTCCCAGGGCGCGGGCACCACGGCCAGGCCCAGGGCCTGGCCCTCGCTGGCCACCACCGATTGCGGCGCCAGCGTCAGCAGGCCGCAGCTCGCGGCCAGCCGCAGGTTGGTGACGAAGGAGGTCGATTCGATGCACACCTCGGGCAGCGGCTGCTGGGCCTGGGTGAACCAGTCGTCGATCATCCGGCGCGCGAGCGAGCCGCGTGGCGGCAGCACCCAGCGGTGGGCCTGCAACTGCTCGGCCTTGGGCCGCCGGCGTGCCAGCGGGTGCTTGCGCGAGGCCACCAGCACCAGCGTTTCGCTGTCCACCCACTCGATGCGCAGGCCTTCGTGGCTGGCCAGGCCGGCATCGGGCGCATGCGTGCGCGAGACGATGGCGTCGAGCCGGCCCTCGTGCAACTGGCTCCACAGGTCGGGCACGCTCAGTTCGCACAGCAGCACCTGCACATCGGGCATCGCCGCGCGCAGCCGCGCCAGCGCGAGCGGCACCGCCTTCAGCGCCGACATCGGCGAGCAGCCCAGCCGCAGTTGCACCCGCTGCGGCGCGGCCGCCAGCGCGAGCGCGGCCTTCACCTCGCGGCCGGCGGCGCGCAGGTGGGTGAGCGCGGCGCGCCCGGCCGGCGCCAGGCGCACGCCCCGGCGTTCGCGCTCGACCAGGCGCACGCCGAAGGCCTGCTCCAGGCCCTGCAGGGCCTGCGTCACCGCGGGCTGGGTGAGGTGCAGTTCCTCGGCCACGCGGCGCAGGCTGCGGTGGGTGTCGATCAGGTCCAGCAGCATCAGGTCGCGCAGGCGAAGCTGGGCCACACGGGCGGTGGGTCTAGACATCAGAGAATCCAATCAAACAATAAGGAAGTCTTTATTGAACTTATGTCAAGGGCTGACTATCCTGCCGCCTCCTGTCGGAGGTCAAGCCCCTTGATGTCGAAATCCGCTAACGCTTTCGGGCCGCGTCGCCGCCTGCTGCGCACCCTGGTGGCCACCGGGCTGTGGCCGGGGCTGGTGCTGCCGGCGCGGGCCCAGGGCTTGGGCCTGGCCAAGATCCTGCTCGGCGCGCCGGCCGGCGGTGCCGGCGACCTGATGGCGCGCCGCCTGGCCGAGAAGCTGCGCGGCGGCTACGCCGGCACGGTGATCGTCGAGAACAAGCCCGGCGCCGGCGGCCAGCTCGCGGTGGCCGCGCTGAAGGACGCGGCCGACGACGGCAGCGTGCTGCTGCTCACGCCCTCGTCGCTGCTGTCGATCTACCCCTTCACCTACAAGACCCTGCCCTACAAGCCCGAGACCGACCTGGCCCCGGTGTGCCTGGCCGCCTACGCCACCATGGCGCTGGCGGTGGGGCCCGGCGTGCCGGCCTCGGTGCAAAGCTTCAAGGACTTCCTGGCCTGGGCACGCGCCAACCCGGCGCAGGCCAGCTACGGCTCGCCCGCCGCGGGCTCGATCCCGCACCTGCTGATGGCCGCGGTGGCGCAGGCCAGCGGCGTGGCGCTCACGCACGTGGCCTACCGCGGCTCCACCAACGCGCTGCAAGACCTGCGCGGCGGCACGCTGCCGGCGCTGTCGGCCCCGGTGGGGGCGTTCCTGCCGCACCTGAAATCGGGGCAACTGCGGCTGCTGGCGGTGTCGGGCGACAAGCGCAATGCCGCGCTGCCCGAGGTGCCCACCTACCGCGAGCTGGGCCACGCGCTCACCGCGCGCGAGTGGTACGGCTTCTTCCTGCCCGGCCGCGCCTCGAAGGACACCGTGGCCCGCGCCGCCGCCGCGCTGCAGGCCGCCCTGCGCCTGCCCGACGTGGCCGAGGCGCTGGCCCAGTTCGGGCTGGAAGCCGCGTCCTCCACGCCGGCCGAGCTGGCCGCGCTGATCCGCGCCGACAGCGACGAGTGGCGCACCCTGATCCGCAAGCTGGGTTTCACCGCGGATTCCTGAGCCCAAGACCCGCGTGATGACCCACCCGCCGCCCGATTTCGACCCGCTGCAGCCCGAGACCTTCGACTCCGCCCATGCCGACTATGCGCGGCTGCGCGCGCAGTGCCCGGTGGCCCGTGCGCAGGCCTACGGCGGCTTCTGGGCCCTGGCCCGCCATGCCGACGTGACGCGGGTGCTCACCGAGGTGGACACCTTCATCACCTCGCAGCAGAACGTGGTGCCCAAGGTGGCCTTCACCGGCCGCCGCCCGCCGCTGCACCTGGACCCGCCCGAGCACACGCCCTACCGCGCGGTGCTCAACCCGCTGCTCACGCCTGAGCGGGCGGCGCTGCTGGAGCCCGCGGTGCGCGAGTACACGCTGCACTTCCTGCTGCCGCTGCTGCGCGCCGGCCGTGGCGACCTGTGCCAGGACTTTGCCGCGCACGTGCCGGTGCGCGTGTTCGGCCACTGGATGAAGCTGCCGCCGGCGCTGGAGGCCGCGCTCGGCGAGGCGGCGCCGGCCTTCGTGCGCGCGGTGCAGTCGGCCGAGGCCGATGCGATGAAGAGCGCGAGCCTGGTGCTCTACGACATGGCGCGCGAGCTGATCGGCCTGCGCCGCTGCGAGCCGCTGGACCCGGCCGAGGACCCCACCAGCGCGATGCTCGCCGCGCGCATCGACGGCGAGCCGATGAGCGACGAGATGGCCGTGGGCATGGTGCGCCAGGTGCTGGTGGTGGGCATCGTGGCGCCGATGGTGATGATGGGCAGCATCGCGGTGCACCTGTCGCGCCACCCGGCGCTGCAGGAGCGGCTGCGCCGCGAGCCGCAGCACAGCGCGGCCGCGGTGGAGGAGTTCCTGCGCCTGTACACGCCTTACCGCGGTTTTGCGCGCACCGCGCGCTGCCCGGTGCAGATCGGCGGGCGCACCATCCCCGCGGGCGAGCCGATTGCGCTGCTGTACGCCTCGGCCAACCGCGACGAGGCGGTGTTCGAGCACAGCGACCAGTTCGTGCTCGACCGGCCGAACATCAAGGACCACATCGCCTTCGGCCGCGGCCCGCACTACTGCGCCGGCGCCGCGCTGGCGCGGCTGGAACTGCGCGTGATGCTGGAGGAACTGCTGGCCCGCACCCGCCACTTCGAGGTCGACGGCGAGCTGGTCATGACCCCCTTCCCCGAAATCGGCCCCTGGCAGGTGCCGGTCCGCTTCACTTGCGGCTGATGCCCAGCCCTCCACCCCCTTCACCCGCCCTGAAAGGCCCCCCATGCTGTACGCCCACCGATCCCTTGCACTGGCCGCGGCGCTGGCCCTGCCCACCGCCGTGTGCGCGCAGGCCGCGCCGGGCGTGGTGATCTACGGTTCGCTCGACGCCTCGGTGGCCTACATCGACAACGTGGGCGGCAAGACGCTCAAGCGCGTGGACACCGGCAGCCTGTACGCCAACCGCTGGGGCTTGCGCGGCAGCGAAGACCTGGGCGGCGGCCTGGCCGCGGTGTTCGTGCTCGAAGGCGGCTTCAACGTCGACGACGGCACCACCACGCTGGGCAGCCGCACCTTCGGCCGCCAGAGCTACGTGGGCCTCTCCGACAAGCGCTGGGGCACGCTGACGCTGGGGCGCCAGTACGACTTCCTGTACGCCGGCTCGCCGCTGCCGCTGGACGTGGGCGCGCTGCTGATCGGCGGCCTGGCCGGTGCCAGCGGCGGCGCGGGCACCGGGGTGGACAACCACTCCGGCGGCGTGCGCTACGACAACAGCGTGAAGTGGCAGCACCGCTTCGGCGCCTGGACCGCCGGCGCGATGTACAGCTTCGGCAACGAGAACAACACCGGCCGTGCCTGGTCGGCCGGCGCGGCCTACCGCAGCGGCCCGGTGTGGGCCGGCGTGGGCCATGTGCACGACAACTTCGCCGCGCCGGCCGGCGGCAACCGCATCACCATCGCCGGCCTGAACTGGGACGTGATGGCCGGCCACAAGCTGATCGCCACCCTGTCCACCGCGCGCGCCGACGTGGTGGCCGACCGGACCTCGAAGACCGACATGCTGCAACTGGGCTGGCTGGTCACGCTGCAGGACCTGTGGACCGTGGGCGCGATGTTCGGCCAGGCCGACCTGCGCAACGCCAAGGGCGTGGACGGCACGCTGCGCCAGTACGGCCTGGGCGCCCAGTACGCGCTGAGCCGGCGCACCACGCTGTACGGCATCGGCTCGCTGGTCCAGGCCAGCGGCAGCGCCGGCACCGCCTTCAGTGGCGTGCCGGGCATCGGCGCGCCGGCGGCCACGCTGCGCTCGAACGACGACAGCCAGGGCGTCTGGCGAGTCGGCATCCTGCACAAATTCTGACGTCATAACCCGCACCCGGAGCGGCTGCGCCAGCGGCCCCTCCGCAGGATGTGTTGCTGGCGAACCAACGACTGGGTTCACCGGCAGCGGGTTGCCTGATGGGGTGCAGTGGCCTTGCCGGGGAACACGATGACCGCCGACCCGTCGACCAGCGTGCTGTGCGTTGCCAGCGCTTGGGGCGTGCAGGCGTGCCGTAGCCTCAACCAGGCACAACGGGTGGCCGCCAAAGACCGCTTCAGGGCGGCCAAGCCCGAGCGCCGCTCATCCGCTTGCGACCGAATGCGAACATCCCAATGAGCTGGGCCAGGGCCGAAGAGCGGCCGGCCAGCGCTTGAATCAAGGCCAGACCGTCAATGTGGCCCTTTGCCCGGGTAGCCGGGTGCAGGGCATCGATGGGCGCGCTCTCCGCCCGCTCTGCCTCGGAAGCTGATTCAAAGTCGCCGATATAGTCAAACCTATCCGCTCGCACGCAGAGAATTCCAGGGAGGAGTGGCGATGCTGAAATGGATGGCCAAACTGCTTGGCGACAGTGCATTCGAGCTGCCGCCAGGCGTACCGGAGGCCTGGGCCCAACGATTGGAGCAACTACTCGAGCCGCTGGACCATGTCGATGGCGGCAAGGGCCGCAAGGGACTGGCGCGCGACATCCTCGGATTCGTGCTTCAGGGTGAGCCCATGGCCGTGCTGAACGAAGTGGCCCAACGCCCGGAGGTCGCCGAACGGTTCCTCCTCACCGGAAGCCACTATCGCCACGGCGTACATGATCTGAGCGGCGTGTTCGAGCACCTGGCCACCGTCCCCACCAGCGCGGCGCTGCGTTGGGCACGCGTCCTGGACGCAAGCGTCAAGCAACAGGCGTCCAAGTGCGTGATCCAACTGCCACACAGCATCCACTGGCCCGAGGTGCTGCTGTTGGCCAGCGCCGAGTGCAGCCTTGAGGTCTGGTCCAGCGGCCAGATGAAGCCACGCGGACTCACCTCCCAGAAGATCGAGGACCTCCTGGCGGAAGACGGACTCGACCCCTCGGCCTTCATCGTCGCCTGCTTCGCAACGCCGGTCGATGGCGGCTTCCTGACCTCGCGCCGGCTGTTGATGCTGACCGAGTTGGCTGACTACCCGCAAGCCCTCGGGCGCCATGTGGAAGCCATCCGTCCACACCTCTCGAGCGCATCCGTGGCGCAGCGCCTGCACGCCCTGACCATGCTGTCACCGGCTACCCCCGCAACGCTGCGCCAGCTCGCGCCGCAACTCTGCGAGTTGGCAACAGCCAACAGCAAGCACGTTCGCGCTCAGGCCGAACTCGCCCTGCAGCAAACCACCGACACCGCATCACAACCCCTTCGCGACTTGGCCTTGAACGGCAAACCCGAGCAGCGACTGCACGCGCTGCGCTTGCTCCACAGGCTTGGCTCCACACAGGACGATGCCAGCTTCGCCCGGACAACCGCCGCAGCGGACAAGGCCCCCTCAGTGCAAGCGCTGATCGCCGAGTGGGAAGCCGACCAACAGGCCAACGCGCAACAAGCGTCGACCTACGCAGTCCAAGCCCCCACCATCGACTGGTCACCCGCGAACTGCCAGGTGCACAACGACGCACTCTCTCGACTATGGAAGGACCTCGACGACGCCATCACGCGCTCGAACGCGAGCGAACGCGAGCACCACGCGCGCTCGACCGCCCAGGGGTACAAGTTCGCGCTACGGCAGACCAAGCCCTTCAAGGCCACCGATGAGGCCGCACTGCAGGTCTTCCTCAGCTCTGGCCAGCCACACCCATCTGCTCCCACCCAGCAGCCCATGCACGGCTGGGGGCTCCTGGCGCCAGCCATCCTGAAGCTCGCGCAGACCGATGGCGTCACGCCCACCGCACTGCTGAAGGTGCTGCAGTTCTTCGGCGTGCTGACTTCGGACGACGGTTTGCTGGAGCGCCCCGCCATCCAGGCGTTCAATGCCATGCACACGCGCCTCGGTGCACCTACGCTGCTGGAGCTGTCATGCATGCTCGACGACATCGGACAGTCGGGCAAAGCCCTGCTGCGCAACTACTGCCACACATGGGGCGCCCAAATCGCCATCGACTGGCCCAACGAGCACGTCTGGCCGTATTTCGCATATCACCTGGATACCGTCCTGCAGGCCTTGCTGAACAACTTGTTCAAGGACTACTCCTTCGGCCGTGCCGGACTGTTCCGAGCCATTGCGACGCTGCCCCAGCCACCGGCTGCGGCCATCAGTGCGCTGTTCACGCTCGCATTGGGCCCGGGCAAGACTGAACGCATGCTGGCCCAGGAGGCACTGCACCACCATCCCGACAAGGAAGCGCGCATCGCCGATGCGCTCTCCGACGGCAAGGCCGAGACACGCGCCATCGCGGCGAACTGGCTGGCCCGGCTTCGCCACGGGGCGGCTGTGCCGGCACTGGAAAGGGCGGTCGCCAAGGAAAAGCACGACCTCGCCAAGGGGGCAATGCTCGAGGCTCTGCAGGCCCTCGGTCAGCCGGTCGAGAAGTACCTGGATCGCAAGGCGCTGGCCGCCGAGGCCGCCAAGTCGCTCGCCAAAGGCTTGCCAAAGGACCTGGACTTCTTCCCGTGGAGCGCACTGCCCGAAGTCCGTTGGGCCGATGGCGGCGCAGCCGTGCCGCCCGACGTGCTGCGCTGGATGATCGTGCAGGCGGTCAAGCAGAAGTCTCCCGAGCCCAATGCGGTGTTGCGCAAGTTTTGCGAGATGTTCAACCCGCAGGACCGTGAGAACTTCGGTCAGTTCGTGCTGGAGACCTGGCTGCGCGAGGACGTCCGGCCCAGCCCGCCCGACGAGGCCATGCGGCGCGCCCAGAGCGAAGCCCAGAGTACCTTTTCACTGATGACGAGCCACCCGCAGTACTTCCAGGGCAGCCCCCATCTGGGCAAGTCGGTGGAGGAGTTGACGGCTGCCTTTCTGCCCGCGCAACTTCGCCAACCAGCCGGCTCAGCCATCTCCGCCAAGGGTCTTCTCGCCATCGCCGCGGCCTGCGCGCGCGAACGAGCCGCAGGGCCGACCCATCGCTACCTGAAGGAGTGGTACGGCACCCGTGCCGCGCATGGCAAGGCGCTGATCGCCATGCTGGCCTGGATCGACCACCCAAGCGCCACGCAGCTGATGCTGGCCATCGGCAGCCGCTTCCGCACCAAGAGCTTCCAGGAAGAGGCCACCCGCCAGGCCGAGGCGCTGGCCGACCGCAAGGGCTGGACGCTCGCCGAACTGGCCGACCGCACTGTGCCCTCAGCCGGCTTCGACGAGACCGGCACGCTCGAACTCAGCTTTGGGCCACGCAGCTTCACGGCACGCCTGCTGCCCGACTTCAAGGTCGAGCTGTTCAACCCGGACGGCAAGAAGATCGCGGCCCTGCCGGAGCCGCGGCAGGACGACGACGCCGAGCAGGCCAAGGAGGCCAGGAAGGCCTTCAGCGCGGCCAAGAAAGAACTCAAGAGCATCGTCGACCTGCAGACAGACCGCCTCTACGAAGCGCTGTGCACCGAGCGCGAGTGGCCGGCCGCCGACTGGGCTGCCTATTTGCAGCAGCACCCCGTGCTACGCCATCTCGTGCAGCGGCTGGTGTGGGTGGAGTTGGTCGACGGCCAGGCGGCGCGAAGCTTTCGGCCGCTCGACGACGGCACGCTCACCGACTGCGAGGACAACCCGGTCGAGTTGACCGAAGGTGCCCGCGTGCGCCTGGCACACGACTCGCTGCTTGACGCGAACCCCGTGTCGGCGTGGCAGCAGCACCTGGTGGACTACGAGATCAAGCCGCTCTTCCAGCAACTCGGCAAGGGCAACTACGCGCTGCCCGAAGCACAGAGCAAGGACGACGCGATCAAGGACTTCGAAGGTCACCTGGTCGAAGCCTTTGCCTTGCGTGGCCGTGCGCTGAAGCTGGGCTACACACGGGGACCGGCGGAAGACGGCGGCTGGTTCCACGTCTACGAGAAGCGCTTTCCAACGCTCGGGCTGCAGGCGGTGATCGAATTCACGGGCAACCCGCTGCCTGAAGAGAACCGGACCGTGGCGCTGCTGAACCTGTCGTTCGCCAGCAGCGCCGACAACTCGAGCTGGCAGCGTGGCAAGCTGACGTTGTCCAAAGTTCCGAAGGTGCTGCTGTCGGAGTGCTACAACGACCTTCGCCTGATCGCCGCCGATGGCACGGGTTACGACGCCGACTGGCAGAAGAAGAGCGAGTACTGAAGTGCCATACACCGAACCCGCCGCCGTGCTGCGCGCGCCTGCCGAGCAGGTGCACGCAGAGGAACTGGCCCGCCTGCGCGAAAGGGACTCCGGCCCGCGACCGCAGGGCTGGCGGCTGTCGCCACGCGCGGTGCGCAGCTTCATCCTCGGCGACGACAAGCTCGGCGTGCGGGGCAAGTTCTACGGCGACGACGCGCTGATCGACCGCTGCATCGTCACGCTGATGAGCGACCGCGGGCTGCTGCTGGTGGGCGAGCCTGGCACGGCGAAGTCCATGCTCTCCGAACTGCTGGCCGCGGCGATCAGCGGCAACTCGATCTGCATCATCCAGGGCACTGCCGGCACCACCGAAGACCAGATCAAGTACTCGTGGAACTACGCGCTGCTGCTGGCAGAAGGGCCGACGCCGCGCGCATTGGTGGGCGGTCCGATGCACGAGGCGATGCGCGCCGGCATGCTGTGCCGCTTCGAAGAAGTGACGCGGGTGCAGCCGGAGATCCAGGACAGCCTGATCAGCGTGCTGTCGGAGAAGGTGCTGCACGTGCCCGAGCTCGACGGCGAGGACGCCACCGTGTTCGCGCAGCGCGGCTTCAACGTGCTGGCCACCGCCAACATCCGCGACCGCGGCGTGCACGAGATGTCCAGCGCGCTCAAGCGTCGCTTCAACTTCGAGACCGTGCGGCCGATTGCCGATCGCAAGCTCGAAACTCAGCTCGTGCGTGAGCAGACCGAGGCGCTGCTGGCGCGCGCACAGGTGGAAGTCGACTTCGACGCCGACGTGGTGGAGCTGCTCGTCACCGCGTTCAACGACCTGCGCCAGGGCGTGACCAGCGAAGGCGTGGTCATCGAGAAGCCGACAGCGGTGATGTCGTCGGCCGAGGCGGTGTCGGTGGGTTATGCAGCCTGCCTGGATGCGCACTACTTCGGCGACGGCTCGGTCGGCGGCGACCACGTGGCGCGCCAGCTGATCGGCACCGTGCTCAAGGACAACCCGGAAGACGGCAAGAAGCTGCGCCACTACTTCGACGTGGTGGTCAAGCAGCGTGCACAGCGCCACGCCCAATGGAAGCGCGTGCTCGATGCGCGCCGCGAACTCGATCGCTGAGGCATTCGGCACGATGCTGCCCACCTCGGACGCGGTGCGCGCGCTGGGGGCTCGACTGATCGGGCCTGACCGGGTGCTGTTTCCGGTGCGGCACCACAGTCCGGCCTGCGCCTGGCAGCTGCGCCGCTGGCTCGCCACCGTGCGGCCCAGCGCCGTGCTCGTCGAAGGTCCGCGCTGCTTCGACCCGCTCATCCCGATGCTCGTGCATCCCGAGGCGCGCATGCCGTTGGCGGTCTACACCTACGCCGTGCTCAAGCCGCAGGGTGAGCAGGCGGCACAGCGGCGCGCCGCCTATTACCCGTTCTGCGATCACTCGCCCGAACTGGTGGCGCTGCGCGCCGCGCAGGAGCAAGGCATACCCGCCCGCTTCATCGACCTCGATCACGCCGAGCAGTGTCAGTTCGAGCCCGATGAGGAGGACGGCGAAGCGCAGTCGCTGCTCGACGAGCGCCACTTCCGCCGCAGCCGCTACCTCGGCGCGCTGGCGTCGCGGCTGGGTTGCCGCGACCACGAGGAGCTGTGGGAGCACCTGTTCGAGGCGCCGGCGACGGCACGCACACTGCAAGAACATGTGCTGGACATGGCCGCCTATTGCCACCTGGCCCGCGTGGAGTGCAGCGACGAGGAACTGCGCGCCGATGGCACGCTGGCGCGCGAGGACGAGATGGCCTGGCATATCCGCCAAGCGCTGGCTCGCCGCGAGCCCGGCGACGGCCCGGTGCTCGCCGTGGTCGGCGGTTTCCATGCCGTGGCACTGCCTGGCCTGCTGGAGGGTACTGGCGCCCAACGACCCGCGATCTCGCGCAGCACGGTCAGCGATGAAGCGGCCGCCCTCATCCGCTACGGACAGGACCGCCTCGACCGCCTCAACGGCTACTCGGCCGGCATGACCTCTCCCGCCTGGCAGCAGCAGCTGTGGGAGCGCATGCTGCGCCACGACAAGGCCGGCCTGCAAGCGGGTGCGCGAGTGCGGCAGGAGCTTGCGCTGACCATGCTGTTCGACATCGCCATGGAGCTGCGCACTCGCCATGGCCTGCCGCTACCGATGCCAGCCCTGGGTGCTGCCTACGAGCAAGTGCTCCGGCTCGCTGCCTTGCGCCAGCGCTCCGCGCCCGTGCGCGACGACGTGCTCGACGCAGTGACCAGCTGCTTCGTCAAGGGCGACGCCGATGCCGACGGTGCACTGGTGCGCGCGGTGGCGCGGCGCATGCTGAGCGGTCAGGCAATGGGCAAGGTGCCGCCTGGTGCGAGCACACCGCCCTTGGTGCGCGACTTCGAGTACCGCGCACGCCGCCAGCGGCTGAAGATCGATGACTCGGAGCCGCGCCGCGCCGTGCTCGACATCTATCGTCGGCCCGAGCACCGCATCACCAGCCGCTTGTTCCACGGCCTCGGGCTGCTTGGCGTGCCGTTGGCGCACCGCAGCGCTGGCCCTGATTTCGTCAACGGCTTCGGGCTCGATCGGCTGCAGGAGCATTGGGACTACACCCACTCGGCAGCCACCGAAGCGGCCCTGGTCGAGGCCTCGGTGTACGGCACTACAGTGCCACTGGCAGTGGCGGCGCGCTTCGGCGAGCGGCTCGAGCGCTTCGAATCCGGCGCCGAGCCGCGCCATGCCAAAGCCGCGGCCGCGCTTCTGGCGCAGGCCTGCGTGCTCGGCCTGCACGACCATGTGCCCAAGGTGTGCGGCACGCTGGCCGCCGTCGTGGCTGCCGACGCGCAGTTCGAGACCGTGGCCGCTGCGGCCGGGGCGCTTGGGCTGCTGTGGGAGTCCCGCGAGCCGCTGGAGGCGCGCGGCATCGAAGAACTTCCGCTGCTGCTCAAGGCCACCTACGATCGGGCCATCTATCTCGGGCGTGGGCTGCGTGGCGCACCCGGCGACGGTCGCGAGGTGGTGGCGGGCCTGTCACGCCTGCGCGAACTGCTGGCCAGCGAATCCGGAAAACACCTCGATGGAGCGCTCTATTGGGCGCTCATCGACGAGCTGGCCACCGGCAACGACTCCGCGTTCGTGCGCGGTGCGGCGGCCGGCCTGGCCTACGGCGCCGGCCGCTTGTCCGAAGTGGCGCTCGGCACGGCCGTCGACGGCCACCTCAACGGCCTGATCGCGCCGCGCGACGCGGTGTCCTTCCTGCGCGGGCTGCTGCAAACCGCACGCGAGGCCGCGTGGCAGCAGCCTGCCCTGCTGTCGGTGCTCGACCGCCTGCTCGCCAGCTGGGATGACGCCGACTTCGTGGCCAACCTGCCCGAGCTGCGTCTGGCCTTCGCCGAGATGACGCCGAGGGAGACGGATCGCATCGCCCAGGCCGTGGCCGGCCTGCATGACAAAGCCAGCCTCGGCCGGCTGGTGCGGTACGACGTGTCGGCCGAGCAGGTGCAAGCGAACCTCGCGACGACGCAGCAGCTGCTGGACGTGCTGCGCGCCGACGGGCTCGGCGCATGGGTGGGCGCATGAAGGACCTGGCCCGCTGGCGCCTGGTGCTGGGCAAATACGCCGAGCAGGGCTTGCCGGGCCAGGCGGGCGGCCTGCACGGCGCCAACGGCCGCATGGACCGGGCGCTCGAATACCTCTACGGCCGTGAGTACAAGGGCCGCGGCCTGCGTGACGGTACCGCCCCCGGCTCGCTCGACCCCTCGCAGCTCACGCTCGTGACGTGGTTGGGCGAGGTGCGCGAGCTGTTTCCGCAGGAGACGGTCGAGGTCATCGAGAAACATGCCCTCGACCGCTACGGGCTCACGGAGCTGGTGACCGACCCGCAGACGCTCGAGCGCCTTGAACCCAACCAGCAACTGCTGCGTACGCTGCTCTCGCTGCGCGGCCACCTGAAGGGCGACGTGCTGCATCTTGCACGGCGCATCATCCGCCAGGTGGTCGAGGAGATCCGCCGCCAGCTCGAGCCCGAGGTGCGGCAGGCCCTATCGGGTCGACTCAACCGCTTCCGCCATTCACCAATGGCGATCGCGCAGAACTTCGACGCCAAAGGCACCATCCGCAAGAACCTGAAGCACTTCGACCGCGAGCGCGGGCAGCTCGTCATCGAGCAGTTGCGCTTCTTCGAGCGCAATACGCGCCGCCTGCCGTGGGACATCATCCTGTGCGTGGACCAGAGCGGCAGCATGGCCGACTCGGTGATCCACAGCGCGGTCATGGCGGGCATCCTCGCCGCGCTGCCCGCCTTCCGGGTGCGCATCGTCGTGTTCGACACCAGCGTCGTCGATCTCTCCGACCACGCCGACGACCCGGTGGAGACGCTGATGCGTGTTCAGCTCGGCGGCGGCACCGACATCGCGCAGGCAGTGCGCTACTGCACCCAACTGGTCGAGAACCCGCATCGCACCGTGCTCGTGCTGGTGACCGACTTCTGCGAGGGCGCACCGCCCAGCGAGCTGGTGCGTGCGGTGAAGAAATTGGCCGAGGCACGCGTGAAGCTGCTCGGGCTGGCTTCGCTCGACAGCCAGGCGCACCCTGTCTACGACCGCCAGATGGCCGAGCGCCTGGCCGCCTGTGGCATGGAGATCGCCGCCCTCACGCCGCAGAAGCTTGCGCACTGGCTGGTGAAGGTGATCTCGTGAGCAGCGTGCTCGACCAGCTCGGCGCGCTGCTCGCACGCTTCGACGACGACTCCTACGTGGCGCTGGCCAACCGCGGCCTGGTGCGCCGCGCCCGCAAGGACCTGGAGCAGCAGAAGGTCGACATCATCGAGCAGGGTGCTGCGCATGTAGTACTGAGCTTCGGAGCGCAGCGCATCCGCTTCGACCAGCGAGGCCCGGCGCATGCGCAATGCGATTGCCCGGCCAGCGGCATATGTCAGCACATCCTCGCCGCAGCAATGGGCCTGCAGCAGACGCTGCAAGCCTCGGCGACTCAGGCAGGCCAAGCCGAAGAGGCCGCGGCCGATCCGCTCGCGCCGCTGCAGGCTGCCCTGCTGACTATGTCCGCGGCCGAGCTTGTGCGCCATGCCGGCAAGGCCGGCTATCGCTGGGCCTGGCAGTACGTGCAGGACCTCGAATCTGAGCATGCGCTGGTGATTTCGGGCAGCCAGCACCTGGTGCTGGCCATGCAGCGCCCGCGACTCACGCTGCGCTACATGGGCGGCGGACTCGATGCCTTGATCGCCGATGCCGAGCTTGCACAGATCGAGAAGTACCGCGTGGCCGTCGTGCTTGCCTTCCAGCGTGCTCACGGCCGCGAGCTCACGCCACCCGAGCCCACGGCACGGCAGCGCACCCGGGCGCTGGACTTGGGGCTGGATCACACCCTTGCGGAGCCGCGAGATGCAAGCCTCGACGAGTCGCGCGGTCGACTGCGGGCATCGCTGCGAAAGATCCTGGCCGAGTCGGTGGAGCTCGGCCTCGCTCACCTGTCGCAAGGGATTCACGAGCGCTATACGACGCTGGCGGTCTGGGCACAGGGCGCGGAGTACCACCGCCTGGCCCGGCTGACGCGCCGCATTGCCGATCATGTGGAACTTTTGCTCGAACGCGCCGGGGGCGCCGACGAGTTGCGATTGCTCGACGAGCTCAGCATCGCGCTTGCGCTGGTGTGCGCCTTGGACGTCGCTGCAGCCCAGGGCGCCGCGCCGCGGCAACTGGTGGGCCGCGCCCGATCACGCTACGAGGCCTCGGCCTCGCTCGAACTGTTCGGGTTGGGTGCACAGGCCTGGCGCTCGCCCGCCGGCTACGTGGGGCTGACGATGATCTTCTGGTCACCCGCAGAGCAGGCGTTCATGTCCTGCACCGATGCGCGCCCGCAAGCGCAGCGTGGCTTCAACCCCATCGCCCGCTACAAGGCGGCCGGCCCTTGGGCCGGGCTGGGTGCGCCCGCGCAGACCACGGGCAGTCGCGTCACGCTGCAGGGGGCACAAGTCAACGACGCAGGGCGTCTTTCGGCCGCCGACAGCGCCACCGCTACCGTGTCGCCGTTGGACGCAGCCACCCTGGGGCAGCAGTTGAAGCCTTGGGAATCCTGGGCAGAGATGTTCACTGCACGTGGCCACCAACGTGCCAGCCTGCTGGCAGAACCTGATCCGATGAAGGACTGGGTGACGCTGCGGCCAGCGCAGTTCGGCGAGGCCCGATTCGACGATGCCCGGCAGACCCTGATCTGGCCGCTGCTGGACGGACAGGGGCACATGCTGGCCGCTGAGATACCGTTTGACGAGTACAACCGGCACGCGATCGGGCGCGTCGAACAGCTCGCACCATCAGAGCTGGTGCCGGGAACGCTAGTGATCGCGCGGCTGCACGCGTCCGCCCAGGGCGGCGTGGTGGCGGAGCCCTTGAGCCTGGTGCGCGCGGGTGCCAGGGACAGTTGCATCGACGCGCTCCACTTCGACGATGCGCCGCAGCAGGGCATGGCTTCTGGGCTCCTGGAACGCTTGAGGCGCTTGGTTCCTTCGCGAAATGCGCCGATGCAGGAGGCCGCGTACTTATCAACCGCACCAAGTGCCTTGCGAGCGTTGCGGCATGAACTGCAACGACAGGCGGAGCAAGGCACGGCGCCGGAAAACGCCGAAAGGGCGCTCGCCGAACTGATGCAGCACGCAGATCGCTTGGCCGACGCGGGGCTCACGGCCTTCCGCGCCGCGTTGGACCGGGGCGGTGGCACAGGAGAGCGGCTGCTGCGCGCGAACTACTTGTGCCTGCAGTGCGAGCGACTGATGCTGGGAGAGAGTTCCGGCGCAGCATGAGCCTGCAGGTCACGGACGGACGATTCGACTCTCTGAGTGCGGGATGTCGTACTTGGTGTTGACTGCAGGATTGACCACTCAGGACTGAATGCGGTCTGTCAGCGAGGCTCGCCCGAATTGCGGCTATCGACCCATAGGCGTCCGTGCCGAATTTCAAGGTGAGCGACCGGTCTACCTTGGAAACGGACGCTCGCTGGCGACCTCGTCGAGAATTTCAGACATCGGTGATGCCGGCCGTCACCGACCCGTGGCGGCCGACGAAGACAGGGTCGCCGGTGAGCGGCTGCATCTGAAAGCCGCGGGCTGGCGCCGCCGACCTGACGGCGACTCTGCATGCTGTCTACACCTGTGCATCATGACGGCATCGCCCGTGCCCCGCGTGCTGCGGCTCGCAGCTCCTTCATGCTCAACACGTACTCTGTGTTGTTGACGAGCCGCTCGAGCGCGAGTTCGATGAAGGCGCGTGCGCGCGCCGGCTGGGCGTTGCGGCTGCCGTAGTAGACGAAGTAGCTGTAGCGGTCGGGAATGTGATCGACGAGCAAGGGCACCAGTTGCTTGGCGCGGATGTACGGAGCGGCCGTCAGGCCCGCGAGCTGGCCCAGCACCCGCCCTGCGAGCACGGCGCGCAGTTCCAGCATCTCGTCGTTGGTGCAGATCGTCGGCACCACCGGTTGCTGCACTTCGTCGTTGCCCGACTTCAGGCGCCAGGGAACGACCTGGCCCGTCCCCGGATTGCGAAACACGCTGCAGCGGTGTGATTGCAGTGCAGCGATCGTTTCCGGCGCGCCGTGCGCCTTCAGGTACGCGGGCGAGGCGCAGACGATCAGTTGCACCGGCAACAGGCGCCGGGCGATCAGCCCTTCGTGCGGCGACAGGCCGAGCCGGAAGCCCACGTCGACCCGGTCCTCCACCCAGTTGCCCACGCGGTCTTCCAGCTGCACGTCGGGCACCACGCCCGGGTGGCGCTGGCAGAACTCGTCGATCAGCGGCCAGAGCACCGGCTGGAAGGTCGAACGCGGCCCGACGATGCGCAGCGGGCCTGCGATCTCGTCCTTGGCCCGTTTCGCGCTCCGCAACGCGCGTTGAAGGCCCACCAGCGACGGCTGGGCTTCCTCGAGGAAGCGCCGCCCCTCATCGGTCAAGGCCATCGAACGCGTCGTGCGATGAAAGAGCCGCAGGTTCAGGTGCTGCTCGAGCTGCGCCAGCGCCTGGCTGGCGGCCTGCGGGCTGATGTTCAGCGCGGCCGCAGTCTTGCGCAGGCTGCCGAGTTCGGCAGCCGTCACGAAGGTGGAAATGGCGCGAAGTTCGTTGATGGCCATGATGGGATGTCCGGTGGGGATTGTCGGCTGCAGCTTGCCAATCCATCAAGCAACTTGGCGCTATTCACATGCCAGTGGCTTCCCTAGACTGCCTGCGAACGACCAGGAGACCCGCATGAACCACCCACCCGTCTATCCGAATCCGCGCCGCCAATGGCTGGCCGCTGCCGCCGCGATCGGCGTGGCACCGTGGCTGCTGTCAGCCTGCGCCACGCCGGCCACCGGAACTTCATCCACAGTGCGCCGACGCCTTGGGCCCTTGGAGGTGTTTCCCATCGGCATGGGTGTTCAGTGGCATCCGGGCCGCCACCCGCAGGCCGTGAACGACCTCTACGCCAGCAGCACCGACCGGCAAGCGGCGATGGCACTGATACGCCGCGCGGTGGACCTCGGCGTCACGCTGTTTGACACCGCCGAGGTCTACGGACCCTTCATGTCCGAGGAGATCCTCGGTGAGGCGCTGCAGGGCCGACGCAATGGCGTGGTCGTGTCGACCAAGTTCGGCTTCGACATCGACCCGCAGACCGGCGCGAGGCGCGGCGGCACCAACAGCCGCCCCGAGCACATCCGGCGCGTGGTCGAAGCCCAATTGCGTCGCCTGCGCACCGACCGCATCGACCTGCTGTACCAGCACCGCGTCGATCCGCAGGTGCCGATCGAGGACGTGGCCGGGGCAATCAAGGAACTGGTCGCCCAAGGCAAGGTGCTGCACTGGGGCCTGTCCGAACCCGGACTGCAGACCATCCGCCGCGCGCATGCCGTGCACCCGCTGGCGGCGATCCAGAACGAATACTCGATGCTGTGGCGCGGCCCCGAAGCGCAGGTGCTGCCGCTGTGCGAAGAGCTCGGCATCGGCTTCGTGCCCTGGAGCCCGCTGGGCATGGGCTTCCTGGCCGGCACGGTCAACGCCGGCAGCCGCTTCGGCGAACGCGACTTCCGCGCCAGCGTGCCGCGCTTCGCGCCCGATGCGCTGCCGTCGAACATGCCGCTGGTGGATCTGGTGCGCACCTGGGCGCAGCGCAAGAACGCGACGCCAGCGCAGGTCGCGTTGGCCTGGCTGGCGGCGCGCAAGCCCTGGATCGTGCCGATACCGGGCACCACCAATGTGGCGCACTTGGAGGAGAACGTCGGCGCGGCGGCGATCGTCTTCAGAGCCGCAGAGTTGGCCGAGCTCGATGCAGCGCTCTCGGCGATTCCGATCCGCGGCGCTCGCCTGTCGCCGGCAGTGCTCGCCGCCACGGGCGTCGAAGCGCCGCCGAAGCGGTGATGCGGCCGGCACGCGGCTGGGTGGCGTCGATGGTGCTGGTTGGCGGCGCCGGCGCGGCAATGGCGCAACTCGCCCCCAACGACCGCCTGGGCGACCTGCTCGACCATCCGGCACTGGCCGGGCACGCGCAGCTCCTGCTGCCGCGCAGCGAGGCCGAGGTCTACCGCAACACGCGTCTGGGCGACTTCGCATCGCTGCTGCCGTACCACACGCAGGTCGACGCACGCGACGTGGTCGCCGGGCTGAACCGGCTGATCGACGATGCCGGTGCAGGGCGTCGCGTGTTCATCGACATCTACTCGCAGGCCGAGAAGGCGCGCGACCCGACGAAAGCACACACAGGCCTCTTCTTCCTGCGCGGCCGGCCCGGAGCGGCTTTTGCGGTCATCGCACCGGGCGGCGGGTTCTCGTATGTCGCCACGGTGCACGAGGGGCTGCCGTACGCACTGGCGATCAACCGGCACGGCTTCAACGCCTTCGTGCTGCGCTACCGCGTCGGGCAAGGCGGCACCGCGGCCACCGAAGACCTGGCCGCAGCGCTGTCGGCGATCTTCCGCCACGCCTCAGCCTTGCAGGTGCGCACCGAAGGCTATTCGCTGTGGGGCAGTTCGGCCGGTGCGCGGATGGCGGCAGCGATCGGCTCGCACGGTACGGCGCGCTTTGGAGCCGAACCGCTGCCCAGGCCTGCCGCCGTGGTGATGGCCTACACCGGCCACTCCGACATCTCGGGAGTCCTGGAAGAGGAACCGCCGACCTTCGTCGTCGTCGGCGAGCATGACCCGATCTCACCACCGGCCTTGATGGAGCGCCGGCTGGCCGCACTCGAACGCGCCGGCGTGAAGGTGGCCTACCGCAAGGCCCCGGGGCTCGGTCATGGCTTCGGCCTGGGCACCGGGACGGCGGCGCAGGGCTGGATCGACGACGCCGTTCGCTTCTGGGAGGCGGCGAGCCGAGACCTTGGCATGTCCCGGCGGCACACGAACAAGTGAAGACGGTGACGGACGAGGAGTGCCTCGTCCCGCCTGCGAGGACCGGAAGACGATGGATCGCGTCAACACATGGCTGGCCGGTCCGCTACCCAAACCCATCTCACCGAAAGCAGCCAGCATGCAACACGTCACCCTGGACAACGGCCTCCAGATGCCGATCGTCGGCTTCGGTGTCTTCCAGATCCCTGATGCCAAGGAGTGCGAGCAATGCGTCGTGGACGCCATCCAGACCGGCTACCGCCTGATCGACTCGGCCGCCTCCTACATGAACGAGGAAGCTGTCGGGCGCGGCTCCTGGCGGGCCATGGAAGAAGCCTACCGGGCCGGGAAGCTGCGCGCCATCGGCGTCAGCAATTTCCATCCGGACCGCCTGATGGACATCAAGGCATTCAATGAGATCGCGCCGGCCGTGAATCAGGTGGAGGTGAACCCCTTCCTTCAGCAGGAAGAAAGTGTGACGTTCATGAAGGAGAACGGCGTGCAGGCGCAGGCCTGGGCTCCGTTTGCGGAGGGCCGCAACAACCTCTTCCACAACGACGTGTTGACGGCCATCGGCGGCAAGTACGGCAAGTCGGTCGGCCAGGTCGTCCTACGCTGGCTCGTTCAGCGCGGCATCGTCGCGCTGGCCAAGTCGGTTCGCAAGGAGCGGATGGCTGAGAACATCGATGTCTTCGACTTCCAACTGGAAGACGGCGACATCGCGGAGATCGCAACGCTGGAGACCGGCACGAGCAGCTTCTTCTCGCACCGGGACCCGGCTATGGTGAAGTGGATGAGCGAGCGCAAGCTCGATCTTTGAGCCTGAGCCAAGGATGCCCTCCATGTACAGATCGCTTGTCATTTGCGTTGCCTTCATTGCCTTCTGTGCCACCACTCCGATGGCCCGTTCAGCCGAGGCCCAGGCTCAACCAGGCATCTCGGCCGCAGCACCTTCCCAGCAGATCACCCGCCCAGGCGAACGAGCCTCGACCTTGGGCGCCGCTGAGAATTTCACGGGACGTGCGCGTGTCGATCCCCTGTTTGCTCCCAACGAGACCATCAATGCTTCGCTCGCCTACGTGAGCTTCGATCCGGGTGCACGTTCGGCCTGGCACACGCATCCCGCAGGCCAGCGCCTGGTGGTGACTGCCGGTGTCGGCCTGACGCAGGAATGGGGCAAGACCGCGCAGTTGATCCGCCCCGGCGACGCGGTCTGGTGCCCGCCTGGCGTCAAACACTGGCACGGTGCAGCGCCCGACACCTCCATGACCCATCTGGCGATGGGCGCTTCGGTCGATGGCAAAAGCGTCACCTGGATGGCGAGGGTGACGGATGAGCAGTACGCAGCGGCCTCCGGTGTTGCCGCGCGGAGCACGCAACCGCAAGCCGTGGCGGGATCACAAGCCAACGCCGAAACCCTGACCGCCAGGCAGCAGGCGATTCCGCTGATCGCGGCCTTCATGGCCACCGGCGACATGGTCGGTCTCAACGCCGGCTTGAACCAGGGGCTGGACGCCGGCCTGACGGTCAGCGAGGCCAAGGAGATCCTGGTCCAGCTTTATGCGTATGTCGGTTTCCCGAAGAGCCTCAATGCCCTCGGCGAGTTGCTGAAGGTCACGCAGGCGCGGAGGCAGCGCGGCATCCAGGACGCGCCGGGCCGCGAGCCCAGCCGCCCTGTTTTGACCGGCGACGAACTGCTCACCGTGGGCAAGGCCTACCAGACGCGCATTTCGGGTGCACCGGTAACCGGCCCGGTGATGGACTTTGCACCGGTCATCAACCAGTTCCTGCAGGCCCACCTGTTCGGCGACATCTTCGAGCGCGACAACCTCGACTGGCGCAGCCGCGAACTGGCCACCGTCGGCGCGCTGGCCGCGACGCCGGGCGTCGAAGCGCAGTTGCGCTCCCACATGCGGGCCAGCCTGCGCGTGGGCCTGACAGCGACGCAGTTGCACCAGCTGATACAGGTTCTCGCCGAGCACGGCGAGAAGCAAGCCGCCCAACGCGCGAAAGATGCGCTGACACAGGCGCTGGCCGCAGCGCAAGGAAGATGAACATGAAGTTTGCCAAGACCCTGCCGGGCGTCCTGACGCTGAGCTCACTGATCTTGCTGACGGCCTGCACGACCCCTCCCGTGGGCACGATGCGGCCAGGTGGCGCGCTCGTCATCCAGGAGCAGGGCAGCTTCGCGGTTGGCGGCAAGGTGCTCAGCAGGCCCGGCACCTACAACAACAACGCACCGACGGCCGAAGGACAGACCTTGCATGGGGATCATCTGTATGCCTCTTACCACGTGCCGCAGAACCCCAGGCCCTTGCCCATCGTCATGTTGCATGGCGCGTTCCAGTCCGCGCGAAGTTGGGAAACCACGTCGGACGGTCGTGAGGGCTTTCAAACTCTCTTTCTGCGCCGTGGCTTTTCGGTCTACCTGGTCGATCAGCCGCGTCGTGGCCGTGCGGGCAACAGCACCGTGGCGGCGACGATCGAGCCCACGCCGCTCGATCAGCTGTTCTTCGACCAATTCCGAATCGGAAAGTGGCCCCACTACTTCGACAACGTCCAGTTTGACCGCAAGCCGCAAACCCTGGATCAGTTCTTCCGTTCCGTCACCCCGAACACCGGTCCTTTTGACGCCGGTGTGATCTCGGATGCCCTGGCCGCGCTGTTCGACAAGACTGGCGCAGGCATCCTGTTCTCGCATTCGCAGGCCGGTGGGCCGGGCTGGCTGACGGCCATCAAGAGCCAGAACGTCAAGGGCATCGTGGCGTTCGAACCGGGCAGCGGCTTCATTTTCCCGCAAGGCGAATTGCCCCCGGCGATGCCCAGCGCTGCAGGCACCCTGTCACCCGAGGCTGTGCCGCTGGCGGACTTTCAGAAGCTCACGCGCCTTCCGATCGTCATCTTCTACGGCGACAACTTTCCGTCCGAGCCGACCACCGAGCGTGGCCAGGACAACTGGCGCGTGCGGCTCGCCATGGCTCGCCTGTGGGTGAATGCCATCAACAAACATGGCGGCGACGCCCGGCTGGTGCATCTTCCCGCGATCGGCATCCGCGGCAACACGCACTTCCTGATGTCGGACTTGAACAACGTCCAGATCGCCGACTTGGTGGAGGCGTTTTTGGCCGAGAAGAAGCTGAACTGACTTCGATCGTCACCGAAGCCGCTGATGCACAAGGCAGCGCTCCCCTCGACGAAGAGCAGCTTGATGTCGGCGGTTTTGCCCCTGGATCAACGGCTTACGACCGGCAGCGGTTGGGGGACTGATGGAGCTCCGGACGTAGGGCCTCCGTTGAGGGGCGCGCTGGCCGGCCAGATGGCGAGCAACTACTTCGGAGCAGGCGTGCGTTCGGGCAGCCGTGGACCTACAGCGCCTATGCGCAGAAACCGGTCATTGGCTTGGTCATCTATTGCCCGATCGTATGACCGGAAGTGGCCGATCGCGGTCTGCCGCGAGCGGCGGGTATCTCGCCGCTCAACTGGGCCGATTGGCCTGACACGGCAGAAATTCTGGCAAGGCGCCATGACGACTATCCGAGTTGGGTACGCAAGCTGTTGATGGCTGCAGCCTCAGGACCAGGCACTCCGAGCGCCGGCAACCTGGCAAGCCCCGCGGCGGGGCGCGTTAGCGCATCAGGCCCATGCGCCGCGCGATCGCCACCGCCTGGGTGCGGCTGTGCGCGCCCAGCTTCTGGTTGATGCTGCGCAGGTGGGTGCGCACGGTGCTGTCGGAGACGAACAGCTTCTCGGCCATCGCGCTGTTCGAGTAGCCCTCGGCCAGCAGTTGCAGCACGCGCAGTTCCTTGCCCGTCAGCGGCTCGGTCGGGGCTTCGGCGGGCAGGGCGCCGGCGGGGGCCTCGGCCTCCTCGGCCAGCACCGCGCTGCCGTACTGTGTGAGCAGGCGGTCCAGGTAGTCGGCCAGGATGGGGTCGTCTGCACGCCGGCCCTCGCTGGCGCCGTGCTGGGCCACGCTGCGCAGGCGCTGCAGCAGCGGCGCCACCGCCGGGCCTTCGTCCAGGATGAGCCGCACGAAGCCTTCGCGGCTGGCGGGCTGCAACAGCTCGGCCAGCGCGGCGCTGGCGCCGGCGGCATCGCCGCTGCGCTGGCGCGCCAGCGCCAGCAGCAGGCGCAGCTTCAGCGCGCGGTGCTGGCGGTTGGCGGCCAGCGCCTCGGCCAGCGCGGCGTCCAGCGCCGGCAGCGCGGCGCGCGCATCACCGAAGTGGATGTCCCAGCGCAGGCGGCCGATCAGCAGGTCGTCGACCTCGTGCGCGGCCAGGTGCAGCCGGCGCACGCGTTCCCACAGCGCGGGGTCGTCGGCCCGGGCCAGCTCCTCGCGCGCCGCATGGCCGTGGCCCTGCAGCAGCAGCATGCGCGCGCGTTCGAGCTTGGCGCTGGCCACCACGCGCGGGAGCTGGCGCTCGTGGCCCAGGTATTCGAGCTCGGTCAGCAGCACGAAGGCCACGTCCACGTCGCCACGCTGGAAGGCGATGCGCGCGCGCATGCGGTGGCTCGCGATCATGTGGTCGGGCAGCCCCACGTCGCGTGCCAGCGGCAGGTACACGTTGAGCAGGTGCTCGGCCGCATCCAGCGCATTGGCCTCGTACACCACGCCGGCGTACAGCACGCCGGCCCAGGCATTGCCGTTGGTGTGGGTGTACGAGGCCGCGTGCGGCGTGGCGCTCACGGCGATGCGAAAGCGCGCGGTGGCCTGGCGCAGCCGGCCTTCCTTCAGGTCGAACAGGCCCTCCATCGATTCGGTGTACATGCGGTTGAAGGTGCTGCCGCTCTGTGAGCGGCGCGCCGCATCGAGCAGGCGGTGCGCCTCGTGCTGCTGGCCCATCACCGACACCACATGCGCCATCGCGTTGGACAGCACGCTGTCGGCAAACGGCCGGCAGCTCGGCAGGCGCGCCAGGCTGGCGCGGCCGGCATCGGCGGCCTCCTGGTGGCGGTCCATCATCGCCAGCAGCAGCGGCGTCAGCGCGTTCACGTGGGCCTGTACCGCCGGGTCGTCGCTGGCGGCGCAGCCCGAGGCCTCGAGCCGCTGCATCGCCTGCCAGGGGCCGTGGGTGAAGCACTGCGCCCACACCGCCACCACCTGCAGCAAGGGCCGCTCGCGCACCTTGTCGGCTGGCAGCGTGGCGAACCAGCGGTCCAGCAGCCGCATGCGGCCCTGCTCGAGAAAGGTCTCCGCATGCTGGGCCAGCAGGTGCAGTGCATGCGGGTGGTCGCCGCCTTCGATGGCGTGGTCGATCGCCGGCACCGGCCGCTGCTGCGCTTCGTACCAGCCCGAGGCCGCCAGGTGCAGCCGCGCCACCTGCTCGGGCTGCTCGCGCGCGAGCTGGTTGCGCAGGAAGTCGGCAAACAGGCTGTGGTAGCGGTAGCGGCCGTCGGCGTCCCCATCGACCGGCGTGACGAACAGGTTGGCCGCCTCCAGCTGGCGCAGCATCGCGCCGCAATCGGTGCGCGGCAGCAGCGCCTGGCACACCGGCGCATCGAGCTGGCGCAGGATGCTGGTGCGCAGCAGGAACTCGCGCAGCGGCGCCGGCTGGTGCGCGAGCACGTCCTCGGCCAGGTAGTCGGCCACGTCGCGGTGGGTGCCCGAGAAGCGCTCGACCAGGTCGTCCACCGCGCCGCGGCGCTCCAGCGCCATCGCCATCAGCCACAGCGCGGTGATCCAGCCTTCGGTCTTGTCGTGCAGGCGGTGCAAGGTGTCGGCCGGCAGGGCCGGCGCCGCGCGCAGGCGGAAGAACTCGGCCGTCTCGGCGAGCGAGAAGCGCAGCAGCGCCGCGTCGATCTCCAGCAACTGGCCGCGCGCACGCAGCCGGCCCAGGCCCAGGTCGGGCAGGCTGCGCGAGCCCACCACGAGCTGGCCGCGCCGTGGCAGGTGTTCCACCACCTCGCGCAGCAGGCCCAGCACCGCGGGCTCCTGGATCAGCTCCAGGTCGTCGAGGAACAGCGCAAACGGCGCCTCGCTGCGCGCCAGCGTGTCCATCACCGCCAGCGGTGCGCCGGGCGGCGGCGCCTCCAGCCCGAGCTGCGCCACCGCGGCGCCCAGGCCGGCCAGGAAGCGCGACACGTCGTTGTCGGCGCGCTCCAGCGTGAACCAGGCGGTGGCGGTGCCCTGGGCTTCGAGCCGCTCGCGCGTCTGCCGCATCGCGGTGGTCTTGCCGAAGCCGGCCGGCGCGCGCACCAGCACCAGCTTCACCGAGGCGGCCGCGGCCACGCGCCCCGCGATGGCATCGCGCGGCACCTGGGCCGCGCGCTGCGGCGGCGGGCTCAGCCGGGCGGGGGGCGGTGGGGCGGGGGCGGGCACGGGCGGTGGCGGCGTGGTCGGGGCGTGGGCATCGATTCTCGCGCGGGGCCTGTCACAGCGGCGTCATGCCCCGGGCCGAGCATCGCGACCGCAGCGTGCAGGAGCCCCGATGAACGACACCGCGATCGACGTGCAGCATGTGCACAAGCACTTCGGCGCCACCCCGGCGCTGCGTGGCGTGTCGTTCAGCGTGCGGCGCGGCGAGATGGTGGCGCTGCTGGGCGCCTCGGGCTCGGGCAAGTCCACCTTGCTGCGCCACCTGGCCGGGTTGCACCGGGCCGATGCGGGCGCGGCCCCGGCACACCGGGCCGATGCAGGCCCCGCCAGCCGCATCCGCGTGCTGGGCCGCGAGGTGCAGCAGGGCGGCCGGCTGGCGCCCGATGTGCGGCGCACCCGCGCCCGCATCGCGATGATCTTCCAGCAGTTCAACCTGGTGGACCGGCTGCCGGTGATGACCAACGTGCTGGCCGGCGCACTGCACCGCATGCCGGCCTGGCGCTGGGCGCTGGGCCGCTTCACCGAGGCCGAGCACCGGCGCGCCTACCAGGCGCTGGAGCGGGTGGGCATGGCCGCGTGCGCCTGGCAGCGGGCCTCCACCCTGTCCGGCGGGCAGCAGCAGCGGGCCGCCATCTCGCGTGCGCTGGTGCAGGGCGCCGAGCTCATCCTGGCCGACGAGCCCATCGCCTCGCTGGACCCGGCGTCCGCGCAGCGGGTGATGTCGCTGCTGGCCGAGCTCAACCGCGAGCTGGGCACCACCGTGCTGGTGTCGCTGCACCAGGTGGAGGCCGCGTTCGCGCACTGCCCGCGCACGATCGCGCTGCGCCATGGCGAGGTGGTGTACGACGGCCCCACCGCCGCGCTCACCCGCGAGCGCCTGCGCGCGCTGTACGACGCGCAGCTCGACGAACTGATGCCCGCCGGCGCCACCGCGCTGCCGCCGCCGGTGCTGGCCCCGGCCGGCACGCTGCAGGCGGCCTGATGTCTTCCACCCCCCCACACCCCGAACAGGCACACCATGCAACGTCGTACCGCAGTCTCGATCCTGGCCACCACCGCGCTGTGCTGGTTCGGGGGCGCCCAGGCGCAGCCGCGCGAGATCAGCTTCGGCATCATCGCCACCGAGTCGTCCGCCAACCTCAAGAGCGCCTGGCAGCCTCTGCTGGAGGACATGGCCCGGCACACCGGCCTGAAGATCAACGCCTTCTTCGCGCCCGACTACGCGGGCGTGATCGAGGGCATGCGCTTCAACAAGGTGCAGGTGGCCTGGATGGGCAACAAGAGCGGCATGGAGGCGGTGGACCGCGCCGGCGGCGAGGTGTTCGCCAAGGTCACCCAGGCCGATGGGGCCCAGGGCTACTGGAGCCTGATGATCGTGCACCGCGACAGCCCCCACAAGACGCTGCAGGACGTGCTGGCCGCGCGCAGCAGGCTCACGCTGGGCTTCGGCGACCCCAACTCCACCAGCGGCACGCTGGTGCCGGGCTACTACGCGTTTGCGCAGCACAAGGTCGATCCGGTGAAGGACTTCAAGCGCACCGTGCGCGCCAACCACGAGACCAACATCCTGGCCGTGGCCAGCAAGCAGGTGGACGTGGCCACCGTGTCCAGCGACGGCATCGACCGCATGAAGCTCAAGCAGGCCGACAACGCCGCCGAGCTGCGCGAGGTGTGGCGCTCGCCGCTGATCTCCAGCGACCCGCTGCTGTGGCGCAAGGACCTGGATGCCGAGGTGAAGAAGAAGCTCGCAGACTTCTTCTTCGGCTACGGCCGCGATTCGCGCGAGAAGGCGATCCTGCACACGCTGACCTTTGCCGGCTTCGTGCCCTCGGACAACCAGCAGCTGCTGCCGATCCGCCAGCTCGAGCTGGTGCGCGAGCGCGCCAAGGTGGAGGCCGACCCCCACCTCGCGGCCGAGGACAAGCAGAAGAAGCTGCAGGCGCTGGACCAGCGCCTGGACGAGCTGGGCCGCCAGCTCGCCAGCGTGAAGTGAAGCAGGCGCCACCGCGATGAGCAGCCCGCAGGCCACCACCACCGCGCCGCCGCCGGCGCGGCCCCCGGCCTCGCCCTGGGCGCTGCTGGGCTGGGGCCTGCTGCTGGCCGTGCTGGCCGGCAGCTGGCAGGGCGCCGACATGCGCCCGCTGGACCTGTGGCGCGACGCCGGCAACATGGCCCAGTACGCACGCGGCTTCCTGCCCCCCGATTTCCACGAGTGGCGGCACTACCTGGCCGAGCTGGTGGTCACGCTGCAGATCGCGCTGTGGGGCACCGTGCTGGCGCTGCTGGGCTCGGTGCCGCTGGCGCTGCTGGCGGCCAGCAACCTCACGCCGTGGTGGGTGCACCAGCCGGTGCGCCGCCTGCTCGACGCCTGCCGCGCGATCAACGAGATGGTGTTCGCGCTGCTGTTCGTGGTGGCGGTGGGCCTGGGGCCCTTTGCCGGCGTGCTGGCGCTGTGGGTGCACACCACCGGCACGCTGGCCAAGCTGTTCTCCGAGGCGGTGGAGGCCATCGACCCGCAGCCGGTGGAGGGCCTGCGCGCCACCGGCGCGCACCCGCTGGCCGAGGTGCTGTACGGCGTGATCCCGCAGGTGCTGCCGCTGTGGATCAGCTACACGCTGTACCGCTTCGAGGCCAACGTGCGCTCGGCCTCGGTGGTGGGCATGGTGGGCGCCGGCGGCATCGGCATGGTGCTGTGGGACGTGATCCGCGGCTTCCAGTACGGCCAGACCGCCGCGGTGCTGCTGATGCTGGTGGTGTCGGTGGCGGTGATCGACCTGGTGTCGGCCCGCCTGCGCAAGCACCTGATCTGAAACCCTGGAAGCACACACCGACATGGACGTGATCGACCGCATCGAGGCATTGTTTGCCGCCCATGGACAGCAGCACTACGAGGGCCGGCGTGCCGAGAGCGTGAGCGCCCTGGCCCACGCGCTGCAGTGCGCACAACTGGCAGAGCTGGCCCATGCGCCGGCGCCGATGGTGGCCGCGGCGCTGCTGCACGACCTGGGCCACTTCGTGGCGCGCAGCAACGAAGACGACGCGGTGGACGACGACCACGAGCACCGCGCCTTCAGCCTGCTGAGCCTGGACTTCGGCCGCGCGGTGCTGGACCCGATCCGCCTGCACGTGCAGGCCAAGCGTTACCTCGTGGCCACCGATGCGCGCTATGCGGGCCAGTTGTCGCCGGCCTCGGTGCACTCGCTGCGCCTGCAGGGCGGGCCGATGGCCGAGGAGGAGCAGCGCTGGTTCGAAAGCCTGCCCTACGCCGAGGACGCGGTGGCCCTGCGCCGCTGGGACGACCTGGCCAAGCAGCCCGCGCAGCGCACGCCGCCGCTGGCCTACTACCTGGCCCTGCTGCAGGAAGTGCGCACGCGCCCGGCGCTGCCCGCCGGCAGCCTGGCCTGAGAGCTTGAGAGGCTTTCCCATGCGCCCACGTCAGCCCCCAGAACAAGCCCGATCTAGGCGAAAAGCGCAGCCGTGGCCGTTCCCCCGGCGAGCTTTTCAACGACGAGTGGGCTTGTTCTGGGGGCTGACCCGAAGGGCCGGGGTACCCAAGGGCGCTGGCGGGCGTTGCGCTGCTGGCCCGGGTGGACACCC